>JAJNBG010000020.1 GCA_021155905.1 Bacteroidota bacterium
GTCCGATACCGATACCAGCGCCTATTACTGCTAAGCCTGCTCCGATTGCTGCGATACTACCTGTCATTTGTTTTTGTTTTTATTGGTTATTAATTATTCCGATTTTAGTGTCCTGCTACCAACTTCTCATCGTCTTCCGTGTGCATCCCGTCTCCATTGTGATCTGCTACTGCAGAACCGATAAATAAAGCCGTTAACATCGTAAAGATATAAGCCTGTAAGAATGCAACTAAACATTCTAATACATCAATGAATAACGCAAAGGCTACAGAAACAGGTGCAATGTAAATGGTTTTGAAAACGAAAATCAATCCAACCAATGAAATCACGATAATGTGTCCCGCTGTAATGTTTGCGAACAAACGTATCATTAAAGCAAATGGCTTGGTTAAGATACCAACGATCTCAATAGGAATAAGAATTGGCCAGATTGCTTTTGGAGCATGTGGTAAGAAAATATGAGACCAGTAATTTTTGTTACCGTTGATATTGGTGATGATTAATGTTGCTACAGATAATACTAACGTAAAGGCAATGTTTCCGGTTAGGTTTGCTCCGATTGGAATTAACCCAAATACATTGTTGACAAGAATCATAAAGAAAACGGTCAATAAGTAAGGAACATATTTATCTGAACCATGACCGATATTTCCTTTGGCGATATCATCACGAACAAAAACAATTAATGGCTCGAAGAAAGATTGTTTTCCTTTAGGTGCAGAAGTTACTCCCTGTGTTTTATAAGCTTTGGCAATAGAAGTAAATAACCAAACTAATAACGCAACCGAAATAAACATTTGAGTAACGTTTTTGGTAATAGAAAAATCCAATGGACATGCATTAGCAACAGAAACTTCTTTTTCCTCTGCCGTTAAGGTTACATACTGCCCGTATTCATTAGGCGTTTCATTGGCATAATAAATTTTTTCTTCAAAGTTTACAAAACGCTCCCCGTTTTTTTCAACTACAACAGTTCCTTGTGTATCATGATGAAACTCTGACGACATGAAACAGGCTACACCATTGTTTCCTTTTAAAATAACAGGTAACGGAGCCGAAACTGCATCATGACCCTCTCCCCAAAAATGCCAGGAGTGAGAGTCCAGGATGTGCTCAAAAGCAACCTGCGTAATATCAACCGGACCCGAAGATTCGTGGCCATGCGCAGTTGCTTCGTCATGAGATTGTTCAACACCATCCTCTAAAGGCTCAGATGCCGTCAACGTGGTGGAAAATCCCATGAATAGGGAAAATAGCACTAAAAAGATACTAAAAAAGCGTTTGTATGTATTAATTTTACTAGTCATTACGAAAAATGGTATTTGTAAGCTTTAAAATTCGGGTGCAAATGTAGGGATAAATTGACAAAACCGAAACTTTTTTTCAGGTTTTAGACGAACAAATGAGAAAAATAGCCCGGTTTTTAAAACACCACGTAATCCTGGGGATTTATGGCAAAGCCATTATACCAGAGTTCGAAATGAAGATGGTGCCCTTTGCTGGTTTCACCGGTATTTCCCACCACACCAATTGGATCCCCGGCCTTTACGTAATCTCCCGTCTTTTTTGAAACCATGGAATTATGTTTGTAAACACTTGTCAGGTTGTTATTATGCTGCAATTGCAACACATAGCCATCTTCTGCTGTAAATCCTGAAAATATAACCGTTCCGTCCAGGGTCGCTTTTACCATTTCGTTTTCCTTTGCAACAATATCCACTCCAAAATGCTCTTCCTTAAGGCTATAAGATGTTGTAATAATCCCTTTTAACGGGGTAAAAAAGAAGAAATTACTTAATGCGTTAATTTTGTTGGCGGACACTTTATTACTCGTAGAAGCTAACTGATTGGTTTCTATGTCTGTACGCAGTTTTTGATCCTGTTCGCTCGGCTTAATGTCTGTATTGGCATACTTCCCGGTAGTATCTCTGGGGGGTTTTGGCGGCTTGCCCTCCGTTTTACCGGAAAATACATTTAAAAGGTTGCTGATGTACCAGTCGCGCGAACTTAGGGTGTTTTCCAGGGAATCGGCCTTAGCGGTTAAGCGAATGATGTCTTTTCTGTCATTAACATTGCCATAGCCGGGGATATACTCACGAAGCGGTGTAAAAGCCACCAAACTGATGACTAAAGTTGTCATCACAATAGTAACTGAACCCAATAAAATAATTAAACCTAAAGGTGATAAACGTAAAGAAAATTTTTCCGCAAAAGAATCATCGTTTAATATTACCAGCCGGTATTTATTCCGTAATTGGTTGGTAAAAATTTTCCAACGACTATTTTTGATTTCTGGCATACGTTCGACACAAAAATATACTAAATTTACGATTTTGACGTTATTAGCTTATTTTTGAACCTTATTTTTTGAAATTTAAACCCACATATATATTTTTCGTTTTTGCTTTTCTGATCCTCTTAACAGGCTGTAAAACCAATAAAAATACATTTATACACCGGGGCTATCACAATTTAACTGCCCGTTTTAACGGTTATTATTACGCTACCGAAAGCATCAAAGAAGGTGAGGAGAAAATTGTCAGCGGGTATAAATATGATTACGACCGTTTGCTTCCTGTGTTTTTGGTCCCTAACAATGAAACTGCAAAAACAACCTTTCCGGAGTTTGATAAGGCTATCAAAAAATCTTCCAATGCCATTCAACGCCATACGATTAAGGATAAGAAAAAAAATACGGAGATTACTACAGCCGGCAAATGGATTGACAATAACTGGAACGTCATTGGTATTTCCCATTTCTATAAAAGAGAATTTTTTTCGGGGATAGAGGCATTTGAATACGTTATAAGGAGCTACAAATCAAAAGACAGATACAAAGCCTTTATTTGGCTGGCGAGATCTTACAATGAAATTGGCGCCCCCTCGCAAGCTGAACCTATCATTAGTTTATTAAAAGAGGACAAGAAAATATCCAAATACGCAAAAAAAGAGCTGCCCGCTGTTCAGGCAGACTACTATATCAAACGCGGTATGTACAAGGAGGCCGAAACTGCTCTTTTAAAGGCGTTAAAAGGTGGTGGCGACCCCAAAAAAGATAATTTCATGGGCAAAGTGACCAAAATATTGAATGGTCGCCCGTCAAAAAAAACAAGAGCCCGCTATTCTTTTATTTTAGCCCAGTTATATGAAGAAAGAAAGGATAATAAAAAGGCAATCCAATACTATAAAAAAGTAGTTGATTTAAAGCCTGAGTATGAGATACTGTTTCACGCAAAAATGAAACAGGCGAGATTGGTCGACATCAAGTCGGGCAATGTTGCTAAACTAAAGCGCGAACTGATAAAAATGACACGTGACGTTAAGAATACCGAGTACCTTGATGTTCTTTATTATACGTTAGGGGAGATCTATGAAAAGGAAAATAATATATCGGAAGCTTTAATTAATTATAAATTATCGGTTAAAAACAGCATTCAAAACCCAAAACAGAAAGCCCTCTCATATTTAAAGCTTGGGGAGTTAAGTTTTGAACAAGCTAATTATACAGCTGCCGGCGGATATTATGACAGCACCATGATCACCCTGCCAAAAGATTATAAAGATTATCATATCATAAGTAAACGAAAAGAAACGTTAGAAACATTGATTGGATATATCCGAACAATTCAGCGGGAAGATAGCTTGCAGCGCATCGCTAAAATGTCAGAAAGCGACCGTACCCGCTTTATTGAAAAAATGATTCAAAAAATAGAGGAAGAAGAGGAACGGAAAAAAGAAGAAGCTGAAGCTCTCCAGGCACAAAACGATAATCCTAACTACAATCCAACCGGCGTTCCAAATAATGGTCTTCCAAACATGAGCACTGGTGTAAAAGGCGACTGGTATTTTTACAATCAAACCACCTTAAGTTTTGGCATCACCGATTTCATTAAAAAATGGGGTAACCGAAAACTGGAAGATAACTGGAGAAGAAGCCAGAAAGCATTGACCATTGAAAGTCAAAATAATAATGAAAACCCGGAAGATTCTCTCAGCCCAACCGCAGTAGCTACTAAAACACTTATTCCGACTGATAAGAAAACTGTTGAATTTTATTTAACGGACCTGCCATTGGCAGATTCAGCCATGGTAAAATCTGACAAAAAGATTATTGACGCCTATTATAACCTGGCAAGCACTTATAAAGACGAATTAAATAATAACAAAAAAGCCATTGCCACTTTTGAAGAATTAAATAACCGTTACGCGGATCATAAATATAAATTAGCCACTTACTTTCAGCTTTACCGCATCTTTACCGATGTAAAAAATAAATCACAAGCTGATTTTTACAAAAATAAAATTCTGAATGAGTATCCAAACAGCGAATATGCTCAGATCATTAGCAATCCGAACTATATTTCTGATAAGAATGCCCAAAAAGGAGAAGTAGAATTGTTTTATGTTGATACCTATAATGAATACACGTCAGGAAACTACAGCAGCGCCTATAACAAATGTAGTGAGTCGGAAATAAAGTTTGGAAAAACCGATTACTCACCAAAATTTGCATTTATCAAGGCCATGTGTATTGGCAAATTAAAAGGGGCTGATTCACTGGAGTCTGCGTTAAAGAAAGTGCAGATATATTATCCAAAAGATCCGGTTACAAGGCAGGCACAAGACATCCTGGAAATTTTGTACAATATGAAGCATCCGAGCGAGGCCACAGCGAATGGAGCAGTAAACCAAAAAGATACATTTAGTTTAGATCTGAATTCACAGCATTTTGTTATTGCCGTTTGCCCGGATGATGCTGCCATCGCAAATGTTTTTAAAACAGCCGTAGCTGATTATAATAATAATTTTTACAGCAATGCCGATTTGAGCATTTCCAGTAGTTTGTTTGGGAGTTCAGACCAGATTACCATTATCAAAACCTTTAATGATGCCAAGGAAGCGTTAGAATATATTGAGAATCTGAGCAAGGATCAAACCGTCTTTGCAGGCAGAGTCAAACGGGAACTGTTTACCATCATGGCAATCTCCGCTGATAATTTGCCAAGGCTTTACAGAAAAAAACAGGTCAATTACTATAAACCGTTTTACGACGATCACTATAAATCGCAATAGTGTTTATTTCAAAAGGGTAACGTGTCCAACGTACTTGTGTAAATTACCCCTGAAATCAGTTACCTCTATCTTATACACATAAACTTCCTGCTTGGCAATGTTGGAACTTTGCTTTGCTTTTCCATCCCAACCGGAATTAATATCAGTGGTGTGATATATTTTTTCGCCCCAACGGTCAAAAATCCACATTTCAAATTTATCGATATTAGTTCCATAACCTGTAAAAAAATCATTCACCCCTCGGGTTGATCCCGGCGTAAATGCATTAGGCACATAAAATGTAAAATCCTGTTCTATTTTTAAACACGCGGTCGCCCGGTTAGAACAGCCATATTGATTAAAGGCCACCAAATTAATGCAATAATCACCGCCATTTTCATACGCGTGCACAATATCCACGGTAGTATTTAATAATTCCGAATTATCGCCAAAATACCATGACCATGATACTGCGTTGGTGGAAGTATTTGTAAAACTTATTTCCGGATTAGAAGTAGTGGCTTCATTAGGTGTAAAAGAAAAGCTTGCCACCGGTAAAGGGTGAATAGATATAGCAGTGTTTTGATTGCTGACGCTCGTGCAGCCATTAGCCGTTGTTCCCTTCAGGGATATGGAATAAGTGCCTGTTGTTGTAAAACAATGAACAGGGTTTTGAGTACCAACGATTCCGGTATTATCTCCAAAATTCCATTCCCAGGTAGTTAAGATCCCCGCGGGTGTACTGGTGTCGGTAAATCGCGGGCAAAAAACTGCGCATCCGCTCGTATCATCGATTATAAAACTAACTGTTGGGTTGGGATAAATAGTGACCGGAATCGAAATTGTATCCTTGCATCCAAAACTGTTTGTAGCTACCAAGGTTGGGTTAAAGACGCCTGTTAGTGCATAAATATGTGTAGGCGCTTGTGTGGTGTTGATTGGTGATCCATCTCCAAAAGCCCATAGCCATGACTGAATGGTTGCTCCCGGTCCCGGGATTGAAGTGTCAGTAAATTGTGAGGTTAAATTTAAACACGCGTTAGAGACGGAAAAATTAGCGACAGGCAAAGGGAAAACACCAACTGTTTTAGACGTTGTGGCCAGACACCCGTACGAACTTGTCACAGTGAAGCTAATATTAAAAACACCGGGAGACGTAAAATTATGAGTTGGATTTTGATTGATATTGATGGCCGAAAAATCTCCGAAATCCCATTCCCACGATGAAATTGTACCCGTTCCAACCGAGGAGAGATCAGTGAACGTAACTATTTTATTACTGCAAACATTCGGCGCGTTAAAGTTAGCGACAGGATTTGGATAGATGTCAAGATCCAGTGTATCCGAATTAAAACAATGATTACTCGACATTGTAGTTAGAACCACTGAATATGTGCCACTGATCGTAAAATTATGAGCCGGACTTATGGTTGTTGAGTCAATTGGTGAAGCATCGCCAAAGTTCCAATACCATTTTATATAGTTTGAAGTGGATAAATTAGTAAATTGAGTATTACTGTTCAGGCAGCCGCTTGATGCCGTAAAAGATGCGGACGGCAAGGCAAACACAGTAAGTGTGTGTGTGACAGAAGTCACACAATTATTATTACTTGTGGTGGTTAACGTAATGGTAAATACACCGGGAGAGGAATAAAAATGAACAGGGTTTAAAACAGAAGAGGAATCATTTATACCAGAACCCGGGTCACCAAAATTCCAATCATAACTCGTGATAGACCCTGGTGAAATTTGTGAAGTATTTGTAAAGCTGATACTTGAATTGGCACAAATTGAATTCAGTAAAAAGCCTGGATTGGGGACAGGGTAAAAAGGAACGCCTAATGAAAAAGAACTTATACAACCGATCGCGGTTTGTATTGTTAACACAGGTGAGTAGCTTCCCACAGAAGTATAAATATGAGTCGGATTTTGCAATAATGAAAAATTACTACTGCCCGAAAGAGGGTCATTAAAATCCCAACTCCAGGAAACAATTGAGTCGTTGCCTTTAACTGAAAGATCAGTGAATGATGAAGGACTGTTTAAACAAACAGTGTTTATACTAAATCCCGGACTGGCAGTAGAAATAATGGAAGGCAAAACAACAGGAAATTGTTTCAAACATCCGAGGTTATCTAAAACAGAAACAGTATAGTTTCCGGCCATGACATTAGAAATAGTTGAGTTGTTCCCTCCGGTAGGGCTCCAGGTATATGTATATACTCCGCCGCCTCCGCTTGGCGTTACCGTTGCACTTGCGTTACTATACCCACAGGTGGAAGCAATTGTTTGCGTCAAAATGGTAATCTGGGAAGGTTCTGTCACACTCACAGTTGAAGATGTAAAACAACCGGTACTATCAGCTACAATCACCGAATAGATTCCCGCTGGTAATCCGGTTAATGTTTGGGTGCTGGCTCCCGTCGGATCCCAGTAATAATAATACGGTGGAGTCCCACCAAGTCCTGTAACCGAAACGGCACCATTGGATTCGGCATTACAGGTAATGTTTGTATTAGAGGTAATTGCACCAACAGCAGATAGTGGCTGGCTAATAATCACGTTAGCTGATTTAGTACAACCTATATTATCCGTGACCAAAACAGAATAGCTTCCAGCCGACAGATTCCCGATGATGGAAGTCGTTGCACTGTTAACCGACCACAGATAAGTGTAGCCCGGCATCCCGCCGCTTGCATAAACAGACGCAGTGCCGTTTGTTCCGCCAAAACATCCTACGTTCGTAGACCCTGTAAACAAGGTTAATGGTGTTTCAGTAACTACAGCGACCGTTGCCGAATTCGAACAAGACGTCCCGGTCACATCTGAAACAGTTACTGTATAAATTCCGACGCCGGCGGAGATCGTTGACGTGGTAACACCATTGTTCCATAAAAAAGAATATGGAGCTTGCCCTCCTGAAACACTGGCTATTACAGTTGTTGTCCCTAATGGGCAAATTACCGGCGGGGTGGAAATGCTCGCTATCACAGGTTGGTTTTGTATAACGTTGACACAGGCCGATGTTATACATCCGCCGGCATCAGTAACGTTCACGCAATGAGTGCCGGCCTGAACCACCTGGGAAGAACCTGTTACGTTATTATCCCATAGATAAGAAAAGCCTCCAAATCCACCGCTTGCTGAAACCGAAACCGTAGTAGACGTCCCATAACATAAATTAGCAGGCTGAACAATACTGGCCGTTAACGCATTATTCGCAGCCTGTACTGCTACCGTGCTGGTTGCTGTACATCCTAAATTATCCGTAACGGTAACAGTATAATTTCCTGAATACACACTTATGTTTTGCGTGTTACTCCCGTTGCTCCAGGAATAAGTATAAGAACCATTGCCTCCCGATGCCGATGAAGACACTGCTATGGCGGCACTACAGGAAATTAAAGCCGCCGGTGTTGCGGTCACAGTTAAAACAGATGGCTGTGAAACTGTCACGGCAGAAGTAGTTACCACACAATTTTTAAAATCTGTCACCGTGACTGAGTAGTTTCCGGATGGCAAATTACCGGCAACCTGAGTGGTCTGAGTTGGGGCTGTATTCCATGAATAAAAATAAGGGCTTGTTCCTCCCGAAACATTCACATTCGCTGAACCATTGTTCCCTCCAAAACAACTCACGTTGTTTACAAGTGATACGGTCGCTGTTAAAGGCGACGGTTGTCCGACGGTGATAATTTGCTGGGTCGTACAAAAATTAATATCGGTTGTAGTAACCGTATGAGATCCGGCTGATAAATTAGTTGCAATGGCTGTTGTTGCTCCACTAGGCAACCATTGATAGGAATAAGGTAAAGATCCTCCGACGCCTGTAATCGTGGCAGATCCTGTGCTGCTACCAAAACAGGAAGTGCTCGACACGCCAATCAAACTTGAAGTTAAGGCAGCGCCTGGCTGAACAATAGATGTTTGTGAAGTTTGGAAACACCCTTTGGAGTCCGTTACCGAAACAATATAATTTCCGGCACTTAAATTCGCAGGAGTTTGCGCGGTGCTTCCTCCCGGCATCCATAAATAAGTATAACCCGCAGTACCTCCCGAAGGATAAGCAGTGGCAGACCCATTGTTCCCGCCATAACAACTCACATGATTGTTAACGGTAACCGATACATTTAAGGGAGCCGGCTGATTCACGGTAATAGAACTGGTTAGTGAACAACCTAATCCATCTATTACTGTCACACTAAAATTGCCTGCTAATAATCCATTGGCTGTTGAAGACGATCCGCCATAAGGCGACCATGAATAATAATAAGGTAAGGTTCCTCCGGCAGCTACAACCGAAGCTTTTCCATCGCTGCTTCCAAAACAACTTGTAAGCGTAGAGTTCACAACTGCATTAATTGGAGGTGCCTGATTAATTGCAACTGATGCTGAAGTTGTACATCCAATCGCATCCATAATCACCAACACGTAATTACCGGCCACTGCAGTCAAAGCTGTACCGTTTTGGCCATTGCTCCATGAATAAGTGTACGGCAATTGCCCGCCTGAAACAAAAGGATTCAATGTCGTCGCGGCGCCATAACAAACTGTTTGAGGAGCAGGCATAGAAATGTTTATGGGGCTATTTTGAATAACAGAAACGCAGGACGAGGAAATACACCCGCCTCCATCCGTAACCGTAGCACAATAATTTCCGGAACCAACCACAATACTGTTTGATGTTGCATT
This sequence comes from Bacteroidota bacterium, assembly GCA_021155905.1. Taxonomy (GTDB): domain Bacteria; phylum Bacteroidota; class Bacteroidia; order B-17B0; family Aurantibacillaceae; genus UBA4416. Next base: position 9,745 of record JAJNBG010000020.1, read on the forward strand.
ATTACTCCATAAATAAGAATAACCTCCAAAACCACCGGATGCAGAAACATTCAGTGTAATGGTACCCCCGTTGCATAAAACAGTAGGTTGATTGATGGAAGAAACCAAAGCACTGTTAGAGGCCAATACTGTGACTGAATTAGTACCTGTGCAACCTAACGCATCGGTAACTGTAACAACGTACGTTCCGGAATACACATTAGTTGAACTTGATTGCGCGCCGTTACTCCAGAGATAAGTTAAAGTTCCGGACCCGCCTGATGCCGTTGCGCTAATCGTAGCAAAAGTTCCGCAGGAAACAGAGTTGTTAGGTGAAGTAACAACCGTGACTTGCGGATTAGAAGCAATCGTAATGACAGAAGATGTGGAACAACCAGCCCCCGATGTACTATTGATGGATACACTGTAAGTGCCGGCGGTTAAATTATAAATCGAAGAAGTCGTCTGGCCATTGCTCCACGAATAAGTATATGGCGCAAATCCTCCTGTAACACTTGATGTGATATTCGCCGTTTGTCCAAAACAAACTACAGAAGGAGCATTTAATTGCACAGCTATAGGGGGTGCAATTTTTATGATCACCTGATCAGAAACTCCAATACATGCTCCATTTCCGGTGGAACTAAAAGTAAGGATGATTGTTCCCGACAATAACTCTGCCTGGGTTGGTGTATAAACCGCATTTTGGGATGTATTAGCCGGTGAAAATGAACCATTGCCCCCGCTCCAGATTCCACCCGTAGCACCCGAAACACTCCCGGCCAAATTTACACTGGTTCCACACAATGTCTGATCGGGCCCTGCACTGATGGTTGGGGATGGACTCACAGTGACTGTAATATTTGAAATTTGTGGCGGACAAGCGGGATAATTTTTATCGTAAACAATCAGGGAATAATTTCCTCCTGTGGTAGCCGTATAATTTAAAGTTGTTCCAACCACTGCGCCTGTTCCGTTAGCTCCGTTTGTCCATGCATAGGTATAAGGCGGGACGCCACCGTTCACGTTTCCGGTTAAAACAATACCCGCCGGATTATTGGCACAAAAAATAGCTGGATTTGGTGTAATGGTATTAATAATGGGCGGAGAAAAATGAATCCGAACCGTATCACAAAAAAGGCCCGACGATACACATGCCCCTGCCGCCGGTTGCCCGCACACCATGTAATCTACATAGGCCGGCGCGCCAGACTGCGCTGTCACAACTGTCGAGTCACATCCCGTGGTACAACTTAAATAAGAATTATAGGAACCCTGCGCCCCCGGGTAAACAGAGGTCCATGTAATGGATGAATTCACTAATAATCCGGAAGCATACATCTTTGTTGAACAACCATTTCCGATGGTGTCATCCGGAGACACACCCGGAGCAGCAATAGATGTAATCGCGTAAGTATTGATGTTATTTCCCGGCTTGCAAAACGTTAACGAATAAGGGCCTGGGCCGTTCAAACATAAAGGCGATCCAACGGCCACAGGTGGTCCGCAATTAATCTGGTAAAATAAAGCGCCCGGTGGGACTGCACCTGAAGCAATTTGAAAATTAATAGCAACTGCTAACGGAGAAAGCAAAATTTTAAATTCAACACATTTATCGGGCGCAGTAGTTCCGCAACAATTACCAACCCTTGGTAAAGCGGAAGAAGTCCAAGTGCCGTTAGGACTCGCGGAAAGATCAACATTAAAAAAAGGGGTAACCGGATCGCAATTGCCTGAAGGCTGAGAAATCGCTATTTTTGCCAGTAATACAAAAAACAGTGGGAATAATTTATATGAGATAGTATCGGAAAATAATTTCATTTTGTCGCTAAAAAGACAAATTTAATCTAAATGTGCATAATTTTAGCATAATTGGCTCAATCAAAACGACCTTTTAATCATCTGCAACATTCTCTCCAGATTAGCTACAGAATTGAGCAAAAATAAATGTAAAATAAATAAATGGATAATTATTATATTCGTAATTCAAAACAGAGAACATGTTTCAAAAAGTAAATAAATCCACGGCCGTTGATAGTTCATCCATTAATTTGATTGGCAACGGAACATTCATTACAGGAGATATCAATTCTAACGGAGACGTGAGAATCGACGGGACGTTGAAAGGAAATATCTCCATTTCTGGTAAACTGGTCGTTGGCCCATCCGGAAATATTGAAGGAAATATCATTTGCCAAAATGCTGATATTTCAGGGGAAATTCATGGAAAAATTAATGTAAGTGAATTGCTTTCTTTGAAGGCAAGTGCAAAACTATTAGGAGACATCGTTACAACGAAAATTTCCATTGAACCAAATGCCACATTTACAGGCACCTGTAGTATGGGCGCCGTTGTAAAAAACATATCCAATGTCAGCGAATCCAGAGAAAAAGCCCCGCAAACCGCTTAGCGCCTACGCTAAATATAGCGCACTGGGAATTCAAATGGCTGTTATCATTGGCGGTGGCTGTTACGGAGGTTATAAACTGGATGAATATTACAAAAACAATACGCCTGGTTTTACCATTGTTCTAAGCCTGGTATCGATTGGCATAGCAATGTATGTCGTTTTAAAAGATTTTATTAAGCCCCAACCCTAGTGGAAAACAAAAAAAAATACTATTTCCAGTTTACTATCGTTTGTATAGGTTCGTTGCTCCTTGCCTACGGGCTTAGCCAAATACAAAATCGTTATTTCAGCACGAACCATTTTTGGATCCCGACTCTTTTTTTTGCTTTAAGTACCCTTGGAACAAATGCGCTGCTCACTAAATCGGATAAAACATCCAAAGAATTTGTATTCAAGACGCTTGCGCTGAGCATGGCGCGTTTATTAGTGTGTATGATTTTTGTGTTCGTTTACTCACTGATTAATAAAGAACAAGCCCTGGCATTTACCTGTCATTTCATGATACAGTATCTCATCTTTACCGTTTTTGAAATTTCATTTCTCTTGAAATACATAAAACAAGCCAGTTAAATTTATATCAAACCTATTAACACTTTTAAACAGGGCTTATTGTTACATAATTCCTATTTTTGTCATGCACCAAAAATCAAATTTACTTATGAAACATTTACTAGTATTTGCTATTGCCATTTGTTCTATTTCTCTGAATGCGCAAACTCAGGCTCCGTATCAGGGGCCTTTAACCAATATGAAGGGAAGCGATTATAAATTTACCGTTGTAAAAACCCTGGATGCAAACGCTGTCCAAAATCAGGGACAAACAGGGACTTGCTGGTCTTTTTCTTCGATGTCATTTTTTGAAAGTGAATTGATCAGAATGGGAAAGGGAAAGGAATTTAATTTAGCGGAGATGTATATTGCCCGTAAAGCATATCCTTTAAAAGCAGATAACTACCTTCGTATGCATGGCCGTGCTAATATGGCTGAAGGCGGTGGATTCTCGGATGTAGTAAACGTAATCCGCAGATATGGAATGGTGCCGGAGGAAGTCTATACAGGTAAAAAGAATCCAAAAGATCAGCACAATCATGCCGTACTTGAAGCAACTTTAAAAGGAATTGTTTCCGCATCTGCCGATGATAAAAATAACAAGATTGATTTCGAAGCAGTACATCAAACCATTGAAAGCACATGCGATGCTTTTCTCGGAAAAGCTCCGGAAAAATTCACGTACAAAGGAAAAGAGTATACGCCAAAAACATACGCTGAGGCTACAGGAATTAACCCGGACGATTATGTGTTTTTAACGTCCTTTACCCATCATCCTTTCTACAGCAAATTTACCCTGGAAGTTCCTGATAACTGGAACTGGGACCAGATGTATAACCTGCCGCTAAACGAATTTCAGGAAGTTATGCAAAGCTCCATTAATAATGGTTTTTCATTTGCATGGGCAGCGGACGTGAGCGAAAAAGGATTTCGTTTTAAAGATGGTTTAGCAATTGTTCCTGAAATTCCAATTTCTGAAATGAGTGATGAAGAAAAAGCAGAACTTGTAAGAAAGCCTCATGCTCAGTTCAAAGTTACACAGGAAAACCGTCAGTTAGCATTTGATAATTACGAAACACAGGATGATCACGGAATGCATGTTGTTGGTTTGGTTAAAGATCAAAATGCTACCCCTTATTACATTGTAAAAAACTCCTGGGGTAAAGACCGTAATGAATGCGATGGCTATTTTTATGCATCAGAAAGTTATGTTTTATATAAAACAACCAGCATCATGCTGCACAAAAAAGCAATTCCAGCTGCTATTGCAAAAAAACTGGGTATTGCACAGTAAGCGTTAAATTAAACTAATTAAGAACCCTTAGTGAAAAACTTTCGCTAAGGGTTCTTAATTTTATATTATTTTTGAGAAAATATATATTTGGTAATGGAGGAGAATACATCAAACGAGAATCGTAAAAAGTCAGGTTTACTATGGATCTTAATTGCTTTATTGGCAATTACTAATGGCGTTACATTCTGGATGTACTGGCAGGAAAAAAACAAAGCGGCAAACGAAATTGTGGTTAAAGAACAGGTGATTGTTGAACGCGATAATGTAAAAGGAGAACTATTACAACTGCAAAAAGATTTTGAGACTCTGCAAACAAATGACAAAGCATTGCAGGCTGATATAGATGCTAAAAAAGCGGAGATTGCTCAGTTGTTAGAAGATGCCGAAAAACATAAAGGTGATGCCTATATCATTTCGAAACTAAAAAAAGAATCAGAAACATTGCGTATGATCATGAGAGGCTATGTGAGAACCATCGACTCTTTAGGCACCTTAAATAAAAACCTGATTGTCGAAAAAGATAATGTTTTAAAAGAACTGGATAGTGAGAAAGGAAAAACCACGACGCTGAATAAAGAAAAAGATGATCTGAAAGCAACCATCCAAAAAGGTTCTATTTTATCCTGTTCAAACATAGTAGCGAAAGGTGTTAAATTCAAGAGCGGTGGAAAAAAAGAAAGTGAAACCAATAAAGCTTCCCGCGTTCAAAAAATTAAAATCTCTTTTACTTTGGGAGAAAACAAAATAGCAAAAGCCGGAGAAAAAACGGTATTCATTCGTGTCGTTACACCTGATGGAAAAGAAATGGCAAAAAGTTATGACGATAATTACCGTTTTAGCTTTGATAAATCCAGTGGTTATTTTGCAGGAAAACAGAGTCTGAATTATGCGAATACAGAAATCAGCGGTGTTGCTTATTGCGAAGGACAAGGTGAATTAGTGCCGGGCAATTACATCATTGAAATTTCATGTGACGGAACCATTATTGGCGGCACCAGTTTAAGATTGGATTAGGTCAAAATCCGGCGTGTTTTCTGCTCATTAATCAAAGCGCACATCGTTTCTAATTCAAAAACTATTTTTTCCAATTCTACTTTTAAAAAGCTTAGCGTTTCTGTTTCTGAAAAAACTGGTGAATTTAAAATTGTTTTTATGTGTACAAATTCCGGTGGTTTTTTGGCAACCAATGGTTCGCTGATGTGCAAAGCAATCCAGTCGAAAATTTCTGAAGCCCTATTAAAATAGTCCGTTAACTCCGTTAATGAATGGCCCTTTCCCTTGTCATTCATTATCAAAGCGATTGAGGTTATTTCCCTTGAAATCCGGATATTAACTCCTGCCATCGTGAAACTTGTATCCAGATCTTTTTGGACATGCTCCGGTTCCTGCACCATTCGTTGCACACTTGCAAAAACAACATTATTGCTCCCTTCGGCAACTCTACGGCTTTTATTCCAGGTATCACCTTCCGGCAACTCATGATTGTAAGACTGAATAACCAGTTGCAGATAATTCTTATTATGAGATAGGGACTTTACCATCAACGATGGAAAACGTTCTTTTTCCCACATTGGCCAAAACACATAACTAACAAAAAGAGCCAACATAGCCCCAATCAGAGTAGACAATACTCTCCAGCCAATTAATTCCCAGGACGCCTGTTGAGAAAGTTGCATCAACACTACCATCATGATCGTTGTGAAAAATACACCGATTTTATAATTGTTTCGCAAAAAATAAGCAACGAAAAAAGAAACGATGACTAACAATCCAACAAAAGCCTCATGCGGCAACGGCAATAACATAATCACTCCTCCCAATATAATACCTGTGACTGTTCCGACAATACGTTCAATACCTTTCTTCCTGGTAGCTCCAAAATAAGGTTGAACAACGATCATCATCGTTAAGGCAATCCAATGTCCATGATCAATTTCGAAGAATTTATAAATAAACACACCCATGCACAAACCAATTGCCACACGTAAGGCATAAGTAAAATGCTGGGAATTGAAGTTAAACGCCTCCTGTAATAACTCCAGTAAAGCTCTTGGCTTTAATCCTACTAAAAAATTATTAAAGGATAATTTATAATTTTCAAGGTAATCGCTTTTTTTCAAATTGAGTTTCTCTTCCACCTGTAAAATGGTTTGTAGCAAATAACCGTACGATTTTCGAAGAGTTTCTGTCAAATGATGTAAGGCCAGCTTATCTTTCTCATCTAAATTCAATTCTTCACTGGCTTCCGCCAGCAGCTCTATGGCAATCTCACAACGTTTTGTCCGGATCTTTGCAAGGGTCAGGTCTTCTACCCTGAACGTAAACATGACAATGGATAACCTTGCGCTGGCCTGAGCAAACGATGATAAGGTTTTGTATAAGACAGAATCTTTTATTTTTTGAAATTCAGAATGTGTCAGTGTTTCAAGTTCCTCGTGCATACTGTTTAAGGTAGCAGCAAATAAAGATGATGTCCTTCTTAATTCCATCATCATATCATAATGTTGAGCTTTTAAACGCGTCTTTTCGGTTTGCCTTCTGGAAAATAATTTAATAGACTGGTTGATCATTTCCCTGATTTCAATTTCCTTTTCAATTACTTTTACGTGTTCGATGGTGTCGCCGGAGGAATGCTTTCGTATCATAATATCTAAAAAGTCAGTATTCGCCTTCCAGATCTTTGCAACCGAACGTCTCAACGGGTTGGACGGCCTGAACGGAAAAGAAATGATTGTAATAATGACGGACCAGGTGGCGCCGGCCAAAACGTAAAAGCTGTAATCTAAAGACTCGCTAAAATTTACAGGATTCGACAATCCAAATAAAAAGAAAAAACCGGTGGCTACACCTATGGTCGCGCCATAATTACTCCAGTTCCTGATCAGTGCAGCGAACATCCCTATAATGAACATAGCAATAATAGAACCTGCTACTGATTTTGCCGTATTCATTCCAACTATCGCTGATAAAAATATCAATGCGCCTTCTATGCACTGAATAATAATTTTTTTATAATGTGGGCCACGGTAATCAACTAAAGCTAACATATACGCCCCAAAAGCCATCCAGATCACATGATAAGAAAACCCTTTCCATAAAGGAACAACAATCAACGGAACATTTAAAGCAAGTACAACCCGGAAGGCCCAACTGATAGTTGGCTCAAAATACTCCTGTTTTAAAATTGTATTTAACTGCTGTATGGGTTTAAATCGCATTATGAAATTTACGCGCCAAAGGTAACAAGTGCAATCCGATTTTTACTTTTAAATGTTTCATAATTACTGCAATTAAAAAAGCCTTTGATGTTTGTCAAAGGCTTTTTTAATTATTTCTTAGGCGTTGCTTTTTTAGCTGATTTTTTCTTTTTTGGAGGCTCGGCGCTCACTTCACCTATTTTCAATTCTTCGACCGGCTTTTGCTTCACGGCCACTTTTCCCTTGATCACTTTGGTTTCGCGGTCAGGTTTTTCACATGTTTTGATTGTATCTTTTTGCGTCGGCAATGCTCTTACGCCTCCCATAATTGCTGTTGGTCTTACTTCCACATCTCCTTTCAAGTGATCAGTCGTTTGGCCGGTTGCAGACGATGCGCCAAAAAGCCACATACCAAAAGTAAAATAAACAATCACCGCAAATCGTTTGGTAAAATTAAATTCTTTAAACTCATTGAAAAATGCATCGAAACTCAATGAAGTTAACTGTTGTGTTTCAAAACGCCCGCAAACCTTTTCATTTTGCTTTAACTCAAAAAAAATTTTTATCTCATCGAGCGATTTTGCACTGAAATCAATGACTGTTTTGACGCATTTTCCGCAAAAGGCTCCCTGCTCATTTAGCGTCATTGATTCCCAGTTTTCATGGCAGGGTTTTTTAATTGATATTTCCATACTTGTATTTTTAGATACAGATGCAATAAAAAACTCAATTCCATAAAATTAATATTTTATTCAGGGAATATATGCATGTATATAATCCTGGACAGTTTATAGTTCTTCAGGGAAAAAAGACAGATGACCGCCAAAATGATTAAAACGACAGCAATCGTCGGAAGATCGGGAAAGACCATGTATAAGAGTATAAAAGTCACAATGCCTTGAAAAACTGCCAACCCGTAACTAATATACATGGCTCCTAAAAAATATCCCGGTTCCCTGTCAAAATGATAATGGCAGTTATTGCATTCTTCCTTCATCACGGGAAGTTGAAAAAACTTTTTCTTTTTTTCGTACACCTCTCCCTCTCCGCAATTCGGACATTTTTCTTTTAAAATTCTGCTAATCAGACTTCCTTTTACTTTTTTAATCTTCTCTTTCATCATTATCGTTTTATGCATAACAAAGATAAATACGCCACCGGTGATTAATATTATAAGAGTTACGCAATAAATAGGACAATAAAGACATTTTAGGTATTTTTAAACCTATGAAAAAGCAATTACCCGTATACAAGATCCAGCATTTCAGGGAGGCTTTTAAAGAAACAGATTTTTATGCGAATTCTTTTCGTTCTCACATTCACCAACATACCATAGCCACCGCTCCTCATAAGCATGATTTTTTTTTAGTTGTCTTATTTACGAAAGGATCCGGGACGCATGAAATAGATTTTATCACCTATCCGGTCAAACCGGGATACATATTTTTAATGGCTCCGGGACAAATGCATAATTGGTCGCTATCTCCGAATGCTGACGGCTACATCTTTTTTCACACCGAAAGTTTTTATGATAAAGCTTTTACATTATCCGGTATCAGGGACTATCCTTTTTTTGATTCAAGTTATCATGTACCATTTCTTCATCTCTCCAAAAAAGACATTGTCACAACTGAAACTCTCTTTAAAAAAATTGTCAGGGAGTATAAAAGCGATGAGCTTATGAAATTTGCTAAACTTCATGCTCTCCTATCTCTTGTTTACATAGAACTAACCAGGCATTACTCCTCCGGGATAAAAATTGAGAACCAAAGCTATTTACACAAACTGAGAAAAGCGGAAAAACTTATTGATTCTCATTACAAAACAAAAAAATATCCACAGGAGTATGCGGATTTGATGCATATGAGTGAAAAACACTTAAACCGCATCTGTAAAGAATGCTTAAATAAAACAACGCGTGAATTGATCGCAGAACGTATCGTGCTGGAAGCAAAACGGATGCTGATCCATTCAAAATATACTATCAAAGAAGTCGCATTGGAACTGGGTTATGATGACAATTCCTATTTTTCCCGTTTTTTTAAAAAAAACACAGACGAAACTCCGCTTGCATTTCTAAACAGGTATAAATAACAACTGATGAAAGTCTCTGAAAACATCCTGAAGTGGGCGTTGCGGTTATATCCGCCATTATTACTCCAACGCATTTGGGTAAAAAAAATATATAAGGGCTTCAGGGGGGCTGACGTAAAAATCAACCGGAGCCTATTCACGCTCAATTTTGGGGGCGCTATCTTCGGAGGAACCCTGTACTCTGCAACGGATCCGTTTTTTGCCATGTTATTCGGGCAGATTCTAACTCATAAAGGATATCCGGTCAGTGTTTGGCTGAAAAGCGCAAGTATTCAATTTTTAAAGCCCGGCAAAACTGATTTACATTATCGCATAAGGATTACAGAAGAAATGGTGGCCGAAGCAGAACTGGCAATCAACAGCACCGGCGTTTTTATTAAAACTTATTCTTTAGAAATCTATTCCAGGGATGGACGTTTACACGCGATCGCCAAAAACGAAATCCACATTCGAAAAAAATAAACCGAAACAAAACTTATGTAATTTTTTGAAGCAAATATATAATCTACAATCAGGGAATATCTTATACTTTGTAAGTGAGCTTTCCTAATTTAGCCTTTGTGAAGTATAAAACTATCAGATATCCGATCCTAACAATTGCATTAGTTTGTCTCTCTTCCATTAAAGGATACGCTCAAGTGGACAGTTTGATAAAAGCATTGACTGACACGGTCGTGAGTAAGCTTATCGTTGATGATATACCAAAGAAAACCTTTAAGGACAAATTTATGTATCCTCATAGATGGTATATCCGGCAACTATTGAAAAGGCGTACTTCAGATTTTGATACGTCCTACATTATGAGCAATAAAAGAAAGCTAACACTTACCATTCCCATCAACAAAAAATATTATGGTGTTAACCTGATCGACCCGAACACTAATCGCAAACTAAAAATTTCACCAAACAATTATTATAATATCGGGTTTAATTTCAGTAACCTGCTCTTAACCTTTGCGTTTGTACCGCCTCTGAAAATAGGAGCAAGGTCTGGAAGAGGCAACACAAAAAGTACGGATATCCAAGTAACTATATTCGGCAAACGGGTAATTACAGATATTAATTACCAAAATTACAGAGGCATGTATGTACATTCTAATGACTTTATCCAGAATAAATCTGATAATCAATTCATCGATGTAAGAAGTGACATTAAAATAATTTCATACGGTGTAAATACCATGTTTGTTTTTGACCATAAGAGATATTCACTTCGGGGCGCATTTTCTTTTACCGACGTCCAAAGAAAAAGCTCGGGGTCATTTATGGCGGGCGTGTACCACTCCCATGTTGATTTAACCTGCAATGATTCATCGCTTCTACAATATCCCCTGAAGCCCTATTTTTCACCGGCCGTTCACAACATCCATAAACTATCCGTTATTGGTGCAGGATTAAGTGCGGGTTACGGTTATACATTCGTCAGGAAAAAAATATTATTCAGTACTGCCTTAAATATTGGGGCGGGAGGACAAAAAACTGATTTCTCGAGAGTCGGTTATGCATCAGAAAGTTTACCTGTTAATCTTACGCTTCATTTAAACGCTAAGGCAGCCGTAAGGTATGATAATCTCAAATTCTTTTCAGGTGTACTTGCCACCTATGATAATAATTATACACCATTTGTAATTAGTTTTAATTCCGAAAACTATATCGGTAAAATAGTTCTGTTCGTTGGTTACAGGTTTAACCTTCGGCAAAACGGAGAGAAAATCCTAAAGAAAATGGGTCTTATAGATTACAACATGTGATATATATAAAACATTTTGAAACATGTGCAACGGTTTCAGTCCACACTTTGCCCTACTTTGTATATTAAAATTAACTATTAATTTAAAAGCGGAGGGTCACATGCAAACGCAAGGAATCAATTTATTTATTGTAGACGATAATAAATTAGTACTCACTGATCTAAAATACTATTTACAAAACCGATTCGGACATGATCTGAACATTTCAACTTTTACTACCGGGGAAGGCTGTATTGAGAAGGTGAATAAGAATACCAACATAGTTATTCTGGATTACTTTTTAGGCGGAAAAAACGGGGTTGAAATATTAAAGCGGATCAAACAAAAAAATCCAAAAACAGAAGTGATCATGCTTTCCAGCAATGAAGATGTTGCACTAGCTGTTCAGGCATTTAAAAACGGCGCTTCAGAATATGTCGTAAAAGGGCAGGGTGCTGTAAGAAAAATAACAAAACTGGTATACAGGATCGTGACTGAACCTATCAGAATCCTGGTGAGGGAATTTGGAGTGTCAAAATTTATGGCCATATTTCTCCTGACATTTGCAACGGTTGGTTTAGTTGTTGTTATAGCGTTGTACTTTATGAAAAGCTAACCGCCAATGGTATGAAAATTAAATCTACAGTCCATGCCAATTGAAACCCGAATAATTCGAAAGAACTCTTCGGGTTTACTGTTTAAACCCTTGAACCTTATCTCAAAATGATCCGCATCAGTTCTAAATTAAAAAAAACATTGCTCATTGTAATTATTACAATTATTTCTTTAGTTGCCTTAGTTATTGTTTTTATTTCACCAATCGCAAAATACCTGGTTGAAAAATATGACGTGAAGTACATTGGCCGCGAAGTCAAAATGGACTGGGCCTATGTTAATCCTTTTACAGGATACATCCATTTCGATGATTTCAAAATTTACGAACAAAAAAGTGATACGGTTTTCATTGAAATAGAAGGTGTATCCGCCAGGGTGTCCATGCGCAAACTGTTAAACAAAACCTACGAAATCAATTCATTGATCCTTAACAAGCCTATTGCTAAAGTTATACAAAAGAAAAAAGTATTTAATTTCCAGGACATCATTGATCTTTTTACTCCAAAAGATAAGCCTAAAACTGATAAAGGCCCTGTTCATTTCAACCTCTTAAACGCGGAGATCAACGAAGGCACCTTCTATTTCAGTGAACCATCAACACCGATTAATTACTCTATCATCCATGTGAATTTCAAAACTGCCGGCAAGCGCTGGGATAATGATACCATTAACGGGCAGATTACCTTACAATCGGGTATAGGACGGGGAGATTTAGATGGAAATTTCTCCATCAACACAAAAAATCAGGATTACAGATTCGGAGTTAAGGTCAAGCATTTCGATATGAAAATCATGAAACAATATCTGAGAGATCTTTCGAATTACGGACACATTTCTTCTGTGCTGGATGCCGACCTCCAGGGAAAAGGAAATTTTAAAAGTAAAGAGTCCATTGATGGTAAAGGACGGTTGGTAATCAGCGATTTTCATTTTGGTAAGGATTCAACAGAAGACTATGTAGCATATGAAAAGCTCACACTCAAGATAACAGAGCTGGCTCCTGCAAAACGAAAATATTTCTTTGATACGGTGAGGCTTGAGAAACCGTATGTGAAATATGAGCGTTATGACTACCTGGATAATATCCAACGCATGTTTGGTAAATCAGGGGCAAAAGTAAAAGAAATAAAAAGCAATCCCGAAAAATTCAACTTAATTATTGAACTATCAAAATACATCAGAGACTTATTCAAAAACTTTTTGAAGAGTGACTATAAAATAAATAACCTCTCTGTGGAAGAAGGAGATATTTTATATAACGATTACTCCATAAATGAAAAATTCACAGCTTCGCTTAAACCATTAACTATTAGAGCAGACTCAGTAGATAATAATAACAGATGGGTAAAACTAACCTTGGAAAGTGGCGTAAAACCATATGGTTCCTTGAATATTGCTGTAAGCATGAATCCTGAAAATAATGAAGATTTTGATATGCGTTATAAAATACATAATATTCCTGCGCCATTATTAAATCCCTACCTGGTTACCTTTACCTCTTTTCCATTAGATCGGGGAATTATAGAATTATCGGGCAACTGGAATATCAGGAATAACATCATCCAAAGTGATAACCATTTTATTATGGTTGACCCAAGATTAGCCGATAAGGTAAAGAAAAACGGTGCTCGCTGGATCCCAATGCCATTAATCATGGCTTTCGTACGCGAACGAGGTAATGTCATTGATTACAAAATACCTATTACCGGCAATCTCAAAGATCCCCGTTTTCATGTTAAAGACGTATTATTGGATTTACTAAAAAATATTTTTGTTAAACCACCTACTACCGGTTATGGCTTTGAGGTGAGGAACACAGAAACCAAAGTTGAAAAATTAATGGCTATCACCTGGGATTTGCGCCAGGCCAAACTCGATGATGATCAAGACAAGTTTTTAAATAACCTTGCTCAGTTTTTGGGCAAAAGCCCAGTAGCCCATATTAATTTCCAGCCTTTTGAATTTACTGAAAAAGAAAAAGAATACATTTTATTTTATGAAGCCAAGAAAAAATTCTACCTGGCAAACGACGGCAAAAAGGGCTCACAAATATCAGAAGAAGACTCGATCAATATTGAAAAAATATCCGTCAAAGATTCTGCGTTTATTCTATATGTCAGTAAGCATGTCAAAGATAGCATGATTTTTACCATGCAGGAGAAATGCTATCTTATGGTCGGGAAGTCCTTTGTCAGTAATAAACTTAAACAATTGGAAAAATCCAGGAAAGAAACCATCACCGCATATTTTAAACAAAACTACGTTGATAAGCAGGTTCATTTTCTTGAAAAGAAAACAGTGATCCCGCGCAATGGGTTTACTTATTATAAAATCACCTATAAAGGCGAAATCCCGGCTGATTTAAAAGAAGCTTATGATAAACTGATGGAAATAGACAGCGAACCACCCCGGGAAAAATATTTCAAATTCAGACACAGGAAGAATAAATCATAGTATTATAAGCTATGAACTCCATAACAAGAAGACCTGATAGAAGAAATCCGTTTAACAAAACACAATTAAGATGGAGAAAGGCAAACACTATTCAGTTAAAAAATATTTCTTAAAGGATGACGGTATTGTACCCAATAGTAAACTCCCGGTAATTCATTACAAAGGGATTATCAACCTTCCTTTTTTCTTTCCGGGAAGTTATCTTAAAAACCTATTCAAAAAGAATAACTGGAAAAACAGTTGGAAAAGCGGTGTATATGAGTATCATCATTACCACAGCGTAACGCACGAGGTAATGGGGGTTTATAAAGGTAAAACAACGTTGCAGCTGGGTGGAAAAAGGGGCGTGAAAATTACATTACAAAAAGGAGATGTGTTGATCATCCCCGCAGGCGTCGCGCACAGGAATCTCAAAAAAGAAAATGCTGTTAAATGCGTGGGAGCATACCCTAACGGAAAAAATTATGATATGAATTACGGTGAGAAAAAAGAACGGGCAAGGGCCGTTAAAAATATTAAAAAAGTAAAGATGCCAAAAAAAGATCCTGTGTTTGGAAAAACGGGAGGTATCGTCAAGCTCTGGAAATAACTGATTTTTTAAAATGCCAAAGCTTTATTTCGATAGTAAGCGGTATGCAGATCTTCCATTACATTATGGAAAAGTTCCGCATTGGCTGGCTGAGCGGATGAGTAAACTTGGCGGAGCCATCATTGAAGCTATCATACTGGAATACGGGCGTGCAGAGGTACTTTCACGCATGAGCGACCCTTTGTGGTTTCAGTCTTTAGGTTGTGTGATGGGAATGGACTGGCATTCTTCC
Organism: Bacteroidota bacterium; assembly: GCA_021155905.1. Taxonomy (GTDB): domain Bacteria; phylum Bacteroidota; class Bacteroidia; order B-17B0; family Aurantibacillaceae; genus UBA4416. The sequence continues at coordinate 24,889 of JAJNBG010000020.1, forward strand.
GGCATTACAACCTCCGTGATGGGAGCTCTGAAAAAAGCACTTAATCCAAAATTCAATGAGCTCGGGATATACATTTGCGGAGGCAAAGGAAAATATTCCAGGCAAACGCCTTCTGAACTGATCGCTCTTTCTGAACGAACCGGATTAAATGGGAATGAACTGGTGAAAAACAGCAGGCTCAGTGCTAAGGTAGATACCAGTGCCGTGCAGGACGGATTCCAAATCTACCTGCACACATTTATTGTGACCAAAGAGGGCGATTGGAATGTCATTCAGCAGGGAATGAATACTGAAACGGGAATGGCGAGAAGATATCACTGGCAGTCCGCAGTGTTAAAATCCTTTACCAGAGAACCGCACGCTTTTATATATGGACAAAACCGTGGTTCCATTTTAAATCTGACAGACAAAACAGCCGATGATGCTAAGGAAGGTATTATAAAATTGGTTAAAGAATCGCCGGAGATTATTATGCCGGAAATCCGAAAAATTGTAATGCCATCACATCACGACGTTCGGGCAGAAAACATTGATTTAAAACGACTGGGTAGTGTATTGGCCCTTGCACATGAAACACAGATAACAGATTTCGAATCCTTATTGCTGCTGGAAGGAACAGGTCCAAGAACTATCCAATCGCTTGCTCTCGTCAGCGAAGTCATATACGGAACCCCGTCCCGGTTTACAGACCCTGCACGTTTTTCATTTGCTCATGGCGGAAAAGACGGGCATCCTTTTCCGGTACCAATAAAAACATACGATTTCACCATTGAAATCCTACGACAATCTATTGAGAAAGCAAAGTTAGGTGACAACGATAAACTTTTAGCGATCAAAAATCTGTCGCTGATTTCTCAAATGATGGAGAAGGATTTTATTCCAAACGAAAACTTTAATAAACTACTGGAACAGGAAAGACGAGACTCCTATAAATATGGAGGACGAACAGTATTTGGTAAAGCCAAACCACCTAAAGACAACGGACAACTCAATTTATTTGATTGATATGAAAACAAAAAAAGACTATCGTATTGGTTGCTCCGGATATTATTATCCGTACTGGAAAAACCGTTTTTATCCTGCAGGTATGCAACTGAAAAACTGGCTCGAATATTATAGCTCTGTTTTCAATACAGTAGAGTTAAACGGAACTTTCTACAGGACTCCCAAATTATCCGATCTGAAAAAATACGCTACAGTGACACAGGACGACTTCAAATTTTCAGTCAAGATGAGTAAGTATATTACCCATATTGCCAAACTCAAAGAAAGCAGTCCGCAGATTACCGAATTTCAGGATCTCATCCGGGAAGGATTAGGAACCAAGCTTAATTATTTTTTATTTCAGCTGCCTCCATCCTTTCACTACAATGAAGAAAACCTTGAACGTATCCTTTCACAAATTCCCCACAAGTCGGAAAATGTTATTGAGTTACGGCATGTTTCCTGGTGGAACCCTGATGTAGAGAATGCATTTACAAAGGCGAAGCTTGCTTTTTGCAATGTGGATTATCCTAAACTGGAGTCTTACTTTATTCACACATCTGATGTTTTTTATTTAAGACTCCACGGGAATCCGGAACTCTTTAAATCGTCTTATGAAACGAATGAGCTGAAAAAATTTATCAAGCAATTCCCGGCAGATAGCAACCATCTCAATATTTATTTCAATAATACCTATTATGAAGCCGGTTACAAAAATGCGCTCGAAATAAAAGAACTCCTCAAATTATAAGTATGCCTGAAGGACCATCGATAGTCATTATAAAAGAGGAGCTGGCTCCGTTTATCGGAAAGAAAATTCTTAAAGCGGAAGGCAATTCAAAGATCGATATTCCAAGGCTTGAAAAACTGAAGATTAAAGACTTTAAAAGCTGGGGCAAACATTTCCTTATTTGTTTCGATGATTTTTACTTAAGGATTCACCTATTAATGTTTGGCACTTATCGCATCAACGAGCGGAAAGACACAGCACCACGATTAATGCTAAAATTCCGCGGATCCGAATTTAGTTTTTATACCTGCAGCATCAAACTAATTGAAGGCGATCCAAATGAACATTACGACTGGGATGCAGACATCATGTCGGACACCTGGGACAAAACCAAAGCCATTAATAAAATTAAAAAATTAAAGAAAGTAATGGCCTGTGATGTTCTGTTGAACCAGGATGTTTTTGCAGGAGTGGGAAACATCATTAAAAACGAAGTGCTGTTCAGAACCAAAATTCATCCGGAATCGATAGTCAATGCCTTATCTCAAACAAAGTTAAACGCTCTGGTTAAAGACGCCAGGGATTATAGTTTACAATTCTATGTGTGGAAAAAAGCTTTTGTATTAAAGAAGAACTGGCTCATCTATAAAAAAGGAGAATGTCCCCGCTGTAAAATTAAAACCGTTCGGACCTATTGCGGTAAAACGGATCGTCTAACCTGCTATTGCGCAAAATGTCAAAAGTTGTATCAGGTAAAATAACTATTCTTCAAGAAGCTTCAGGCATTTTTTCAGATCAATCCCTTTACCCAGAACCGGCGCAAATAAATCAACCGTTTTTTCGATGCGTTTTAAGGCGTTGTGAATATTAAAATCATAGGGACTTAAACCCGGTTTTACTTCTTTCCAGTTTAAAGGCATCGACACCGTTGCGCCGTCTTTGGGACGCAAGCTGTATACCGATGAAATTGTTTGTCCCCGGCGGTTCTGTAAGTGATCCAGATAGATCATGTCATTTCCCCTTTTTTTAAGATTTCTTTCCAAACTCGTAAAACCAGGTAGTTGTTCCTGTACCAGGATACAAACCAAATGTGAAAAATCTTTTAACTGGTCGTAGGTATATTTTTTTTGAGTAGGGACATAAATGTGTAAGCCCGTTGCACCCGAAGTTTTGCAATAGGATTCCACTCCGGCTTTCTTAAAAACCTCATGAACCACATTGGCAGCTTCTATAACCTGCTCAAACGTATTCTTATCAGAAGGATCTATATCAATTACCAGGTAATCCGGCTTATCCAGTTTTTGGATAGTGGAATGCCATGGATTGATTTCGATACATCCCAGGTTATTCAAATAAGCCAGCGTAGCCGCATTATTACAGAGAATGTAATTGACATCCTTGTTAGTTGAATCTGAAAAAATACTTTTACTCTTCACCCAGTCAGGAGCGTCTACACCGGCATCTTTATGGAAAAAACCACTATCCTTAATCCCGTTGGGATTTCTCTTTAATGATTCAGGTCGATCTTTTAAATAAGGAAGAATGTATTTCGAAATGCTTTGGTAATAATTAATTACATCGCCCTTCGTGATCTTTTCATTTGGCCAGAAAATTTTATTGCGATTCGTTACCTTGACTTTTATCTTTCCAAAGCTGATAAAATCTTCCTGCTCTTCACTTTCCGTCTTTTTTTTCGTTACCGGTTTTGCTTTTACCGCCTTCCTTTTCTCCGCCTTGTCTAGTTTCACAATTTCCATAGCTTTAGTCGTAACGTCTTTTGCTTTTTTATCTTCCCGTAATCTTAAAAAAATCGGGTGGCGGAGATGGCCGTCCCTTGTCCATTCGGTATACTTTACTTCACATACCAGTTCCGGTTTTACCCAGGTCACTGGCGTGTTCGTTTTCACCATGGACTTAAATGGAGATTTACTTTGAATGAGAGGTTTCATCAATTTAATCATCTTGTCTAAACCTTTGGTATCAAAACCTGATCCTGTATGTCCGATGTATTTCAACTCTTTTCTTTCCCACACACCAAGAACCAAAGCACCGAAATGTTTTCGGCCGCCTCCCGGTTCAGTAAATCCCGCGATCACTGCTTCGAGCGTTTTATGATTTTTTATTTTCAACCACAAATTTGTTCTAACACCAGGGCTATATAAAGAGTTTGCGTCTTTAGCCATAATTCCCTCCAGGTCATTCTCAACAGCCATTTTAAAAAATTCAATTCCTTTTTCTTCGATGTGATCTGAATATTTAATGACCGGATTCTTAGGAAGCAACATTTTCAAAAGCTTCTTACGATCTGTTAAAGCAAGCGAACAGGTATCCTGTCCTTTCAGCGACAGCAGATCAAATACACGAAACTCAAGGGGAACAGTACCATCATTCTGATAATATTGCAAAGACTGAAAACTTGACTTCCCATTTTCATCTACTACAATAATTTCTCCGTCCAATACAGCATGAATATTTAACTTCTTTAATTCTTCAACTATAACCGGGTAAGAATAATTAAACGTATTGCCGTTGCGCGAATACAAACTCACTTCTTTTTCATTCACTTCAGCAATGGCACGGTATCCGTCCCACTTCATTTCATAGATCCACTCTTTATCATTGAAGGGTTTATCCGTTTCTTTGGCAAGCATCGGCGCAATATAATTGCTTAGCTTCCGTGTTTTACCAGGCAGAAAACGATTTGCTCTTTTACTTTCGGTTGTCGTAGGAGCGTGCTCCGCTTCATCAACTTCCACTTTCTTTTTAGAAACGGTTCGGCGTAATGGCTTTTTATTTTTGCTCAACCACTTATTGATCGGAGAATTTTTCGGTGTGTATTCCTCGCTGTCATAAACGTCGGAAACGGCGAATTCATCTTTGTGTTTAATCAAAAGCCAGGCATTCTCCTGTTTACTTTTTAATTTAACCAGGGCGAATTCTCCTTTGAGTTTTTTTCCATGCAATCTGAATTTCAAATTTCCGGAATGTATTCCGGCTTTCAGTTTTTTTTCAGCAGTTTTCTTATCGGAATTCTCCAGATCAGACAGTTGCCCTTCATCCCATATTTCAACAATGCCGGCCCCATAATTTCCTTCCGGAATAATCCCTGCAAAATTTTTGTAGTTATAAGGATGGTCCTCAACCATCATCGCCAGGCGTTTGTCCTTGGGGTTTAAAGAAGGGCCTTTTGGAACCGCCCAGCTTTTTAATACGCCATCCACTTCTAAACGAAGATCATAGTGTAAATGCGACGCCTTATGCCGTTGTATAACAAATGACAATTTAGATTTAGACCTGGATGCGCCTCCTGAAGAAGGCTCAGGTGTATTCTTAAAATTTCTCTTCTTGTTATATACCTGTAAACCCATGATATTCTATGATGCTTTTTTTCGTTGTGGCGTAAGACTCGCTTTCAACTGATCCATGAGATCCTTCGATTTACTGTAAACGACTTTTAATTTCGGTTCCTTGACTTTTACACCTTTTGCTTTTGCCTTAATGACTTTCAAAAGTTCAGAACTGTAGGTGTCCTTGTATTTTTTAATATTAAATTTTCCAGAAAGTTGCTCAATTAAAAGCATGGCCATTTTTAACTCGGTTGCCTTTACCTCGGACTTAGCCGGCAATGTCAATTCATCAGGCTTACGGATTTCCTCTTCAAAACGAATACGATTAAGGATGATTACTTTTTCATTCGCTTTTAAAATGGCCAGGGTTTCTTTGCTCCTCATTACAAATGTAGCTATCCCGACTTTCTTGCTTTTTAGCAATGCTTCTCTGAATAGAGCATAAGCCCTTGTTCCGGACTTATCAGGCTCCAGGTAATAAGGTGTTTCGTAGTAAACACTTTCGATGTCTGCTTCATTTACAAATTCGGCAATATCAATGCTCTTTGTTTTTTTTGCGCTCGCTCTCTCAAAATCTTTTTCGTCCAACACCACGTAATCGTCATTTGGCAGCTTATAACCTTTTACAATATTCTCCCAGGCAACTTCTTTCCCTGTTTTTTCATTTACTCTTTTAAAGCGAATATTGGAATGGTCTTTTTTATCCAGCATGTCCAGATCCAGGTTGCTGCTCTCCGTCGCACTATAAATTTTAACCGGAATATTCACTAATCCAAATCCGATCGAACCGGTCCAAATAGGTCTCATAGTATTTCAATATAAGGGTTTATACAAAAATGGTTTCATAAATTCCCTTTAGTATTACATAGCACTATCAAAACCTTACAGATATCATCACAAGCAATTCTTAGTATCTATAACAAAAAGCCAAACGGCTGTAATATTTTCTAACCATTTGTGAATGATCTTTCAACGAAAGCAAAACAACAAATTCGTATCAATACCGCATGAGATTCTATATCAGTGTAATATGCTTCACCATGTTTTACAACGCACCGGCGCAGTTCAAAAAAAGCGACAAAAGTCCTACCGTTCAGTTTCTCCAAAAGAGAGGATATAAATTCCAGGATACCACAGATAAAGAGGAGAGTGCAAGAATGATGCGGAGATGGCCGGATACATTATACTACAATACAACATATGTAGCCCGCCTTCTCGGTTCACCAACAATTCCTATTTCGTTCAGTCGTATAGAATACGTAGACGGTAAATATCAGGTCAGCCCAACGATCAGTCTTGGTTTAGGCTATACATGGTTTACGGGGAATTTTATTTTCAATGAGAATGACAAAATCAGTATAGATCCAAAACTATTCTTTGGCCTGGTAGCAGATGTCGGCCTTCAGAATGATTTTAGTTTCAAAGAACTCACAGGGATCTTTGCCGGCGGATTTGTTGGCTTCGGAAATTTTTCTCTTTTCAGCGGCTATGATTTTATGACCCGCTCGCCATCTATTGGTTTAGGAGGGCGAATCGACCTTTACACCGTATCACAAAACTTTATGAGGCCCATAGGGAAAGTAAAGGAGCTGCGAAAACATAAAAAAAGAGCCGTACCGATTGAAGACGAATAAATTGCAACAGTTTAAAGAAATCAGTGAATGATGTAAGCCGTTTAAGAAAATGTATAACGACTTCAAAACAGAAGTACCACACCTTTACTGAAATCAATTTAAACTACGACATATGAAAGGTTTAGGCATTGGACTTATCGTTATTGGTATCGCCATGATGATCATCACAGGATTTAATTTTACTTCCGAAAAAAAAGTTGTGGACGTTGGTCCCTTAGAAATCAATAAAGAAGAAAACCATCCGATAAAATGGTCGCCAATTATTGGTGGTATCATCTTAGCGGCAGGAATTGTGGTATTACTGGTTAAAAAGAAATAATTTCCATGAAAGCATACATCCTTCTTCTCCTATGCGGCACTATCTGCATCACTTCATGCGTCTCAAAAAAGAAATTTTTAAAAGAAATCGCAAGGGTGAAAGATCTCCGGGTTGACAGCGCAGGAACCCATAATAAATTGAACGACTGCTATTCAACTGTAGCAGCTTTACAGAAAGAAAAGGAATCTGTTCAAAAAGATCTGCAGGCACTTTCTTCCAGTTCAAAGGATTCGATAGCCAAGTCTCAGATGACGATCGCAGAACAGGCTAAACGATTAAAAGATCTGCAGGACTTGATTCAGGGACAAAAGGATGTTATGAATAAACTGAAGAAGACGATCGCAGACGCGCTTGTAAACTTCAAACCGGATGAATTAACCGTTTCTATTAAAGACGGGAAAATTTACGTTTCGCTCCAGGAAAATCTTCTGTTTAAATCGGGAAGCGATATCGTTGATCCAAAAGGAAAAGAGGCTCTTAAATCAGTCGCCGATGTTCTCAACAAGAGTACAGATATAAGTATTCTCATTGAAGGACATACCGATTCTATTCCAATTCGTGGGCGCTTTGCAGACAATTGGGCACTCAGCACGGCACGAGCAACATCCATTGTTCGTATCCTGACAGATGCCTACAGCGTTGATGCGCATCGCGTTACTGCCGCCGGACGGGGTGAATATTATCCGATTACGTCCAACAGTACACCTGAAGGAAGGTCAAAAAACCGACGCACCGAAATAATTTTAGCTCCTAATCTGAACGAGCTATTCAAATTACTTGACCAGTAAGTTAATGCCGGTTAGACTTTATGGAAGACTTTATTGTAAAAAAGGAAATCACGATTGATTCAGAACCAGACAAAGTTTGGAATGCTCTTACAAATCCCGAATTAACCAAACGCTATTTCTTTAACTGCAAAGTGTTTTCAGATTGGAAACCCGGAAGTTCTATTACGTTTAAAGGAAGAATGTTTCTGATCAAAAAAATTGAAATGAATGGCAAGATCATTCATGTTGAACCGGAAAAGTTTTTACAGTATTCCCTTCAAAATAAAAATAGTAACACAAGCTCCATGGTCACTGATGAGCTTATTTATGAAAATGGAAAAACCACGGTTCGGATCATGGATGACGTTGGGAAAGGCATACATGCTGAAATGCGTTATGATAAATCGGTTAAAGGCTGGGATAAAATTCTGAAAGGTCTGAAACGGGTGGTTGAAAATCAAAGTGTTTAATCACCGTGTCAATCTGTGAATGATGTAAAATATCAATAAACTGATGTAACAACTCACCCCATAACACAACTCATATTTGTAATGTGAAACCTACTTCACCACAAAAAAATCATAAAATATGAAAACTACAACAGAATTAAAAGGAAACTGGAATGAGACAAAAGGAAAGCTCAAACAGAAATTTGCGATTTTAACTGACAACGATTTGTTATTGGAAGACGGCAAAGAAGATGAAATGTGGGGAAGGCTCCAGGCTAAATTAGGAAAAACAAAAGCAGAAATACAAAAATTTATTTCTGAATTATAATACAAACCAATTATTAAAAAAAACAAAACCAAAAAACAAAACTTATGAAAAAAACAATTTTTATCCTTGCAATTTCTACATTATCAATGGGTTTAATTACCAGTTGCAAATCAGGAACTGAAAAAGTGGAAGATGCTAAAGAAAATATTGCCGAAGAGCAAAAAGATGTTGAAGAAGCTAAAATTGATTACGTTGAAGAGTATGAAAAATTCAAAGCAGATCAGGATCTACGCATGGCAGAAAACGAAAAGCAGATTGCGGAAATGAAAGCCAAAACTGCTGAAATGAAAAAAGATGCCCGTGCTGATTACGAAAAGCGTGTTGTAGAACTTGAAACAAAAAACGCAGAATTAAGAGCGAAGTTAAGAGACTACAAACATGACGAGCATGATAACACTAAATGGGAAACGTTTAAACGTGAGTTTAACCACGACATGGACGAAATGGGTAACGCCTTTAGAGACTTAGGTAAGAATAACGCCAAATAAAAAAAACAGGGAGATCCGGATAAATTCTATCCGGATCCCTCCTATCGTTCTATCTCAATCCTCGCAGGTCTAAAAGGAACCAATTACTTTGATTAGATATCGAATAAAGGTGGGATTTCTACACAGCCACGTCTGTGGGTATTGTACTTAGAAGTGTCAATGACAAAGCAGAGATTTTCCTTGATCTGTCGGGTGACGCCTCGACATTTGGGTTAGCAATACACTTTTAAAAAATTAACGAACAATAAAATTTAAACCTAAAAAATATAATTATGGGAAATTTACTTTACATCATTGCTGTCGTATTAATCATAGTATGGGCAATTGGATTCATCGGTTATAGTGCCGGAGGAATTATTCACATCTTATTGGTGATTGCATTGATTGCTGTTATATTAAGAATTATCCAGGGTAGAAGACCCCTTTAATAAATTTAAAAACCTTTAAACCTAAAATTATGAGCAGAGGAAACATGGTAATAGGAGCGTTAGCAGGTGTTGCTGCCGGCGCTTTGTTAGGATTATTATTAGCTCCTGAAGAAGGATCAAAAACAAGAAAAAAACTGGCAAAATTAAGGTCGAAGTCAGCGGAAGATGTCAGCGACAAAGTTGATGACATTATTCATTCCGCAACAGAAAGATTTGAAGCCCTAAAAAAAGAAGCCTTTAAAATGCGCGACAGAATCAGCTCTGTAGCGTAAACTAAAAACCCATACTTATGTATAGTATCAGTAACCTCTTGTATTATTTAGCTATTTTGTCAGGAGGCATCTGGGCTATCGGGTTTTTCATTTACAACTCGGGCAATATTATCCATATATTTTTAGGGGTCGCAGTCGTCGCGTTAGTAATAAGATTAATCAGGGGCAGAGATTCTGCCACCTGATTTTTTTTTACACTTGCCTCGCCTATTAATTATAATATGAACGCTATGAAAATTGAAATCAACAACCACAGGAAAATATTTGCTATTCAAAAAGAGTTTTCTGGATTGTTTCCATGTTTGAAAATAGAATTCCATGAAAAGTCAAATAAACAAAGTGGCCCGCCTTCACACAAATTAGTGAAAAGTAGCAGTAAATGCCTTTCAGAGTGCCGGACCTTGCATAACGACGGGACTATTTCCATTACTCCTCAAATGTCTACCGGCGATTTAAAGCAAAGCTTCCGTGACAATTTCGGGTTAACCATCGAAGTGTTCCAAAAGACAAGTAATAAAACCTGGCGACAAATCGACGCGACAGAGAACATCATCCTGGATGAATTGAACAAAGAGGCAGCCTATTCTACACCAACCATCTGATCTTATTAACCGATTTAAAATCCAACATTATGAAACCACATATCGGTATTCCGGAAAAGAAGCTGCATGCCAGCACAGACTTATTGACTATTGTTCTTGCCGACCAGGTAACCTTGTATACCAAGACACGCAAATTTCACTGGAACGTATCCGGCGAAAGCTTCATGGAGCTCCATAAATTATTTGAACAGCAATATTCCTTACTGGAATCTTTTATTGACGAAACAGCAGAACGCATTAGTAAGTTAGGAAGCAAAACAGTAGGCACGATGGCCGAGTTCTCAAAGCTGACCACATTAAAAGAACATCCGAATAAATATCCGTCCTCTAAAGACATGCTCAAAGAACTGCTGGACGATCATGAAACGGTTATTATCAGCCTTAGAAAACACATCGATAAGTGCGCTGACAAAAATCATGATGCAGGAACAGCAGATTTCTTAACTGGTTTGCTGGTTCAGCACGAAACGATAGCCTGGACCTTAAGAAGATATTTGATCTAATACCCGGAAAATGGACTCATCGAAAAAAAAAGCGATTCATGAGGACGAAGATAATGGTCCTTGGTTTCCTATGTTGTTCAGTTTTTTTTCCGAGATGACATCTCTTACCTTATTTACAGCGAAGTATTGTAAGAACCTCTTCATACCACCTTATGAAATTAACGAGTTGCTAAAACAATGTTATTTCGTTGGCTATAGATCATTGCCACTGGTTGGTATCACCGGTTTTATCATGGGCTTGGTTTTAACCATCCAATCGCGGCCCACACTTTCCGAATTTGGCGCGGAATCATGGCTTCCTGCTATGGTTGCAGTTTCTATCATACGGGAAATAGGGCCGGTAATTACGGCCCTGATATGCGCCGGTAAAGTTGGTTCAGGGATAGGAGCCGAGCTCGCCTCCATGCGGGTTACCGAACAGATCGATGCCATGGAAGTTTCCGGTATTAATCCGTTTAATTATATTGTCGTCACCAGAATACTGGCCACTACATTGATGCTTCCCGTGCTGGTTGTTTTTTCAGATGTCATCGCTTTAGCCGGTTCTTTTTTAGCGGTTAACATTAACGGCGAGGTTACCTTCACACTGTTCTTTTCGCAGGTCATAGATTCTCTTGCTTTCTCAGATGTGTTTCCATCTTTCATCAAAACCTTTTTCTTTGGCTTTGCTATCGGCTTAATAGGTTGTTACAAAGGCTACAATACAGATAAAGGAACCGAAGGAGTCGGTCTTTCCGCCAATTCAGCAGTCGTCCTGAGCTCACTGCTTATTTTTGTTATGGACATGATTGCAGTACAAATTACTGACCTGTTATTCTAGTCATGAACGATTCAAACTCTGATAAAAAAAAGACAAACGAAACAGATGAAACATCTGCGAAAGAGTTTGCCATTGAAATTGTAGATCTCCATAAAAGCTTTAAAAGTAACCGGGTTTTAAAAGGCCTTAATCTCGTGCTGGCTAAAGGAGAAAACCTTGTGGTTCTTGGAAAATCAGGAACCGGGAAATCTGTACTCATTAAATGTGTCGTTGGTTTAATTGAACCTGAAGAAGGAAGTCTGACCGTATTGGGTGAGAACGTACTGGAACTTAAAGACAAAAAACTCAATGACCTCAGAAAAAAAGTTGGTTTTCTTTTTCAAAGCGCCGCACTCTACGATTCTATGACCGTGCGGGAGAATCTGAAATTTCCGCTACGTACTGATCCATCTATCGAAGAAGATGAAAAGGAAGCCCTGGTTAAAGAAGCTTTAGAAAATGTTGGGCTCTTAGATGCGATTGATAAAATGCCTTCCGAGCTTTCAGGCGGAATGAGGAAAAGAGTTGGCCTAGCAAGAACACTCATCTTAAAACCTGCCGTTATGCTTTATGATGAACCGACCAACGGATTGGACCCAATCACATCAAGGGAGATCAGCAAACTCATAACAGATGTCAGGGAAAAATATAAGACCTCTTCCATCATTATCACACATGACATTGCCTGTGCAAAAATTACTGCCGACAGAATTGTTGTATTAAAAGATGGTGTTTGTTTAACCGAGGGAACTTTTGAAGAATTACAAAACTCCGAAATCCCGGAAGTCCGCGCCTATTTCGAATAAAAAAATAAAGGATCATGAAAAATAATAATAGAAATAAAATAAAATTGGGAATATTTGTTACAATTGGCTTAGCCCTTTTTATTCTTGGAATTTATCTCATCGGAGATAAACAAAAGATGTTCAACAACACTGTTACTATCAGTGGCATTTTTAAGGACGTCAGTGGGCTACAGGTTGGAAATAACGTTCGTTTTTCCGGCATCACCATCGGGGTAGTAGAAAATATTGAAATCGTATCAGACTCTGCAGTCAGAGTAGATTTTAGCATTGACGAACAGACAAAAAAATTCATTAAAAAAAACGCGAAAATCACGATTGGCTCAGACGGTTTAATGGGAAATAAAGTAGCCATCATTATTCCGGGAACAGCCGGGAACAAGGAAATTCAGGATAAAGATTTCCTGATCACCACGGTGCCGGTAAGTATGGACGAAATTTTAGCGAAATTAAAAACAACCAGCAACAATGCCGCAACAATTACAGATGACCTGGCGGCAATGACGCACAGCATAAGATCCGGAAAAGGTACCGTAGGCAAATTATTCATGGACACTGTCTTTGCTGACAATCTCGATAAGACATTGGTTAATATCAAACAAGGGGCAGGAGGATTTAAAAACAATATGGATGCTGCCAGTGACAATTTCCTACTTCGAGGTTTTTTCAAAAAAAAGAAGAAAAACAGGGAAAAAGATAAAGAGAAGAAATAAAGAAATTTATAATATTTTAAACGAAACGGTACAACACAAAAAAGCCCATATTCCCGCATCTTTGATCATAACCTAAAAAAAAGTTTATGGCAGCAGGAAAAAAACTAGGAATATGGATGGATCACGCCAGTGCCCACCTTATCGAATTTCCAAACGGATCCTTGGAACAACGAATCATTGCATCTACGTTTGACAACGAATCGAAACAGGAAGCTTTAACCAGGAGCGAACATATAATGCATAACAAAGAACATCAGAAACAATCGGAATATTATAAAGAAATTGGGGAAGTAATTAAAAACTATAATGAAGTGTTACTTTTTGGTCCAACAGATGCGAGATTGGAGCTCTTCAATACATTAAAGGCCAACCATCATTTTGAAAATATAAAAATTGAAGTTCAGTCTGCCGATAAAATGTCAGACATCGAACAACATAATTTTGTAAAAGATTATTTTTCGAATACGATAAAAAAATAAAAACATGCAAACGCAGGATGTTATAACCAAAACCAAATGGGCAATCGACAATGCTCATACAACCATTGAATTTAAAGCCAAACATTTAATGTTGGCAAATGTAAAAGGTTCTTTTATGGAATTTGGTGCAGACATTTATACCAATGGCGACGACTTTACATCCAGTGAGATTGATTTTTGGGTAAATCCGGCGTCTATTCAAACAGGTGATTCTAACAGGGACTCACATTTGAAAAGCGCCGAATTTTTTGATGTAGAGCGTCACAAAAAGGTTCTGTTCGTCGGAGAGTCTTTTATGAAGACGGACAAAACAGGTTATTACGAATTATCCGGTGAACTAACTATTAAAGGTATTTCAAAAAAAATTAAATTAAATGTGATGTTCGGTGGTGCCTTCAAAGATCCATCGGGCAATGAAAAAGTCGGGTTTTCAATAACGGGTACCATCAACCGATCAGACTGGGGTTTAACATGGAATACTTCTGTAGAAAAAGGTGGTTTCCTGGTGAGTGATGAAATCATCATCAATTGCGATTTAGAACTTTCAAAAGAAGAAGAATATCAAAAATAAAACACATACTTGGTTCAAAAGGGCTCCGTTGCTTATTCTCCTATTGGCGATAGCAGTGTTGCTGCTGGTGGCGTGTGAAAAAAATACGCGAAACTTCCTGTTTGGGGTCCCTTCAAAGACAGAACAGCTTGCCCGCAACTGGATGATTGCTCAGGTGACCGACAACGGCAACGATGTCACTTTTGATTATGATCGCTATTCCTTAAATTTTTCGGAAAAAGGCGAAGTTAATTTGCTTGCGAACTTTAAAGTACGCCGTTCAAGCTATGAATACAATACCATCGGGACATGGTTCTTTTTAAATAATCATAAGAAACTGCTCCTGGATTTTGAAAATAATAATGCCGATGGCGTTTATCATATTTTGAAATTACAGGAAGAAGAGATCTGGCTCAAAAAAGAAGGGGAACCGCTTGAACTCCATTTCGTGTCTCAATAAACCAACACCTAAATACTTTAATTATGGAACGTGAAAATCATTATGAAACCGTCTCTGAGGCAATAAACGAACTTCAACAAAAAGGGTTCACTATAGACTTCAATCTCAAAGAAAACAGCCTCGATCAGCATCCTGAAAAATTTGCAACGGAATTCGAAATTGTCGAAGTATACCGTTATGAAGGGAATTCAGATCCGGGTGATGAAGCAGTTGTGTACGCGCTGGAATCGAAATCCGGCGAAAAAGGACTCCTGGTCACAGGCTATGGCATTTCAGTAGATTCTAAAACAACTGAAATTTTAAAAAAACTCCCAATCCGTTCTGATAATCCAATAAAACCTTAACAATAACAACATAAAAAAAGCCTCTCAAAATTGAGAGGCTTTTTTTATGTGCCCGAAGCGAGACTCGAACCCGCCTTACTATACAGTGTTTCCTGTAAAATCAGGCAGTTTGACCACACAAATATCCTCTTTTTCTCACATTTTTACTCAAAACCTTACTCCATTTCCTTACTCCACTAGCATATAAATAATTAAAGAAAAGTGCGATTAATGTATCATTCTAAAAAAAACTTTCAGTTCGATTTTGCCTAAATTTTCAAATGTAATTTCGGTTTTGGAATTGCTGCCATTTTCAAAAATTTTACCCACTGGTAAAATTTGATTATTGATTAGGTTAGCTGGGTCGACCAAATCGGACACTAGGTTAATCACATAGCGTTTGATTGACCCATCTTTGCTAAAATAAGTATGACTTATTGATATGTTGGTTACCAGCAAATTCTCCTTTTTCGAACCTTGAACACTAACAATGTGTAGCTTTTCATTGCCAGTCAGGGTAAATGAATTATCTGTTTCATTACATGTGCGGCTTTCGTACAATGTATCCAATACATAACGAGGCCATTTGTTCTCGTCAGGTTCTACCAACTTTAATATGCCTTTGTAAGTTGATACTATAAATGCCACTTTTTCAGTATTTAATGTTAAATACATTCTTCCACTAGCTCTCAGTTTGGTTCTTAACCACTCTTTAACAACTTTCTCAGGGATCTGCTTTTCTTCTACAAGTTCAATTGCAAATAGTTTTTGAGAATGATTGTTTTTCCTGTCACTTACAAAAATATCCAGGTACCCTTTATAAAGTTGATTTGTTAAGTTTTGACTTAGTTCACCCCAGATTGGAATCAACAAGTCAGTGATGCTATTTTCAACGGCATAACTACCAAAATTATCATGCCAATATTTAATTATTAAAGATTCAAACTTATTTTTTACATCAGAATCCAACTGAGAGTAATGTTCCTTAAATTCTGCGATAAAGATATCCCTAGTATATAGAATAATTGATTTAAATACTAATGTTGTATAATATTCTGGAGCTAAAACATTCAATGTATTACTACTTGGTTTATGAGCCTCTAAAAACTGGTACATATTTTTAATAATGAAGGTTTTATCACCAGTCAAATTCGCATACCAAAGTTCACTAAAGTTTTGAACAATGAAAAAATAAGCCTTTTCCTTTTCCTCTCTTCCAAGTGCAGCCAATTCAATAATGATATCACTTGCAGATAGAGGTTCCGCCAGCAACTTCTCCTTTACAAACTGTATCCCTTTCTTATCTGAAGATTCTACTTTTTCTATTAATACCTTTGCTGATTCCTTCGAGCCCCTGACTTTGATATACTCTTCAACTGGTAGATGCACGATATTTTCACTTGATAGTTCTTTAAAAGCATATTCAATATATTCCTCAAAAGTCACATCTCCCTCAAATAACAGGTCAACGTCTTTTCCGTGTATAACAATCACCGATTGTCTTCGACCTTTATTTAACGCACGCAAAAAATTTTTCTTAAGAGCGTTTCTTGAAATGAACACACCTAATGTACCATGAAACTTATTTTCAATTTTTCCAATAAATGAGTATAGTACTGATGCAGCAAGACCAGAAGTAACCCACTTTGCCTCGATGAGGAAAATTCTATTATACACCTCAATTACCCCGTCAATTTCCTCTGACCTGTTGTCTTTTGTATGACGGTTTCTCTTTTGAAGTATTTCTTCAGCTTCAAATACGTCGAGAAGAAGACCTTCAAAAGCCCTTCCTCGAGCTTGTTTGGATTCCTTGCTTGCCTCTCTTGTATTTATATCATCTAGGACTTTGAACGTATCTTTGAAAGCTTGTTTCATTCTATAGGACATTTTAGGTTATAAAAAAACTAGTCATTATTAAGAATTAAGTCTAAAATTGAATCAAATTTTGGCTTAATTTGGTTTACTATAAATATTTTATAAGTGGCAACATGATTTTCATGTAAAACTTTTATTTCATTTGCATCTTTTAATTTAAAGAATTCACTCTTGTCAACAAGGTAGCTAGGTATTACGGAGATTTCCTTTGAATAAGTTTCAACCTTTGTTTGTTTATTCTTGTGAAATATATATTCTCCTACTTTTGATTTATACAAACTTCGCTCATTATCCAAAATGGTTTTTTCTTTATTGAATCTCGCATTCAGTTCCAGCACTCTTTCCTCATATACTTTTTTCTCATCCGCTTTATCCAATATTAAATGAACAGCGGTATAATATGTCAATCTGCTGTATAACCTGTTTATCAAGATATATCTCTCAACAATACTTTCTGAAAGCTGTAAGGCTTCGCCATACAGCTTCCTTCTGAATTCAAGTTCTTCTTTCTCGCGTTCCTCTCTTTTGAACTTTGCTTCCTTATTTTTAGTCAAACTAAAAATAAGAAAAGCCACACCTAATGATGTGAATGCTGTTATTATACTAGTTATAAAAGTTCCATAATTAGCCCAAAAACCAATTTGACTATGCAAGTTAGATTTTAGTAATTCATTCTGATAAATCAATTCTCTTAATATTTCAATGTGAGTCGTCATTACATATGCACCTTTAGTGGCTTTTTAATTTTATTAAATTATAACTAGTGAATTGCCTCTTATATACATCATTGATAAGTTCACTCTTTAAAGACTTTTGCCATGAATATTAAACTCTATTCTTAATAGAATTAAATTCCTCTAAATTTTCTGGATATGAAATGTAATCTTTTCCCATGTAATTTTTCATAGATAAGCCTTTTGTTAGCCCTGCTTCTGTAATTTTGTCTCCATTTATAAAACCACTTTTCTGCATTAAATCCGTAATTTCATTTTGAGGTATTTTTAATGATTTAGATAATTGCGACGCAGAGACATTTTTACCTGAACCAGATATAATTGACACTGGTTTTTCAATGCTAGTTTCTTTATTTTCTTTTGAAAGAGGAGCTAATTTATCTTGAATTACATTGAATCCGTTTAATTTCTTTGCGCCTAAAAATCCAGTGATGCCCCCTTGGTCTACGACAATTGGACTTGTTTCATATTTCAATTCAGAATTTTCAAATATACTTTTAAACTTTTCTATAGGGTTCACCTCCTTATTCCCCATGCCTAAAACGTCCTGTTTAACTTTATCAACTCCCTGTGCAATTACATTATCTGTACCATCCATGACCTTACCTAGTAATCCTTTAGAAGCATAATTCCCTATAATTCCTACCTCTATATTTTTAGCTAGGGAAAAATCATATAAATTAAGGCTTGTCATTATGAAGTCGAAATCATTACAATAAAACTTTGCATGTAGCCGCTCGTTATATCTTATTTGAATATTTGGAAATTGCTTTAAGAATTCTAAACTATCCTTTTTAATACTTTTATAAATATTATCTTCGTTTTTCCCAAACAAAACATGCAATTCGAAATCGTGTTTTGTTAGTTTTTCTCGCAGTGCATCTTGAATCCTTTTATCCAGGTCGATGAAAGGTGAAATGAGTACAAGTCTATGTTTAGACTGTTTTATTAAATTTTCTAATGCAGCGATAAGTTGATTATCAAATAGAAATTGAATTTCTGCCATAAGCTATAATTTGTAATTATGAATACTATTATTTATAAATCTAATTCAGGATATAAAAATCTTTCTTTAACTCTTTCCTGATTTGTATCTTCTTTTCTGGAATGCAATAATTGCGAAACAGGATAGTAGGAAAATTTTTCATCTGATAGTTCTTTAAACTGACCTATAATTTGTTCCCTCGATAAATCTGGTTTAATCCAATTATACATGTTTTCTTTTTCCAAAATTAGTGGGCTCCTTGGGTCAGGATTGCCTTCATCGTCAATTTTGTTATGAATTTTGGCCATTAAGCCTTCAGGTTTAATTGTGATAATTGAACATGAATTAACTATTTCGCCCGTTTCCTTATTGACCCAAGAATCATATAGACCTGCGAGTGCAAACGTCTTTTGTTCCTTCAATTGAAGATAGAAGGAGTATTTTTTTTTATTAAATGTATGAGGTTCAAAGAAACCATTTATAAAAATTAAACACCGCTGCTTATCAATTATATCTTTAAAAGTAGTTAACTCAAATATTGTCTCAGATTTAGCATTTAAAGTTCCCGTCCTTCTTTTCTTTGCTTCTGCTTCATTCTTGATTTTATGCGAAATTAACCCCCAATTATAAGCATTTATTTTGTCAGGTTTTTCGGCGGTCAACACAGGGATTTTTCGAAAAGAAAATCCAGATAAATGATGATAATATGTATCCCATTCATCTGTTTGCACAGCATAATCGAAAAGTTCATCTAATTCTGTTCTTTCGGGCACTGATATGTGATAACACATGATACTAGTTGATTTTTTAATAGTTTAAAAGGCAGTCTCACCTTCGTCTTGTTGATTTTTTACCAATGAAATATTTTTTAACTCTATATTACAATTAATATGGACTAACTGTTTTGGAGCAGTAAAAAAACCTGATAAAATCTCTACAAAATTTTGTTGGTCCCCGCCACTTATACCCGTATTACGAAGTTCGTTAAGAATATCAATGCCGTTGTAGGATATTTTACTAATCACCTCGAAAGTAACTTCATTATCAAAAACATCTTTTGACTTCGCAGTATTAGCGACAACATCTATATCTATAAATTCATCTTCTTTCTTTGGGTAATAAATCAGTGGATACTGTGTCGTAGAAATTAATTCATGAATAAATTCAAATGATTTATTGTATTTACCAGATTTTCGTAAAGCCATGACCTGTTCTAAAAAATGCTTCTTTGTCTTATCTTTTCTAAATTCTGAATGTCCGTCGAAATACATTTCAAAAAGTATTCCGTTTAGGAAATGATTTTCGCCATCAACATTATACTTTTCTAAATTGGCATCAAGGTTTTGCATAAACGATTGGGCTCGATGAACGGCGCCACTACATTGTAACATGTTTCTTCCAAAAATAAATTGCTGGTTTTTGTCTAATTGATTTGCAGGTAAGGCAACAAGGGCCGATATTGCTGGATTTTGCCTATCCCAATTGTAACTCTTTAATTCTAAAATTAATTTAGAGAAATTGTCAGATGGAGTAGTATACTTACTATCCTTTACAACCGTTTCATCATAAGGAATAGTAAGTGAATATACTAATTGACCAGTGTTGAAGTAATAATCTCCTATAAGTGATGTATGTTCCCATGAAGTCTGCTTACCCCCGCTGATGCTATAAACAGTTTTTCTTACCTTTTTAAATAATTCCTCAACAGATACCCTTTCACGCCCGATGTATTGTAATAGTGCTCCAGTGTATACGCTGTGGCCTCCAAATCCCATGTCGCTAGCACCTTCATGTGGCGAAGTGGAGAAAGCTAGAAGCGTTCCTCGAGGGGATTGAATTGGAGAAAAGGCGATAGTACCACTTCTTTCGAAGCTTTTCCTGCAGGCATCTATTATTACAATGTTAGTCTTTGTAGAATTTTCTTTTAGAATATTTAAAAATTCACTTAATCTGATACAGGTCTGATTGCAATGATGCTTGTTAGCGTCAGCAATTTGACAATCTGTAGCTGCTAGGTAGTTTTCACCAGCAACTTCAAAGCCATGACCAGAAAAATAAAATATTGAAGCGTCATAATCTACTATTCGTTTTTCAAATTCTGTTAGTATTTCACTAATATCATTAGCTAAACAATTTTCTTTATATATGATATCAAATCCCAATCTCGCGAATATTTCATGTATGCCACGTGCATCATTAATTGCATTATCAAGTTTTGCACCAGTATAGTAATCATCATTACCGATTATTAGAGCTAAAGTTTTCATTAATGTTTTTTATATCTGACTAAGATAATTATATAATGCAAATGGAAGAAAAATATCAATATTGTTTTCTTGAATTTATTTCATTTTATACCTAGGCAACCCAATATCTTTTTCGTCAGGATATGGAGCACGATGCGTGGTGCTAATATCGGGTTTCATATGCTCCTGTACAGTAAATTGGCTGGATTTGGAGTTTGAATATCTGGGGTCACCTATAAATGGCATTTTTGCCATCTTAAAGATATTTATGGTCGGGAAATGATAATCAATTTCGACCCTACCATACAATAAATAACAGCCAGCTCCTTGAAAGGGATAAGCCTCAAAACTCTTAGCAAAATGAGCAGTATCAAAAAAGTTTCCTTCAACATCTATCCAGGTTCCAAAGGCCATCATACCGTTTTTAGTTGGATTTTTTTTAATAGATACCAAATACGCTAACATTTTTACATAATGCTTGTGGTGATTTAATAAATCCTTTACAAGGACGTCACCCCTATACTTGGTTTGTAATAAATCGAAGGGTGAATGTGAAACAGGGAAACTTAGTATTTCTATCTCATCAAAAGCGTCTTCAAAATCAGAGCGTACTAGTTCTGGTAATTTATATTCTACCACAGGTTCTTGTAGCAAAGTTAGGGTTCTATTTTCTGGTTTAAAGTTCACCAGGAGAAGCCTAGCAGCTAATGCCAATTCATTTTTTGTTTTGCCAGTGAACCTAAAAGCACCAATAAAAATCAACCGTTGCAAGCTTTCAATAGCAACTGGTATTCTATTAACAAAATCTTCCAATGAACTATAATCCCCGTGCCGCTCGCGTTCATCAACTATCTGCATTTTCAATTGATGGTCGATTTTTTCAATATGCATCAGACCGATATATAAATCCTTATTATATACTGTAGTTTGATATACGCTCCTATTTATGCATGGATTGTGAATAATTGCTCCTGCCATGCGGGCCTCATGTAAGTATATTTCCATTCTATAAAATCCACCCCCATTATTTATAGCAGATACCATAAATTCAATTTCATAATAAACTTTCAAGTAAAGACTTTGGTAGCTTTCTACTGCATAGCTGGCAGAATGTGCTTTGCAAAATGAATATCCAGCAAAACTCTCTATTTGTCTATATACTTCCTCACTTAATTTTAGATTTCGACCTAGCTTTTCACAGGAAAGAAAAAATTGTTCTTTAACAGTCTGTAGTTCTTTTAATGAACGCCCTTTGCCGCTGATCGCCCTTCTTAAAATATCTCCATAGGCTGGCGCTAAACCAGCGTAATGCAAGGCAATTTTAATTACGTCTTCCTGGTATACCATTACCCCATAAGTTTCGCCCAATTGCTCTTTAAACACCTCATGGAAATATTCAAACTTATCTGGATAGTTATGTCGAAAAATATATTCTTTCATCATACCACTTTCAGCTACACCTGGTCTAATAACGCTTGATGCGGCAACTAATACTTTATAATTGTCACATTTTAATCTGCGTAAAAGGCCTCGCATTGCTGGACTTTCAATATAAAAGCACCCAATAGTCTTTCCCCTGCTTAGATGTTCATTACATTTACTTTCGTTTTTTGAAATTGAAACATCTGAAATATCTATTTTAATTCCTCTGTTCTTTTGAACCAATTTAACGGTATCATCAATTGTACCTAAGCCACGTTGACTTAAAATATCAAATTTCTCGAATCCAATATCTTCGGCCACATGCATATCAAATTGCACGATAGGAAAGCCCTTAGGAGGCATCTCAAGTGCAGTGAAATTAGTAATAGGTTCTTCTGCAATAATGATTCCACATGAATGCATACTTCGTCTATTGGGATATTTTTCTAACATCATCCCATAGCGTCTTATTAATTCTATTATCTGGCTTTTTTCATGTGGAATTATTTTCTTTTTAGTCAAAGCTTCTATCTCTTCTTCTGGCAAACCAAATACTTTACTGACTTCTCTGAAAATAGATTTATACTTGAACTCTACATTAGTGCCACAAAAGGCAACGTGTGCTGGGTCAAATCTTTTAAAAATATAATTTAATATATGGTCCCGTTCTTGCCATGACCAATCAATATCAAAATCGGGAGGACTCTTTCTACTTGAATTTAAAAACCGTTCAAAATATAAATCAAGCTCAATAGGACAAATATCAGTAATGCCTAAACAATAACTCACAATACTATTTGCTCCGCTGCCTCTTCCAACATGCATAAATCCAGAGCTTTTACTAAACCTTATGATGTCCCAGGTTATTAAAAAATATCCACTGAAATTTAAATCGTCAATTACCTTTAGCTCTTTTAGTACCCTTGCCTGTGCTTCCTTATTATTTTTTCCATAACGTGTTACTAAACCTTGTTGAGCCAAATTTTCAAGTAGCAACTTGTCACCATACTTGCTCTCGGTATAGTATTTTTTGTTACGAGGCGTATTAAACTCAAACTCAAAATTGCAATCTTCAATAATCCTCTCTGTGTTCTTTATGATTTCTGGAAAGTCTTTATATTTCAGAAGTAATTCGTCCAGAGGAACCATCACATCTGATGTTTTACAATAATCATTTTCGGTGAGCTTAGATAAAATGGTATTAGAATCTATCGCCCTCAAAATTTTATGAAGATTAAATTCCTTCTTTACCCTAAAGGTGACGGGTTGTAAAATCACTATTTTAGAAAGCATTCGTTTCCACTCAGGCAGATAAAGTTTAGCTAGTTGCTCTGGCCTTATCCCAATGTACTCGTATTCTTTTAAAATCATTGGTACGCTGTCAATTGGATAAATCACTGTGACATGATTGAAATCTGGAGCAAATAAAGGAAGATCTGTACCCTCAAAATTATGTTTAGTTAAAAGTCTGCACATTTCCCCAATTCCATCTTTATGGTTTGCTAACGCAATAAAATGCAGTTTATTTAGGTGCCTAAATTCCATGCCCACCAAAGGTTTAATGTTCACCCTCTTACATTCTCTTACAAATTCATATATTCCTGTTACCGTGTTTACATCCGTCAAAGCTATAGCCTTTACACTATTAGTAACGGCTTGTTCCACCAGTTCAATCAATGGGATGGTACCGTAACGCAGGCTATGATATGAATGACAATTGAGGTACATTATTTCTTATAGGGCCATTTCTTTTTATCAATTTTTGGTTTCATTTCCGCTCCTGCACAACGCATCACAGAATCAAATCCAAACCGATTTTTC
The DNA here is from genome assembly GCA_021155905.1 of Bacteroidota bacterium. Classification (GTDB taxonomy): domain Bacteria; phylum Bacteroidota; class Bacteroidia; order B-17B0; family Aurantibacillaceae; genus UBA4416. Next base: position 48,950 of record JAJNBG010000020.1, read on the forward strand.
ATTTTATCAATAGCCTGATATAAAGACATCATTTCTGTAGTATCCTCAAACATATTTATTTGGTAGGTACCACGAACAAGACCCGAAAATCGAATACCAATTAAACGAAGACTCATTCGTCTTGTATAGACTTTATCAAATAGTTCTGTGACTTTTGGTATTAACATATGATCACAGGAAGTATACGCTATTTTAGACTGTTTCTGTTCCGTATCAAAATTACTATAACGAATCTTTACGGAAACTATTGACGTGAGCCATTCCTCTGAACGTAGTTGAAATGCAAGTTTTTCAATCATCCCGACGAATAATAACCGTAATTTAGAAACATCAATAGTATCCTCTTCAAAAGTAGTTTCAGTTGAAATTGATTTTCTTTCAGAATAAGGTTCCACTGGATTATTATCAATCCCATTGGCTTTTTTCCAAATTTCAATCCCATTTTTACCAATCATTTGCTGTAAAACATTTACTGGCATTTCAGAAAGTGTTTGTATAGTTCTAATACCAACCCGTGAAAGCAATTGAAAGGTAACATCTCCAAGCATAGGAATCTTTTGAATAGGCAAAGGATTCAGAAAAGGCCGAACATTATCTTCCTTAATTTCTAATCTGCCAACAGGCTTGGCTTCTCCAGTACCAATTTTTGAAACAGTTTTATTAACTGATAAAGCGAAACTCATAGGTAGCCCAGTTTCTTTAGTAACCAACTCTATTAGTTCATGAGTCCACTTGTAACAGCCAAAAAATTTATCCATTCCAGTGATGTCCAAATAGAACTCATCAATACTGGCTTTTTCTACTAAAGGGGCCTTACTTTGAATAACCTCTGTTACTAAATGTGACATCTTTGAAAAATACTCCATGTCACCTTTTACCACTTTGACTTGGGGGCAGAGCCGTAATGCCATTGAAGTTGGCATTCCAGAGCGTACTCCAAATACCCTAGCTTCATAAGAACATGATGACACAACTCCTCGCCCAGATGTTCCTGCGATAATTAAGGGTATACCATTTAATTGTGAATTTTCCTTTCTGGCGCAGGATACAAAAAAAGTATCTAAATCTGTATGCACAATCTTTCTCTCCATCACGAATAATTTGGGAGATTGAAGTTACTACGAAATAACACACTATTTTGCTATAAATTATAGCAATGCATCATTTATAAACGTAACCAATTATAAATCACTAACCTAAATTTTCTAAAAGTGGCAATTTCATAAATTAAAAATGGAAGCCGATCCTGGCCTCCATTAATATTTAAATACTTAAAATGTATTATATGAACTTTTACTTCGTTGTCCACACATATCGTGCGTTATTTATAATCAAGTCATATTTTCCATCTGCTCTCTTCTCAAACTTTCCGTTCACACCTTTACCATCCAGCTTGATTCCAAATACTCCGTCTTTCGTACCATAATTATTATAATTCTGAATTGTAATTGCTCCATCAACTCCAATAGAAGTGATAATGTTTCCAACAGGAGCTCCGATATAACCACCAGCAAAGGTTTTAACATCTCCAGTTTTATAAGCAATCTTATCATCAATTAAAAAGTATTTTCCTATATGCTCTTTGTCCAACTTAAAATATTTATCTCCAGTTTGAGTGTGTATTACTGTATTTTCGGGAAACTTTCCGACAGAGTAATAACGGGCATTCATAAAAACGTAGAGCCCTTCGTATTTTTCCCAACTGTTATCGTTAGTTTTTGCAGCTACTGTGGTTGCGGATTGAACAGGCCCCTTTAATTCAATATTTGTAACATAAAAGATTTTATTTTTTCCTGTACACGCTACAGATACCTTTACTCCTTTATATTTTGGGTTCAATGTTTCATTTTCACCTAGTTTGATTACTATATCCTGGGCTTCACCACTAAGCTTTGGTTTTCCTGCCGCATCATACGTTAATGTTATGTTTTCTTCGTAAAAACTACCATCAGCTTTCTTTATGCCGAAACTACATCTATCATCACCACAAGTATAATCTTCGATTGTTCCATTAAATACTCTTGATTGACTAAAAACTGTGTTTCCTCCGAATAAAAATGTTACTGCAAGTAACTTGAATACTGTCTTCATGCTCTTTCTCATAATTTTAAATTTTAAGTTGTGTGAACCAAAATTAATAAAATTATTCTACAAATAGAGGGTCTATTTATAGAGTTACTAAAAATAGACGATTTTCTGAGATTTGGCACATGAAATCAGAATTAAAAGATATCGAAAAAGAATACTTAGGGAAATTAATTGATAGAATTGTAAATCTGAGAAAAGCAGCTAAAATGAGCCAGGAGAAATTGGCCATTGAAAGCGAAGTAGCCCGCTCCTTAATGCGTGGCTATGAGCGAAAGGAAAGAAATATTTCCTTTGCCAACTTAGTTAGGATAATAAAATTTGGATTCAAAATGACAATTGAAGAGTTCTTTTCAGAAGGTTTTGATTCACTTCCAGAAAAGAAAAGAAAGAAGAAAATTTAAAATTTCAAACCTCATTTCTATTAATAACTAATATATTGCCTTAGTCCTAAAAATGCTTATTTTAGTGAGGTAATTAGCATTATTCTATGGCTTTAAGCTGGAACGAAATAAAAGACAGGGCGGTAAAATTCTCTAAAGAGTGGGAAAACGATTTTAATGAAGAAGCAGAAGCTAAATCATTCATGGATGATTTTTTCAATGTTTTTGGTATACCCCGTCGTCGAGTTGCTGGTTTCGAAATCCATATAAAAAAAGAAAGTGGCAAACAAGGTTTTATTGACTTGCTTTGGAAAGCTAATATTCTAATTGAATTCAAATCAAAAGGTAAAGATTTAGATAAAGCACATACACAAGCAAAAGATTACTTTCCTGGGATAAAAGATGCGGACCTACCGAAGTATATTTTAGTATGTGATTTTGCACGATTCCGTTTATATGATTTAGATGAAAATACAACAACTGAGTTCGAACTAAAGGACTTGGTAAGTAATGTTCAACATTTCGGATTTATAGCTGGCTATCAGAAAAAAATATTTAACGAACAGGACCCTGCAAATATAAGGGCCGCTGAGTTAATGGGTAAATTACATGACCGTCTAAAAGAAATTGGTTATGATGGGCATCCGCTTGAAGTATACTTAGTTCGTCTCTTATTTTGTTTGTTTGCTGAGGACACAACCATTTTTAACAAACAGCAGTTTCAGGATTATCTTGAACAACGAACAACAATAGATGGCAGCGACCTGGCTGCCAAGATTCAAGAGCTATTTCAGGTGCTCAATACGCCCACAGAAAAACGGTTTAAAAATCTCGATGAACAACTCAGTGAATTTCCCTATGTAAACGGAAAATTATTTGAAGAAGTTCTGCCAACTGCAAGCTTTGATACTAAAATGCGACAAGCTGTATTAGATTGTTGTTATTTAGATTGGAGTAAAATCTCTCCAGCTATTTTTGGGTCGATGTTCCAAAGTGTAATGAACCCTACCGAAAGAAGAAACCTGGGAGCTCATTACACGAGCGAAAAAAACATATTAAAACTAATAAAACCATTATTTTTAGATGAACTTTGGACTGAATTTGATACTGTAAAAGGCAATAAGCACAAACTGCAGGAATTCCATAAAAAAATTAGTAACCTTAAATTTTTAGACCCTGCTTGTGGGTGTGGAAATTTTTTAGTAATTACCTATCGTGAATTACGATTATTAGAAATCGAGATTTTACGCTCACTTAACAAAAGTGGTCAAGGTTTTTTAGATGTGAGAGAAATCATATGGCTGGATGTTGATATGATGTGTGGGATTGAATACGAAGAGTTTCCCGCAAGAATTGCAGAAGTAGCGATGTGGCTAATAGACCATCAAATGAATATGCAAATTAGCAACGAATTTGGACAATACTTCGTTCGCTTACCGCTCAAAAAAGCCGCAAAAATAGTTCATGGCGATGCGTTGGAGGCTAACTGGAACGATGTGGTATCAAATACTCAACTTTCGTACATACTTGGGAACCCACCTTTTATTGGTTCAAAAATAATGAAGCAAAGTCAAAGAGACGCCATTGTAAAGGAGTTTGATAATATTGATGGTAGCGGTGTATTAGACTACGTAACAGGTTGGTATATAAAAGCTGCAAAATACATTCAAAACACTAAAATTAAAGTTGGGTACGTTTCAACCAATTCTATAGTTCAAGGTGAACAAACAAGTATATTATGGGGTCAAATGCTCAATAAGTATGGCATCAAAATTCATTTTGCACATAGAACCTTCAAATGGAGTAATGAAGCAAAAGGGAATGCTGCAGTGTATTGTACAATAATTGGATTTGCCAATTTTGATACTAATTCCAAAAGCATTTATGAATATGAAGATATCAAAGGTGAACCTCATGAAATGAAGGTGAAAAATATTAATCCATATTTGGTAGATGCAAAGGACATATTTATAAATAAACGACGAAAACCAATATGTAATGCCCCAGAAATTTCCTTTGGGAGTATGCCTAATGATGGGGGATATTTTCTATTTACTGATGAAGAAAAAAAAGAGTTTTTGACTTCCGAACCTAAATCTGCCAAGTTCTTCAAGCCACTTATAAGCGCTCATGAATTCTTAAATGGCCATAAACGCTGGTGTTTATGGCTTAAAGATGCTAATCCAACTGATTTAAAAGAAGCTCAGCTAGTTAATGAAAGAATCGAAAAGGTACGAAAGTCCAGAGCCGAAAGTACAAGGGCAGCAACTCAAAAACTAGCTTCTTTTCCTACACTCTTCGGGGAAGATAGGCAGCCTAAGAGCGAATATGTATTAATACCTAGGCACTCATCAGAAAATAGGAAATATATACCAATGGGCTTTTTTGATGAAAAATCAATTGCAAGCGATAGTTGCTTGTTCATCGAAGGCGCTAAATTGTACCATTTTGGAGTTTTAATGTCAATTATTCACATGACGTGGATAAAACATGTTTGTGGTAGAATAAAAAGCGATTATCGATATTCAAATGAATTAGTATATAATAACTATCCATGGCCAGAAAGCCCAAGTGAAAAACAGATAAAGAACATAGATAATGCAGCTCAGAAAGTACTTGATATTAGATTACAATTCCCTCAAAGTACATTAGCAGATTTGTATGCTCCACTTACAATGCCTCCTCAACTTGTAAAAGCACATAACGAACTAGATAAAGCAGTTGATATGGCGTATCGTAATCAGCCTTTTACAAGCGAAGCAAAAAGGATGGAGTTCTTATTTGAACTTTATGAAAAATATACTGCTGATTTGTTTACTACAGAAAAAGTTAAGAAAGTAAAAAAGAAAGTGGTTCAATAATGATGAGCCGAACAGAAAGCAGAATTGCTAAAACTACAATGACAGAAATTGATTTTAAGTCATTCCCAACAACCCGATACCAGGGCAGTAAAAGAAAAATACTGCCATGGTTACATGAGCATACCAAAAATTTGGAATTTAATACTGTCCTGGATGCCTTTGGCGGCTCTGGAAGCGTCAGTTATCTCTTCAAGAAAATGGGGAAATCTGTTACGTATAACGATAAATTAAAGTTTAATTCTATTATAGGGAAGGCTATTATCGAAAATCAAAACGTAACCTTCTTAAAGGAAGATTTAGAGAATTTAAAGGAATGGATAAAATCAAATGACTATAACGACTTCATTGAGAAAACCTTTAAAGGTATTTACTATCTGCCAAAAGAGAACAAATGGTTAGATGGTATAAATAATGGAATCATTAATATGAACCATTATCGAGGAAAGACGCTTGAGTACAAAAAATCAATGACTTACTACGCACTTTTCCAGGCATGCCTGATAAAAAGGCCGTATAATCTTTTCCATCGAAATAATCTTTCAATGCGTACAGCCGACGTGGAAAGAAATTTCGGAAATAAAGTAACTTGGGAGAAAAGTTTTAAGATGTATTTCGAAAAGTTTATCTTAGAGGCAAACAAACTAGTGTTTGACTCACAAACACCATGTTTCTCATTAAACAAATCAGTATTTGACCTTGATAATGTTGATTATGATTTGGTGTATTTGGACCCCCCTTATTTAAATAAAAAAGAAACGAACGAAACAACTAATTACTTGAAATGCTATCACTTTTTGGAGGGGTTGGCAAATTACAATAAGTGGGAAAAACTTATTGACTTTAATTCTGCTAATTTAAGATTTAAAAATATAGACAAAGGTAACCACTTTAGAAGGGAAAACGTTACTGAAACATTTGAAGAGTTAATAAAAAAGTTTCAGAATAGTACCATTGTGTTATCATATAAAAGTGGCGGCAATCCTTCGATAGATACACTAGTTCGGATAATGAAAAAGTATAAAAAAAATGTTTATACCAGAAGTATTCCGTATGTATATGCCTTAAAACGACCAGGCACTGATATCAAAAAGAGTCGGGAGGTTTTGATATTCGGGATATAACTTTTATGGAATTTTCAGAAAGCAATATTAACCCTGGTCTGCACACGGACAAACTCACACAAAAGTACGGAGGATTTAAAATATCAATTATTTTACAAGAGGGTTTTTTAAGAATATCAGAAATCCGGGATCTTGATAATACTTTAAGAACATTCGCAATATCGACTTTTACAAATTCTGAATATTCAGAAAAATTAAGAAATGTTCATGAAAAAATACTTACGGGATTGCCTATCGGTGAAACACTGCGTAAAAATGGTTTCAATGTCATAAAGAAAATACTAGCTGAGTTTACAATTGAAATACCAAAGTTATTTAATAGCGAACCAGGCGTTCTAATTACAACTGGACAATTATCTGAAATTAGCTGCAAGGACGAAATCAAAGAAGAATTTTATGTTACAGTTTGCGAAATAAACTGCCCTACATTTTTAAAACTAAGTGATAAGCATACCTATGAAAATCAAGCTATTTCTGAAAAAGTATATACCCATCTAAAATACGCTGCGCTTGACAACTATAAATTTAATCTAATAAAATAAAAATGAGTGTTTTCAATAAAATAGCCAAGATTCCTGCGTTCAATATCATATTTATTGCAACAGCAACCTGCATAGGTGTATTATCATATATGCTGTATAAAACAGACGCAGTAGCTAGCCCAAAGCAGCTAGGTATCATTAGTGGCTTAGTTACAGGTATCGTAATTGGAATGTTTCAGCTACTGCTGAGTTATTACGAATACCAGAAAATTAGAAAGTTTGAAGAAATGTCAATTCTTGACGTAATGATAAACAGAGATGAAAGGGCCTTTTACGAAAACCTAATAGTAAATTCAAATAACAGAATAGCTGTAATGGGCGTAACTGCATCAAGATTTATAGAACATTTTGCTGATTTAGAAGCCAACGCTGGCGAAAAGTCTAAAGTATTACTAACAGCCATGCAAACTAGAAATGTTAGGGTACAATTACTTTTACCTGACCCATGCTTTCTCGATGGACCAGATAAACAAACGGCGGAAAATAAAGTAAAGGCTGCCTTTCAAAAAATAAAAGAAATACATGGTAATAAATTTGAATATAAATATTTTCAACACAAACCTGCACATAGTATTTTCATTGTTGATGACAAATGCATTCTTGGCCCTGTATTTCCAGAGATTTCAAGTAAACATACTCCAGCAATATATTTAAAGAATAGCAGCCCATTTGCGCAAAAATATTTGGAATATTTCAATACAGAATGGTCTAATGCTACATAAATCAAAAGTCAAAATAAAAGCTTTTCCAAGAATTCATATTACTTTAATTGGTATGAATGAAACTGGCTATAGGATAAATGGAGGCTTAGGGTTTTCTATTGACAAACCGTCCATTGAAGGTGAAATAGTTCCAGCAAAATCATTTTCGTTTACAGACAAAAGAAATAAAAAATTAGATTCATCGGAAATTGAAAGGATTGGTAACATTATCAATGAAATATTTCTAAGTGGCAAGCTAAGCACCAACATACACGTCACGATTAAAGGGGATTTACCCACGCATTCTGGTTTTGGCAGCGGAACAATTATACGTTTATTATGCATTGAATCATTATTTATCATCAATAATATACCTTATACAAAATCAAAACTAATAAAGCTATCAAGGAGAGGAGGCACATCTGGAGTCGGAATAAGAACATACTTCGATGGGGGTTTCGTATTTGATATAGGGCATAAAGCAGAAGAAATTATCCCATCAAGTCTGGCAGAAGACAAAATAAGAAAATCAATTATTTTAAAACGTTTAAAAATGCCAGAATGGGAAATTGGCTTGTGTTTGCCTCACTATATTATAAGCTTAACACCAGCACAGGAAAAGGTGTTTTTTGCAAATACAATCCCATTAAAACAAACAGATGTTAATGACACATTGTATCATTCAATATATGGTGTTTTAGCAGCAGTGAAAGAATCCGACAAATCTTGCTTTGAAAGTGCAGTTAATAACATACAAAACTGTAAATGGAAACTTGCAGAGCGAACAACCTATGGAAAGAAAATTTTTGACCTTGAAAAGATATTGTTAAAAGCTGGCGCTGAAACTGTTGGAATGTCGAGTTTGGGACCAACTATTTTTTTTACAGCAAAGGACATCAAATCAGTTATTCAAATTGCGACAAGTAAAATGAAGGGTAAAGACTGTTCATTTATTCGAACGAAGCCGAACAATACTGGAAGAGTAATAGAAATATGTTAGAACTTATATTCATAACATCTAATAATGAAAAATTAGCTCACGCAAGATATCTATCTAAGGAATATGCCATTATTATTTCCAAAAAAAAGAATTATGGAATAGGTTACGACGAACCAAGAATAGATAATAGGGAACAATTAATTGCCCAAAGTATTGAAGATGCTATCAAAAGATTTGGTAAAACTGTAAGTAAACCAGAAAATAAATTCTTTTTTATTGAAGATACATCCGTTATTATAGATGCACTTAGTGCAGAGAGTGAGTACCCTGGAGTCAATATAAAGTATTGGATGCAAGAAAATGATTTTGCATCAATAGATAAAATGTTAAAGGATAAGGGCAATGATAGAAGAGTGCAAGTTCGCTCTGATTTGATTTTAGTCCTTCCAAAAAAACTTCAAGAAAAATTCAACAAGCAGTACATTGTATTTACTAGTTCCTCCAATGGAAATATAACTAGTCAAGAATTTAATATTGAAACTCAGCCTTTATTTCCTTGGCTTAATTCAAAAACCTTCAACAAGTGGTTTATACCTGACACATGTGATAAACCCCTCAGTATGCTTCCTATCGCTGAAGCGACAAAGCACGATTTTAGAGCAAGAGCGTTTAGAGAAATGTTGGAGTTCTTAAAAGACAATGCAGGAGTTAAATCAATTGATGACTATCGAAAAGACGGTCCGCAATTAAAATTATTTGAACCATATTTTTATGTAGTTTGTGGTCCTACGTGTTCAGGCAAAAGTACATTAGCAGACTATTTATCAAAAAAATATAATTATTACCATATTGAGGCAAGTGACTACATGCATTTAAGTTATTATGAAGCGCATGGCATTAATTCACAAGTTACTATTGCTGACTTTGCTGAAGCGGCATTGAAAGCAGACCCTGGTATCGTTGCTAATCAAATTTTAAAGGATGTTAATAATTTGAAAGCAGTACCAGTCATTGTCACTGGTTTTCGCTCACCAGACGAAATCAAAAATCTTGAAGAAAAATATATAGGAGGATTATACATTGAAGTAGTCTACATTGATGCTGAGCAATCTATTCGATTTCTTCGAAATCAAGAAAGAGGCAGATATGATGTACAGCCAACAATAGACACATTTTCTGCAAAAGACCAACAACAATTTGGTATGGGACTGTCTACAATAAAAGAGGAAGCTTCATATATTATATCTAACAACAATAAATTAGAAGATTACTATACAGAATTTGAAACAACATATAGTAAGCAGTTTTCAAGTATATTAGCGTCGACAGAGGTCAGAATACCTAGAGTATTTAAAGGAAGACAACTTCAAAATGCAATCATCCTAACTTTGGCTAAACAAGAAGACATCACTAAATTTTATACTACAACAGAAATTGCACATTTAATCAAAACAAATCCTGATTTTTCAAGCAATCCCAAACACAAGGATAATATTAGCAGGTACTTTAATCAAAATTTCCATCCGTACTTTGAAATCTCGCCTAGACATGGATTAGGTACGTACAGATTATCTCAAACAGGCAGAGCATACGCTCAATGGTTACTAAAAAATCAATAATATTTCTCGGTTTTCTTTTTTTGCACTATTTATAATTAAACAATAATTATGAAAAACAAAGAGCAAATTAGAGAACACATCAAACAAATTCTTAATTCAATTGTAGATGAAGAGTATGAAGCATTCGCTAAAGAAATTAAAAACAATCAAATTCAGGAAAACCATACTGAAAGTAAAGACTATTTAGGCTGCAAAAGTGATGACGGAAATTTAACCTAGGTCTGCTAACTCCCCAATAGTCATATTAAAAACCTTCGCAATTCTTCGTAGAACCGTTATCGTTGTAGGGTTATCCCCGTTCTCTATGCGATACACATGCATACGCGTTAACTTAACCTTATCGGCAAATTCCTCACGAGAGAGTCCAATGGACTCTCTTTTTTTACATATTTTATCGCCTAGTCTTTTAAGATACGCTTCCTCAGTCATTTTATTTTTTGCTGTAAATCAATAACATAAATACAAATGTACAAAATAATTTACAATGTTTGTAACATATATGTTACAATTGCGTATAAGATAATGTAACGAGTAATGTACGATACTTTTACAAACAGCAAACTCTAAGCGCAATAGAATTTGTTAGGGTAAGTGCCAAGGTGGCGCCTATTGTTAATCTTAAAACTTGTAAACATGAAACAGAAAACTAAATTAAAGATGAATTGCCCCAGCTGCGGTACGAATATATCAGTTGATGAACTACTTGTAAATCAATTCGAGGAATCTATTAAAAAGGATTTGCAGTCTGAACTACAATTAAGAGAGGAAGAACTGAATCAGAAACGTGATGAGTACAAACAGCTCTCGCTTCAGCTAACTAAGGAAAAAGAAAATGTTGATGAAGTAGTTAATTCTCGTGTGAAACAATTAGTGCATTCAAGAGAAGAATCTTTAAAAGCCAGTATTCATAAGGAAATTGAGGAAGAAAAGAAAATGCAACTTCAAGAACTTGAAAATGAATTAATCAAGAAGTCAGCCCAGCTTCAAGAGTTAAATGGCACTAAAGCTAAATTAGAACGCTTACAAAGAGAGATGGATGAAGCAGAGACAAGAATCATTCTTCAAAAAGAAAAGGAGTTAACAGAGCGTTTAGAAGAGGCGCGCTTAACGATTACAGAGCAAGCTCACCAGGAAAGTTTCTTAAAGTTACGTGAACGAGAAAAAGTGATTGAGGACTTAAAAGGAAAATTAAATGAAGCCAAATTGCAAGCAGAACAAGGTAGCATGCAACTGCAAGGAGAAATTCAGGAATTAGAAATCATTAATATACTTCAGGACTTTCATCCTTTTGATGACATATCACAGTCCAAGAAAGGAGCTAATGCTGCTGACATCCTTCAAATAGTTAGAACACAAAATGGTGCAGAATGTGGCAAGATTTACTACGAAAGTAAACGAACTAAATCTTGGTCAAATGATTGGGTTAAAAAATTCAAACAGGACAACATCAACACAAAAGCGGATATCCTGGTACTTGTGACCAATGCTATGCCTAAAGATATTCAACGATACGGAATTGTTGATGGAGTTTGGATATGCAGTTTTAATGATGTAAAAGAATTATCACTCGTCTTGAGATACGGTCTTTTAAAACTACAGTCAGTTGCAATAACCCACAAGGGTAAAGAATCGAAGATGGAGCTTCTATATTCCTACCTGACAAGTGAAGAATTCAAAAATGTTTTCGAATCAATTATTGAAGGATTTCGCACTATTCAAGAGTCTCACCAGAGCGAAAAGCTCAAGATGCAAAGACTATGGAAAGAACGAGAGAAAGTGTTGGAACAAGTGCTATCTCATTCGATTGATTTTTACGGCTCAATCAAAGGTATTGCAGGAACCGTAATCCCAGAAATCCCGATGCTAGAATTCCTTCCAAAAGCAGGGTAAACTCACAAAATTTTACTAATCAAAAACATGGGGCCTATTGGTTCTTGGGAAAACTTTGCCTAAAAAATTTCACTGCCATTTAATAATACAGGTAAGTATCCCAGGAAATGAAATGAACACAAACTTCAATATCATTTTGTCCCCATGTTTTATAAACTAATAACCTATGAAACCAACAAAAACAAATAAAAGAAAAGCATTAGAAAGTGAGATGAAAATGATTTTTAAAGAATTATGCCCCACAGAAGAGGAGTTGGAAGAAACAGTAAGAGATGCAATGAAGGCTTACTCCATCGTAAAACATGAAAATCAACTGAATCGAACACAAATATAATCAACCTGCAATGGGAATAAAACGTAAACAATTTGACGAGTATTTATGGCAATGCTATTTAGATTTCCTTGATGTAGAGGGTGATGTTGCTTCTAGTAAATCATTCGTAGCATATCGCCAGGCACTAAACAGAAATCCGAAACAAGTACCAGATCTACTTTGGAAAATCTTAGTAAAAAGAAATATTAAAAGACATAATCATAATTAAAAACATATTATCATGGAGACAA
>JAJNBG010000049.1 GCA_021155905.1 Bacteroidota bacterium
AGAGAAAATGGCAAAGAAGGTAGTTGCAACACTAAAGACAGGTAAAGGAAATAGCTTTACAAAAGTGATCAAAGTAATCAGATCCCCAAAAACTGGTGCTTATGCATTCAGAGAGGAAATCGTTCAAAACGAATTAGTAGCCGATTATTTAAAAAAATAATTCGCTTTATAATAAATAATAAAGGCTTCTTCCGAAACGAAGGAGCTTTTTTGTTTTTGAGATTTTCTTATATTTACTTAAAATGAAAAAAGTATTTTTAATTATATTTATAATAGCTTCAACCTTATTTACCCAAGCACAAGTTAATAATGGACATTGGTATGAAAACTTTGAATCAATGCCTGTCAATCAGTATCCAAATTCTGGTTGGTTATCATCAGGCAGCTTTAGTGTTATTCCTGACCATAAGGGTTGGGCAAATAAAACCCTTAGCTGTAATTTAAACGCCAATCACACTAGCGATTCTGTGTTTACGCCATTAACAACATGGCATGGTGGTTCTGGTTCAGTTGAACCACAAATTTGGATTACAATTTATAATTGGTCTGGAGGAACTTCTATTTCTACAACAACATTAGGTGCAGGAGATACTTGTTATTTTTCTATATATAAATATTCAAACTATGTATTATCAAATAAAGAATTGGTTATGAAAATTCATTCCGGGAATTACACTAATGGGACATTTGGCGACAACCTTTTTTTAACACCCTACAATGTTATACATACAGATACCTTTAGAATAGCAATACACATAACAAGAGGTGCTATTGGAGATTATTGGTATGATTTCGATGACTTTTTACTCGCCTATATTGTAAATGCGAAAGAAGTACACCCTCTTCCATCAATTATACTATTTCCCAATCCAACAAATAATAAAATCACTTTTCAATTAAATGAGGATATCAAAAGTATTCAAATAAAAGATGTATACGGTAAGCCGATTACATTTGATTATGAAATAAATAAGAATTTGCAACACGAAATTCAAATTAATCCTTCATTAGAATTTGGCACTTACTTTCTCTCAGTTAAAACGGATACTAGGGTCATAAATTCAAAATTCATAAAAGAATAGCTGCCAAAAATCTTAATTTACATTACATTTGTAGCCACTAAACACAACTATGGGATTTTTTGATAAACTATTTGGCAAGGAAGAAAAAGAAAGTTTAAACGAAGGTTTATCTAAAACCAAGGAAAGCTTTTTCACCAAACTCACCAAAGCGGTTGCCGGAAAATCAACGGTTGACGAAGATGTACTTGATAACCTGGAAGAAGTATTAGTAACAGGCGACGTGGGTGTTACCACCACTTTGAAAATCATTAAACGCATTGAAGCCCGTGTAGCCGCAGATAAATACGTCAGCACGGATGAACTCAACAATATATTAAAGGAAGAAGTAGCGGCCTTGTTAACGGAGAATAACTCCAAAGACGCCACCTCATTTGAAATCCCAAAATTACCGCCCCAGGCCAACGGAGAAAAAACACCGTACGTGATCATGGTGGTTGGAGTTAACGGCGTTGGTAAAACTACCACCATCGGTAAATTATCTTACCAGTTAAAAAAAGCAGGCTACAACGTGGTTCTCGGAGCAGCAGACACTTTTAGGGCTGCAGCCGTGGAACAGTTAACGATCTGGAGCAAGCGCGTAGGCGTTGATATCGTTTCGCAAGGGATGAATGCAGATCCTGCCAGCGTGGCCTTTGATACCTTAAGCAGTGCAAAAGCCAAAGGAGCTGATGTGGTGATTATTGATACCGCCGGCCGTTTGCATAACAAGATCAATTTAATGAATGAGTTGACCAAGATCAAAAATGTGATGAAGAAGGTTATTCCTGAAGCGCCACACGATGTGTTATTGGTATTGGACGCCAGCACCGGGCAGAATGCAATCGAGCAATGCAGACAGTTTACAGCTGCTACAGATGTGACTGCTCTGGCTCTCACCAAATTAGACGGAACCGCTAAAGGCGGTGTGGTGATTGGCATCTCCGATGAATTTAAAATTCCTGTGAGATACATTGGGGTTGGTGAAAAAATGGAAGACCTCCAGGTATTTAACCGCACAGAATTTGTCGACAGTTTGTTCAGCAAAAACTAATCGTTATTTACAATATTTTAGCTGCTTACCGGGTTTCGATCCGCGGCTTTTTTTTGTACCTTCAATTGCACTAAATTCCACTTTATGAATGCTTCTATGTTTAGACTGAAATTATTCATCCTATCCTTATTTTTTCTTTTTTGTTCTGTTACCCTTTTTGCACAAAAAAAATACCCCGGACTCCTATGGGAAATCTCCGGCAATGGATTAACGAAGCCTTCCTATCTTTATGGCACCATGCATGTGAGCAGCAAGCTCGCGTATCATTTATCCGATTCTTTTTTTGTGGCCCTCACCAACGTCCATATTGTCGGACTGGAATCCAATCCTGATCAATGGTTAAAGAACATGAAAACTATGGGGCTACTGGAACAACTCAATAATCCGAATGTGTACGCCAACGCCAATTTCTATAAGGATGCTTTCACTATTTCCGTACCGGATAACCAACGCTACGCGGATATTTTAGCGAATGACCCCGATATCATCAATAATTTATTATATAGAAATAACACCAATAAAAATGATCACGAGGAATCGACTTACATAGACCTGTTTATTTACAAAGCCGGTTCCAAGCTGGATAAAAAAATAGTAAGCCTCGAAGATTTCAAAACCTCTTTAATCATGGCCAGCAAAGGCACAATTAAGAATCCAAATGAAACCTATGATGAAAACAAAGCGAAAATAGATTTCTATAAAGTTCAGAATGACATCAATGATGCCTATCGTTCCGGAGATCTGGATGCCATTGATAGTTTATCGCAGCTAACCTACAGTACTAAAAACACCCAACGTTATTTAATTGAAGAACGAAATATCATCCTCGCACATAACATTGATTCAGTGAGTAAAACAGGTAGCTTATTTGCTGGTATTGGTGCCGCCCATCTACCGGGCAAAAACGGCGTAATTGAAATACTCCGGCAAATGGGTTATAAGGTTAGGCCGGTTTCAAACATGGCAACAAAAAAAGGAGATAAACAAAAAGAAAAAATTGAGTCACTCATCAAAAAATGGCCGGCCACCAAACATTTCTCTAAAGATTCCCTTTTCTCATTTGACACCTATGAGGAACCGGTTAACATTGCCAACCTGAAAGGCTATTCGTTTTCATTAGCGACCGATATGGCGAATGGTTCTTATTACATCATCGCCAGGCAAATGACATATGCATCGGTCAATAATTATTCCACTGAAAAAATGATTTCAAAAATCGATAGTTTACTGTATGAAAATATTCCCGGAAAAATTATTTCTAAAAAAAATATCGTCACTTCCTCCGGAGTGAAAGGACTGGATATTGTGAACAGAACAAAGCCAGGAGATTTTCAGCGATACCATATTTACTTCACCGAGGCGGAATTGATTGTATTTAAAATGAGCGGAAAAGGCAATTATATCAATGGGCAGGAAGCCAACCGTTTCTTTTCTTCCATCAAATTTGCTCCTGCTAAAACCGAAACCACTCATTCCTTTTCTCCTTCCACCAAAGGCTTTAGTGTCTCAGTTCCTGCAATTTACAAATACAATGCAAATAAGCGTAATGGTGAACAAGGTCTGGCCGAGGAACTTTATGCTTATGACAGTAATTTAAAGAACACTTATGGTGTGATGCATTATATTTATCACGATTTTAATTACCTGGAAGAAGATACATTTGAATTAAATATTCTGTGCAGCAACACGCTGAAGAACTTTGGATACTTGTCAAACACGAGCAGAGACTTAAGCAGAGAACAGAACCTGCCTTGTATCAATTTTACAGGAACAAACAACGACCTGAACAAGACGCTGCATGGCAAATTATTCATTAAAGGCGTTCACTATTACCTGGTTTACGCATTAACCGATAAAGCGAATCCAAAGCCGTCAGACTTTCTTAGTTCATTTAAGCTCACTGACTTTAAACACATCAACGAAATGAAACCCGTAACGGACCATGAGTTTGCGTTTGTGGTAGCGGATGAAATGGTTCCGGAGGATAAGAATCAATTGCAGGATGCTTTGGCCGACTTTTACAGCCAGATACAGAAAGAAAAAGACAGTAAGAGAATCAGTAACTCTTTCAGCTTCGATTCCAAGTCAAAATCCTATTATTCGCCTTCGTCCGGAGAGCACGTCAATATTGATTACCAGAAATACAACGATTATGATTACAGGGATTCCTTAACATATTGGGATGACATGCTGAAACAGGTCAATTTCAACAGCACCTTTATCATTTCAAATCCCGTTATCAGCAAATCCGGAAAAATACAAACCATGGAGCTTATCTTAAAAGACACGGCCAGTTCCAACATCATCAAACGAAAATACATTTTAAAAGACGGATTATTATTTTGTCTCTCCGCCGTTTGTGATTCAAGCATTGGAACGACCGGATGGGCGGATGGATTTTTAAAAAGCTTTAAGCATAAGGATACACTTTTTACAAAACCCATATTTGAAAATAAAGTCCCTACCCTTTTGAAAGACCTGACTTCTTCCGATACCACGATTAAATACGCCGCTAAACAATCACTGACCAGTGTGTCCATAGATAAAAAATTCTCAAAGTACGTGATTGATTTTATCAAGTCCGCTGAATTTTTCAAACTGGATGAAGAATCAAGGGCATTGTTACTTGTTAACGGTGGTACGTTGGAAGATGAGCATATTATTCCTGTTTATAAGAACCTTTATGATCATTACCAAGACAGCAGTTATATGCAGATCTGCATGATTAAGGGACTTAGTTTTTTAAAGACGCAAAACAGTTACAATACCATTTATGAATTACTGAAAAACAAAACTCCACTAACAGGGAGCGAAGAAAACATCACGGATGTATTCAGTTCATTTTATGATTCCTTAAAATTATGCTCCGGCTATTTTCCCGGACTATTTTCTCTAACTTCATTTGAAGAATACAAAACGCCCCTTTACAAATTATTTTCTGACCTACTGATAAGGGATTTGATTCCCCCCGCGAAATACCAGGCAAATCTGCCGAACCTGCTAACAGAGGCCGGAAATGAATTAAAACGTTACAATACCTCTGCTAATAAGTCCGGGAAAAATTCAAATGCGTATGATGCAGAACAAGAAGCTATAAGAATAGCTGAATATCTTAGCAATATGTATGGTGCGCAAGGCTTTGATGAAAAAGATTACCCCGGATATAATACCATGATTGAAAACCATGCAGTGATCCTTGCTCCCTTTTACCAATCCAATCCAGGCGTAAAACAGTACTTTGATAAATTATTCAAAATTAAAAATGTGCAGACGCTTTTAAATATATATCTCATCGCTGCTAAAAATAAAATTCCTGTTAACGATACGACTTGGAAATATTTCAGTAACTTAAATGAAACCAGGCTTAAAACTTATAATGAACTTAACAGGTTAAAACTCTCTGAGAAATTTGATAAAACACATCTTTCGCAGGCAGATTTTTGCAGAACCAGTATCGAAAGCAGTATTGCCTATGAAGACCGGTTAGAATACCAGGAAAATTCCTCATTGAAACAAAAAGTCAAACCCGATAGTATTTCTTTCTTAAAGAAGGTCGCTGTAAAAAATAACAGGGATGAAGGATTCATTTATATTTTCAACCGTACTAATTCCAAAACCCAAAATAAAAGTCTTGCCTATGCCTTTGTAAAAAAACAAAACGATGATAGAATCACAACCCAGATTGACATCATTGATATTAATCGGTTAATCGACATTGGAACATCCACCGATGAAACGATCAGTGCACTTTGTTCGGAGTTTTACTATAAACACCGATTGAGATATAGTCCTGAAACCAATTATTCCCAGCAAAGCGAGTATTAATAACTGCTTAGCTTCCCTGAGTTTCGTTAAAAAGTTGTTACTAATTTTATATGTTAATTAACATATTGGCCTAGGGCTGTGGTTGTATAACAAACATATATCTGTATATTCATGTAATATTTTATAGCGCTTTAAAAAAAACAAACATGAGAAGAATACAACTTTACTTTGGCACGTTATTATTTGTTTGCGGGTTATTTTCGTTGAAGTTAACCGCACAGGTAACGCCAAAAATCAGTCCCGCGGTTAATAAATGTGGCGCTGGAGAAATACACAAACAATTAATGATCAATGATCCGGGCTATGCACAAAGAATGCAACAATTCGAGAGTTATATGCAGACAGTGCCAGCTAATTTAAATAAGACATCTTCTATTATCTATCGTGTGCCGGTTGTGGTAAACGTAATGCATAAAGGCGAAGCGGTTGGAGTTGGAACCAACGTCTCTGATGCTGCCATTCAAAATGCCATCAAAATCATGAACCAGATGTACCGCAAAGAAGCAGGGACAGCATGGGATGGAAATGGCGTGGATGTTGAGATCGAATATGTGTTGGCGGTTCGTGACCCAAATGGAAATTGTACAAATGGGATTAACCGCATTAATATGACCGGTAATTCTGCCTATATGAATAATGGCGTTAACAGAAATAACAGCAGTGGTATCAGCGATGCTGCGTTAAAAGCTGTTTTTTCATGGGATCAGACAAAATATTACAACATCTGGCTGGTTTATGAAATTGATAATAATGAAGGAGGATCGGGTATCCAGGGTTATGCCTACTTTGCATCAGCCCATGGCCAATCATACGATGGCTCTGTTATACTAGCAAGCAATTTCACAAGCGGCACTTCTACTACAGCGGCACATGAAATAGGCCACTCCCTGAATTTATATCATACGTTCGAAGGTGATGATGAAGATACTCCTGCTTGCCCAAGCGCTTCTAATGGTTGTGGCTCAGGAATCGGGGATTGTTGTGGAGATATTCCGGCACACATGAGGAGTACAAGCAATTGTGCTACCGGAACTAATACCTGTGATGGCTCTTCTCGGGAACTGTTCATACATAATTATATGGATTACTCATCTGATGTATGTCAGAATATGCTAACGGCGAATCAAAAATCAAGAATGGTAAATGCCCTGACAACTACCAGAGCTACATTCTTGGGCCCTGATTATGGAGGGACTAATATGGCTTTAGCTCCGGTTACTACTGCCGGTGTTGGCTTTGAAGCCTCTGCATCCATTTTATGTGGCACTGGCCAATCTGTAAAATTTACTGACAGATCGACCTGTATCCCAAATTCTTATTTATCTACCTCCTCGTTTTCCGGAATAACTCATAACTGGACAATCACAAACGGAACAACAACCTATACCTCAAATGTTCAGAATCCAACGATTACATTTAACAGCACGGGAACATTTAATGTTACGCTCCAAATTACAAATGCTAATGGAACTACTTCATCTACCCAAACCGGAATGATCGTTGTTTCGAGCGGTGCGCCTGTTTCAGGATGTACGCCAACATCACTCAACAACGGGAATTTTTGGCAAACAATTTATAATGTCGGTTTCAATACTTTCAGTAATCAGACTTCCAAATATATAAACGCAGCTTATACCAACAACGCCTGTACTTATAATACAATTGTAACGTCCGGAAATTCTTACCCTCTTACAATCTCTGCAAATGCAGAAGGTAACTTTGGAAATGAAGCGTTCGAAGTTTATATTGATTACAATAACGACGGTGTATTTACAAACCCATCAGAAATGATCTTTTCCGGATCCGCACCAAGCGGAACATCGGGAACATATACAACAAACGTAACTATTCCGAGCACCGTTACGGCCACCCCAAATCAGCTTTTGAGAATGCGTGTGATCGGTGAACTTTCTTCAGTCGGCGCATCTGACAGGACGTGCAGCGCGCAATTTTCTGTAGGTGATGTAGAAGACTATGGAGTATACGTCAAACCTGCAGGTTGTTCTGCTCCAACTATTACAGGAACTACTCCATCCTCAAGATGCGGGACGGGAACGTTAAGCATTGGTGCTACAGCTAGCACAGGAACCGTTAACTGGTACACAGCCGCTACGGGTGGCACTGCTATTGCAACGGGAACTTCTTTTACTACTCCTTCTTTAAGCTCAACAACTGTTTATTATGTTGATGCAACCAATGCGGGATGTACGACCTCCAGCAGAACATCTGTTACAGCCAGTGTCAATGCTATTCCAACCATTACTGTAGCTGCAAATCCAACTGCAATTTGTGCAGGATCTACTTCTACTTTAACAGGTTCAGGTGCTTCTACTTATACCTGGAATCCTGGGGCATTAACCGGCGCGACTATCGCCGTAATGCCCACCACGACAACAGTCTATACAGTCACAGGAAAAAGTACCTTAGGTTGTTCAACTATTACAACTTTAAACTTAACGGTTTCTTCTACTCCTACAGTAACAGCTGTTTCTAGCCCTACTTCTATATGTACTGGTTCATCAGCTTCTTTAACCGCTTCAGGCGCTAGCAGTTATACATGGAATCCAGGAGCTATTGTTGGGACGTCTGTTGTTGTTACTCCTACAGCCACTACCATTTATACAGTTATTGGCAAAACCGGTTCCTGTACAAATACCAGAACGGTTTCTTTAACTGTAAAAGCTTTACCAACCTTAACAGTGACTTCTACACCTACTTTGTTATGTAATGGGAATACAGGCACTTTGGCTGTTTCAGGTGCCTCCACTTATACATGGAATCCAGGAGCTGTAGCCGGCACTACTATTGCGGTAACGCCTACTGCAACCACTATCTATACAGTAGCAGGTACAAGTACTTTAGGCTGTACTGCTACAAGAACGTTAAATTTAACTGTTTCTCCTATTCCTACTTTAACGGCTGTTTCTAGTCCTACTACTATATGTGCAGGTTCATTTGCAACCTTAATAGGTTCGGGTGCCAGTACGTATACGTGGAATCCCGGAGCCTTAACGGGATCAACTATATCAGTTAGCCCTACAGTTACAACCACATATACACTTAATGGAAGAAGTGCCGCGGGTTGTACAGGAACAAAAACTTTAAACTTAATTGTTAATACAACAGTAGTACCAAGCGTTGCTATTTCACAAACAGGAGGATCAAATCCACTTTGTACCGGATCGTCTGCAACATTTACAGCAACTCCTACTAACGGGGGAACAACTCCTTCGTACCAATGGAAAGTGAATGGCTCCAATGTTGGAACTAATTCTTCAACCTATACGGATGCGGGTTTAACTAACGGACAAACTGTTCGTTGTGTCATGACCAGTAACGCTGCTTGCCCTAGCACGCCTACCGCAAGCAGTTCTGTAGTTACCATGACTGTAAATTCTACTGTTGCACCAGGCATTACAATTGCACAAATAAGCGGAACCAACCCAATGTGCACCGGAGCATCTTCAACATTTACAGCAACTATCTCAAATGGTGGTACTACTCCTGTTTACCAATGGATGGTGGATGGTATTAATGCCGGAACAAACAGTCCTTCCTTTTCAGCTACTTTAAATAACGGCGATGCGGTGACCTGTTTATTAACCAGTAATTCGGCCTGTGCAAGTACTCCCACCGCGATCAGTTCGGCCCTTACTATGACCGTAAACTCATCTTCCACTCCGGCAGTTTCAATTGTACAAACTTCCGGAAACAATCCAATGTGTGCGGGAAGCGCTTCAACATTCAGCGCCACAGCTACAAACGGAGGTTCTTCTCCTGACTATCAATGGATGGTAAATGGCGTTAATGCCGGAACTAATTCGCCTTCATACAGTAATACAGGTTTATCAAATAATGATGATGTGACCTGTTTGTTAACCAGCAATTCTTCATGTGCAAGCACACCAACTGCTATTAGTTCCGCCATTACAATAACGGTAAGCACACCTCCTAATGTAACCGTAAATGCGAGTCCTTCTACCATTTGCAGCGGGTCTTCTTCCACACTGACATGTGGTGGTGCCATGGCCTATTTATGGAACACAGGCGAAACAACGTTGAACATTTCTGTATCTCCTGGTGCAACTACCGGTTATACTGTAACCGGGACAGATGCTTTGGGTTGTTCAAACACAGCGAATGTTACAATAACAGTTACCGCTTGTTCAACTGAGACTGCTGTATCATCCGTTCCTTGCGGACTTTCGGTTAACAGTATGAAATCGTCAGCGAGTGCCGTTAATGTCACCGGAGCAATACAATACCGCTTCAATTTCTATAATAATTCAAGCAATGTATTAGTAGCAACGAAGATGCAATCTTCCCGCACATTTACGTTTAATACGGTAAGCGGTATATATTACGGTAACACTTATAAATGGACTGTAGCCGTGAATAAAGGAAATGGTTTTGGACCTGAAAGCAACAACTCGTGTACTATTACTTTTAATCCTCCCCAAACGTCCGTTACCTGTGGCTATACTTATGCTAATATAAGTGCCTATACCACTTGCCCATTTGTTTATTCAGGAACCGGGTACCGTTTTACATTTTACAATAATACCACCAATGCCCTTGTAGCGGTTAAAACACAGACCTCTAATTATATTTATTTCAATACAGTTCCGGGATTAGCTTACGGCAATACGTATAAATGGACGGTTGAAGCGCAATATAACAATGGCAGTTCATTGCTATATGGCCCGCCGAGCTCGAGCTTATGTACAATTTCATTTAGTGGTCCTCAAGCCTCATTACCCTGCGGTGTCACCTATATTGGATCAAATGCCTATTCTTCAGCCACTTTTGTAAGTGGAGCAAATGCATATCGCTTTTCATTTTATGATGCAACTACGAACGCTTTAGTGGCAGTAAAAACAAATACGAATCAATATGTGTATTTAGGACAAGTAGCAGGATTAATATATAACAAAACCTATAAATGGACCGTTGAGACTCAATACTACAACGGAAGCAGTTATGTGTTTGGACCGGCCAGTTCAAATACCTGTACAATGACATGGGGATCAGCATCATCCTTCCTATTTGATGGAACAGAAGAAAACAGTTCGCTTTCAAGATTATCTTCCATGTCAACTATCGATGGAGAACCAATGCCGGCCATTATCTATCCAAATCCTAATAATGGTCAATTCATTGTTGATCTATCTTCAGACAGGGAGCTTGAAATTTCCAATATCCTTGGAGAAAGGGTGATAAATCAATTCTTATCTAAAGGACAAAACCAGATCAATATCATTGATCAACCTGCCGGGATTTATTTTGTAAAAATAAAATCAGGCGATAAGCAACAGGTTATCAAGATTATTAAAGAAAATTAATCTTTAATAAAACAAAAAAGGGAAGCTAAATGCTTCCCTTTTTTTTATTGTTTTAATTTATCTGTTAAAGCTTAGTCGCTGTCCTTTTTTACTTTCATCAAATTTTCCTGTATCGTATACCAAATGTCCATTCACAATTGTTTTTTGTATACTGGAAGAAAAAGTATATCCTTCAAAAGGACTCCAGCCACATTTATACAATAAAGATGCTTTTGTCACCTCTGTAGGCTGATTCAAATCAACCAACACAAGGTCAGCAAAATAACCTTCCCTGATATAACCGCGCTTCTCTACTTTAAAAATGTCAGCTACATTATGTGACATTTTTTTAACGATCATTTCCAGGGTAATCTTCTTTTGCTTGTAAAACTCAAGCATTGCCAGAATAGAATGCTGAACTAATGGCCCGCCACTCGGTGCCTGTAAATAAGGCATTTGCTTTTCCTCAATCGTATGGGGGGCGTGGTCAGTGGCGATTACATCAATACGGCCATCCAGAACAGCTTCAAAAATATTCGCCCGGTCATATTCTGTTTTAATAGCCGGGTTCCATTTTATAAAATTACCTTTTGTTTTATAATCATCATCGTTGAACCATAAATGGTGAATGCAGGCTTCAGCGGTGATCCGCTTTTGCTTTAAAGGAATTTTATTGGTAAATAAATCCAGTTCCTTCGCTGTTGAAATATGCAAAACGTGTAAACGTGTATTGTACTTTTTGGCAAGAGATACGGCAAAAGAAGATGATTTATAGCACGCTTCTTCATCACGAATGATTGGATGGAAATAAGCGGGAAGATCTTCGCCATACTCTTCTATGATTCTCTGTTGATTTTCTTTAATCATAGGATCATTCTCGCAATGGGTTGCGATTAATGCATCCGCTTTTGAGAAAAATCCTTCCAGGGTCTTTTCGTTATTCACCAACATATCGCCTGTACTGGAACCCATGAATAATTTCAATCCGCATACTTTTTTATAGTCAACCTTTAAAGTTTCCTCCAGGTTTAAATTAGTTCCACCCATGAAAAAAGAATAGTTGGCCAATGAACATTCAGCGGCGCGGGTATATTTTTTTTCCAGTTCAACAATAGTAACAGCCTGCGGATTGGTATTCGGCATTTCCATATAAGAGGTAACCCCTCCTGCAACGGCTGCTTTTGCCTCAGTGTAAATTTCGCCTTTATGAGTCAATCCAGGCTCCCGGAAATGAACCTGGTCATCAATAGCTCCGGGTATCAAATGCAAGCCTGATGCATCAATAATCCTGGCGGTATCATCTGTGATGTCTTTGTCGATTTGAACAATCAGTTCATTTTCGATTAGTACATCCGAAATAAACGTTTCGTCTTCATTAACGATCGTTGCATTCTTAATTAGGATCTTGCTCATATTATTTTTTCAGGGAATCTAAAACAGTAATTTCAACTTTTGCCAAACCAGCTCTCACAAAATTTAATTGTTTAGCAGCGCGCATGGACAAATCTATACTACGTTTTGAATTCTGAGGAAGCCTGTCGTTGATTTTCACTGTTACCATAGAATCATTTTTTAAATTTTTCACCAAAACGTAGGTTCCAAATTTATACTTTTTATGGGCTGCGGTCAAACTATCCTGCGAAAATTTTTCACCAGAACTGGTTTTCCTTCCATTAAATTTTTGAGCATAATAACTGGCAACGCCATTTACTTTAATAGTCTGTGAAGGAGGTGCCTGAGAAAAGAAATCAGGACAAAAACAGGTTAATAGCGCTATTATAAAAATAACTCTCATAATCAAAGCTACGCCATTTTTGATGACTTTGTGTTACATCCTGACGATTAAGGACTAAAGACTTAACCTATTTTAACAGGAATTACAGAATAATCGCTGAAAAGTTACGCTTTTAATAATCTAACAAAATAGTATATTAGCAACCAGTTTATGGGCAAAAATTTAGTCATCATTCCAACTTATAACGAAATTGAAAACGTCGAAAAAATGATTCGTACTGTTTTCGAATTGCCCCGTGCATTTGAATTATTAATTGTGGATGATGGATCTCCTGATGGAACAGCCGATAAAGTTAAGGAATTACAGAAAGAATATCCCGGCAAATTACATATTGAAGAACGTAAAGGGAAACTGGGATTAGGTACGGCTTATATCCATGGATTTAAATGGGCATTGGCGAGAGGCTATGACTTTATTTTTGAAATGGATTGTGATTTCAGCCATAATCCAAATGACCTGGTAAGATTATTAGACGCCTGTGAACACGGTGCAGATGTTTCTGTTGGCTCCCGATATTGCAAAGGTGGAAAGGTGAGTAACTGGCCCATTGGAAGGATTTTAATGAGCTATTTTGCTTCCGTGTACGTTCGTATTATCCTATGGATTCCTGTAAAAGATACAACGGCAGGCTTTAAATGCTACCGCAGAAAAGTATTAGAAACGATTGAACTTGACAAGGTTAAGTTTATGGGCTATGCCTTCCAGATTGAAATGAAATACCGCGCTTATAAAAAAGGCTTTAAAATTGTGGAGGTTCCGATCATGTTTACCGACCGTGTCCTTGGTGTCAGTAAAATGAGTACCAAGATCTTCAAAGAAGCTTTCCTTGGTGTGATTCAAATGCGTTTTGGGTTAAATCACTAACTACTTAATTAGACTTCCATTTGTTCTCAATAACTCCGTTTCTGCGAGTTTCATTGTATATAAGGCTTCAATGTAACGCACCTGTGCATCTTCCAGATTTTTTTGTGTTTCAATGGTCTCCAGCAAATTCGTCTTTCCAATTTTATAACGCTCAATGGATACATCTAATACTTCTTTGGAATCGGCCAGATTTTGTTTTTCAAGGGCAACGATACTTTTATTTAAAAGAAAACTCTTGTAGCTATTATACACCTGGGCATCAATCTGCTGTTGCACCTGTTCCGACGCATATTTTTGATTGAGGTATAAAATATTTCTTTCTTTTACCAGCTTGCTATTTCGGGTACCATTAAATAAAAGCCATCCGGCAGAAACGCCCCCATTTAAACCAGCCTGCTGGTTCAAAAACACAATTCCGGCCTGGCTTTGAGCGCGCGTAAAATTATACGCCGCATTTAATTGTATAAATGGCAGATTAGCAGAACGCGCTTCTTTGATACTTTGCTCTGCAATCAATTCATTTTGCCTTGAGATTAAAACCGATGAATTTGATTTTAAAGCGCCTTTCTTTAATTCATCCATATTTGGATCAAAGTTCACAACTATGGAATCTGTGGTTGTAAATTCCGTGTCAACCGGTTTATTGATCAGAGTATTTAATCTCGTTTTTGCATTCAGTAATTGCAGTTCCAACTGAATGATCGAACTCTTTGCCCTGTTCTCATTGGATTGGGTCAGCAAAAAATCCACTTTTGAATCGGAACCAATTTCCAGTCTTAGTTTCGCCAATTTTTTTCGTTCTTCATAAATACTCAGATTTTGTTTCGCTGCCTTGATCAATTCATTGATCCGTACAATATCATAATAAGCTGCTACGATATCATACACCGTGCTTTCCATTTGTTGCTTTAATTCAATCGCCGACAAATCTTCATTCAAACTCAGACGTTTTTTTATGGCAAACATTCTCAATCCATCAAACACCATCCAGTTAACATTAGCAGAAACGCCAGTATTATTCGACTGTGCTCCGGCCCTATCCTGAACGGCCCCCGTATTGAACTCCTGGTGAGAATTAACGGTAGCCATATTCAGGTTCGCGTTTAGACTAACAGTTGGCGACATACCCGCGTTTCCAAAATTATTCTGAAGTTTGGCAATCTCACTTTCATTTTTAACGATCATCACGGAATAGTTTTTCTCCAATCCTGTTTTAATAGCTTCTTCAATGGTTAAGACAGATTGTGCAGGCAAAACCGCACTTATACCTAAACATAGAATTATAATTAATTTATGCAGCATCCTCTTCATGTTTTTTGTCTTTTACGAAATACGAATAAATAGCAGGGATCACGAATAGAGTCAATACCATGGATAATAGTAATCCGCCAATAATCACAATCCCCATCCCCATCCGGCTTTTAGAACCTGCACCTAAAGCCATCGCAATTGGAAGCGCTCCTAATATAGTTGCCAGACTGGTCATTAAGATCGGACGCAAACGCGCCGTTGATGCTTCAATCAGGGCTTCACGCACACCCAAGCCTCTTTTACGAAGTTGGTTTGCAAATTCAATGATCAAAATTCCATTCTTGGTTACTAAACCAATCAGCATGATCATCCCAATCTGGCTAAAGATGTTCAGTGTTTCGTTGAAATACCACAGAGAAAATAAAGCGCCTGATAAGGCCATCGGAACCGTTAACATAATAATGAATGGTTCCACAAAACTTTCAAACTGCGCGGCAAGCAATAAATAAATCAAGGCAAGTGCCAGACCAAATGCAAAAAGAATGTTGGAAGAACTTTCCTGGAAATCCCTGGAAGCTCCGGTTAACGATGTCGTAAAACTTTCATCCAAAACCTGCTCTGCAATTTCATTCATGGCGGCAATTCCATCACCAATTGTTTTACCCGGCGCTAAACCGGCCTGTACCGTAGCAGACTGATAACGGTTATAATGATACAGCTGCGGAGGACTGCTTCGTTCTTCAATATGAATCACGTTATCCAATTTAATCATCTCTCCATTTTTGTTCCTCACAAATAAATCTTTGCTATCAACCTGCCCGATCACCTGATATTGTTTATCGCCTTTGATGTAATAACCAAAACGCTGTCCGCTTAATGCCAGTTGAATGGTCTGAGCCACATCCGCAATACTCACGCCCATTGTGGTGGCTTTATCGCGATCTATTTCAATGATCAGTTCAGGCTTATTAAATTTCAGATTGGCATCCACACTCTTCTCCTGGAAGACCGGATTTTTATTTGCCAGCTCCAGGAACTTTGGAAGTTTCTCTCTCAGCTTTTCAAAACTATTCGTTTGCAATACAAACTGAATAGGCTGCGCGCCCCTTGGTCCGCCACCGGATGAAATAGATTGCTCCTGGATCACAAACACTTTTCCGTCGGGGAACTGCGAAAGATTTTTTGTAATGTAATTTGCAATTTCAGCCTGAGACCGTTCCCGGTCTTCTGATTGCGTTAATGCCAACCTCACGAAGCCAGTATTAACCGCACCGGAACCGGCAAAGCCCGGGGCAGTGACTGTTAAACAAACCGCCTTTTCCTCAACCGAATCGCCAACAAAAGCGGAGATCCGATCCATCATCGCATCTGTTGATTCAAACGAAGTTCCTTCAGGCATGGTCACTAACATCCTCAGCCAGTTGCGGTCTTCCAAAGGAGACAATTCAGATTTTAATTGGGAACCAAAATAAAAGATGGAGCCTGTAGATACAGCCAGAATAATTAAAGCCCACCATCTCTTTTGTAAAAAAGCAGTCACTGAATTTTTAAACCAGGCGTCCATGCCAGCAAAAAACGGCTCCGACCAAACATAAAACCTGCTTCTTTTATTGTGATCCTTTCTCACCAGCTTAGCATTCAACATCGGTGTTAAGGTCAGGGAAACAAAAGCAGAAATTAAAACTGCCCCGGCGATCACCACTCCGAATTCCCTGAATAGACGGCCCACAAAACCTTCCAGGAAAATCACCGGCATAAATACAGCAGCTAACGTTAAGGATGTAATGATAACAGCAGCGTAAATCTCACGTGTTCCCTCGATAGCGGCCTGTTTTGGCGACAATCCTTTTTCCAGCTTCTTGAAAATATTCTCTGTGACCACAATCCCATCATCTACCACCAGACCGGTTGCCAAAACGATTGCTAACAACGTTAATACGTTAATGGAATAGTCCATTAAATACATGATAAAAAAGGCACCGATCAGGGAAACCGGAATATCAATTAAGGGACGGAAAGCAATTAGCCAATCTCTAAAAAATAAATATATGATCAGGATCACTAATAACAAAGCAATGATTAAAGTCTCCCCTACTTCAGTCACTGATTTTTTAATGAAACGGGTATTATCCAACGCGATATTAATCGTGTAATCTTTTGGTAATTCTTTTTTTAAAGTTTCGTAACGTTTATAAAATTCATCGGATATATCAATATAATTCGCTCCCGGCAACGGCACTAATGCCAGACCCACCATAGGCGTACCGGATTCCTTTAATACAGTGGATTCATTTTCGGCACCTAATTCTACTTTAGCCACATCACGCAAACGAATGATATTATTATCGCTTTCTTTCACGATCATATTTTCGAATTCCGGCACCGTTGACAAACGTCCGATGGTGTTCACGGTTAGCTCCGTTTTATTACCTTCAATTTTACCGGATGGCAAATCCACATTCTCACGGTTCAGCGCTAATCTAACATCCAATGGCGTAAGATTGTAAGCTGCCAGGCGATCCGGTTTCAGACGAATCCGCATCGAATAACGTCGTTGGCCCCAGATCTGAACAGCACTCACGCCTGATATCGTTTGCAGGTTTTGCGCTAATACATTTTCTGCATAGTCACTTACTTCCAATAAGGAACGTGTATCACTCACCAGGGTCATGGAAATTATCGCATCCGAATTGGCATCGGCTTTTGACACCACCGGTGGCGCGTCAATGTCCTGGGGCAATTGTCTTACTGCTTGCGACACCTTATCACGTACATCATTGGCAGCAGCTTCGAGGTTGGCACTTAAATTAAATTCTACCGTAATCACACTCGATCCCTGGTTGGAAGAAGAAGACAAAGTACGGATCCCATCAATACCGTTAATAGCTTTCTCCAGTGGTTCTGTAATCTGTGACTGAATCACATCCGCATTCGCTCCCGTGTAGCTTGTACGCACGGTAATAACCGGTGGATCAACCGAAGGATACTCACGAACTCCCAGGTAATTAAATCCTATGGCACCAAACAATATGATGATGATAGACATCACCGTTGCCAGTACAGGCCTTTTGACACTTAATTCGGCTAAACCCATCTTAGTTGACTGACTTTAATAATTTTAATGGCATTTCTTTTTTCACAGAGAGTAAACCCGTAGTAATCACCGTATCACCCGCTTGTAATCCTTCAACAATTTGGATTTTATCATCGGTGCGTACACCAATGGTTACAGGAATTTCCGCGGCTATTCCGTTTTTACTGATGATTACTTTTTGTCCTTTTAACGTAGGGATGACACATTGTGTTGGCACCATTAACGCATTTTCTGTTTCTCCCAGGTTAGCATATACTTTTACAAAACTTCCCGGATAAAATGTTTGAGTTCCTTCATACATGGCTCTGGCTTTAATCGTTTTGGTCATTTCATCCACCTTAGGCTCAATCGCATAAATAGAAGCCGGATACATTTCCTTCGCGTTCTCCGCTGCAAAATTTACCTTGATGCCTTTCTTAAATAAACTACTGTACTTTTCAGGAACCGAAAATTCAACAAATAAAGGTTTTACCTGAACCAAAGAAACAATCGGTGAAGATGAGTTCACAAACGAACCTTCACTGATATTCTTTAACCCTACAATACCGGCGAAAGGCGCCGTGATGGACGTCTTTGCCAGCTGCGCCTGAATGTAGGACTGATCTGCTTTTAAAGAATTCAATTCATTTTGCTGAATATCAAATTCTTCCTGACTCACACCATTGATCGCTGTTAATTTTTTTAAGCGTTCCAGCTTTTGTTCCGACAAAGCGATCTGTGTTTTTGATTTCTGGAATTGTGCCTGAAGATCCGCGTCATTTAATTTCACCAATAAACTTCCTTTGGCCACGGTTTCACCTTCCTTAAAATAAATACCTGTTACTTTCCCACTCACTTCCGGTAAAATATCCACCTGATTCAATGCTCCTATTTTTCCGGTAGCAAATACATCGTTGCTGAAGGCTACAGGATTCACAACATAATAATTGACTGCCACGGGCCCTTTATTCTTACCCTTCGCTCCAGTTTTATCTTCTTCTTTATTAGAAAAGAAAATAAATTTAGACGCGACAATCAGGGCGATCACGACAACAATGATGATCCAATTAGGTATTTTTTTCATATCTTATAGTTTAGCAACATTACTTTTCTTTTTCTTTTTTCTGGCTGTCTTTTTGTAATTAAAAAACAAGTCATTGGCAGGAAGTATCTCTAAATTAGATGTTAAGCGGCAAAGTACTTTTATAAAAATATCTTTTTCGGTTTTAGAAATATCTGCAAAAATTTTATCATCAATGGATTTAAAAGCTCCTACAATCTCTTCGGTATGTTTTGTGCCTTTTTTCGTTAAAACAATAAAATGTTCGCGGCGATCATCCGGGTTCACATTCCTGTCAATGTAACCGGCCTTGATCAGGTAGTCAATCACTTTTACCATGGCGGTTTTATCTACCGCTAAATTATTACATATGTGCTGTTGAGTGCAACCATCATTCTCTGCCAAAAAGTATAACACAGAATAGTATCTTTCCACTTCCAGGTCTTCCAGACACTTGCTCAAAACACCGTAATAGCGTTTTGACATGATCAAAGCTTTGGTACCCACAGGTACATTCATTTTTTCCGTTACTTGCATTAAAGGTTCTATTTTTAAATAGTTGACAAATATAACTAATATAATTTCAATGGGTGTTTATTAACGCTTTTTAACGCCTGTTTTTAATTGCATGTTTATTATGCAACTGGTAATAATTGTATAAAGGGTTTTATTTTTTTACATTTATACTTGCATTACATAGTTAGAGATTATGAAACAATACACGCCTTATGCCATCGAACAATTCGGCAAACACATTTTTGGAGATGTGGAAGCATTCAACTGGCTCATAGAAAATAACCACAGGGAATTAATAGCGGTATTGGATGCCATTCGTGATGACAAAAAAGCCTTTAAATTTTTAATAGACAATAAATATTTTGAACTGGCCGCCTTTGTTAATTCCATCTGGGATGACACGAAAGCCTTTCATTTCCTGATCGAGCGTAAAGCGTTTGACTGGGCGGCTTGTTCCAATATCATCAACGGTGATGACAAAGCCGAGCAGGCCCTGAAAGCTGCCGGTAAAGCACATTTTGCCTCATTGGCGCACGCCATTTTAGGAAGGATTCATGAAGACGGTGACCGAAACACTTCGCCCATGGGCGTATTAAAAAACATGTTCAATTTCAAAAAAGCTTTCGAAAAATAATATGCGCATCATCGACTCCATCCCTCACACCTCTATGAGTATTTCCATTTTCCAGATGAACGATAAATTTATTGTAAAATTTGAAGCCGGGCCCATGGAACAAGCTTTTAAGTTTTATACGGAAGATGTGAAATCCGTAGAAGGACTCAAAAAGCTCATCAATGAATCTTTCATTGAAACCGTTCGTGTTCGTTTTAATGAAATGTTTCTTCAGATGAAAAACGCTAAAGAAAACTAATTTCCTGTTCAGGATCATTTTAAACCTTGATTATTTTTAAAACGTTCCCGGCTCCTCCCGATAGCTATCGGGACGTACTGACAACTAACCGTCACCCTAGACTTGTTTCAGGGTCTGAGATGCTGAATAAATTCAGCATGACTTCGACATTACAGCTAGCCAATCGTTAAACTTTGTCACTTCGACCTGCGTGAGAAGCCAAACAAAAATTAAAAATACATCTTGCAAAATTGTATATTTGCAGCCTTTATTCACAATTAAAAATTAACAGACATTGTTTAAGTTCATAGGTGCCATCATTGGCTTTTTCTTTTTAGGCAGAAGTATTTTTGGGGCATTCATCGGTTTTGCTGTAGGTTCTCTCATTGATAATTTTTCAAGCTCAGGAAAAACAAGCGGAAGCGCGGACGATGTGTTTTCCTATTATCAGCAAAGGGCAGCCAGAAACCATAGCGATTTTGCAACCATGCTCATTGCATTATCGGCAGCAGTTATGCGAGCGGACGGTAAGGTCTTAAAAGTGGAACTGGATTACATCAAATCCTTTTTTGCCCAGCAATTCGGTCCACAATTTTCGAGTCAGCATTTACAAACATTAAAACATTTTGTAAATGGCGGCGAAATTCCTTTGGAACAAATCTGCGGTGATATTAAAATGCGTACCCAGGTGGAAGTACGCATACAGCTGCTGCATTATTTATTTGGAATTGCGAAAGCCGATGGCCATGTGTCCGATATTGAAATCAGCCTGATAGATCGGATTGCCAATTTAATGGGTGTTCCGCACTCAGATTTTGAGAGTTTAAAGAATATGTTTTATCGCGACTCCAATTCCGATTATAAAATATTAGGAATTGAAGTGGGCGCAACTGATGATGAAGTGAAAAAAGCTTACCGTCAAATGGCTATCCGTTATCATCCTGACAAAGTAGCGGCTATGGGTGATGAATACCAGAAAGGCGCTCAGGAAAAATTTCAGAAGATACAGGAAGCCTATGAAAACATTAAAAAACACAGGGGTATGAATTAATGATATACCCATTAATTTTGAGATTTAATCAAGGTGAGTTTATACGATCTCACCTTTTTTATGTCTGTTCGTTTCATAGTTTAACTTACGAAAAACAGTCATAGCCTATGAAAGATACGTTTTACCGAAAAGTAAGGAGCTCCACGGAATACGGGAGTAACTTTACTAAAAACGTTGAAAATGAAAACTTTTATACTCTCGGCCTTTTGCATTTTTAATTTATCAATGCTCGCTCAATGGAACTCCAAAAAAATTTCGGATGAAAAACCTGATGAAGAAAATCGTCCCCTAACTTTTACACCCAAGCAACGTAGTACATCGGCTACAAAAGTTCCCGCCCAACAGAATGAACAAGCACCTGATCTTTTGGCAAACCACTCGAACGGAATTGTAACGTTGCATCTCGATAACCTGTTACCACAAACAAAGATCTGCGTATATGATGCAACCGGTAAATGTGTCCTCGAAGAAACAACGGTAAAAAAACCAACACACGATATTGATCTGAGTGCTCAGTCAAAAGGTGTTTACGTCATGGAAATTACCTCCGGTGATGAAAGAGCGGTAACTAAAATTCTGGTGGAATAACTGTGTTCCCGAATTTTAGTTAAGAAACCTTTTTAGTACAGTTAGAATCTCTATAGAAAACTTCCGTCTTTGATTTTTCAAGTCCGCCAATGATTTTCGAATGGGTTGCGCAAATGTGATCAATTGAAGCCTGTGCATCCTGTGTGAATCCACTTTTAGGATATGCACAAAACAAACAAAAAGCTTCACTCAAACAGAATTTATGCCACATATTCTCAAGCTGAACCGTTGCACCGCTGTGCCCTTGTTCCCATAAAATAGCCACCATTTCTCCGTAGGCACGCACCTGGCGTTTAGCATCTCCTCTTGCCTCATTTATCACACGATTGACCATTTTCAGGAATAATTCCTGATTGGGCCAACCATCACGCATAAACTCCGCAAGAGCTTCGTGTGCATTCAAGGGGATATACTGATTGCTTGCTTTTAATTTTTGAACGTCATAACCCAAATCCGTGAGGCGCTCATTTAAGTATGTTAAATGGCCGGCTGTAGCAATGACAATGACCGCATCGTTATCTTTTAAACCACTAACAATAAAGCCTTCAAGGGAAGCTAAAACTATATCATCGTTTTCATAAATCTGAACCAGGTGATCTGTAGGAGCAATTTCTCCCCAAAAAACACTCGTTTGACATTGTTTCCATTCGTTTTGTTGGATAGTACCGGGTAATAAGGACATTAGAACTTAGCTTTAAAAAAAAGCAAAGTAAGAATTTAAAAAGAATTCGCATTGTGCTTTTGTCGATTTAACACGCCCATACAAAGAAATGTATGGAAAGATGCAACTAATTTTATTGAAAATCCAAAAATTGAATCTATTGCTTTGTCCGGTACAAGGTAACCGAACGGTGCGCCATAATCCCGGTGGTTTCCAACACCATTTTCATATCAATATCATACACGGTGTCTCTTAGTGTCTCCTTTTCTTTAGTTTCAACACTGCTCACACCATCCGTAACGCCCGTGATCCATTTCGCTATTTTGAATTTTTTACCGCCGATCCACATTTTTTTTTCGAACAGGCTGTATTTTACGCTTCCGCTCTGATCAGCTTCATCACTACCATTAGTAGAATAATGGCCCTGACCATCACTGTTAATCGTTAGCCAGGTATACACATTATCTTCGTAGCCAACCCATTCACCCACCAATTCAGGGTCGTATTTTAAAGCGTCTTTCTTAATGCATGAATAACCACAAAGAAGAACCAACATAAGAATAATTATTTTTTTCATCCGAGTTTCTTTTTAAAATCCGTTTTTAATTAGTTTGTTAAGTTGTAGGCGTCTATCAACTTATCATACATTTTATCACTTTTGCTTTTTAATATTTTACTGGTGATTGGTAAAGTTAAAGTGCCGACAAGGCTCAATCCAAAATTTACATAGGTACTGGTGTTATCCCGGTGCCTGCGGGCATCATTATACAAATCAATCACACTCACTAAGGTTGCCATTCCTCCCCCGATGGTAGTAGGAATGGAAGTGAGCTTTACAATCTTTTGAGACTTCCTGGTTATTTTGGCCATTTTTAATGGAACCAAAATGGCCGGGTTTTTAGAAGTGGCTAATTGCTTGTCCACTTCTTTGGCTTTTACTTTTTTTCCATTAATCATATATTTTTTACCGTCTCTTTCTATTTTAATTTTTCCATCCGACGGCTGCTGGCTGAGCGAATTCGTAGTGGCAGCATTTGTATTGCTTGAAACCGCATTAGCATTTTGGTTATTACCCATATTTACGGTAGATGTTGGAATGGCTTTGGAAAATCGCTGCACCTCCCCGTTTGAAAATTTGATTAATACGATATCCGACTTATACTCCACGAAACCGGGACCATCAGGCATGCTTGCCTTTTTAAAGGACACGGCATTCGTTCCTACTTCCGTTATTTTAGCACGAATGGTATCACCATTTGTTTTAATGATCAGGTCCTGCGAACTGGCATTTTGATACACAAAACACAAGGCAAGAAACAATACTTGAAGTTTATAGGCTGCTTTCATATAAACAATTATAAAAAAAATATGTGAAACTTACAACTTCTATTGAATCCTGGAAATTTTCACCGCATAATACAAACAGGGAGGAATGATGAGTCCGAAGAAAATTAAAAACAGGAAGGGAATTTGTTCCTGCCATAGGCCCTGTGCAGACTTCAATACAAAAAGAGTAAGGAAAACAAAAGCAAGCAGAATAAAGGCCTTGACGGTGCGTGCCATTTTAGAAGTTATCCTGTATTGTTCCTCCAGGTTCTTCTCCGTCATGCGAGATCGGTAGAATCCTGGATTAAAAGACAGGTAAGTGAATATAGCATATATCGGAAGCATCACTACAAAAACCAACCATAGCATATGTTTGTTTCCCCAGCCATCTGCCTTGCCTGCAAAATTAAAATGGATCGGAACCGTATCCGGCAATGAAGGCAAAGTAAAGGCAATTAACAGCATATTAATAAGCAAAAGTGTAATAGAAACAGCTTCCCAGATTTTGTCGTTTTTATCGAGTGTTGTTTTCATCTTATGAAGTCATTTCTGCCAATACCACTTCCAGCTTATCAAAATTCTCTTCATTTTTCTCCGGTACAAACTTTATTAATTTATTGCGCTCCTCCGGCGAATCGAATAACATTTTAAAAATGATTTTAGTTTGTCCTACTGCCACTTCTTCAAAACTTGCTACTACCCTGAAAAGGGGCTGCGAATGCCGCTTCCAGGCTATAAGATTTGGTTGATCAATTTTAATGAACTCACATTCATTGGGATAATTTCCTTTTTCCGGGCCATGCATGGTAAAGATCCATTTTCCTCCCACCCTGAAGTCAAATTCGTGAAAGGTATTGGTGAATCCTTTTGGTCCCCACCAGTTTTTTAAAAGATTAGGGTCAGACCAGGCCGAAAAAACTTTATCTATCGGAGCATTCACAATTCGTGAACTCACGATTTCACAGTCCGGCAGAGTGGATAGGATTTCTGTTTCCATTGTGTTTTTATTACCAAATGTATAAAAAATAGAAGGATTTAAACCAATTGAAAATAGAAAAATGCAGGTACAAACCCTATGTCTCTATGTGGTTAAAAAAATAATCACTTAAATTTATTTGGTGGTTTTGCTTCCCATGTCTTTCCCCATCTTCTCGTAAACCACATCATTTGGTTCCCATAGTTCCAGTTTATTGCCTTCCAGATCCAGGATATGCACAAACTTTCCGTAATCATAAGTTTGAATAGAATCCACCACCGTAACACCACTCATTTTTAATTCCGCAATCAGCTCATCCATATGCTCTACTCTATAGTTGATCATAAAATCTTTGGTAGACGGCAGAAAGTATTTCGTTGTCTCTTTAAACGGACTCCATTGTGTAAATCCTTTTTTGGTGGTATCTGCACCTTGTCGCCATTCAAACACCGACCCGTACTCATTCGTATTTAAACCTAGATGTTTACTATACCACTCTTTTAGTTTCTTTGGATCTTTACATTTGAAAAAGATACCGCCAATACCGGTTGCTTTTTTTCTTTCCTGTCCTTCGGTAGTTTGTTTGGTAAGCATTGCTTTAAAGGCGAAACCGGAAAGGAAGGATGCTGCGACGATTAAAATTGCTAGAGCTGTTTTTTTCATGTGATTAATTTTAAAATAAATATAACCGTTTTTTAAATACACAAACCCTATAAAACCAAAAGCCCCGTCCACTAGCTAGCGGACAGGGCTTGTTGACTCTATTTTTGCATTTCTTATCCTCTGGCCGTCATACTACCTAATTCTTTGTCAATCCAGAACAGGTTTTTAGCATCGCCACCTAATAATTTTACTTTATCAATGATTGACTGGAACAAATGTTCCTCTTCATGCTGCTCTGCTACATACCACTGCAAAAAGTTAAAAGTAGAATAGTCTTTCTCCTTCAAACACATGTCTACTAAACTATTGATAGACTTCGTAACCTCAATCTCATGATTAAGAGTAAGTCCGAGAATTTCTTCAATAGATTTGTATCCATTTGGAGGCTGAGGAATAGCAGGTGTAATAGCATGTCCGCCGGTTTCGTTAATGTATACGAAAAGTTTTTTCATGTGCGCCAGCTCTTCGTCTGATTGCATATAGAAAAATTTAGCACCACCGGGTAATCTGTTATTATCACACCATGAAGCCATAGACAGGTAATAAAATGAAGCGTAGGCTTCTTTAGCAATTTGCTCGTTAAGCGCTTTTTCAATGGATTTAGATATCATGAGTTTATTAAGTTTAAAAGTGAATTAAAAAGGCCTCTCATAACAAATATAAATATAAAAATGCAGAATCATCAGGATGTAAATAATTTATAAGCTGTATCAACTAATGCTTTGCAACATTCTAAAAAATCATAAAACCAAAAGCCCCGGGATTTCTCCCAGGGCTTGTTGGCTCTCAAAAACTAAAAACCATGGCGGATTCTTAGTTTTATTCCTTTGATAGCTTATATCCAATCCGAGTTCGGCGAATTTCTTTCTTTTCTAATAATTCATCCAGATACCTAAATACAACTTCCATATTTTTGTCCTGGTTATCAAGTTTCCTTTTGATTTTCTCCACTTCCGTCCTTAACTCACTATTAGTAACCAACATTTCTCTGAGTTTTACAAAAAGCTCAATAATTTTTATACTCACTTTGGTGGCTAATTCACTTTTTAATACATTAGCAAGCATGAGTACACCATGTTCAGTAAAAGCATAGGGCAAATAGCCACCCATATGGCTTTTGGATGGTATCGCATTTTGCGATACCATAATTTCTGCTTCAATTTCCGTTAATTGAAACATAAAATGGGCAGGAAATTTCATAGCGTTCCGCTTTACCTGTTCTCTTAGTCTAATACTTTTCACGCCAAAAAGTTCAGCCAGATCTTTATCAAGCATTACTTTTTGATTTCTAATTAAATAAATTTTATTTAAAATAACTTCTTCCGGTACAATCATAAAACTCTCATCCTTTGCCATATCTAAAAAATTATTAAGCACAAAGGAAAACAAATTTATAGTAACGAATTGCCACATTTTGTAGCATTCCGAAAAAGCTATAAAACCAAAAGCCCCGGGATTTCTCCCAGGGCTTGTTGGCTCTCAAAAACTAAAAACCATGGCGGATTCTTAGTTTTTCTCATTAGGTAACACGTACCAGATGATTATTTTAAAGTACTGCCGCACTTCGACTACGCTCAGTGTGACAGTACTTTGTGTACGGAATTATTTCTTACCGTCCATTTTATCTTTCAAATCAGATAAGGCAGAGATATCACCTAAAGTGGTTTGCTGCTGGTTATCTTTCATTTTCTTAACTGCTTTCTTTGTTTCATCAGATTCAGCCGCTTTAGTTGCTGCTTTTTCAACTTTACGAACTTCATCCTTCACTTCTTCGTGTAAACGAGCGTGAGAAACAACGATACGTTTAGATTCTTTAGAGAATTCAATCACTTTGAATTCTGCTACTTCTTCATTTTTTAAAGAAGAACCATCAGCTTTAACCAAGTGACGAGAAGGACAGAAACCTTCAACGCCATAAGTTAAACCAACTGTTGCACCTTTTTCATTTACAGAAGTAACTGTTCCCTGGTGAACTGAATCAATGGTGAATACAGTTTCGAAAACATCCCAAGGATTATCTTCTAATTGTTTGTGGCCTAAAGATAAACGACGGTTCTCACCATCAATTTCCAATACAACAACATCTAATTTATCACCTACTTTACAGAACTCAGATGGATGCTTGATTTTTTTGCTCCATGATAAATCAGAGATATGTACCAAACCATCAACACCTTCTTCTAATTCAACAAACACACCAAAGTTTGTGAAGTTACGCACTGTACCAGTGTGACGGCTT
>JAJNBG010000050.1 GCA_021155905.1 Bacteroidota bacterium
TTAGCTTTCTTTTTAAGTTCGTATAAATACTTACCGTAATCAACTACCTTACAAACAGGAGGATCAACATTTGGTGCAATCTCAACTAAGTCCACTCCTAAATCTTCAGCCATTTTAATAGCTTCTTCAATCGGATAAACTCCCGCTTCAATATCATCTCCTACTACACGCACTTGTGGCGTATTACGGATATTTTTATTGATACGATGTTGTTCTTCTTTAACACCAGGACGTTTAAATCCTTCTCTTAATCCTCTTGGACGTTTTACTACTGGAGTTTGTCCAGGGGCAACCTGACCAGGTTTAATAGGACCTGTATTCTTGTTGTTGTTGTTTATTGGCTTCTTAAAAACGCTAATAATGACCTCCGCTTTTTAGTTATTAATATTAATTATTCTTTGTTTTAAAATCATTCTCAATGGTTGTGTGAATCAGCTTTGCAAAGTCCTCAATAGTCATTGTTCCTATATCTCCTTTACCCTGCTCTCTCACGGCAACCGTTCCATCTTCCGCTTCTTTTTCGCCCACAACTAACATAAACGGTATTTTGTTTACTTCATTGTCACGAATTTTCTTCCCTATTTTCTCGTTTCTCTCGTCAACAAGGCCGCGAATATCGGAATTATTTAGCAATTCTAAAACTTTTTTTGCATAATCGTTGTATTTTTCGCTGATCGGCAAAATAGCCACCTGGTCAGGTGTTAACCAAAGCGGGAATTTTCCGGCGCAGTGCTCAATTAATACCGCAATAAAACGCTCCAGAGACCCAAAAGGTGCCCTGTGAATCATAACCGGACGGTGCTTTAAGTTGTCGGAACCGGTATATTCCAGTTCAAAACGCTCCGGTAAATTATAATCTACCTGGATGGTTCCCAACTGCCATTTACGACCTATCGCGTCTTTTACCATAAAATCCAGTTTCGGGCCATAAAACGCAGCTTCTCCTAATTCTGTCACCGTTTTTAAGCCTTTTTCTGCGGCTGATTCGATAATGGCCTGTTCGGCTAAAGCCCAGTTTTCATCGGAGCCAATGTATTTACTCTTATTATCAGGGTCACGCAAAGAAATCTGAGCGGTATATTCCTTAAAATCAAGGGCATTGAACACATGCAATACCAAATCAATCACTTTCAAAAACTCTTCTTTTACCTGGTCGGGACGAACAAATAAATGCGCATCATCCTGGGTAAAGCCACGTACACGTGTCAAACCATGCAATTCACCTTTTTGCTCGTAACGGTATACGGTACCAAACTCGGCATAACGCTGAGGCAGGTCTTTATAAGATTTTGGCGATGACTTGTAAATTTCACAGTGGTGAGGACAATTCATCGGTTTTAAATAAAATTCCTCTCCTTCATGAGGAGTTTTAATAGGCTGGAATGAATCAGCACCATATTTTTCATAATGTCCGGAACAAACGTAAAGGTCTTTATTAGCAATATGAGGTGTCACCACCGGTAAATAGCCTGCTTTTGTCTGAGCCTTCTGCATGAACTGGATCAAACGCTCACGTAACATGGCGCCTTTAGGCAACCATAACGGTAAACCTGCTCCTACTTTGTCGGAAAAACAAAACAGATCTAATTCTTTACCAAGCTTACGGTGGTCACGTTTTTTAGCTTCTTCCAGTAAAACCAGGTATTCTTTTAATTCTTTGTCTTTCGGGAATGCGATCCCGTAAATACGGGTCAGCATTTTATTTTTCTCGTCACCCTTCCAGTATGCACCGGCAATATTCAACACCTTTACGGCTTTGATAAAACCAGTATTTGGAATATGTGGCCCACGACACAGATCGGTAAAATTACCCTGTGTATAAAGAGAAATGTTTCCATCCTCCAATCGCTCTAAAAGATCCAATTTATAGTTGTCGCCTTTATCACCAAAATATTTAATAGCATCTGCTTTACTAATTTCTTTACGAATAAACTCGCTGTTCAGACGCGCCAGTTCCAACATCTTTGCTTCAATTTTTTCAAAATCAGCAGGCGTTAAAACTTCACCATTCAAATCCACATCATAATAAAACCCGTTTTCCAATGGCGGACCCACCCAGAATTTCACATTCGGGTATAAAGCTTCCAGTGCCTCTGCTAATAAATGCGCCGAAGAATGCCAAAGTGTGTTTTTACCCTCCGCATCATTCCAGGTCAGTAAGCTCACCGTACTATCCTGATTGACAGGCCTGTTGGCATCTACTACTTCATTGTTAACTTTTGCTGCCAATACATTTCTTGCAAGGCCTTCGCTGATACTCAATGCAATCTGCATCGAGGTGGTTCCTTTTGAATATTCGCGGATGGAACCGTCTGGTAAGGTAATTTTTATCATATAAGTTTTCCCACTTACAACGTGGGTTTTAATTTAGTCAGCAAATTTAAAATAAAATGCAGAATTACAACAACAAATAATCATATAGAAATCACCTGCTTAAAATTAATTTCAAACTCTCGATTTTATCTCCAATTTGTATTTGAAGGATATAAATACCGGTAGGCAGATTGTTTGGAAGCTCAATATTTTTTTTCACGGATCCATTGATGGTCTCAGGAGGTAAATTGTAAACGCTCCTGCCGGTTACAGCGTCAATCACATGAATCTCCATTGTACTTTCCTCTGTTTCTTCAAGCCCTAAATCAAACGTGAATAAACCGGTGGTAGGATTCGGATAAACATTCATTCTGAAATTTTCATTTACATTTTTAAGTTCCGGTGCTACCGAATCCGTAACCAGGGAATCAATTCCGCCCATTTTTCCGACACAGTTATTTACGGTTACTGTTACTTTTGCAGACCATTTAACGGATGATCCTTGCACGATTCGTAACTGGTAGCTTCCTGAAACTGTTGCCAGGTAACTATTGGCTGTTGCTCCCGCAATATCGTTCCCGTCTTTTATCCACTGGTAGTTATACCCGCTACAGGTATTTCCGTACAATCTCACACTTCCTCCGGAACAAAAAGTGGTTGATCCTCCCGGTGTGATCTGCGAAACCAGGGTTGTATTCACCGTCACTTTCGTTGGCGCCGACCAGGCCGTGCAACCGGGATATGAAATACGTACCTGGTAATTGCCGGACACTGACGTATTATAGGTTTGAGCAGTAGCTCCGTTAATGTTCACATTATCTTTTATCCATTGATAGGAATAATTAGGTCCGGTACTGCCTGTTAGTGTCACATTTCCTCCACTGCAAAATGTAATGGAACTGTTAGCCTGGATTGAAGCGGCACACGCCGCGGCTGTATAAGGTATTAAGCGGTTTCCGGGAATTGGCCTTTCCAGTGTTCCATTCGCTAATTGCCAGCCTGCTTCCAAATGATCTCCCTGACTGCCTTCTTTATGCAAAGCTTCGATATAGTATTTCTGACCTGCCAATAAATATTTTGATCCGGACTGTTGACCCGGATATTTAGTCCATTCGTTGGGAGATGTCCACCCCACAACAGATGCAATCATTGTTTTATTGATCGGTTGATCATTGGTACTTAACCATAATTCACTGTTATCATCACTCGATATCCAGAACACATAATTACCGGAAATGGGCGGACAGATATATCCTCTTATTCTTTGTCCATAGTTATCAGCAAAATTAACCGGCGTTTGGAAACCGGTCAGTTGTGATACAGAGCCTGGATTACTATTTACAGGAATAGTTGATACCGAAGAGCCGCTTACATTGTTCCAAACTTCCCGGGTGATGCTTCCGGTTCCGGCACAGGAAACTTCTGTATTGCTGACAGTAATAGTTATGTTTGAAGAAACCGCCGTGGTACTGTTTGTATCGGTAACTTTTGCGCTTAATGTATAAGTGCCTGTTGTTACGCTATTCCAGGCATAAGTATAAGGGATTGTCAGATCTTCTCCGAGTTTATTTGCTCCTGAAAAGAATTCTACTTTTTGAACAGCCACTGTTCCGCTGCTGACAGAAGCATTAATG
Organism: Bacteroidota bacterium; assembly: GCA_021155905.1. Classification (GTDB taxonomy): domain Bacteria; phylum Bacteroidota; class Bacteroidia; order B-17B0; family Aurantibacillaceae; genus UBA4416. The sequence continues at coordinate 3,948 of JAJNBG010000050.1, forward strand.
TTGATATTGGAACCATTCATGAAGGAACTATTATTTGCAGGAGACGTAATACTCACAGACAAAGGACTGGTGAACGGTGACAATCTCGATCCGGGAATCGGCCTTTCCAAAGATCCGCCGGGTAACTGCCAACCTACAGACAGATTATCTCCCTGGTTTCCTTCCTTATGCAGTGCTTCAACATAATATTTCTGCCCGGCGATCAAATATTTTGTCACAGATTGCTGACTGGGATATTTCGTAAATTCATTGGAAAATGTCCATCCAACCACAGAGGCAATTAATACTTTATTGGCAGGCTGATCAGTGGTACTGAGCCACAATTCACTATTATCATCACTGGCGATCCAGAACGTGTAATTACCGGTAACAGGCGGACATACATAGCCTCTGATTCTTTGTCCATAATTATCAGCTACATTGGGAGGTGCCTCAAATGATGTAATAAGTCCACTCGAACCTGGTGTTGTGCTGATTGGAATATTACTGACCGCAACACCCGACACGTTATTCCATACTTCCCTTAAAATGGATCCTGTGGCGCTGCAAGTTGCCGTTGGCGGCGGAGGTGGTGGCGGCGCACTCACCCCAAAATAATAATTATCTCTCCAAACATTAGTGGTTAACGATTGCAGGGCTGAAGGAGACGAATTCACAAACCAATTCTGATCAGGCGCTGCATTAAAAAATATAAGTGCCCGCACTTTACTAAAATTGGAATGCAGTTCCTTATCCATTCTTTCAAACCATGCCCCTTTGGTTTCAGACGCCGGGTTCTCCACAGATTTCCTTTCCCGGCAACCAACCTCACAAATGTACAGCGGCTTGTTGGGAAAATATTTTGTCAGGTAATAATAGCTTTCAATGGTTTGCCACCTGAAGGATCGCCACCAGGGCAAAGCCTCAGGATAATGGTTATTATAAATATCGGTGGCGATGATGTCCACATAATTATCTCCCGGATAAGCCGGAACGATCCAGTTAAAACTCTGGTAAGGATAATAGTCAGAATTAACACACCACATCCATTTTACTTTGGTTGCCCCTAATGCACGAAAACGATCCACCACTTTCCGGTAAGCGGCAACGTAACGGCTCGGATCCATACCATTGTGAACAATAGACCAGGGATACCAGTTTCCATCAAACTCATGCATAAAACGCACGATAACAGTATCATTATAGCTTTTTAATTTATTGGCAAAATTGTCGATGTATGTATTATAGTTACTGCCAATTATGTCATTTAGCCGCGGCTGAACGCTGCTTAAGCGATCATGTCCGGCAAACATCGGTTCCCAGGTAATAATGGGTGTGTAACCATTATTTATAAGTGTTTGAACTTCCGCACCGGGTAAATTATTAGCAACAGTTCCTCCGTCTTTTGACCAGCCCATAAACCAGTTGACATATTTAATTTTTTTTGCTGAATCCGAAGGAAACAAGCTTTCGAAATGCTGCGGAATTTTATATTCCTCACCAAAAGGATAGGATTCAAAGGCGCCTAATCGGGCATAATCCGAAGCACCTTTTGGCGGCAGGTCAAAAACAGTAGCACCATGAGGTAATTCACCTTCGGTGAAGTTTATAAAATCAAGGTAAAAAGTGGGATTACTAAGGCCCGATGTGTTTTTTATAAATCTGAACTCTGTAAAAAGGAGCATGCCATTATTTTGTGTGAAAGCCATATCAAAAACTCCATTTCCTCCGGCGTTACCATCTATAAAATCTTTCAACGGTATGGAAATGAACTGCCAGCCTGCTGCCATTGGTATATTTATATTTTTTACCCATTGATCATCTGAGGAATTTTCAAAAGCATTACTTTGATTATCGTCATCCGCCAAAGCAACTGTTAACGTAGCACTCTGATTATTGGACGTGGGATTGTAGAAAAAGAAATTCAATGCGTCCTGCTGCTGATTGAATTCGATATAACGGGAGATACCTCGCCCAAAAGCGCCGTAATTTGTACTCCAGTTTAAATTAATTTTTAATACCCTATCCGATATCATATCATTGAACGGTAACGGGCTCGCCACTGTTTGATACGTAAGATCATTGACGCGATAATCCCCTTCCGGAAGATCTGTCTGACCAACATCAGCACCATCAAAATCATATACCAACGATTTTAACTGAGCATGGCCTATTATCCCAAACAGAATGAATACTAGTGTAAAAACTATTCTCACCATCATAATTTTAGAATTATTTTATCGATAACTTTTTATGGATCCTTTCCGCATCTTTTATAACCTGTAACGAAAAGGATCCTTTTCCGCCCTCTGAAAGTTCAATGCTTTTTTTATAAGGTCCCTTAAACCTGTACAGGTTTTCCAGAAAAATGGTTCTACCTAAACTATCTGTGACAATCACCAGTAAATTGTCCACCTGTTTCTCATTTTTAAACTCAACATCCAGTTTACCCGTGGCAGAATTTGGATTCGCTTTAACGTCTGTAGGAATTTTCATCCCCGTCTGGGCCTTTAAATTAAAAGCGAGGAAAAATAATATAACACCGACTACTTTCTTAAAAATTTCAGTAAAAGAGATACCCGACTTTAGCGCCATATGATTACAATATAAACCATTCATAATTTCAATAATTTATCCTATCAAATTTATGCCAGAATGTAACTTCCGCTTTTTAATATCGATTAAACAAACTTTTGATTAGCCGGTTGATATTTTATCTGTTATAATTTATAAGCTTCAATTTAGAATCTTCCCAGTTTACTGTAATCTGATAAAACTGCTTTTACCAGAACTATTTTCAATTCTGCTTTATATATATCGTTCCCATTGGACAGTTGGGCGATTCAAGTTGGATGATAAAGTCACCCAGAGTTAAAACGGAACAATGTTTGTACTTTTTTTGCTAATTCCTTACATATGACAGTTTTTTTTATATATTTGGTAGAAATTCTGGATTTTACATTTTTTAACTATTTTATATGAGACTTAAATTTTACTTAATTATTTTCGCTTTAGTTAGTTTAAAGTCCAATGCAGGAATTTGTACGGCTATTTCATCTGCTGACTTTACTCTTCCTTCAACCTGGTCGTGCGGACATACGCCAACCGGGTTTGACCAAATTATTATTCCAACTGGCTATACCGTAACAATTAGCACAGCAATTGATTTAACTGTAGGTGGCCCAACAAATACTATTTTAAATATCAGCGGCACCTTGTTTTTTTCAGGTAATGCCAGCCGCCTTGATATGGTGGAAACAGCCGCTATCGTTGTGAATCCGGGTGGAAAAATCACTACCGATCAAAATAACAATTCTCAGAAGATAAATATCGGCACGGGTCCTTCGGAATGGACCAGTAATGATGGAAATTTATCAGGACCTTTAGTTATCACAAATGGAAATTTACCGATTGAATTATTAAATTTCGATGGAACCTGTGTGACAAATGGCGTTCAATTAAACTGGAGTACTGCAACTGAAGTGGATAATGAATCTTTTTTAATTGAAAAAAGCGTAAATGGCACAGAATGGCAATTTGTGACTAGGATTCCCGGAAACGGTACGACAGGCTCGGTTCACCATTACATTCATAATGACTATGATGTGAATACGAAAGATCTTACTTACTACAGGCTATCTCAAATAGATATCGACCAAACGACAACCACTTTCAAAGCCATCGATGTCAATTGCGGAAATAATTTGCCGGATCAAATGGTTTTGTTCTCAAACCCTGCATCTACAGAATTAAATATCCTTTTAAATGTTAACGATAATTCCAGTAACAATACTCTTAAAGTAATGAATAATATCGGGAAAATTGTAATGGAAGCACCTATCAGCTTATCCAGGGGGATGAACACATTTGTCTTTCCAATTGATGTAGCCCCCGGAACATATCATATACTGTTGTCTTCTGATAAAGTAATTCTTCCCAGCCAGAAACTGATGATTATCAAATAAAAACAGTCCATCATTTTTAAAGCCTTAAACAGAAACCGTTTAAGGCTTTTGTATTTACTGTAATGGCTTTCGAAAACTTATAGTGATACTAAATTTCGATAGAACAAACTTTCTTTGCGACCATTTAACAGTTTGTGATTAATGGTTACAAATCTATGGTATTCAAGGCCCTCATCTATTGTAGTTAATGCTGTTTCTCCAATTCCAAAGATGCAATTAATTGGGAGTGAACCTATAATAAGTAATTTTTAATGTGTCTGTAAATTTGAACCAGGTAAGCGTGTCTTAGTTTCTGGTTGAAGATTCGCCTTTTTTCAGTATTCATATTAAAATAAAATATCATGAGGTTAAAAATATTCTTATTATTTTTTATAGCACTCCTTCGTTTTAAATCAAACGCCAGTGTTTGTACAGCCTGTGCTTCAGGGAATTTCACAAATGCAGTTACCTGGTCAGGAGGATATGTGCCCACCGGATTTGACCAGATTACTATTCCATTCGGCTGCACGGTAACAATTTCTACAGCAATAGATTTAACGTCGGGAGGGCCTCCTGCTCCAAGTAATACTTTGCTCAGTATCAATGGTGTTCTGCATTTTTCAGGGAATGCAAGCAGATTGGATATGGTGACATCCGCGGTTATCATTGTTAATGTAGATGCTAAAATCACGACTTCTGATTCAACAAACAATTCCCAAAAAATCAATATTGGTACCGGTCAATCAGAATGGAACAGTACAGATGGAACTTTGTTTGGCCCTGTAATTATTTCAAATGCAGGACTGCCGATTGAACTTATGGATTTCTCAGGAAAATGTTTGAATAGTTATGTTCAATTAAACTGGAGTACTGCAACCGAGCTTAACAATGACTATTTTTTAATTGAACGAAGTTCGAATGCCACCGAATGGCAATTTGTTTCAAAAATACAGGGAAATGGAACTACTGGTTCTGCTCACCATTATACGCATTCGGACTATGAAGAAAGAACACCCGAATTAATATATTATAGGCTGTCCCAGGTAGATAAGGATAAAACCACCACCGTTTTTAAAGCTATTGATATCAGCTGTAGTAACGATAAGCCTGAACAAATGGTTTTATTTTCTAATCCTGCTTCCTCCGAAATAAATCTTTTGTTAAGTTTCGAAGAAGTTTCCCCTAACAGCTCAATCAAATTATTTGATAATATGGGACAAATAGTAATGGATGAGCCTATCAGTTTAAGCAAAGGATTAAATTCATTCACATTCCCGATTGATATCTCGCCGGGAACCTACCATGTTCTTTTTTCTTCGGATAAACTGGTTCTTCAAAGCCAAAAATTGTTGATCATTAAATAGATTTGACATTATTTCAATAGGCCCGGACAAATGTTCGGGCTTTTTTTTACCCTGTAAATCAACACTTTAACTTACGCAAATAAATTAGATGTTGTAACATTAAATGTTATAACGTACATTTGTGTTATAATTTAAAACATAAAAAATAATACTATGAAAACATTAGCAACATTAGCCGCAGCAGCCATTTTATCATTAAGCTCTAAAGCACAAACAAACTGGAATGTGGATGCCTCCCACAGTAAATTAGGATTTGCAGTAACCCATATGATGGTAAGTGAAACCGAAGGAAAATTTAAGGTCTATGAAGGAAAAGTGACTTCAGAAAAAGCTGATACTGACTTTACCAACGCAAAAATTGATTTTGCTGTTGATGCAGCAAGTATTAATACGGATGATGAAAAAAGAGACGGCCATTTAAAAAGCCCCGATTTTTTTGATGTAGCAAAATATCCAAAAATCACCTTCAAAAGTATATCCATGAAACCGGGCAAAATAAAAGGAACCTACATCCTAACCGGTGATTTAACTATGCATGGCGTAACGAAACCAGTTGTTTTAACCGCCATTGGAGCCTCTAAAATTGTAAAAGACCCATACGGGATGGAACGTTATGCATTTAAAGTAACCGGCGCCTTAAACAGAAAAGATTATGGTTTAGCATGGAATGCTGCTTTAGAAGCTGGTGGGGTTGCTGTGAGTGAAGAAGTAAGATTAGATATTAACATTGAAATTACAAAAGCAAAATCATAATTAAATTTGATAAATTAGTCCCGCTGGATAACGCGGGACTAATTTATTTTATCACATTGAAACTCGAAGAAGAAATACAACAACAAAAATTCAAATCAGAAGAACAAAAACTGATGATTAATTTAGTCTATACCACCAATTGGTTAAACGCAAAATACGATGTGTTCTTCAAAGATTCGGATATTACCATTCAACAATTCAATGTATTGCGTATTTTAAGAGGACAGTATCCAAATCCCTGCAGTATAAAACTGATCAAAGAGCGGATGCTGGACAGAATGAGTGACGCATCAAGAATAGTTGACAAATTGAGGGCTAAAAAACTGTTGATTCGGAAAGAATGTCCGAATGATCGCAGAAGTGTGGATATCGTGATTTCAGATAAAGGCCTTGAATTGCTGAAATCGCTGGATTATATTGATGAAAATTCCAAAGACATTTTTAGTTCCTTATCCCCTGAAGAAGTTAATCAACTCAATATCCTCCTGGACAAATTAAGAGATTAACATCGATCTCCCTTTATTTTATACTTTTCAGCAAAACTTCCTACCTTTGTTTTTAATATTAATAACATGTTAGGACTTAAATTAGAAACCGATCCCCGCTGGGTCAATATTGTTGAAACCAATATTGAAGAAATTTTAACCGATCACGCGTACTGCGAGCAAAAAGCAGCCACCAATGCTATTTCTATCATGATAAGCTATCCCTATCATACGGACCTGGTGGAAGAAATGGTTAAATTAGCGAAAGAAGAATTATCGCATTTCGAAATGGTTCACCAGAAAATTAAGGAACGCGGGTTAAATCTGGGGTTTGAAAGAAAAGATGAATATGTGGGGGAATTATATAAATTCATGCGAAAAGGGTATCGGAAAGAAATTGTATTAATTGACCGATTGTTATTCGGTGCGATGATCGAAGCCAGAAGCTGCGAACGTTTCAAATTGCTTTCCGAGCAGATTAATGATGAAGATTTAAAAGTATTTTACAGGGATCTGATGATTAGCGAAGCAACTCACTATACTTTATTTATAGGATTTGCCAGGAAATACGGAAGCCATGTAGAAGATATTGATAAACGATGGCAGGAATGGTTAACCTTTGAAGCTGATTTGGTCAAAAAATTCGGAAAAAGAGAAACCATTCACGGGTAACGTGTCCGGTTATTTAAAAATATTAAAAACAAAATAATCTTACCGAGGTATTGTTTTTTTTAAATAACCATGTTACATTTATCATAAACTTTAAATTTGAAAAAATGAAAAAAATCACATTATTAGCTGCAGTGATCGTTATGGCTAGTTTACCATCATGTAGAAAGATCCGATCTTGTAAATGCACATTTACCTACTATGGTATGACTGAAACCCAAACTCATACTTCCTCGTCGAAATTAAGCAAAAAAGATGCGAAAACCTGGTGCGAAGGAAACACTTATTCAGGATCATACGGTGAACAAATGACCTGTGAGCTAGTTGATTAGCGAAGAGAATATTTATTTAGAATAATTCTAAATATATAAATACCCATTGTTGGGTATTGGCATATCAGAAAAACATTATAAATTTGCCTAAACTTTTAAAAAACTTAAAAATGAAAAAAATTACTTTATTAGCAGCTGTTATCGTTGTTGCATCTTTTGCTTCTTGCAAAAAAATCCGTACTTGTAAATGTACTTTTTCTGATGGTTCTTCTATCAGCGTTAACTCTGATGTTAAATTAAGCAAGAAAGATGCTAAAACTTGGTGCGAAGGAAGTACTAGTGGTGGTTCTGGTTATTCTTGTGAGTTACAAAAATAATTTGTAATTAATTACAAAGAAGAGAGCTGTTATTTAATAACGGCTCTTTTTTTTGCTTATAGCTGAAAAAAATCTTTTCTTTACTCAACTCTTTTAAAAAATTAAAATGAAGCTATTCTATATTTCCGCTTTAATTGTAATAGCACTCAGCTCTTGTAAAAAAGACAGAACCTGTACCTGCGAAACAACCAAAATTGCCTCCTCGGGTGTAACAGCGGGTGTCGGATATGTTGATTCCGGTCCGTTTGGTACCACCACAGACATAAATACCATGCCGAAAGTGACCAAAAAAGAAGCACGCGCCAATTGTGTATCAGGTGAGAATACATCAACCTATACGGATGGATACGGGGACACAAAAACTGAAACCATAAGAAAAGATTGTGTATTAAAATAATCAAATCCTTATTTATGTTAAAAAAGTTACCTGTCGGTAGCTTTTTTTTTTGATTTAATTCTTCCTGCTAAATAAATGGTAAATTCGCCCGACAATCAAAAGCTTTAAATGTTTTAGCCGGTATGAAACCAATCCTTATAAAAACCTTATTTTTTATTATCAGCTCATTGATGGGTTTGGTTTTTCTCTACAGTGCCTACACAAAACTATATCCTATTGAGCCTTTTGAATACACCTTTGTCGACCTTGGAATTGGTGGATGGCGGGGTGCGCCGTTCATTGCCAGGTTCATGATAGGTCTTGAATTTTTTATCGGCTTATTGCTGATCTTCGGGCTTTATATCAGACGTTTTACCATTAAACTTACCATTGGCTCACTGATCTTCTTTTCACTTTACCTTGTGTTTATCATGCTCAATGAAGGTAATAACGGCAATTGCGGTTGTTTTGGGACGGCTATCGTGATGACTCCACTCCAGGCGCTTATAAAAAATGCGGTCATGCTTGTTATCTCTTTAGTGATTTATAAATTTTATGATGGATTGAATTATAGAAAATTCGGAAAATGGCTTTTCTGGCTTCTATGTCTTACTTCATTTGTCATGCCTCATATCCTGAATTATGTGGATATGAGTTACTCTGAAGCTTATCTGACCAAGAAAGAAGATACCTTCAAACTTGAACTGGACAGTGTATATAAAGATGCCAAAATACATACTCCTCCAAGATCTTTAAGTACAGGCAAACACATTATTGCCTTTATGAGTTTAACCTGCTCTCACTGCCGCGTTGCTGCAAAAAAATTAAGACTGATGAAGGAGAAAAATCCGAACATCTCTATCTACTTTATTTTAAACGGAGAGTATAAAAAAATTCAGCCATTTTTTGACGATACAAAAGCCAGGAACATTGATTACTGCATTTTGAACGGACGAAATTTTGTGTACCTCGCCGGAATCGATTTGCCGGCCATTTATATGGTCAACAATTCAGTGGTGGAACATTGGTTAGATTATGTTCACCTTGATCAGACGGAAATTGAAAAATGGTTAGCTAAACCTTAAAACTAATCTTAAAAAATTTCTTTCAGGTGAATCAACCGATCGATTTGAGTAAAATTACTGTTTGAATTTTCTTTGGTGTTGGTTGACAGATATATCGCCTTCCAACCGGCATTTAAAGCGCCCATAATATCTGCTTCATAATTATCCCCGATCATCACACACTCGTGCTGCGCTGCCCCACTTAATTCCTGAGCAAGCCGGAAGATCTGCACATCCGGCTTATTAAAGCCATGCTCTTCAGAAATGATGATGTGTTTAAAGTGTGGCTTCAGATTACAGGCATCCAGTTTAATATGCTGCACTTCCTTAAAGCCATTGGTAATGATATGTAAATGGTATTTATCCTGCAGGTATTGCAATACTTCTGAGGCATCTTCTATCAAATGTGTTTTAAAAGGAGACAATTTTAAATAATCGTCTGCCCAGGTATATGCCAGATCCAGGTTATCATATTTAAAATGCAAAAAAGCCCTGTGAAACCGTTGAAAGCGAAGCTCTTCCTTGGTGGTTTGATTCAGGCTATACAAATGCCACAACTCGTGGTTAATGGTTTCGTATACAGAAATGAAATCCAAAAAATCAACTTTGCAATGCTCTTTTAGATCATGTTCCAAAAACAAATGCAATAAGGCTTCCCTCGAATTTTTTTCGAAATCCCACAGGGTGTTATCCAGGTCAAAAAATATGTGCCTGATGGATTTAATCTTCGATTGTATTAAAATATTGTAACTCCTTACTCAGATTCAGATATGGATATTCTGCCTGTAGTGTCGCACATTTCTGGTAAAAATTGCGTTTGAACTTCACGGAAGAACCGGTAGTCTTGTTAAACAAACGGTGGTTATATGCCTGGTGAATGTGCATGACTTTTTCGTTGATGGCCTGCGTGGCCTCATTAAAATAAGTTTCCGCGAATAATTTCCATACATAATCAATGGCCTGTTTGTTTGGGTGAGCCATATCAGATTCAAAAAAACGGTAATCCCTTAAATCATCTGTTACTATTTCGTATGCCGGAAAATAAAAACAGTTACTGTTTTGCTTAATGATCTGATGAACCGACTGCAAAAGTATGGCTTTACTCAAACTGTTCTCCACTACCCCATCCCTCAGGTGTTTCACGGGAGAAACGGTAAAAAGAATTTTCAGACCTGTATTAAACTTCTGCAATTTATCAACCAGGGTTCTATAAACTGAAGTGATAGCCGTTGTTTCCAACAACAGTTTTTCAAATTGTGCCTGCGGCAACTTATGGCAATTGGCAACGATTTTCCCATGTTCAAGAAACTTATACGCGTAAGCGGTTCCAAACGTGATGGTGAGCCACTGGGCGGTTCTAAGCGCCACATGCCAGCTATCAATTAAAGTGTTTAATAAATTCAGTAATTCCTCTTTTGTTGGGGCAGATACCGAACTGTGAGATTCAAGACAAATCCATTGTCCGTCATGCTCAAACACTTCCGTTTCAGTAAAATAATTTTTATCCAGAATCCGAAAAAGCATGTCGGCAATACTCTGGGGATTAAAAACCATTCCAAAGGGATTCGCGTCTACATTAAATTTGAGATCATCCAGGCGATTCCCCATATGCTGACTAAAGCAGGAGCCGATCAACAACACCTGGTCCTGGTGAGATATTTTATACGGACTAATTGCCGGTTTATAATTTAAATGGAATTGCATGAATCTTAAAAATGCTGCGCTTGTCTATCTATAATTACTGAGCGCAGCAGATATAAATTTAAACAAAAAAGGATTCACTTTCCAGCAAATCCTTTTTTAGTATTATTAAAATTACTTCTTAGAAACGCTCTGTTTGAGAGAAGAAAAAATTTGCTTCAATGTTAGCATTTTCATCACTGTCAGATCCGTGAACCGCATTTGCAGCAATAGATTTAGCAAATAATTTACGGATAGTTCCTTCATCTGCTTTAGTAGGATCAGTTGCTCCGATTAAAGTTCTGTATTCTGCTACCGCGTTATCTTTAGATAATACAGCTGCTACAATTGGTCCGCTGCTCATATAATCTACTAATTCACCATAAAAAGGACGCTCTTTGTGAACTTCATAAAATTTACCAGCAGTTTCCTTGCTTAATTTCATGTATTTCATAGCTACAATTTTAAAACCTGATTGGTTTATTTTCGCTAAAATTGGTCCGATGTTGTTAGCTTCAACTGCATCGGGTTTAATCATTGTAAAAGTGATATTTCCTGCCATATTATTTTTT
>JAJNBG010000051.1 GCA_021155905.1 Bacteroidota bacterium
TCTGTTTTTTTAATTTGGATTGCAAATATACGCTTTTTTTTGGAATAACAAATGTTCATAACAAATATTTATCGAATATAGTCTAAAACTTACATTTGCCAGGCATAAATGGACGTAAAAAGAGCATATTTATTACCCTTTCTATTGGTTTCCTGCCTTGTGTTCTCCCAACAACCGGCCGAAATCGTAAAAAATATAGTTCCAAATGGAAGTTTTGAAAATTACCGAAAAAAATCCGGAAATATCAAGCAGGCTATTCCCTGGCAGCAGATTGCCAGCGTAGATTTTTACCAGGAACCTATCAGTAATGATACTTCTTCTCAAAAAGGGGCCCGGACAGGGAACTGCTATGCAGGTCTTCGTTTTCAGAAGAAATATAAAGAATTTTTGCAGGTTAAACTGGCAGAAGCGCTTCACCGCGGTACCACTTATGAATTTGAAATGTATGTGCGTTTGGCTTTCTGGAGTAACGCCAGCCTTAAATCATTTGGCGCGCTATTTACTAAAGTTGGATATAAAAGCAAAGCTGATGCCGTGAGATCTGCTTTAGTGGATTCTGTCAGTAAAAAAGGAAGTTTTATAAATGGATATCAGTGGTTTAAAATTTCAGGAAAATACCTGGCTGATGGCGGTGAAAAATACCTGACAATCGGTAATTTCTCACCTAACGTGAAGAAAGATATGATAAGAATGAATATTTTTAAGCTGGGTTTTAAAGAAGCCTACTATTTTGTGGATGATATCTCTTTAGTAAAGGCAAAGGAAGTAGTGGAGAAAGTGAAAGTGGAGATTGTTGGCTCTTTTAATGTAGATGGCAGTGCCCAGGATTCCGTACTGGAAGTAAAGACTAACATTAAAGTAGGTGAGAAAGTTCAGTTAAAAAATATATTTTTTGAGAATGGACGTTACTATCTGCTGCCCGAATCGTATGCTGAGTTAAATAAACTGGCACAGTACCTGTTGCGTAATCCAAGTATGGAAATTCAGATCAACGGGCATTCCGATAACTCCGGCTCAAAGAGTAAAAACCAAAAAATCTCTGAACAGCGTGCCCGTGAAGTTTTTGAATATTTAATTAAAAAAGGGGTTCAGAATAAAATGTATTTTAAAGGTTACGGAAGTTCCGTTCCTGTAGCCGGTAACGATAATGATATAGACAGGGCAAAGAACCGGCGTGTGGAATTTGAGATCATCAAGAATTAGTCAATACGACTATTAGATAATGTGACAATGAAAAAATAAAAACCTAATTTAACACCTTAAAATAACCTAATTAGCTAATTGACTCATTATCGAATTAACTCATTAAAAATATGAATTTCATTAAAAAAGATAACCCAAAAACCATCAGGGCCTGGTCCTTTTATGATTGGGCAAACTCTGTATTTCCGTTGGTGATTACCTCTGCAATCTTCCCTAATTTTTACGATTACGTGACCACTCACGACGAAGCAAAAATTTTTATTGGTCATACTGTGACTTTCATGGGTATTGAATTCGAAAATCAGAATATTTATTCTTTTATATACGCGTTTGCTTTATCCATAGTGGTTCTTATCACCCCAATTTTGAGTGGTGTGGCAGATTACCTTGGAAATAAAAAACGGTTCATGCAGTTTTTCTGTTACCTTGGATCTTTGTCCTGTATGTGTTTGTTTTTCTTTAACCGGAAGCAGTTGGAGTTAAGTTTTATTCCCTTTATTACTGCGACCATTGGCTTCTGGGGAAGTCTCGTTTATTACAATTCTTATTTACCACAAATTGCTTCCGAGGAAAACCAGGATAGGGTCAGCGCGCGAGGCTTTGCCCTAGGTTATTTCGGCAGTTCCTTGTTATTGATCATATGTCTGATAAGTATCATGGTATTTCATGTTCCTGCAAAATATAGTTTTTTATTAGTCGGAATTTGGTGGATTGGTTTTGCGCAGTACACCTTTGCCAACCTTCCCAATAAAACGCATGATAATTCAACGGATGACCGAAAAGGAATTCTATACAAAGGGTTCAAAGAATTAAGAGGGGTATGGAACCAGGTGAAGCAGTTACCCAAATTGAGACAATTTTTAACCGGATATTTCTTTTACAATATGGGCGTTCAAACAATTATGGTGGTGGCTGTATTATTTGCCCGCAACGAAATTGACTGGGGAATAGGGGAAGCGGCCGAGAAAACCAAAACAAGCTCTTTAATTATCAGTATTTTAATTATCCAGTTCGTTGGTATAGCCGGTTCGTTTTTGTTTTCATGGTTATCTACTAAAATTGGGAATATTAGGGCATTAATGTGTTCCATCGCTATTTGGATCTTTATATGTGTATTTACCTATGTAGTTGTGAGGACACCCTTTCAGTTTTACATTGTGGCTTTCTTGGTTGGTTTGGTAATGGGTGGCATCCAGGCCTTATCAAGGAGTACCTACAGTAAATATTTGCCTGTTACAGAAGACCATACGAGCTTTTTCAGTTTTTATGATGTATTTGAGAAAATGGGAATGATCCTGGGAACCGTCTCTTTTGGTGTGATCAGCCAGATAACAGGAGGTATGCGAAATTCTATTTTATCTCTGATTATATTCTTTATTATTGGTATGGTATCATTAATTCCATTAAGCAGGCAAAAGGTTGAAAGCAGAAAACAGCCGGCATAATAAAACCGGGAATATGCTGAACAATCAAAGCCCACGGGAAATACTTCATCAGTTTTATATCGATAATAACCTCGATGATGATGGAGGGCAGAAAAGTTCCAGTGTGAAAGTTGAGTTGACCAAAAAGATCCATTTTTATTTTCCCAATTTTGACGCCCGCAGAAAAGCGGTGATGAAGCACGATATTCATCACTTAGTGACGGGTTATTCTACTTCGCTGATTGGAGAAAGTGAAATCAGTGCCTGGGAAATTGCGTCGGGCTGCAAAAGCTATTGGTTTGCGTTTTTTATTGATACCAGTGGATTTATGATGGGATTGCCTATTAATTTTATAAGGGTTTTAAAAGCATTTTCAAGGGGCAGAAGGACCAAAAACCTTTATTCGGATCACATTTCAACAGATCAGGCAATGGATATGAAGATTGGAGAACTAAAGAGAGTGCTTGAATTAGATATCGTTGGCCCAGGAACAAAACCTACGATTATCGATTTTCTTTTATTCAGCCTTTTTGCGCTATTCGGTTTGATTTATTCTTTGCTGATGTTGCCGTTATTTCCGTTCGTCTTAATTTATTCCATTTACATACAATTAAGTAAGCAAAAAGGAAAAAATTAGAGTACCAGGTAAAATAAAAGTTATGTCCCTATCGGATTCTTTCGTGGGGTTAAGTCAAAAATAATTCTGTACCAATACACCCCTGTTGGCTATCAAAAACAGGGTCTTGCCGAAAGTAAAAAGCAAGTGGAAAATTATAAAGTAATTTTAGTGCTTTAACTTTTAAGGTATGAAATCTCCTTTAACCAGATCCCAATACAATACTGATATACTGGCTAAAAGGTATGCAGAAAGAGTTATCCTTAACAATCTTAAAATCATTGATTGTCTTGCAAGGGAGAGATATGAAGAAGCTGCACGATTGAGAGACGAAATTAAGAAAGACCTTGAAGAAACCGCATTATATATTGCGGATCTCACGAAAACCGACCTTCAGATGGTGAGAGAAATGCTTATCAGGAACAATCAAAAAATTTTCGATACCCTTAGCGAACAGAAATAAGTTGTTTTTTCAACTATAAAAATAACACCTAAACTTTTTTAGCAAACAGGTTTACTTTTGATTCCTGGCGTTTTAACAAACGGGAAATATTCTTTTTGTGAGTGATGATTAAAAGAATGGCTACGAATAAGGAAAAAATCAAAAGCGTTTCATTCTGGTTTTTCAAAACAACATTTAGAAAGAAAGGAAAACTCAAGCCTGCCGTCATAGATGATAATGATACATAGCGGGTAGCCAGTAAAACAATTAAAAATACACCTAACACCATCAAACTGGTAAAAGGAGTGAGGCAAATAACGATTCCTAAAATAGTGGCAACTCCTTTTCCACCACGAAATCCGGCGAAGATTGGAAAAACATGTCCCACTAAAGCTGCAATACCCAAACCTAATTCAAGGTTCACAAATTCATTGGAGTCAAACACGTATGGAGATAAATGAGCCAGCAAAACAGCAACAGTTCCTTTAACGATATCAACGATTAAAACCGGGATTCCTGCCTTTTTTCCTAAAACCCGAAATGTGTTGGTAGCACCGGCGTTTCCGCTTCCAAATTCCCGCACATCAATTCCATAATAGCGTTTTCCCCACCAAACCGCAGTTGGTATGGAACCTAAAAGATAGGCCGCCACTAAAAGTGAAATGATAACGATTGTTTCCAAAATGTTAGTTTTTCGTTAAACAAATATAATCAATAATTCAGAGATTTTAAAATGCTAAAATTTTTAGGAGCTCCGGAAAGTTTGAACAGTTTTTTGTTTAAAATTATATCCGGGATAAAAAATCCGGTTTTTAGCACACTATTTTATTGTTTTGAAAAATAAAAAGACAAAAAATAATGCTTAAACTCCTCCGGTATTAACAACAATTATTTTTCACCAGTTATAAAAGTTTTGCTATTTTCACACCTCTCTTATGATCAGTTACGTTAACGGGCAAATAGCCGAACTTAATCCTGCCATGGCAGTTATCGAAACCAATGGCGTGGGATATGGATTATTGATTTCTTTAACCACTTACAGCCATATTCAAAGTAAAACTTCCGCAAAATTGTATGTTGAAAGCGTTTACGTTAGGGACGATAATCCCCGTTACTTTGGTTTTGCAGACCTTGAAGAGCGCGACCTGTTTCGCAAACTGATTTCCGTATCCGGCGTTGGAGGAGGAAGTGCCATATTGATGCTTTCCTCGTTAAGTGCCGCAGAGATAGCAGGCGCAATTAACACCGCGAATGTCGCTTTACTGAAGAGCATTAAAGGGATCGGGGAAAAAACGGCTCAGCGTATCGTTGTGGACCTTAAAGGAAAAATGGGGAAACACGAAGGCGGCATTTCCCAGATTTTAAATCCATCATACAATAAAAACAGAGACGAAGCGTTAATGGCTCTGGTTACGTTAGGGTTTCCTAAGGCAACTGCGGAAAAAGCAATTGAAAAAGCAATTAAACAACAAGGTATAGCTACAGATAATGTTGAACAGCTGATCAAATCAGCGTTAAAAAATATGTAATTTAAAACGTGGTAAAAGGAGTCGTAAAATTTCTTGTTGTAGGTTCTGTGTCTGTTGGCTTAATGAGCATCGTGGTTGGTTCCAAAGCCAAGAACGATCCGTTAAGCAAACCACATTATCTGTATACTTCGGTTTTAAGTTTAGATTCTCCGATTGTAACCAAGGATGATCTTCCGTTTAAATTCAATGATAATAATGGTGGTCAGCCTAATTTTGATGACAAAAGTGGCTTATACCTGAGCAATCCATCCAACATTAAAACAGAAACCAACTATAACCCTAAAACCGGTAATTATGATATTACCCAGAAAATAGGGAATATGAATTACAGGCCTGAGACTTATGTAGAGTATAAAGAATACCAGGACCAGCAGTTCAAGGATGCCGTTAAAAACCATTGGAAGTCTAAAATAAAAGCGGAGGACCTTCAGAACCAAAATAAAAAAGGAACCATTCCTAAATTAACCGTTGGAGGTGAGATCTTTGACCGGATATTTGGAGGTAACCAGGTGGATATTAAACCGACCGGAACTGCGGAGTTAATTTTCGCATTGAACCGTAATAAAACCTTAAATCCTGCCATTCCGCAGCGACAACAAAAAGTAACCAATTTTGATTTCAACATGAGAATTCAGTTGAACTTAATCGGGAAGATCGGGGATAAATTAAAAATCACGACCAGCTATAACACAGAAGCTTCCTTTGACTGGGAGAATCAAATGAAACTGGAATACACCGGCTATGAAGATGAAATCATTAAAAAGATTGAGGCAGGTAACGTAAGTATGCCTTTAAATAGTTCTTTGATTCAGGGAAGCCAGAGTTTATTCGGTGTTAAAACTCAATTGCAGTTCGGGCGTTTAACCGCTACCGCTTTGTTTTCGCAGCAAAGAGGTAAAAAACAGGAGGTATCTGTTCAGGGGGGCGCCCAGACCATGTACTTTAATGTAAATGCGGATAACTACGAGGTCAACAAGCATTATTTCTTAGGGCATTATTTCCGCGACAATTATGACCAGTGGATGACGACACTTCCGGTTGTAACAACGCCAATTATTATTACGAAAGTGGAGGTTTACATTACAAACCAGACTGGTAGTACAGAACAGGTGAGGAGTATTGCTGCGTTTACTGATTTAGGGGAAGATTCAACCCATGTGAATACTGTATTAAGGTCGGCGGCATGCCAAACCAATCCAAATTACCGTATCATAGATAGTGCTGATGTATTTCCTCATAACGGCGCCAATAGTTTATATCATATTATTACCACGGATACCAGCGCTGCCGGCATTATGCCACCGCGTTCCAATGGTAATGCTTCTTTGATTTATTCAGCACTCTCTAATTCTTCACCTGCTCCTAATAACTGTAATGACGGAAGTAAGTTTCTTCAGTCAGCAAGGGATTTTGAAGTAGCTCAGAACTGCCGCAGATTAAATCCATCTGAATTTACGTTTAACAGCCGTCTTGGTTTTATCTCCATCAACCAATCCATTAACAATGATCAAACCATTGCTGTAGCATATCAATACACTTATAACGGTAAAGTTTACCAGGTGGGTGAATTTTCTGATCAATATACATCCGGCCCCTTATATCTTAAATTATTAAAGTCAGGTTCTGTTACCAGTCCTAAGTTCAGTACCTGGGATCTAATGATGAAGAACGTTTATTCCCTGGGTGCCTATAATTTAAATGCGGCTGATTTTAAATGCGACATTTTCTATAACAATATTGAAACAGGTGTTGACATTCCTTATATACCTTATGGTAGTGTAAACGGAAAATTATTGGTCCAGGTAATGGGACTCGATAAATTAAGCGTTAACGGTGATCCCTATTCGGATGGTGTTTTCGATTTTATTAAAGATTATACAATCAATCCTAATAATGGACGCATCTATTTATCATCAAAAGAGCCATTTGGTAATAACCTGAGAAGCAAGTTCAGTGGTAGTGATGATCCCACTCAGTATAATAAATACATTTACCAGGAATTATACGATTCTACCAGGACGGTTGCCCAGCAGTTACCTGAAAAAAATAGGTTCAAGATTAAGGGACAGTATAAATCAGCCTCCGGTTCGGAGATCTCTTTAAATGCGTTGAATATTCCCCAGGGTGCCGTAGCTGTGACGGCCAATGGCCAAAAATTAACCGAGAACGTGGACTATACCGTTGATTATACTTTGGGCCGTGTGAAGATTATTAATGAAAGTATTTTAAATTCCGGAGCAAACATTAAAGTTAGTACGGAGAGTAATTCCTTGTTCAATGTTCAGCAAAAAAGTTTGTTTGGTACCCGTTTGGATTTTAAAGTGAATAACGATTTGACTTTAGGCGGAACTTTACTTCACTTAAATGAAAAGCCTACTACTCAGAAAGTTAACATTGGAGATGAGCCGGTGTCGAACACGATCTGGGGCGTGGATTATAACTACAAAACCGATGTACCATTCCTGACGAGGTTAATTGATAAAATTCCTCTAATCAATACCAAGGAAATGAGTAGCATTGTAACCCGTGGGGAATTTGCGCAATTAGTTCCCGGTAACTCCAGGGCAATTGGAAAGAACGGGAATTCGTATGTGGATGATTTTGAAGGAAGTATTTCACTCATTGATTTAAAGAGCCCGAATGCCTGGTTTATGGCAAGTATACCGCAGGGACAACCCAACTTGTTCCCGGAAGCGGCGCAAAACGACAATATTTTTCCGGGTATCAACCGTGCACAGTTCAACTGGTACACCATTGATCCACTGTTTTACGGTCAGCAAAATACAAGCACCAAGCCTGGAAATATTCCTGAAACAACTTTTTCCAACAACTTTATGAGACAAGTATTGGAAACCGAGTTATTTCCGAGCAAAACACCGCCAAATGGTCAGCCCGTTGTATTGTCAGTTCTAGATTTGGCATTTTATCCGGGAGAAAGAGGTCCTTATAATTATGATGTAGAGCCAACTGCGTATTCAAGTGGTATTCTTAAATCGGGTAATGTGGGCAGGCTTGCTAATCCGGAAAGCCGTTGGGGAGGAATTATGCGCCGATTGGAAACTAATGACTTTCAGGCTGCGAATATTGAATATGTGCAGTTCTGGATGATGGATCCTTTTAACAGTGACTATAATAACAGTACTTATCCTGACATGGATCAGAATAATTTACCAAGCGGTGAGATGTACATAAACCTTGGTAACATCAGTGAAGACATAGTGAAAGATGGTAAAATGTGCTACGAAAACGGACTGCCAAGTGCGAGCGGAACCAATTCTGTTTTGCCAACGATTGAATCAAATATTGGTAAATCTCCATTGATCAGCCCAATCTCCAATTCATTTGTGAACGACCCCGCCGATAGGCCATTTCAGGATTTAGGATACGACGGGTTCTCAAACATAGATGAGGCCGCTAAATTTCCTCAGTTCATATCCGCTTTGAATATTTACTCAGGTACAGAAATTGATATTGCTAGAAACGATCCAAGTTCCGACCAGTATCATTTTTTCAGAGGAAGTGATTATGATGGATTACCAAACCTGGAAGGAAATACCTTGCACCGTTATAAAAAATACAATAATCCGGAGGGAAATTCCCCAACGGAATCCCAGTATCCGGACCCAAGTATTCCGAGTGCCGCGACTAATATTCCAAATATTGAGGATATTAATAAGGATAATACGCTGAGCGAAACGGAAAATTATTACCAGTACCGTATCAAAATTTCACCCCAGGACCTTACTCCTAATAATGTGGGACAAAATTACATTGTGAATGTCATTGACGGTACCGCCACTATTGGGAGTACTCAAAAAAATGTGAGATGGTATCAGTTCAAAGTTCCCGTAACGGAATTTGAAAAATCTGTTGGTTCCATTGAAGGTTTTAACTCGATTCGTTTTATGCGTGTATTTATGAAAGGTTTTGATAAGCCTGTTGTATGTCGTATCGCGAGGATGGAATTGGTAAGAAGTGACTGGAGACGTTATGCGTTTGATCTTCAAAAACCGGGAGAGTATATTGCAAATGATGATAACACAACCACTTTTGACGTATCTGCCGTAAGTTTACAGGAAAACGGTTCCAAAGTACCGGTGAATTATGTGATTCCTCCTGGAATTACACAGCAACAAAACGTACAAACTACAAACAATACCCTATTGAACGAACAGGCTTTGTCTTTAAGAACCTGTAATTTGAAAGACGGAGACAGCAGGGCGATTATTAAAAGTACGGAATTAGACATGCGTTCTTTCGGTAAACTGAAATTATTCATGCATGCTGAAAAGTTAGGAACCGATCCGCTGAATGATGGCGATGTAACTGTATTTGTACGTCTTGGATCTGATTATAATAATAACTATTACGAATATGAGATTCCTGTAAAATTAACACAACCGGGTTATTATGATCCGAATGTGGATGGAGACAGAGGGACAGTTTGGCCCTCCGATAACGAATTTATCATTGATTTCGAAAAAATTACTTCCGCTAAAATAAACAGGAATTCTGACGCGGGTATTGATTTAGTGGCCATGCAAAAGCCGTTTTCTCAACCCGACGGTTCAAATACAATCACCGTGGTGGGTAATCCGAACCTGGCGAGCGTAAAAAGTATTATGATTGGGATCAGAAATCCAAAAGATAATGGCAGCTTACCAAAATGTGTGGAAGTTTGGGTAAATGAATTACGTTTAACAGATTTCGTGAACAAAGGTGGCTGGGCAACAACCGGTAGTGTTCAGGCAAAATTAGCCGACCTGGGGCAAGTGTCGTTAGCTGCAACCTATAGTAAACCTTTCTTTGGTAGTATTGAGAAAAAGATCAGTGAGAGAAGCAGGGAGACAAATTTCCAATGGGATGCTACGTCGACTTTCCAGATGGGAAAATTTTTCCCTGTAAAATGGAAAGTTAATCTACCGGTTTATTATGCTTATGGACAAACCCGGATTACTCCACAATACAGTCCGTACGACCCGGATATTAAGATTGATAATAAAAGTATTGCTGAACCGATACGAAAAGAAATCAAAGATAACGCCCAGGATGTGACGGTTCGTAAAGGATATAATTTTTCAAACGTAAGAATTGACGGTTTTAAAAAAGATGGAGCTAAGCCAATGCCATGGGATGTTTCTAATTTTTCGGCAACCTATGCATATAATGAAACAACGAGGAGAAATGTAAACATTGAGCGTAGCATCCTGAAATCCTATCGTGGGGCATTATCCTATAATTATGCCATTACTGCAAAACCATGGACACCATTTAAGAAAACCAAGTCAAAAATATTAAACAATAAATGGATGACGCTGGTGAAGGATATTAATGTAACGCCCTTACCGAGCAGGGTAGGCTTTAATATTGAGCTAAACAGGACCTATAGCGAATTGTTAAACAGGGATATCACGAGTTTCTACACAGGAAGTTCGGATAACTTAACGAAGGCCCAGTTTAATAAAACCTTTAATATCACCCGTAATTACGATTTGCAATGGAACTTCACGAAAAATCTGAAATTTGATTTTACCGCTAACAATGATGGACGTATTCTGGAGCCGTTAGATAAGATTGATACACAGGAGGAAAAGGACACCATTCGTAAAAATATTATCGGTTTGGGAACAACCACTTCATACAGGCATCAGGCTAATCTGAATTATCAGATTCCAATAAATAAAATCCCAATTTTTGATTTTGTAAATGCGAGTGCAAAATACAGTACATCCTATACGTGGACGAGAAGGCCATTTGCACAGGAATCAGTTGGTAACACCATTCAAAACACTAATACCAAGAGCATCAATGGTACTTTTAATATGATGACTTTGTATAATAAGATCCCATATTTCAGAAAGTTAAATATCGGCGGTAATAAACCGAAAACCAACGCAAAACCAAATACCACAAAAACAGCATCCGATTCAGCTAAAAAAGCAGATCCGCAAAACGCTAAAGAAATAGGTGAGTTTTTAGCACGTGGTATCATGATGATTAAGCAAGTTTCGATGACTTACCAACAAACAAATGGAACAGCTTTACCCGGATTCTTTCCGAGTTCGCAATACCTTGGTATGGATCCGAGTAAAAATATGGCGCCTGGTTTAGGATTTGTCAGTGGATCCAACGATAGTATCCTTCGTAATGCCATTAATAACGATTGGTTAGTGAAGAACCCGAACCAGAGTTTGCCTTATACGACAACGAGCACCAAAAATTTAACTTATCGTGCAAATGTAGAACCACATGGTAGTTTAAAAATCGAATTAAACGGTACCAAATCATTTGGTAGAAATGAATCCATGTTCGTGAGGTATGATTCCTCGCAAACAGATAATGGTAACCGTGGGTATTTGTTCGAGACACCAAATAATTCCGGAAATTACAGCATTAGTGTATTCACCTTAGGGAAATCATTCAAGGATAAAGGAAACATAAAAGACGGAACGTCGGAATTATTTACAGAGTTTTTAGCTGTCAGGCAGGATGTCGCAAGAGATCTGGCATTGTCAAACAGTACGGGTATCGACGACCTGCAATCGGATGGACGTGGTGGATCTTATTATGATGGGTATAGCAATACCCAGCAGGATGTATTATTAGGCGCTTTTTACCAGACATACACCGGTAAAAAATTAAAAGGAGTTGGTACAGATAGAATGTTTAAGCAGATTCCTATGCCAAACTGGACAGTTAGCTGGGATGGGCTTGGAAAAGTAAAATTCATGAAGAAGTTTTTCCAGTCTGTGACGTTGCGGCACGCTTACCGATCTACTTATACCATAGGTGGTTATGCCAATAACTTATTGTTTGTGGATAAAGACGGTGACCAATATTCAGAATCAAGAGTGCCTGTTCAAAACTCCATATTTGGTGGTATACAGCAGACTGCCAATTTCAATCCTAAGTATACCATACAGGGTGCAACAATTACAGAAGCCTTTAGTCCCTTGATCAAGTTTGATTTCAAATTTAATAAACCGGGTTTATTAGCCAATTTTGAGATCAAAAAGGATAAAACTGTTAACTTAAATATTACGGGCCCTCAAATCATTGAAACAAAAGGACAGGAATATGTAGTGGGTATCGGTTACCGGATCCCTAACCTTACTATTAATGCCATTACGATTAAAGGCCAGCCGTTAAAAAGTGATTTGAACTTTAAGCTGGATTTATCTTACCGTAAAAATATGACTGTGATCAGGAGAATTGTGGATGAGATCAGTACACCAACCGGTGGTCAAAACATTATTACTTTAAAAACAGCTTTGGATTACCAGTTAACACAGGCCATTAACTTAAGGTTCTTTTATGACTGGATCAAAACAACTCCTCAAACATCCAATTCATTTCCAACGGCTAATACAAACGCCGGGTTTAGTTTAAGGTTTAACCTGCAGTAAATTTTCATCAATCACATAGAATCTCACACTTAAAAACTATGTGTCTATGTGGTTAAAACAGATTGACAAAATATCACCATGAACGAAAAATTAAGCATGAATGATCTGGGCCGTTTAAGTTCAGAAGAATTTAAGGCCATAAAAAAAAATAAGATCATCCTGGTGCTCGATAATATCAGAAGTTTGAATAATGTCGGGTCGGCATTCCGAACAGCCGATGCTTTTTTAATTGAGGCTATTTATTTGTGCGGTGTGACAGGAACTCCTCCGAAACCGGAAATTGAAAAAACAGCTTTGGGCGCCACTGCCACAGTTGTCTGGAAATATTTTAAAACAACTAAAGAAGCATTCGAGGAATTAAAAGCATTAAACTATTACATCGCGTCTATTGAACAGGCTAAAAATTCGGTCATGTTAAACCGTTTTCAAAAACCCGAACAACCGATCGCGTTGGTGTTTGGTAATGAGGTTTATGGGGTAGAGCAGGAGATCATTGATCAAAGCGACGCCTGTATTGAGATTCCACAGTTTGGCACCAAGCATTCTTTCAACGTTTCGGTGAGTATGGGAATTGTGCTTTGGGAACTGCTTAGGTAAAATGGACAAAAGATTCAAGATGAAGGATAAAAGATAATTGAATAAAAACAATCATAAATCTTTTATCCTTTATCATTTGCCCCATTAATGGTATTTATTAAACACCTCCCAACTCTCCGCATAAGCCTTTTTCAATTGCTCTTTCTTTAGGTCTAAAGGCACACGGTAGGTATCAAAATATATTTCCAGGTCTTCAGTGGCTAAATTACCGGTAAGGTCATCTTTTGCCATCGGGCAACCGCCAAATCCGTGAATAGCCACATCAAAACGCTGGCAGCCGTTTTTATAGGCAGCTTCAATTTTTTCAAGAGAGCTTTCTTTGGTAGAGTGAAGATGAGCACCAATTTCCACATCTTTAAATTCGGGAATCATGGTTGAAAAAAGATGGGAGATGTTTTCTTTATTGGAAACCCCAATGGTGTCGGAAAGCGCTATAATTTTAATTCCTAAATAACTTAATTTTTTTGCCCAGTTGATGACGATTTCACTATTGTATTCATCACCATAAGGATTGCCGAAGGCCATGGAAATATAAACGACCAGTTCTTTATTGTGTTTAATGCACAGATTTTGAATTTCTTCCACGCGAACCAATGATTCAATGATACTGGAATTGGCATTGCGTTGCTGAAATGTTTCCGAAATCGAGAAAGGGAATCCCAGGTAACGGATCTGCTCAAAAGCACATGCATCCTGGGCGCCTCTTGTATTGGCGATGATGGCCAGTAATTTGCTTTTGGTTGCACTTAGGTCCAGTTGATCTAAAACGGCAGCAGTGTCATGCATTTGAGGAATGGCTTTTGGAGAAACAAAGCTTCCAAAGTCAATCGTATCAAAGCCTACTTTTAAAAGCGTGTTGATGTATTTGGCTTTTACTTCTGTCGGAATCAATTCTTTGATACCCTGCATGGCATCTCTTGGACATTCAATGATTTTCATGATTAAAACATATTTTGTTTAACAATTTCTTTATTAATTCGCTTTATCAGGCCCGGGCCTTCATAGATAAAGCCGGTATATAACTGAATTAAATCAGCGCCCGCCTTTAATTTTTCAATAGCATCTTCCGGACTGTGAATTCCTCCCACGCCAATAACAGGAAAAGAATTGTTTGATTTGGACTTCAGATAAGCAATAACTTCCGTACTTCTTTTGGTTAATGGCTTGCCGCTTAAGCCTCCCATTCCAATGGCTTCAATTTCTTCTTTGCTATAGTTCAATGGTTCACGGGCAATCGTCGTATTAGTTGCAACGATCCCGTCAATTTTTGTGCTTGCTACAATATCAATGATATCATCCAGTTGAGAATCGGTTAAATCCGGTGCAATTTTTAATAACAAGGGCTTGCGCTGAGGTTTGGAATTATTAATGGTTTGTAAATGATTTAACAAATGCGTTAAGGGTTCTTTATCTTGTAACTCTCTCAGATTAGGCGTGTTAGGCGAGCTTACATTAACTACAAAATAATCTACCACATCGAACAAAGCATTGAAACAATATTCGTAATCCTTAATGGCATCCTCGTTAGCGGTAACTTTATTCTTGCCAATATTTCCACCAATGATGACGTTGGATTTCCTGTGTTTTAAACGGATTACTGCTGAATCCACACCTTCATTATTAAAACCCATCCGGTTTATTAAAGCTTCACTCTTGGGCAATCTGAATAAACGTGGTTTGTCATTTCCGGGTTGAGGTTTCGGCGTTAAGGTTCCGATCTCAATAAAACCAAATCCCATGGTAGCCAACTCATTAAAAGCTTTCGCATCTTTATCTAAACCCGCTGCTAAACCCACAGGATTTTCAAATGTTAATCCGAATAGCTTTTTTTTCAGTTTTGGATGTTTAAAAGCGTAGGTGGAAGAAGTTATTAACCGCCCTAATCCATTTCCAAGACCAATTTTGAGCAGGTCAAATGTTAAATAATGGGCTTTTTCAGGATTAATTTTAAATAATAGTGGTTTGAGGATTTGCTTGTACATACACTGCAAATGTACGTTTTAAGATGTTTTGAACTGATTGAAATTGAGAATGTTGAAAAAAAAAAAGTTTTTTTTTGTTTTTTTAACTCAGATTCAAAAAAACATGTATTTTTGCAAACAAATTAATAAAACCTAAACAAAACTTAAAATGAAAAAAGTATTATCAATCGTTGCTGTA
>JAJNBG010000021.1 GCA_021155905.1 Bacteroidota bacterium
TTTGCACCCGAATTTAAAAAATACACATAACATGTCTAACCAGGTTGGTAAAATTGCTCAAGTTATTGGTCCCGTAGTGGACGTTAGTTTTGATTTAAACGGTGGGAAACTGCCAAGTATTTTAGATGCTTTGGAAATCGTTCGCGCAGGCGGAACTCCATTGATTCTGGAAGTACAAAAACATATAGGGGAAGATATGGTGCGTGCCATTGCCATGGATAGTACTGACGGTTTATCCCGTGGTATGGAAGTGAAAATGACCGGTGCAGCTATTAAAATGCCAATTGGTGATAAAGTAAAAGGACGTTTATTTAATGTAGTTGGTGATGCTATTGATGGTATCAACACAGTTAAGAAAGACGATGGTGTATCTATTCACCGTCCTGCTCCTCGTTTCGAGGACTTATCAACTTCATCAGAAGTATTATTTACCGGTATCAAAGTAATTGACTTAATTGAGCCCTACTCAAAAGGTGGTAAAATTGGTTTGTTTGGTGGTGCAGGTGTAGGTAAAACTGTATTGATCATGGAATTGGTAAACAACATCGCCAAAGCTTATGCTGGTTTATCAGTGTTTGCTGGTGTAGGTGAGCGTACCCGTGAAGGAAATGACTTATTAAGAGAGTTTATCGAATCAGACGTAATTAAATACGGTGATGCGTTCAAACATGATATGGAAAAAGGAGGATGGGATTTATCTAAAGTGGATTTAAAAGCTTTGGAAGAGTCAAAAGCAACCTTGGTTTTCGGACAAATGAATGAGCCTCCTGGAGCACGTGCCCGTGTAGCTTTATCAGGATTAACGATGGCAGAATATTTCCGTGATGGAGATGGAACTGGCCCGGGTCGTGATATCTTATTCTTCGTTGATAATATCTTCCGTTTCACTCAGGCTGGTGCTGAGGTATCTGCTTTATTAGGTCGTATGCCTTCTGCAGTAGGTTACCAACCAACTTTGGCTTCTGAAATGGGTGCAATGCAGGAACGTATTACTTCAACTAAAAAAGGATCTATTACTTCTGTACAAGCGGTATACGTACCTGCGGATGACTTAACCGATCCGGCTCCTGCAACAACATTTGCCCACTTAGATGCTACAACGGTATTAAGCCGTAAAATTGCTGAGTTAGGTATTTACCCTGCGGTAGATCCATTGGATTCTACTTCCCGTATCTTAACACCAACAGTTATTGGTGACGCTCACTACAACTGTGCTCAACGTGTTAAATTAACCTTACAACGTTACAAAGAATTACAGGATATCATTGCCATCCTGGGTATGGATGAATTAAGTGAGGAAGATAAATTAACAGTTCACCGCGCACGTCGTGTTCAACGTTTCTTATCACAACCTTTCCATGTTGCTGAACAATTTACAGGTTTAAAAGGTGTATTGGTTCCGATCGAAGATACAATCAAAGGATTTAATATGATTCTTGATGGTAAAGTAGATGAGTATCCTGAAGCAGCTTTCAACTTAGTTGGTACTATTGAAGAAGCGATTGAAAAAGGTAAGAAGATTTTAGCAGACGCATAATAAATCAAAGATGAAATTAGAAATAATTACACCCGATAAAAAACTATTCGATGGCCAGGTGAAATCAGCTGTATTTCCAGGTGCCGAAGGTTCTTTTGGGGTTCAGAATAATCATGCTGCGATGATTGCTACTTTGAAAAAAGGAACAATTGAATTAGTTGAAGAAAACAATACTCCTCATAGTTTTGAAGTAAAAGGTGGAGTAGTGGAAGTATTCAAAAACAAAGTTATTGTTTTAGCAGAGTAGTTTTCCCGTCATTATATTTGAAAGCCTGTATCTTCGATGCAGGCTTTTTTGTTGCATTTTTATTCATAAAATCAGATGTTTTTACAACCTGTTTTTTACAGACATTTAATTTTCAAAAAACACGAACATTGCTTCAGACCATGAAAAGTCTGTTATATCGAATTTATATCTTTTATTACCTATGCACCTCTATTTTTATGATAGTCTATCGAGTTTTTATTAAAGGGACCAGGAATTATAATATGCGAGCAAGAAGAATAGTAAAGCCTAAGGGTGTTCTGATGCCAATCGGAGGAGGAGAGGACAGTCAGGTCATCCTGGAGCGGATTATTAAGGAAACCGGGAAAAGGAAGCCGAAGATTTGTTATGTAACTGTTGCCACCACTTCACCGAAGGAAGCCGCGCAAAAGCATAAAAAGTTCTTTAAAGACATGGGAATGACCAACGTATCTATCATCCATTTCGATACACGAAAAGAAGCGGATCTCTCGAGTAATTTAGAAAAAATCAAAGCCTGCCACGCTGTATTTCTTGGAGGAGGGGATCAGCTAAGGCTGAGCAGTTTGTTAGGCGGCACAAAATTCATTGCCCTTTTGAAAAAACGCTACAATGAAGAGCCTAAATTTGTGATTTGCGGAAACAGTGCCGGTGCCGCGGTGATGTCTGATACGATGATCATTTCCGGAAGCAGCCAGGACGCTTTAATTAAAGGAGAGCTGGAACTCACCAACGGACTTAATTTAATAGATAACGTGTTTATTGACACGCACTTTACACAACGCGGACGTTTCGGTAGGCTCATACAAACTTTAACATATAATCCCGGTGTATTGGGGCTTGGATTAAGCCTGGATACCGGTGTAGTCATCCATGGTGGAGACGAAATGCAGGTAATCGGAACCGGGTTAGTAGTAATTGCCGATGGTACTTCTATCCAATACACAGACCTTACAGAAATAGAAAATGGAGACCCTATTACAGTAGAAGGAATAAAGATGCATGTTCTTGGTCCTGGAAAACGCTTTTCTATCAGTAAAAGAAAATTATTGTTTTAAGAGACTTAATTTCTAAATTTTTTCCAATAGGCTTTTCCATATCCACAAAAAATTTCTTCACGACTTTTTATGTTTCTGGTCGCAACGAGACAAACATTATTGTTTTCATCCAGAGTTATCTTCGAATTATTTTTGAAGTTTGTCGCGTTAAGACCTTCGCTGTCATTCGCATATTTGGCAAAACATTTTACCTGCATGGAATCCATAATGCTACCATTCAGCATATTGATAAAATAACCATCCAAATTGAGCTTGGCCCTGAATGCCGCTTCTTTATTGCTCAGTATTTCTCCTTTAAACAGGGAGATGACTTCGTTCCGGTAAATGGGAATGGATGTGAACAGACCTTTTCCGGAATTCAGGATCCCGGAAGATTTTAAATATAAATAATCTGATTCTTTAGCGTCTATTGTATCCGGTAATTCTTCAACTGTACTTTTCATAGTGATTGATTTTAATAAATGTCACTAAGAGTAAGAGTCGAAGAGCATTAATCGGTTAATATTTATTTTAAATGCTCCAGTAGTTTGTCAAAGATAACTTCTTCTTGTGTGCCTGCTGCCATGTTTTTCAGCATAACGGTATTATTCGTCATTTCATTGCTTCCAACAACTCCTACAAAAGGAATTTGTTTTTTATCGGCGTATTCAAATTGCTTGGCTATTTTCTTTACCACATCCGGGTAGACTTCTGCGTTAATACCGGCCGCTCTTAATTTTGAAACTAATCCCACACAATGCATTAACTCTGCTTCTCCAAAATTGGCTAATAGTATTTTTGTGGTGGACACGTTATTGATTGCTTCAGGAAATAAATTTAGCTCCTCCATCACGTCATAAATGCGATCGATCCCAAAAGAAATCCCAACGCCCGATAAACCTTTTAATCCAAAAATACCGGTAAGGTCATCATAACGGCCGCCGCCCAATATACTTGGTGTAAAGGTTCCGGCATTTGCTTTTGCTTCAAAAATAGTTCCGGTATAATAGTTTAAACCACGCGCCAGGGTAATATCGAGTTCAATCTTCACATGTTGAATGGCAATTGTTTTTAAATGGTTTAATAAGAAGTTGATTTCTTCAATTCCTTTTTTGCCGATTTCGCTCTCTGAAAGAAAGTTGTTTAATACGCCAACTTTTTCTTCATTTGATCCGGATAAATCTATTAACGGTTCCAGTTTATGAATAGCTTCATCTGAAATCCCTTTTTCCTTCAGTTCTTTCACCACACCTTCTTTACCAATCTTATCGAGCTTGTCAATAGCTACAGTAATGTCAATGATTTGGTCGCTGGCGTTTAATATTTCAGCTATGCCACTCAATATTTTTCGGTTATTAAATTTAATGACTACCGGGATGTTTAATTCTGAAAAGGATTTGTCCATCATGGCCATCAATTCCAATTCATTCACTAAAGAGTTGGAGCCGATGACGTCGGCATCACATTGGTAAAACTCACGGTAACGACCTTTCTGCGGTTTATCGGCGCGCCACACCGGTTGTATCTGGTAGCGTTTAAAAGGATAGGTAAGGTTGTGGTGGTTCATCACCACATAACGTGCAAATGGAACGGTTAAGTCGTAACGTAAAGCTTTCTCAGTGATTAGTTCAGAGTTGTAAGATTTTTCGAGAGAAGCATTAAATTCTTTTTTTAATTCTTCTTTTTTCTCTTCCTTACTTTCATGAATTCTTGAGTTCAGAATTTTAAAAATAAGTTGATCCCCCTCTTCTCCATATTTTCCCGTCAAAGTAGAAATGTTCTCCATACTTGGAGTTTCAATAGGTGCATAACCGAATAGCTGAAAATTGGTTTTAACAATATTGAAAATATACTGACGTTTCTGCATTTCGGCAGGGCCAAAATCACGTGTACCTCTGGGAATGGATGGTTTCATAAATGCATTTATAAAACCGTAAAAGTATAAATTTAAAGAGAGCTTTGCAAAAGGAATGCGGGTGAAGAGCAGCTTAGTATTACTCTACTTCAGCTTCTTCGACCTGCAATACTTCGTAGTATGTAGGACTCGAAGGATCCGCATCATACACATAAGCAACCACATGGCATTTTCTTGCTCTGAAAGCAGGATTGATGATAAAGTTCGGATACGACTTCACAACCGAATCATTCAAGTTCGCTGCTGTGGTAAAGATAGCATCTCCCCATTCGCTGTTAATCGCCCCTCGCAGTACATGATTGAATTCATAATTCGGGACAAGCTGGCTGCCTGAAGATATACGGTAGTCGAGTTGCTCTGCAATGACACTATCTTCTGTTAGTAAAACCACTAATTTATACAAGCCATTATTATTGGCTAATGATTTAACTGTAATATCTGTATTTACGCTGGAACTTCCGGCGTTATAATTATTCATGATTTTCACCTGAAACTTAGCAACCTCGGTAATTTGCTGAGAGATCTCACTTCCCCAAACACTGTAGGATTTGATAAATCCGCCACTTGTAACTGCGCGGTTAATAAGTCCATTTGGATTACCTGCTGCAGAAATACCGAATTGCGAGTCATAAGCATTACCGGCCGTTGTTCTAAAATCAGTTGGATAAGAAGTATTGACGGTTGCAAAAAAACCGGCATGAATAGCCATCGGAACTATTTTTCCTGCATATTGACTTTCCAGTGTTTTTAAAACATCCGCTGCCGCAGGACAATTTCCGCATTTGTGACCGGTATAGTCTTCTACTAAAACTTTTTTATAAATAACGGATGAATTCCCGTTAAATGACGGCTCGATTTCAGGATTTGCATTTTGCACGAAGTCACAACCTGACATCATCACACTGATGAAAAGGAGAGTAATTAGATGAGAGAATACTTTTTTCATGTTAGGTGTTTTTATTTAAAAGCTGGATGAAATACTGATGGACAAACCGCTGGAGGCAGGAACAAAACGACACACACCGCCTGCGCAGAAAATCCCTTGTCGCTGACGACCATAGCTAACCGATATACGTGTGGGCCCGTTGGTATAACCCAGCATCCCAAAATAATAATGAACGCGTTTTGATGGTTCGGGATTATTGTAGTTATACTGATCGGCCAGGGTGATGCTCCAGTGTGTGGTTGGTGTCCATTCAATTAACTCAGACACCCACGAACCGGTATTGTTGGTGATGTTTGTTTTGCCAAATGCATCTTTTGCGTGTTCCTTGTAGTCATACGATCCAAAAAATCCCTGAGTTTCAAAACGGATAGCGGAACCGGTTTTATAACGCCAGGTAATATCCAGTACGCCAATGTGTGAGGTGATGTCCGGGTGTTCTTCTTTATCAGGCGTATTGAACTGGACAATGGATTGGTTTAGGAACTGATTGGCATACATCGCTGTTATTTTTAATTTTTTGCTTAATTTTTTAGTAATCTCAATATTGAAATCGTGGTAATACTCATTTCCGACATCACCATAATTGGTGGTATATTGAAAATGACGGATGGAATCTTTAGACGGATCCAAACCGATTGTATCCAATGCATAGTATGCAGAACCGTTTATAGTAATATCCATTCCGTATTTTCCACCTAAAAATGTTCCTTTTTTGAATTTGTATTGGATCTCTCCTGTACCGCCAACTTCACCGTTAGGTTGCGTAGCGTATGGATAATAAGCCATTAAAGAATAGGTGTGGAACTTACTGAAATCGGGATGATAATTAATCATGTCAATGGTATTCTGTGCATTGCGGTCACTTCTGAAGCTCATGTTGTCAAGCATTTTGCCTGAGAACATAATAGAAAACCCATCGGTTCCATAGGAAGTAGAAGCAATAATAGCCTGACCTTCTTTGTAAGAAAAATGATTTTGATAAGAAGGATCGTTAATTTTATAGGCGTATTCTGCATTAAAATTAAAGCCGCCGCGAATCACGGTAAATCTTCCTGCACTGGTACCGACATTTTCGGGGAGTACCAACGTAGGATCCTGATCTTCCTGATATTTACTAACAAAGCTTCCTCCTAAAATTATTTTTGTTTTAGACTTTCCAAGGATGGAGTCAAATAATTCCATCAGGTTAATTTCCCCATCCAAACCTCTAACGGTTCCGGGAGAAAGTGAAAAATAGGTACGTTGCTTACCAACCAATCCTTTTAATGTGATTCCATTTTTGGGCGTGAAAATCACACGCATACCATCCAGGGCATTATCGTAGAGTAAGCCTCTGTTCTCATAGGCTCTTAAAGTAATACCGCTACCAAACTGCTCATAAAAATTACCAACAGTGATATCAATGTCTTTATGTTTATACCTCGCGAAACGATACGGGATCCCTGAACCTTTGTAGCCAGGCAGATAACCTAATAAGGGAGGATTGTAGCTTTCATAACGAACACCGGCACTAAAGCCGCCTTTTTGGTAATTGATGTTCCCAAAGGCATTATACCTGAACAGCTCACTTCCAGGATCCGCACCAATGATGGTGTCTCTTTGATAATAGGCTGCATCGATCTGGAAGTTTCCATGAACTGATCCCAGTTCATTACTTAGCTGTGCATATGAAGTTCTGTAAAACAGACCTATTGAAAAAATAAATAATAATCGTGAAGTAAATTTTACAGACATATGCTTAAGTAAGTTTTCTTAAAAAAATTAGTGAGAAAGTTTTTCTCCTTTTGCCAGTTTTCGAACGTTCTCAAATAGTTTTTCTTCGTCTCCTTCTGCATATGAATTATGGCTCCAGACAATATTTCCTTCGCCATCTACTAAAAAAGTATGTGGGACATTGTTGACATTCATAGCCCGTTTAAAATCCTGATTTTCGTCAATATAAACTTCATAAGTCCATCCTTTCACTTTTACATCAGTCACCACCTTTCCGGAACTTCTTGCATCATCAATAGAGATGGCAATTAATTTCACTCCTGTTTCTTTTACTAATTCAGCATACTCTTCATTAATGGCATCCAGTTCTTTTTTACATGGTTTGCACCAGGTGGCCCAGAAACTAATAATCATTGGTTTGCCATCATTTTTAAATGTGTTTGAGTTAGTGGTTGAGCCGTCCAGCTTTTTTAATGTGGCGGAAGGTATTTTATCTCCATCGAAAGATTTGAAGCCGGATAAACAAAGAATAATAGCAGAAGATAGGATCAATAGTTTTTTCATAGTCGGAATATTTCTTAAACAAATATAACAATTTTGACCCTGAACTACGCCAATAAAAATGCCATAATAGATTCAGAAAATTGGATTCTTAAGTAAGAAGAAATTACACCTTTCCGTTATATTTCCTTAAAAACCATTCGGTTGATAGTAGGACTAAGGTGATAAAAAACAACCATTTGAGATTCACCAGGTCGGTTAATTGTTTATGAGAATAGGTGATGGATTTGATCGACTCACTGGACAAAATCTCCTTTTCTAAATTTTCCAATTGATTTTTATAAAATAATTTTCCACCGCTTTGCTGCGAAATCTGGTACAAAAGCTGGTGATTCGCTACCGTATTAATTCGCTCAGAAACAATTTCTTTGACAATGATCATTCCCTGTTTTGTATATAGTTTATCTCCGTACTTCACTTTTGCTTCGTAACTGTATTCACCGGCAGGAAATTGCCCGGCAGCCAGTGCATACATGGTTTGTTTTTTACTGAAGGTGTAGTTATAGGTTTTGTTTTTGGAATCCTTTAAAATTAAAGTCACATCCGGCTCGGTTACCAATTCATAGCTTTGGTTATATACTTCCGCTGTAAAATCAATGGCTTCATTTTCATTGATGATTTTTTTAGAAAATACCCTGAAAAAACTTTTATCTGCTTTAACGGATAAATACTGTACCGTTTTACTGATTAGCTCATTGAATAAATTATGATTGCTATGATCCTGGAAGTCCCTCATGCGCCAGCGCCATAAGCCATCACCTGAAAAAATACCTGTCTTGATGCCGTTGTTTTCAGTAAAAAGCATTAAGGGATCTTCTGTTTCTACAATGCCTATCTTTTGCGCAATCAAAATATTAGTTCCGTTTTGAACAGCTCCACTTCTGAAAGGGCAGGAGACGGCCGGGAAATTTTTGATATAGTTTTTTAGTTCATCGCTTAATGTAAATAAGGAAAACTCTTTTTGATAAACGCCCTCTGCATCATTTGTTTTATTTGTAAATAAGGATTTGGAATTTCCCGCATTCGTATAACTACCGCCTATATAAAAAACAGATTGGTTATTAGCGGTCAGTTCATTGCTGATTCGTTGAGGTATGATGTTGGCCTGGTGAATGATCACCATCGAATAGGGTTTTAATGGTTTATTATACTCATTGATTATAGCCGCTTCCACTTCATAGGTTTGAGCAGATGAAATACTTTGCTCTATAGCGGCGATATCAGGATGAGGTGCGTTTGCCAGGATTAACACTTTTTCCCGATTGTCGATCACATCAATCACGAACGACTGACTGTTATTCTGTTTATTCTTGTCTTCTTCAGGAGTTGAAAGCGACAGCGTATATTTTTGAATACCGGATTGCTCGGCATCCAATAAATAATTAAGCGTGGTATTATAGGAATTGGAATTAATCGTAATGTTTTCGGATTTTAAAACTTTGCCATTGTGTGATATCGAAACGCTAACCTGTTTATCTTTGAGATCAATGGCGTTTACCAGCACTTCTACCGGGAAGGAATTTCCCAGATAAGCTACCTGGTTATGATTGATGTTTTGTATCCATACATCTTTTAAAGGAAGGGTATCTCCCAGCGCAATGGTGTAGATGGGCGCATTAAATTTAGTTATACTGTACAAAGGATTGGTGCCTTTGTTATAAATGCCGTCTGTGGCGAGAACAATCGCGCCAATATTTTTATTGGCATAGTTGTTTTCAAGATCTGAAAATAATTTCGAGATGTCTGTTTCTTTTCCTTTAAAATCAAAGCTTTCTGACTGCTTTCCATCAGAATCAAATTGATAGCTGCGAACGTCGTATTTGTCTTTTACAGCACTGATTAATGAATTTAATGCTTTCGTATAATTTGTTTTGATATCTGCAGAATCTTTTCCTGCAATAATAGATGAAGAATTATCCTGAGCAATAATAATCACAGGTTTTTCGATTTCATTAACGAGGCGCTTTATGAAAATATCGAGTAAAAGCAAAGCAATGATACTGACAGAAGCAAAACGTAGCGCCGCTAAACCATACAATAAAACCCGGGAGCGTTCCGCATTTTGTTTATCCCTGACATATAACATGGCAGAAAAAACAAACCCTGCTACCAGACATAACAGGGTGTAATACCAGGGAAAATTAGAGATCAGCTGCATTTTATTAAGATATATGGAGTGAGAAATAAGATTTTGAAATAACTTTTACTTCGAAAATCTAATCTCTAAAATCTTATTTTTACGTTAGCATTCCGCCACACACATTAATGCATTGCCCGGTGATGTAGGAACTCATGTCGCTTGCTAAGAATAAAGTCAGGTTAGCCACATCTTCGGCAGAGCCTCCGCGTTTCAAAGGAATAGAATCCCTCCATCCCTGAACCACTTTTTCATCCAATGCTCCGGTCATTTCTGTTTCAATAAAACCGGGAGCAATTGCATTGCTGCGGATGTTCCGTGAACCTAGTTCTAAAGCCACCGATTTGGTAAAGCCAATAATTCCAGCTTTGGAAGCAGAATAATTTGTCTGTCCCGCATTCCCTTTTACGCCTACTACAGAGCTCATGTTGATAATGGATCCATTGCGTGCTTTCAGCATCGGTTTTTGTACTGCTTTGGTTAAGTTGAACACCGATTTTAAATTAGCATTCATTACTTCGTCCCATTGCTGTTCGCTCATGCGCATTAATAAAGTATCACGTGTAATACCGGCATTATTCACTAACACATCAACTGTTCCGAACTCCGCAACGACATCTGTTACCAATTGTTCTGCGGCTTTAAAATCTGCAGCGTCGCTTTGGTATCCTTTGGCTTTAATCCCATAAGCTGCCAGTTCTGCTTCAAAAGCTTTTGCTTTTTCAACAGAGCTTAAATAAGTAAACGCAATATTGCATCCTTGTTCGGCAAACTTCATGGCAATACCTTTTCCAATTCCGCGGGAAGCGCCGGTGATAATGGCCACTTTATTTTGTAATAATTTCATATGCTAATTTTAAAAATTTAATGGATAAATATACTAATTATCAGGTTAAGTATATTTTGTGGTCAATCTAAAGTTTCTAACCACATAGTAACATAGTGTTTAAAAGAGTGGTGCAAACGCTACCAAACTAGATTACCGAATCAAAATGTCACTTTTCTTTTTGGGACGTTTATTTTCAAGCCACATGAAATGTTTTAGGCGAAATTCTTCATCGTTTACTTCTTCTACAGGATAGACTGTCGATTCGGGCTTATTTCTAAAAGTGGCCCTGTCTACGCCATCTGAATTGAACCAGACCGTCAGGTCACTGCAAATAGTTTTGTTAACACCCTTAAGAGTTTTTTTCTGCTTCACATAATAAATGATCTGTGCATTTCCAATGACATTCAATTTACGGATAGAGTCCCTGGCAAAAAAACCTTCGATACGCCGGCCTTCAATCTGGTTAAATTTATGCTCATCCAGGCTGTCCACTTTCTGAATAACAATTGCATTACTCAATAATTCAAAATATTTAATGCTGGTTTGTCCCGCGGTAACTTTAATCAGTTTGGCGTTAACTTGTCCGTTATTGGTCCATAAGATGGGTGAGTTGTACATGGTCATTAAAGAATCGTGTAAAAAATACGTTAATGAATCGCACATACCTTGCAGATCCTTTTTAAAGATCTTTACATGCCGGAAAGCCCTTACAAAAGTGTGTAGCGAGTCCGGCTGGGCGTAGGATAAAGTATCCGCAGAAAGAAACAATGTGTCTTTTTCAATGATTTTTCCAAAGATAGCGTCGCCGGTTACTATGGCACGATTTCCTTTTTCGTAATGTTCTGCAAAATTCCCGGTGATAATAGATTGATTTGCGGCTGAGGTATCGATGATTTTTACATTTTTTGTAGCCCTGGCATATCCGCGCTTCCGGTTATAGTAAACACTGTCCCCTGTCAGGCGTTGGTTATCGGTTACGATCAGAGCATTTTTGCTGAAACGGGATATCTCATTTTCAGTATCATACCATCCGTTCTCACAATAGATGTAATTCTCTTTGCTCGTAATGATAGATGGCCCTAGAAAATACGCTGTTTTATTATCGGTGTCATACCGCAGGGTATCACCGCTCATTTTATAATCCGGGTTCGTAAGTGTAACATCGTAATGAAAGGCCATCTCCTTGTTGGCTGAGTAATAATGTCCGTTCTTGCTTTTCAGGGTATTTTCTTTGTTGACAATAGTTCCGCCGTCATAATAACTGGCCACCGAATTCCCAATATCATAAATTAATGTGTTGGTGGTAAGAGTCATATCCTTTTCAATACAACGTACATGTCCCTTTAAGTTTGCCAGTTTGGTGGTTGCATCATATCTTAACGAATCTCCATACACAAAAATACTGTCGCCTTTAATAATGCTAATATGACCGAAAGCTTCCAGTTTTTTATCACTATATAGATAGGCACTGTCGCAACGCATGACAGCGCCTTCGTGTTCACATTCCACGTCACCAATTAACCGCCTGGCATCAACTCCAATGGAACTATCATAAACCAGTCTTTTAGCGTGACGGATGGTGATGAGTTTTCCTCCTTTTGGTTCAACAGTTTGCGTGGGTTTTACCTGGCCGTGGCTCATGAAGGATAACAGTAAAAACAAACAGGTTAATAACCTGTATGAATTGGGTATGCCAGATATCAGAATACGTTTCACCTTCATTTTCAGTTCATAAATTTAATCTTAATTAGATGATTGAAGCTATATGATTACAATATTTTGGGAAATTTTCGGGATCGTTAGGGCGTGTCCTTGGAAAGAGGAAACAAGGGCCGGGCAGTCGTTGCAATCTTTGCAAAAGACAGGCAAAGGATTTTTTTCTCGCATCCCTCACGCGAAAAGTCTAAAAAACTATGTGTCTATGTGTTTTAAAGTTTTTTAATTCTTTCATCTTTTGCGGTGTTCTTGTATCTTTGCGCCCTTATGAGTAAAATAAAGAAGAACATATTTGTGGAGAACGCGGAGATCGTGGATATTTCCTCAGAAGGAAAATCGGTCGCTAAGGTGGACGGGATGGTGATATTTGTAGATGGAGGAGTACCGGGTGATATAGCGGATGTGATGATCACCCGAAAAAAAAACAATTATGCCGAAGGCCATGTGGTGACGTTGAAAACCCCTTCGCCAAAAAGGGTAACTCCTATATGTGAACATTTTGGAAATTGCGGAGGCTGCAAATGGCAGCATATGGATTATCAAACCCAGCTATTTTTTAAAGAAAAAACGGTATCGGATGCTCTTACCCGTATAGGCAAACTGAATGTTTCTACCATGAAACCTATTTTTGGAAACAAGGAGTCATATTTTTACCGTAACAAACTGGAATTCTCTTTCTCTGATAAAAAATGGCTTACCAGTGAAGAGATCAAAAGTGGGTTGGAAATAGATAATCGAAATGCCCTGGGATTTCATATTCCGAAAATGTTTGATAAGATCCTCGACATCAAAAATTGTTACCTGCAGGAAGAGCCTTCTAATTCAATACGCAATGAGATTCGTGACTTCGCGAATAAAAATGGACTGACTTTTTTTGGTGTGCGTGACAAGGCCGGTTTAATGAGAACTCTCATGATCCGTTCTTCAAGTAATGGTGAGTTAATGGTGTTGATCCAGTTTTTTGAGAACCAACCTGAGAACATTGATTTATTATTGAATCACCTGAAAAATACTTTTCCTAAAATCACCTCTTTACAATATGTGATTAACCAGAAAGGCAACGATACCCTGCAGGATCTGGAAATCAAAACGTTTTACGGACGTGACCATATTTTTGAAGAAATGGAAGGACTTAAATTTAAGATCAGTGCCAAATCTTTTTATCAAACCAACTCTCCACAGGCATTTGAATTGTACAAGATCACCAGAGATCTTTGCGGGCTCACCGGTCATGAAACAGTGTATGATCTTTATACCGGAACAGGCACCATCGCCAATTTTGTGGCTAAGAAAGCCGGTAAGGTAATTGGAGTAGAGTACGTAGAAGATGCCGTAGTGGATGCTAAAGCCAATTCTGACTTCAACGGTATTAACAATACCTCGTTTTATGCAGGTGATATGAAAGATGTGTTGAACGATGCTTTTATTGCAAGCCACGGCAAACCGGATGTCATCATCACTGACCCGCCAAGAGCAGGGATGCATGAAGATGTAGTTAGGGTGATTCTGAGAGCAGCTCCTCCAAAAATTGTGTATGTGAGCTGTAACCCCGCCACCCAGGCAAGGGATTTGGCCATGATGATGGAAGACTATGAAATCCGTGAAATTCAACCGGTGGACATGTTTCCCCAAACAGCCCATGTGGAGAACGTGGTGTTGTTGGTGAGGAAATAAAACAGACTTACAAAATTCTAACTTATAGGAAAGTCCATGCTTTTGCGTTTTCAGGCTAATTAAAAGAGTTTTTAACTTTTTTCTGATTTCCTGTAACTATTTACGATGAATTGAGTTAAAGGATATATAAACCCTTTAATTTGATAAAAAATATGATGACTACTACTTTTGAGACTATTGAAAAAGAGAACATTGAAGCTTTAAAGTTTCCAAGTAACGAAGTACTTTCAGATGAAAATTTAATTAAAGAGCGAAATTCGGAGTTGACAAGGGCTCTATCTCTGGGCAATTTGGAACATACAAAAATTAAAATTTATTTCGAAGATGACCAGTCCCGCAAATTGGTGGAAACTACTGTTTGGGGTGTTACTGATAAACGGGTAATACTTACAACATTTAAAAAGCCTGCTGTTTTATAAACGGCAGGCTTTTTTTGTGATCGTAATTTAAATGGTTGACTGTTCGAAGGCCTGAAATTAAAGAAAAGTTTAGGTGCCTTCCGATAAAACAATTTTATTTTTAAGTGTCAGCTTCAGCAAAATAAAACCAATTGTTCCTGCAACAAATGAAGCGATGAGGACTGCGATTTTAGAATTATTTACTATGTCTGGGTTGTCAAATGCAAGCAGTGTTATAAAGATGGACATAGTAAAACCGATGCCGCCTAAAAAGCCTACGCCAATAATGTTTTTCCATTTTAAGTCTGTAGGTAGTACACAAAGTCCCAGGCCAACACCAATGAATGAAAAAAGCCAAATGCCCAGCGGTTTTCCAACTAAAAGGCCGACTATAATCCCAAGACTGTTTGTTTGTCCTAAACCGCTTTGCCAATCGTCACCTAACGTAATGCAAGTATTGGCTAAAGCGAATAACGGAAGAATCATGAAAGCAACAGGCTTATGTAGGAAGTGTCGAAGAATAAATGAGGGAGATTTTTCTCCACCGTTACCGAAAGGAACTGCAAAAGCCAAAAGTACGCCTGTTATCGTTGCGTGTATCCCGGAGTGAAGCATAAAATACCACATGACGATTCCGCCAATTAAATAGGGGACTAAATTCCGAACTTTTAGTTGGTTTAGAATTAATAGTATAGCGAAGATACCTGATGCGATAAACAGGTTGGTAAAGGCTACGACATTGGTGTAAAAAATTGCAATAACTAAAATTGCCCCTAAGTCATCCATTACCGCTAAAGCCGTTAGGAAAATTTTGAGTGATGCTGGAACACGTTTACCCAATAGAGATAAAATGCCAAGTGCGAAAGCGATGTCTGTTGCCATGGGAATACCTGCTCCTGATTGAGTTTGTGTTCCAAAGTTAAGTGCCAGGAAAAGTCCGGCAGGGATTAGCATGCCGCCGAGTGCCCCAAAGACCGGTAAGGATGCCTTTTTAACAGAAGAAAGTTCACCATGATAGATTTCAAATTTTAACTCTAAGCCGATAAGCAAAAAGAAAATGGCCATTAGTCCGTCGTTGATTATATGAACTAAACTATTTTCTCCCAGGTCTGAATGCCAAAAGCTGATGTAGTTCTCCTGCCAGGTTGAGTTTGCAAGCCCGAGAGAAAGAAGCGTCATGAAAATTAAAATCAATCCGCTAGCTTTTTCACTTTCAAAGAAATCATTGAATAGTTTTTTCAATTTAAAGTGGAGGTTAATTTAATTATTGTAAAGCCTAAGAATGTAGCAAACAAGCCGAACAAAACACTTGCAGTGATATAAACGGTCGCATACCAAAATTGTCCGTCACGAATCAAGGTGACTGTTTCGTTTGAAAACGCTGAAAAGGTCGTGAATCCACCAATTAATCCTGTGGCAAGAAAAAGTCGCCATTCCTGTGGCAAGTTAATTCTCTCACTAAGCGCGAAAATCAAGCCGATAAAAAAGCATCCAAGAATGTTTACGACCAAAGTTCCATAAGGAAGAGAGGAGGGGAATTTTGTATGTATAAGCTGGGAAAGTAAATACCGAAAAATGCCTCCGATAAAACTGCCGGTCCCGATTACCAATAATATTTTCATTTTACTGTGTTTCTATTTAATGCCTTAATGTCGGTACGCGCAAACTATTGTGTTACTTCGTTTTTGGCTTCATTCTAACTTCCCTAAAAATAAAAAAAATCCCCTGTTGTTTAACAGGGGATTCTATAAAATTACCTCGATTATTTAATTCTTGGCATCAGAGTCACATGCCCTGTTTTTTTGAACTTAGCGCCGGACATGGCAATTATCTCTACCTGGTAAATATATATACCCTGTTCGCAGAGTCGTCCTTTTTCTTTCCCGTCCCAGCCTATGATTTCGTCACTACTTTTAAAGATCACACTTCCCCATCTGTCGAAAATGGTCATTTTGATTTCACTGATACCGTAGCCCATTGGGATGAATACTTCATTTATTAAATCACCGTTTGGAGTAAAAGCATTTGGAATAAACACATCCCAGTCTTTTGTTACAGTCACACATACCACATCGGTGTTTTTGCAACCGGCCACGCTAATCGCTTCAAGAGTATAACAGGTATAATCCTGCGGGTTAACTGTTATTGTCGGGCAATAGTTACACTCTAGAGGGATATCTGATGGCGGCAGAAACCCGAGTTGATTGTAGTTAGATCCGGTTCCAATTATAGTAATGGTGTGGTCAATGTTAATTGTAGTGTCCACACCTGCATTTACCATTGGTAAAGGATTCACAATGACCTGCAAGATTGCAGTATCAGAACAATTATTGGTGGTACCTATGACCGTATAAGTTGTTGTCACTAGCGGATAGACATCAGTGACGGAATCATTAGGGCTCATGACTGCCGACGATGGAATCCAGTTATAAGAGGCAGCCCCGTTTGCGTAGATAGGTGCGGATTTTCCTTCGCAGATCGTTTGGTCCGGTCCGGGAGTTACCGTTGGATTTGGCTTCACTATAATCTGAACCGTGTTGGATGCGGTACATAAGAATGGAGCCGTACCATTAGATCCGATGATTGTGTAAGTAGTTGTTTGAGCCGGGCTGGCTATGGTTGGCGTTCCGTTCACATTACTGATAGAAGCGGACGGAGACCAGGTATAGTTCGCAGCGCCAAATGCTGTTAGGGTAGAAGAGCTTCCTGAACATATAGCCGTTGGGCTTGCAAATCCAGTAACGGTTGGTGTAGGTACCACCGCTAATGTGAAGGTTGTGAAACTTTTACATCCCAGGAGGGTGGTTCCACTTATGTTATAGATGGAG
The DNA here is from genome assembly GCA_021155905.1 of Bacteroidota bacterium. Taxonomy (GTDB): domain Bacteria; phylum Bacteroidota; class Bacteroidia; order B-17B0; family Aurantibacillaceae; genus UBA4416. The sequence goes on from JAJNBG010000021.1 coordinate 17,536, forward strand.
GTTGTATTTGGATTTGCGGTAACCGTTGAACCGTTAGTTTGATTTATACCTGTGGCCGGTGACCAGGTAAACGTATTTGCACCACTTGCATTTAAAGATGTCGATGCGCCACTGCATATAACAGAAGGAGTTCCTGCGACAGAAATAGTTGGGTTAACTGTAAGAGTTACGACGACCTGAGCCGAATTCGTACAGGTGCTGGTGGATCCGATTACAGTATACGTCGTGGATGCAGATGGCGCAGAAGTTACCGTGGTTCCGTTTGCTGAGCTTAAAGTTAATGCCGGTGACCATGTATAAGTGGTGGCACCGGTCGCGGTAAGAGTGGTACTTCCTAACGGACAAATAGTCGGGGTAGCTGCCGTGGCATTTACTACCACAGTATTATTTACCACAACAGTTACAGTATTGCTAGCCGTACAGGCTCCCGTTAAACCATCAATGGTATAAGTGGTGGTTACAGAAGGCGTAGAAATCACTGTCGCACTTGTGTTACTATTTAAATAGATATTTGGTGACCAGGTATAGGTGACAGCTCCGCTCGTCGTTAAGGTATTGGCGGATAAAGGACATACAGTCATGTTAGCCGGTGCAGTTACAACCGGTAAAGGATTAATGGTAATAGTAGTTGTGGTTCCACTAATACAACCATTGGTATCCATACCACCAACAGTATAAACTTGCGTGGCACTTGGCGTTCCCGTTACAACAGATCCAGTGGTAGTACTTAATCCTGTTCCTGGCATCCAGCTATAGGTGTCGGCACCATTTGCAGTTAAAGTGGCTGTTTGTTGTCCTAAACATATTGACGCAGTATTAACAGTTACAATTGGCAATGGATTAACCGTTATAGTGGTCGCGGCATTATTATAGCATCCATTAACATCAGTACCGGTAACTGTGTAATTTTGTGTGGTAGTCGGTGTCCCTGTTACTGCAGATCCAATAGTTGAAATAAGTCCGGTGCCGGGTGACCAAGTATATGTACTTGCTCCGTTAGCCGTTAAAGTAGCCGTTTGTTGCCCTAAACAAATGGAGGCAGAATTCACGGTGATGGTTGGTGGAGTATTCACCACGATAGTGGTTACTGTTCCATTAATGCAACCGTTTATATCCATACCACCAACTGTATAGTTTTGAGTACTGCCCGGAGTTCCTGTAACTACAGAGCCGGTAGGAAGGATTAAGCCTGTTCCCGGTATCCAGCTGTAAGTCAAAGCTCCACTGGCGGTTAAAGTAGCGGTTTGTTGCCCTGCACAAATGGTGGCACTGTTCACGCTAATTGTTGGCAATGGATTCACGTGAATGGTAGTAGTGGTGTCATTGATACAGCCATTGATGTCAGTTGCAGTGATGGTATAAATTTGCGAAGACACCGGAGTACCAGTTACCATTGAGCCTGTAGCGGCACTTAGGCTCGCTGACGGAGACCACGTGTAAGTATCAGCACCGTTAGCGGTTAAAGTTGCTGTTTGTTGTCCGATACAAATCGTAGAGTTGTTAGCAGTGATAGTTGGTGTTGGAAGAACGACCACCGTGGTGGTGGCAGTGTTAGTACATCCACCGGCAGTGACACCTATCACCGAGTAGGTAGTAGTGACTGAAGGAGCCGGAGTGATTGTTGTTGTGGTTGCGCCGGTGTTCCAGCTGTAGGTTGCTGCGCCGTTTCCTATAAGTTCCACCGGCGTATTCGGACAGATAGGTTGTCCCTGGCAGGCTGCATCCATGACGCCAACAGCCAGGTTGATATAGGTTTCATTACCAAGATAGTTTAATGAAACACAGGAATGTGTGCCCGGGAAACGGATGATGGTATATCCTTCTGCACCAATCAGGGTAGTTGGATTTACATAAGTCATGGCGATACCTGTCCATAAAACTTGGTAAGGCGCTGAAGTAACAATGGTGATTGGAAGGGCCGGTTGGCCTATGCTTGCAAAAGCAATCTGGGGATTAACAACAGGTTGACTAAAACAAAAATTTAATACTCCGGCCAGATCGTTTCTTATAGTCGTTACCGCCTGCGGTACGTTAAAGGACACCGGGAAATTTCCTCCACCAAACATGGACGGCGTGGACGAAAGTCCACTACCGGAATGCGTAGCGCTTACCGTGATGCCATTTGGCAAGGTTCCCTGCGCAAGGTTCGGGGTTACAGAGGTAACATTCACCCAGTTTAAAACAGAAGTATCACAAAGGCTGTTTTTTTGAATGATATAAATATTTGGAGGGAATCCGCCGTTTTCAACGTCTACTGAAACAGTGTTGGTTCCCACACAATTTATCGAAGACCCACTTACCGTGTACACTGTTGATGTAGCAGGATTTGCCGTCACCGTGTTGTCATTGGCAGAACTTAAACTTCCTGCTGGTGACCATGTATAAGATGTTGCACCGCTTGCCGTTAATACGGTAGAAGTCTGAGGACAAATGGTTGTATTTGCTGAAACTCCGATAACCGGTATCGGATTTACTGTGATTGCTGTGATGGTTCCATTTAAACAACCGTTCAAATCCATTCCAATTACTGTGTAGCTCTGACTTGAGGACGGCGTTCCTGTTACAACAGCATCGCTGGTCGAACTAAGTCCTGTGCCGGGAATCCAACTATAAGTGGCTGCACCGTTAGCTGTTAAAGTCGCTGTTTCTCCTGCACAGATCGTGGCACTGTTCGCCGTAATAGTTGGTGAAGGATTAACGCTTAATGTCACAACTGCAGACTGAGGACATGAATACCTGTCTTCGGAGTAAACCGTGAAGGTATTAGCCGCCATGGAAGTAACCGTGATTTGGTCGGTATTTCCTGGCGAACTGGTGTTAGTAAAGGTTTCAGTGCCTGATTGTATCCAGGTATAGGTGTAGCCGGGTGAACCTAAAAGTGTACTGGCAGTAATCGGGACGTTCGTACCAGGACAATGAAGAGGTGCATTGACGACAGTTACCTGTGGGCAAATGTTGACTTCAATTACAGATAATGAATTATAGCCTGAGCAGTTAAGGTCATTCCAGCCACCATCGGGATAAATTTGTGTACAATCTTCATCACCCGCATTGTTTGGTTCGCCTACGGCCCAGTTTGAATAAACAACAGGTGAACCATCATACCATACAAAAGATCCTTCCGTTATGGCATCGCCGTAGCCGATCCATACGACCTCGCTTGAATACCCCTGATTTGATAACGCCTGAACAAGATCAGTGTTTTCGGAAGCAGACTGTACCGAAATCAGGTTGGCGCCAAAAGTCTGGGCATACGCCTGGGCCTGAGGGCCGGTCATAAATTGCGGATTGATAAAATACAAACTACAGGTATTGTTCATCCCAAGTAATTCGATATTTCCGGCTGCTGTTAATGCCGATCGGATAGCGCTTAAATTACATGCACTGGATACACAGGCGCCAATTCCCACTGAGATTGTAGCAGAACCAGTACAGGTACCTGTTGATCCCATCACAGTATAAATAGTGCTGGATAAAGGCGAAGCCGTAACGTTGGAGCCATTAGCCGAACTTAAAGTTCCGGAAGGACTCCAGGTATAATCGGTCGCTCCACTGGCATCCAATAAGGCAGAGCCACCCGGGCATACCGTTGGTGTATTTGAACTAAGAGTTAATGTTAAAGCGCCGCCCATGGTGATACTTGCAGTGGCTGATCCGGTACAGGTTCCGGTAGCGCCAATGACAGTGTATGTTGTTGCGCCAGAAGGTGTGGCCGTTACAGTGCTTCCGTTTGGCGAACTTAATGAAGCTGATGGGCTCCATGTATAATTCGTAGCACCGCTGGCAGTAAGGTCAATCTGACTTCCGGCACATACCGTTGAAGTGTTTGGTGTAACTGTTAATGTTAATCCTCCACCAATGGTAACGGTTGATGTTGTAGATCCTGTACATGTTCCACTGGCGCCAATTAAGGTATAAACTGTAGTTATTGAAGGACTTGCTGTGACAGTGGTTCCGTTCGGAGAACTCAGTGTAGCAGCGGGACTCCAGGTATAATTGGTGGCACCGCTCGCTGTAAGCGTCGCAGAACTTCCGTTGCAAATGGTTGGATTGTTTGGTGTCACAGTTAAGTTTAAAGCAGGGTTTAAACTTACAGTAACGGCTGCAGTTGCAGATCCACAGGTGCCAAGAGCAAAAACCGAAACAGTTCCGGCCGATGAACCAAAGTTCACCGTTATGGCATTTGAACCGGCTCCTGATGTTATAGTGGCACCGGCGGGCACCGACCAGGTATAGCTAGTGCTGGCAACGTTAGCTACAGAATAAGTAATTCCTGTTGCATTCGGACATATGGTGGTAGTGCCGGTAATGGCACCAATAGCGGGTGGCGTGCCATTTACAGTTACCTGTACTGTTTTTGTGGAAATTGTACCTCCACAAACAGTTGTAGAAACGGTATAAATAGTTGTTATAGTAGGGCTGGCAGTTACAGTAGCACTATTAGCAGAGCTTAATGTGCCTGAGGGACTCCAGGTGTATGAAGTGCCGCCACTAACTGTTAATGTGGAGCTTTGGCCGGGGCAAATTGTTGTTGGAGATGCAGTGACAGTTAAAGCTGTAGCCGCAGGCAGAACAGTAATAGTAACACATTTTTTTCCTATACAACCCGCCGCATTTTTAGAGGATGCACAAAGTTGATCTGTCGTTGAAAGTGTGAAAGTTGCCTCTGGACCAGAACCACCAAATATAGGGTCAGCAATTCCAGGAAGCGAAGAAGGGATGGGATTAACGTTACAATTTCCAAAAACACATGTCTCTATAGCGGCATCTGTAGTAAAAAAATTCCAATTCCACGTATATGGGTTTGATCCGGATCCGCCACTTGCTGTTAAATTAACTGATTGCCCGGCGCAAATTGTCATTGATGGCGCAACGGCTAAATTTATAACAGGAGCTGCAACACCCGTTATATTCACTGTTGCAGGAGCTGTAGCGCATCCACCACCATAATTAATAATCAAAGAATAGACACCGTTATTTGCAGCCGTCCAGTTACTTATTATTGGGGATTGGATATTTGATGTAAAGCTGGATGGCCCTGTCCAGGCATACGTACCACCGTTGGTAACGGAGGTAAGAGATACATTACTGCCAAAGCAAACTAAGGACGGTGCGGTGATATTTGCGGGACTTAACGTATTAGTTACGGTAACGGTTTTAACAATTGTTATGCCTGTAGGAGTACAAGCTGAGGCACCCATCGTTAAAGTGTAAGTAGTTGTTACTGTTGGTGTAATAGTAATTGTTTGGGTGTTTGGGTAAACTCCCGGAGGAGTGGATGCCCAGTTATATGATGAAGCAGATGAACTGGCACCTAAAGTTGCACTTGTTCCTGGACACATTTGTGAAGGACCGGTTATTTGTTGTCCTAAAGCTACACCTGCTTGTGCGCCTACTGTATAACTACATACATTTCCTCCGAACCCATCTACCATTACATAATATGTTGTTCCCGGCACAAGGTTTACATTTGTTGTGATAGTAAATGATCCAGAACCACTTCCCTGTGATACACAATTGGAAACTTCCGTAAAGCTGGTGCAATTACTTGATGCGTAAATCACAGCCTGGATCCCGGAACCAGAAGATTGGCACCCGGCAGAAGTAAATGCTAATGATGCACTGGATCCGCTCGCAATGAAACTTAACCAGGAGTTGTTTTCAATCGAACCACAAAAATTCCCCAGGCCTGAGGTATTACCAGCGGTATAAGACCCACTCGTATTACCGCAATAACCATTTAAATCACAAATTAACGGTGCGTTCACGCACTCATTTGATGCAGGGGTTGAAGCGCATGCCATTGGGTTTGGTAGCGGGGTAGATATTTTACTGTTGATTGAAGGTCCATTGTCCAACCTGAAGCGGAACCCTTTAGAAGTGCCACTGCTGTTTGATTTGAAGTGAAGAGTTAAAAGTTCGCCGGATGAAATTACCAGGAAGTTTTGATCGGAGTAACCGGAAATGGATTTCAAAAGCTGAGCAGATGTATCGGCGCCATCATAAATGTTTAATATATCTTCGTTTCTTTCTGTCGAGAAGTAATGACTTTTAAGGTAGATTTTCCGGTTATATTGATTTTTAATCGTCAAAACATAATCTTCATTATTGTTGTAGCCTGAAGACACACCCATTTCACCATCGTAACTGCTGTATAAAAATGCACCGTTTACGGGCAAATTAAATACACGGGAGGCATCCAGGAAAACACAATTCGGATTGTGCGATTCCAATGATTTGTTTGGTTTTAATGTAACAGATTCGTTGTAATTGGTTTGGGCGACTAAAGATGTAAGAAAGTGATAGCAAACTAATAAAAATAGATTTTTTCTCATTGAAAATTTTGATTTAGTGCTTTAAAAATAGGCATTAAACCCCAGCTTTACCTGTTAATCTGATTAAGAATGCAATTTGGGTATGTAAAATACAGGTTTGGATTAGGGAGCCGCAACGAATGACGAATCAGCGTCCAAAAATAAGGCTTTGAAACCAACAAAATACCTGATTTCAAGCCATAAAATAAATTTATGATTACATTAGCAAAATCAGAAAATTATTGGAAAAAAATTAAAAACAGATTGGATTTATGAAATTACTGGTTCGTCCGCCCCAAATAATAAGGAGCATTTATAAAGATTCTGTCTGGCGAATGAGTAAAAATGATCCGCTGATTTACTTAACGTTCGATGATGGACCGATACCCGAATTAACGCCATGGGTATTGGATGTTTTGAAACAGTATGGAGTGAAAGCTACTTTTTTTTGCGTGGGGGAAAATATCGTGAAAAACCAGGAAATTTTCGAAAGAATTAAACAGGAGGGGCACCAGGTCGGAAATCATACTCATAATCATATCAAGGGATGGGAAGTAAGTACAACCGCTTATCACGAAAACGTCGAGAAGTGTCAGGAGTTTACAAGAACAAATCTTTTCAGACCACCATATGGAAGAATTAAAAAGAGTCAGTTTAAAATGATTTCCGAAAAATATAAAGTAGTATTTTGGGATGTATTAAGCTATGATTATGATAGACTAATATCACCTAAAAAATGTTTAGATAATTGCCTCAGATACACACGGAACGGCAGCATCATTGTTTTTCACGATAACATGAAGGCGGAACAAAATTTAAAATTTGCCCTTCCTCACTATATTGAACATTTTTTGAAATTAAATTATAAATTTGCAGCTCTATAATTTATTGAAATGAAATTCTTATTCTATATCACCTTTTTTTTAACGCTTGGTCTTCTGTCCTGTAAAACTTCGTCCTCTTCGTCGGAAAAAACTGAAACTTTTAAAGTTTGGGGCAATTGTGAGAAATGCAAAGTCACTATTGAAAACTCTGTCAAAGTGGATGGTGTGGTTGAAAAAGACTGGAATGTTGAGTCCAAGTTGATGACCGTTAAATTTGATACTACGAAAATTACATTAAGCGGTATTCAGCAATTGATTGCAAAAGCGGGATATGATAACGATGGTTTTTATGGGGATGATTACGCTTATGCTAAATTGCCTTCCTGTTGCCAGTATGAGCGCAAGCCATTTGAATTGAAGTAATTTCCTTTCAACAAAATTTAATATTTTTTTCTTACCTTCATTGAGTATGAACGGTTACAGGATTTTATATTGTTTTATTTTTTTTATAATGTGGGGTTTACACGCCTGTACATCTCAAAGAGTCAATCAATCCAGCACCGACAGACTTTATAAAAAGGAGAATAATGAACTGAACGCGCGTTATCTGATTTATCACATTAACGACAGTGTGAGCCAGTTATTTTATGAAATTTCCAACGAAGCACTCGTTTATAAAAGAACAGATACCAGCAATTATTTTTATTGTCATGTAAAATTGATGTTGAAGGTTAGTTCTGAGGACGAACTTAGACACGTCATGGATACGACCACACTTGTTATAAAAGACAGGCAAACAGATGCCGTTGTTAAACAATTAAAGGGCGAGATCTTGTTCCCTTTAAAAAAAGGAATGAATTATTATGTGGATATTGAGGTCTTTGACGTTCACAAAAAAACACTTTATGGCCATAGTGAATTTTCAAACAAATCGAGTAATGAATCAAGACAGAATTTTTTAATTACTAATTACCGTGATGAGCTTTTGTTCTCTTCCTACTATAAACCGGAAGATGTGGTATATATAAGGTCACAGAGAAACAGGGAGAAATTATACGAAGTGGATTTTTTTAAACCAAATTTCAAACTGGCATTGCCACCTTTTTCAATGGAGCAAATGCAGCACTTTAGTTACAAACCGGATTCTTCTTTCAGTGTCTACCAGGTGAGTGATAAAATAGAATTGTCGCTGCCTGCAAAAGGTTTTTTTCATTTAAAGACCAATAAGAATACGAAAGACGGGGTGACTTTTTTTGTTTACGAATCGTCCTTCCCTAAGATCAAAAACACAGAGCAAATGATCCATGCGACCCGGTATATCATGTCGAAAAAAGAATTTGATAACTGTATTTTTTCAGATGATAAGAAGGCTGCTATTGATAAGTTTTGGCTGGACATTGCAGGAAGCAATGAGCGGGCCAAGGAACTTATTCGTAAATATTATGGCAGGGTGCAGGAGGCCAATAAATTATTTACCAGTTTCCAGGAAGGCTGGAAAACAGATCGTGGAATGATCTTCATTGTATTTGGCGCCCCAAATAAAGTGACTAAAAGAAAGAACGGTGAGATCTGGACCTATGGGGAATTAGGAAATCCACATTCCATCGTATTTGCTTTTACAAAAATAGTAAATCCATTTACCGACAATGATTATTTCCTGGAGAGAAGCGAGGCTTACAAAGTATCATGGTATGAAGCTGTTGATATGTGGAGGCAGGGGCGGATTTACCTTGATAATTAGACTTTCCTTTTTATGAAATGCTATTATCAGTCCTTAGAATTTAGCACAAATGCTGTATTTGTTTTTTTATACGGAACTCTTCCCGACCTGGATCACTGTCATCATGTGATTCTGAACTTATTTCAGCGTTTTTAGAAGGGAGAATAAATCGATGTATATTATTCGACTTTGTTGGGTTCTAATACTCTCAGTTTTACTGACTCTACTGTTTGTTTTTTACGCTGCAGAATGGTAATCTCATAACCACCATATTGTTTTTTTTCATTGACTCCGGCAATTCGTCCCCATAAAAAGTTGATCAGGCCGGATACAGTTTCATATTTAGGGCTTTCCGGGAAAGACATTGGTAATGCTTCATTTACATCGCTGATACTGCTATGTGCATTCACAATATATTCAGTTTCACTCTTCTTTTCTACCGTTGGTTTTTCTTCGTCATGCTCATCCTGAATCTCCCCAACCAATTCTTCAATAATATCTTCCATAGTTACCACGCCCGCTGTTGCGCCAAATTCATTGGTTACAATGGCCATCTGTATGTGCAGTTTCTGGAAATCACGTAACAGGTTATTGACATGCATACTCTCAGGAATAAAATGAGCAGGACGCATGATGTCACGAATCGACTTAAACTTATTGTCGATCACAGCTTTTAAAAGATCTTTAGAATGAACAACACCGATTACGTTATCAATATCTCCCAGGTAAATTGGCAGCCTCGAGTAGCCTTCATCAATTACAACCTTTATCATATCGTTTCGGCCAAGTTCTACATCAATGGCAGATACCCTATTTTGAGGAACCATGATTTGTTTCACCAAGCGGTCATCGAAATCAAAAACGTTTTGAATCAGCTCATTTTCACTTGGTTTAATCGCACCGCCTTCTTCACTTTCTGTGAGGATTAACCTTAACTCTTCTTCAGTGTGAACTTCGTCTTCACCTACTTTTGTGATACCGACAGTACGGAGTATAATGTTAGATGCTTTGTTCAGTAACCAGATAAAAGGACTGAAAACAAAGTAAAATATTTTCAAGGGCCAGGCAATAAACAAGGCAGTATCCATCGAATATTTAATCCCGATCATTTTAGGAATCTGTTCACCAATGGTCACGTGGAAAAATGTAAGGAGAGTTAATGCAATTGGCAGAGATAGGCTGTGAACAGTTGCTACGCTCACCTGCCAGTTAACTTTTTCAAAAAAACGAATGACTATGTGTGAGATCGCTTCTTCCCCCACGGCACCTAACGCTAAAGATGCTAATGTTATACCTAATTGTGTGGCTGATAAATAAGCATCCAGTTTTTCCAGAAGGGTCCTGGTAACTTCAGCGCGTTTGCTTCCTTTTTGAATGAGAATATCCAACTGAGAGGCACGTACTTTTACGAGTGCAAATTCAGCTGCAACAAAATAGCCATTTAATAAAACGAGTAAAAAAGTAAGCATTAAGTCACCTATCATACTCTTATTTTAATTTTTTAGCTAATTCAGCTTCCTTATAAGAAATTGCCTGTTTGAGCATTTCAATTTCTTCCATTAATTTTTGAGGACTTGATTCTTCGCCATCATTCCAGAGTTTATTGATAAAGTATGGCTTTTCGTTATAGTTTATTTTGATATTATTGTCACGGAAAAAGCTATACAAAGGAACTTTTAAATTTTTCGAAATATCTTCCAAATATCGTAATTCAAGCGTTTTATTAGCCAAACCATCTTCTAATTGCTGTTCGGATAAATTCAAATAATCTGCAAGTTGTTTGAAGGTATAGTTTTCTTTAACTAAAATTTCTTCAATTTTTCCTCTTAATGAATTCATATGTAAAACGTCATTATTTTTTGTTTCCATGATTTCCAGTTTATACGCATGGCATTCTCAGGACTAATTTACAAAAATTACCAATATCAGGAGAGAATTTATCTCAAAATTACCAACCTGTTTGCATCCAGCTTAATAAAAATAAAAAGTAAAATTGTAAATGACCATAACGAAGATCCTCCATAACTGAAAAATGGCAGAGGGATTCCAATAACGGGCATCAGTCCGATTGTCATACCAACGTTAACAGCAACGTGAAAAAACAACACAGATGCAACCCCGTAGCCGTAGATGCGGCTAAATGGCGAGCGCTGCCTCTCAGCCATAAAAATAATACGGATAATCAAAAATAATTCCAGGATGATTACAATACTTGAACCGAGAAAACCCCATTCTTCGCCCACGGTACAGAATATAAAGTCGGTATCCTGTTCCGGAACAAAATCATATTTGGTTTGTGTTCCCTGCAAATATCCTTTCCCAAAGAAGCCTCCCGAACCAATGGCTATTTTTGCCTGGTTTACATTATACCCTTCTTTTTTAAGATCCACATTTCCTCTTCCCAATAAAACATCAATTCTTGTGCGCTGATGTTCTTCCAAATGATTGTAAACATAATTAGTGCCTAAAACCACGCCGCTTGCTGTCGCAAAAATCAAAGATACGATGATGATATTTTTGCGGGAACGTTTGATAAATAAAAATGACAGGAGCGAAACTACTCCTAAGGAAATAATTAGCGTCTGAGATTCCATTAACAAAGACAAAATGAACAGTAAAGCGGACAGTAAACCGAAAATTAAAAAATTTACGGATAACCCTTCCCGGTATAGGGTGATGATAAAGGCCATGAATACAATAGCCAGACCTGTTTCGTCCTGCAGCAATTTAATGATAATCAGAGGCAAGCCTAAGATGATCACAGCAAAAATGGTATTCTTATAATTTTTAAGAAGATCTGTAAGTCGGTTTCGCCTTGATGTTTCTACTTCAATATTCACATTACTTAAAAATTTTGCCAACGCCAGGTTGGTGGCAAATTTCATAAACTCAGCGGGCTGTATTCCGAATTTTCCAAACCTGAACCACGAACGGCTTCCTTTTACTTCTCTCCCCAGATAAGGCACGGCGATACAGGCTGCAAGCAAAAAGGCATAAAAGAAATAAGCGAATACCGTATAAAATCCCGCATCTATAATCAAAATAAAAATTGCAATAAACACAGCACTGCCAATCCATATTAGCTGCATCCCGTATTTTTGAGAAGTGTCAAAAATGTTTTGGTGTTCTTCGTTGTAAACGGCCGCATAAATATTCAGCCAGCCCATCAGAACCAGTATGGAATAGGTGATAACAGTGATCCTATCTACACCAAAAAATAAGTTATGTTCTTGTTTTCTCAATGTTTCTTTTTAGATTTAGTAGATCTCCTGCCTAATAAATTTTTACGGCCAATTAAGTCAGCTTCCATCATTCGTTTTTCCATTTCAGGACGGGTTACTTTTCCTGTTAAATATTTTTCAATCATTAAGCTGACAATGGGCGCACTCCAGGTTCCTCCAAATCCGGCATTCTCCACAAAGCACACCATGGCAATTTTAGGATTTTCGCGAGGAGCAAAAGCAAGAAAAACTGCGTGATCATCTCCATGAGGATTTTCTGCCGTCCCGGTTTTTCCGCAGGCGACGATACCAGGTATTTTAGAGGCAGTAGCTGTTCCTGCATCGAAACACTTTTGCATCCCATCGTGAACAATGTCATAGTACTCACTTTTTTGCACAACTGTCAAATGTTTTTCTTTGAATTTCGGATCGATGGATTTTTCCATTCCAACACCTTTGATGCAATGTGGTGTATAGAAATAACCCTTGTTCGCAACAATGGCTACAACGTTAGCCATTTGAAAAGGCACCAATAGTAATTCTGCCTGACCAATACCCAGGGACACCACCGTATTACTTCGCCAATGGTTTTTACCAAATACCTTATCATAATATTCAACAGAAGGAACGTTCCCCGGTTTATCATAAGGAAGATCGGTGCCTAATTTTGTTCCGGGACCAAATGAACGAACGGCATCTCGCCAATGGTTGTATCCGTCAACAAAGTTTGGAAATTTTTTCTGATCAACGATTCTGGAGAATACATAACTATAATAGGAGTTACAGGAAGTGGCAATTGAGCCGGGAAGGTCTGTAGAGGGATGCGGGTGGCATTTGGGGTGTCCACCCATTGGAGGATAACCACCATGACAAGGAAAAACAGTTGAACGCTCGATCAATCCGTCATTTTGTGCTATCAGGGCATCAATTAATTTAAATGTAGAACCGGGAGGATACATGGCCGTTAAAGCTCTGTTAAACAAAGGAAGATTTAAGGTGTCTAAATATAGTTTAGTGAAATTTCGGGAACGCTCTTTACCGCCCACTAATAAATTCGGATCATAACCGGGCGCTGAGATGAGGCAAAGAATTTCTCCGGTTGAGGGCTCAATAGCGACAACAGCACCTCTTTTACCCTGCATTAATTTTTCACCGTATTCCTGTAAATCAATATCAATACTACTGAAGAGTGGTTTTCCCGCAATAGCAGCAGTATCATATAATCCGTTCATGTAGCTGCCTTTTGTTTTATTGTGAACATCCACCATTACAATCTGAGTGCCCTTTTTTCCCCTTAATGCTTCTTCATAGGATCGTTCAATGCCACTGATACCAATATAATCACCTTCCCGATAGTAAGGATCCTTGGCTGCCTTTTCTTTGCTGACCTCACCCACATACCCTAATAGATGGGCAGCGATTGGTCTTGGATATCGCCTAACGGTTCTCGACTGTACATCGAACCCTTTGAAGCGGTACAGCTTTTCCTGCAAAGCCGCATAAATTTTAGGGGATAATTGCTTTTCGAAAATACTTTCTTTACGTGGCGAATTGGGAGCCTGAACCGCTTTTCTCATGCGACGCAAAAAATCTTCTTTGGTAATCTCAAGTACCTTGCAAAGCGCCATCGTATCGCAGTCTTTAACCAGTTTGGGTGTTACCAGCAAATCATAGGATAGTACATTTTGTACTAACAGCTTTCCGTTCCTGTCAAATATGTATCCTCGCAAAGCGTATTCGGTTCTTGATTTTAATGCATTGTTACGGGCCTGGAGCGTGTACTGATCATCGACCAACTGAATGTAAAACAGCCTGGAAATATATATAATGGCAATTAAAATAAAAAAGCCACTGATAATAAATTTTCTATCTGCAAGATGAGCGTTGTTATTCATTCCTTGTTTTTTTGTAGAATAAAAACTGAACAACGTAAATAAAAACAAAGGTGCCGATGGTGCTTAAGACCACTCTTAAAAAAGTCCGGAAGAATTCGTCAAAGCGAAAGATCTCTAAATAGAAGAAAAATAAATGGTGAATAAAAATCATTAAGCCGCCATAAGTTATAAACCATACAAAGCCCATTGAATCAACTGTTGGGATTAATCCCGGGTCATAGCCTTCCCTGGGAGCTAAGAGCTTTAAGACGTAATATCTTGAAAAGCCGATCATAGTGCAGGCTGCAGCATGGATACCGGCTGTATCGTAAAACATATCGATAGTAAGGCCGATAAAAAAGGAGGCTAGTAGAACAACTAATTTAGGTGTTTCAAAAGGAAGCAATAAAATAAACAGAACGTAAGGTAATAAGATAATATACGAACCCAGACGGATGTTCTGTACGATTACAACCTGTAAAAGCACTAACAGAATGAACCGGATACTATTTTTGATGATGTTATTTATCACTTTGTACCTGAGATTTAATTTCCAGACTGTCCCTTTCGGTTTTGTAATTGTATTTTATCACCGATACGTGATTCACTTTTTTAAAGTCAGCACTTAACTTAACTTTCACTGTAAAATAAGATTCATTCGGTTTCTGTTCAAAGCTTTCCACAAAACCAACCATAATCCCTTCCGGAAAAATACCCGATAAAGAACTGGTGATTACAGTGTCGCCTTTTTTTATTTTAGCATGTGTAGGGATATCTGTCAGGTTTGAAAAGCGATAGTCTGATCCGTCCCATATGAGCGGACCATAGGAGCCGTCTTTTTTCAACTGGCAATTCACCCTCACGTCTTTGTGCAAAATGGACATCACCGACGAAAAATTTTTGGATACGTCTTTGACTATTCCCACAATACCATTACTCGTGATGACGGCCATGTCATTGGTCACTCCCTGGTCCGATCCAACATTCAGAGTTAAATAATTGTTTCGTTTATTAACGCTGTTATTGATCGCCTTTCCACTCATAAATTCAAATTCCTGTTTGTAGAGCGTGTCACGAATTTTATAAGTTTTTAAAGGAATGGCGGCGTAGCCCAATTTAATACGGTTCAATAAAAATGTGTTCATTTTGGCCAGCCTTTCATTTTCATCCTTTAATAACAAATACTCTTTGGCACTTGCTTCAGCTTCATACACTTTTGCGCTGAGCTTATTGGACGAATTTAAAAGGCTGGACCCCTGATAACCGTTATTTTTAATTAAAATCAAAAAACAGATAAATTCTAAAAACAGAAACACAAAAAAGAAGTTGTTTCTATACAAAAAATTTAAAAGGTTTTTCATTTAAGAATGATAAGTTCGGTACCTGAAATGATTAAAATTTAAGTGCAATTCCGGCTTGTATTGGTGTCGACATGTCCCAGCCTAACTCAGCATACACACCGAAGTTTTTAGTAAAGTAGTATCTGATACCCGCAGTAAATGCAGTATACGCACTTGAACGACCGTAAGCATAAGCATATCCGCCATCCGGGTCGTTGGTTGTTCTGGAATAAGTTCTGATGTTATATCCTAAACCAACATTCGCATAACAATCTATTTTTTCTTTAGTAAAGAAATGGTAAGATGCGCGTACTCCTGCAGTAATGGTCCTGAATTTGTCTGTCTGGTTATAGGTATAATAAGTATAGCCTGTATTGTTGTTCCAGTCATAATCCGTGTAAGCAAAATTAACAGTGGTAGAATTATATCCTAAAACAATTCCTGCACCAAGTGTGTGCCCCCAATTAAATTTTACGATACCGTAATCACCTTTTAAAATCATAGGGCCAAATCCTTTTACGCTCGTTGAATTGTATCCGCCATTTCCAGTGTATCTGGTCCGTGTATCTAAACGGTTAAAATCAGGAAATCCAAGACCGGCAGTTATAACCACTGTGCCTTTTTCAAACGCAGTTTCATCTTGCGCGAAGCCTTTTGTGTTAAATAAAATAGCATTTACCAATGCAAGCGTAATTAATGTTACTTTTTTCATGATGTTATTTTTTTATTTAATTAAGAAAGGGAATTTGTGAACATTTTTAAGAGCAATGCCAGTACCGCGGGCAACAGCTCTTAACGGATCCTCACAAACATGGACCGGTAATTTTGTTTTTAATGAAATACGTTTATCTAATCCTCTTAACAAGGATCCGCCACCGGCCATATAAATTCCGGTGCGATAAATATCTGCTGCTAATTCCGGAGGAGTCATCTCCAGTGCATTTAAAATCGCCTCTTCAATTTTTGAAATGGATTTATCAAGACAATGAGCAATTTCAACATAACTCACAAATACTTCTTTAGGAATACCACTCATTAAATCGCGTCCCTGAACCGCATAATCAGCCGGAGGATTTTCGATTTCAGTCATGGCGGCGCCAACTTCAATTTTCACCTGTTCTGCGCTTCGCTCACCAATTAAAATATTGTGCTGACGGCGCATGTATTCTTCAATATTTGCGTTAAAATCGTCACCTGCTATACGGGTTGATTTATCACACACAATACCACCTAAAGCAATAACGGCAATTTCAGAAGTACCACCACCAATATCGATGATCATATTTCCCATTGGCTCTTCCACGTCAATTCCCATACCAATAGCGGCGGCCATTGGCTCATGGATCATATACACTTCCTTGGCGCCGGCATGCTCAGCACTGTCACGAACCGCACGTTTTTCAACCTCGGTGATCCCGCTGGGAATACAAATTACCATGCGCAGAGAAGGTTTGAAAAAACGATTTCCTGGGTTGATCATTTTGATCATTCCTTTAATCATTTCTTCGGCTGCCTGGAAATCTGCAATAACCCCATCACGCAAAGGGCGAATGGTTTTAATGTTCTCATGTGTTTTTCCATGCATCATTTGAGCCTGCTTACCAACTGCGATTACCTTACCAGTTGTTCTGTCCACTGCAACAATACTGGGTTGATCAACCACCACTTTTTCATTATGAATAATGATGGTATTGGCTGTACCTAAGTCAATTGCAATGTCCTGGGTTAAAAAATCGAATAAAGCCATATGTGAAAATTAGTGTATTGTTAAGTTAAACTGTTATATATTTTTAAGATTTATTAATGTATTCTTTGGTTTTAGTACTTCTAACTTATAGCGACATTATTTTTTGCCATAAACTTAGTTGTCCACATTCGGAACCTAATGTTTAAAATGTCTTGTTCCTGTAAATACCATACTCATGCCTTTTGCATTGCAATATTCAATGCTATCCTTGTCTTTAATAGAACCGCCAGGTTGAATCACAGTGTCAACGCCAACCTTGTGCGCAATTTCGACGCAATCTGCAAACGGAAAGAAAGCGTCACTGGCCATTACAGCGCCTTTAAGGTCAAAACCAAAAGTTTCTGCTTTTACAATTGCCTGTTTTAATGCGTCTACGCGTGAGGTTTGCCCTGTACCGCTCGCCAGTAATTGATTGTTCTTTACCAATACCACTGTATTTGATTTGGTATGCTTTGCCAGTTTATTGGCGAATAATAAATCTTTTAATTGAGCTTCAGTTGGAGCAACGTTAGTGACGGTTTGTAAATTTGCTTTTGTTTCTGATACAGAGTCCCGGTCCTGCTCCACAATGCCATTCAGTAAGGTGCGGATTTGTTTTTGAGGAAGTTCCACTGGTTTTTGTACCAAAATGATCCTGTTGTTTTTTGTTTTTAAAATAGCCAACGCGTTTGCTGAGTAGGAGGGAGCAATCACCACTTCGCAAAACAATTTATGAATCTCTTCAGCAGTTTCAAAATCAATCTCCTTGTTACTGATCAGGATACCACCGAAAGCTGATGTAGGATCTCCTGCCAACGCATCTCTGTAAGCATCCGCCAATTTAGGCCGTGAGGCAATTCCGCAAGCGTTATTATGTTTTAAAATCGCAAAGGTTGGTTCTTCCGTAAAATCTGCCATTAAATTAACAGCGGCATCTACGTCTAATAAATTGTTGTAGGATAATTCTTTGCCGTTTAGTTTTTCAAACATGGCGTTCATGTCGCCATAGAAGACACCCTTTTGGTGCGGGTTTTCGCCGTAACGTAATACTGACCCACTGTTGATGCTATTTCTTAAAATAGGAAGTTGTTCGTCAGAGTTGAAATAATTAAAGATGGCTGAATCGTAATAACTACTCATGGCAAAAGCTTTAGCAGCATATGTTTTACGATCTGCTAAATCCGTTGAACCATTTTTTTCATTCAGTAAATTTAATAATGAAGAATAATCGTTTCTCGATGCAACGATCACCACGTCATTAAAATTTTTGGCTGCTGCGCGAATCAGTGAGATACCGCCAATGTCAATTTTTTCAATAATATCTTCTTCGGATGCTCCGCTGGCCAGTGTTTCTTCAAAAGGGTACAGGTCAACGATTACCAGATCAATGTTTGGAATTTCATGCTGTTCCATTTGCGCCACATCCGTATCAAGCCCTCTTCTTCCCAGGATGCCTCCGAAAATTTTCGGATGTAATGTTTTCACTCTTCCTCCAAGTATCTCCGGAAAAGAAGTCAATCCCTCAACCGATTTTACAGGAGCTCCAAGATTTTCAATAAAAGTTTGTGTTCCCCCGGTGCTGTATATGGTTACTCCTAACTCATTTAATTTTTTAATAACAGGCTCTAAATTATCTTTGTAATAAACTGAAATCAGAGCACTGCTTATCTTCTTTGAATTGGTCATAAATTGTCGTAAAAACACAAAGATAATTGTTCGCACTGCATATCACTACTTTGTTGAAAAGTGCTTAAAAATCTATAACATTCCCTTAGCTAACAAGTTTTTAACAATGTGCTTTTAATGGAAATTTATAACATATAGATTCTTTTTTTCTACTTTTAAATAATGTTAGAACAACTGGAATTATTGGACAGGCACCTGTTTTTAGCGATCAATGCCTGTCATTGCCCTATCATGGATATTGTGATGTGGTATGTTTCAGAAACCTGGGTATTTACCCCCTTGTTTGCCTATTGGCTCATTATGGTGTACAAGCGTTATGGTTCCCGGAAACTCTTCATTTTACTGGGATTCCTGGGTTTAATGATCATCTTAACTGACCAGACAGCCAACCGGACAAAGCATGCCATCAAGAGATACAGACCCACTCATAACCTTGAAATTCAATCGCAGGTTCATATTGTGAATGCCTATAAAGGGGGCCAGTATGGCTTTTTCTCAGGGCACTCAACCAACAGCTTTGGAATTGCTATGTTATTGTTTCTCCTTTTCAGCAAGGAATCCTTCTGGTTCAGGAGCGGCTTTTTTGCCTGGGCTGGTTTAACGGCTTATTCCAGGATGTACCTTGGAGTTCACTATCCTTCTGATATTTTTGTTGGTTTGATTGTCGGCCTTTTCTGGGGATGGATGATCTATCTGTTGATACAATTTACCTTTAAGAAAAGGTTCCACGAAACCATTGAAGTATAATGAAAAACATTTTTTTAATACACCTTTTGTTCACGTTAACAGCTTCCGCACAAATGCCGGAAACAGACATCTGGTTGTTTAAGATTGAAAAGAAGGAAGGGAAATATAGTTACTCTAAGCCTTTAAACATTACCAACCGTCCCGGTTATGATAACCAGCCTGCGTTTTCAACTGACGAAAAATCTGTAATTTATGTAAGTGTTGATTCAAGTAACCAGGCGGATATATACCAATATGCTATTTCAAAAAAAAACCGTGTCAACCTGACGAGGTCGCATGTTAGCGAGTATTCACCAACTATTCTACCGGGTTGTTTTGGGTTCAGTGCCGTGGTGGTTGAAAAGGATTCGGCACAGCGTATCTGGCAATTTAATTTAGATGGCACTTTTAATCATATCGCACACGAAAATACAGATTCTGTTGGTTACCATACCTGGTTGAATGCTGATACCGTTTTATATTATAAACTCACCGAACCACATTCTTTGCGGGCCCTTGTTCTCAAAACAAACAAAGACACCTGGATTTGTGATTATCCTGCCAGGTCTTTTAAGAAGGTGGGAAGCAGTTCAAAGTTTATATATGCCATTAAGGATTCGGTTTCCACTCAATTCAGGATTTATGATCCGGTTTTAAAAGAGAGTCGGGTATATGCTGCTTATCCAACTACTAACGAGGATTTTATATGGCATCCGGAACTGGGATTAATCAAATCCGAAAATGCAGAGTTACTAAGATATAATGAGCAAACTAAGCAATGGGAACTATTGTTTAATTTTTCTTCCACAGGTATAAAAAAAATTACGCGTTTTGTGTTTGATAGTAAAACCAAGCAATTAGCATTAGTGAGTAACCTATGAGTACCGGGACGCAAATAGGCGAGTATATTTTTTCTACGGATAAGAATAAATTGAACGTGACATACATTCACCGGTACTTAAGTGAAGAAAGTTACTGGGCAAAAAACATTCCGCTTGAAATAGTTCAAAAATCTATTGTAGGCAGTTTCTGTTTTGGTATTTATCGTGAAAATATTCAGGTTGGCTTTGCCCGGGTAATTACCGACCAGGCTACGTTTGCTTACCTTGCGGATGTATTCATTGATAAGAGTGCCAGAGGAAAAGGCCTTTCAAAAGAACTGATGAAATATATTATGAGTCAGGACTCTTTAAAAAATGTCCGGCGATTTATGCTGGCCACATTGGATGCACATAGATTGTATACCCAATTTGGGTTTCAGGGCTTGAAAGAACCGGATCGTTTTATGGAAATTAAATTCTTTGAGAAATATTGATTTTAGCCACATTATATTTCTTAGCGTTCTGTTTTTTGATAAGCAGGTCCTCTTTCTTTAAAGATGAGCAGCTGTCGCTGAAAGTAATTTTTGGAATCCTTTGTATTAAGGTCATGGCGTGTTTTGCCTATTACTGGGTTTACTTTTGCTATTATCCTCCGGGTTTTAATGGTGATAGTGTTTCTACCCTGCATGACGCTAAAATCATGTATAGCGCTCTGCCGGATCATGGGATGGATTTTATCAAAATGATTTTTGGACTGCATTCGGAGCTTGATACTGATCCACTGTACGAGCCTTATTTTGATGATATTGAAAAGTGGGGCAGGGCAGATGTGACCTCAGATTTCTTTTTAAACGATAACCGTACTCCCATCAGGTTGAATGCGCTGATCATGTTATTTTCTTTCGGTGAATATGCTGTCCATGCCCTGGTGATGCTGATTATTTCATTCATTGGACAGTATGCTTTTTACAAAACCTTTAAGCCGTATTTCCCTAAAAAAGAAATTCTTCTGGCCGCTATTATTTTCCTAACGCCTTCTGTGTTATTCTGGACCTCGGGTGTTTTAAAAGAACCGATCGCGATGTGTTTATTAGGACTATTTACCTATGCCTATTTTAAAGTGGTGGTGCATTCTCAGTTCATATGGAAACACCTGTTCCTGTTGCTTTTTTCAACGGCCCTTTTCCTTATCATTAAGCCATATATCATTGCTCTGCTCCTCGTTCCCTTCTTATTATTCGCAATTGTAAAGCGTTATGACATCAAAAGAATTGTGGTGTTTTATACCACTTCATTGTTGCTCATTTATAGTACAGGCATCCTGGTTCTGAAATTTGTTTTCGATAAGGATGTACTCAATACCATTGTCGTTCGTCAGAATGATTTTGTCAGTCTAAGCAAAGGTGGTATTTTCTTTATCAACGGAGATAAGTATGTAAGGCTGGAGTGCAGGGATTCTACCCAATTTCAATTAGTTGATAAAGAAAAAAATCTGTTTCAGCTCGACCGGCATTCTGCTTTCATGTATTGGGACACTCATAACCTGAGAGATACCATTTACGAAACCAATAATCGTGATACGTCTTATTTTTCCATGCGGGCTATTTGTGCACCGTCCGGTTCTGCAATTTCTATAGACAGGCTTCAGTATTCGTTTTTCTCTTTTGCCAGATTAATTCCGCAGTCATTTTACAATGTTTTGTGCAGACCGTTTTTTTACGACAGCCGCTCAGTATTGGAATTAATGGCGTCCGCGGAGAATTTAGCTTTTCTCTTATTTTTTATATTCTGTTTCGTATTCCGGGATAACTTATTGGCAGATCGTAATTTGCTGGTCTGTTGCATCTCGATCGTTATCGTGTCATTTATACTCATTGGGATCACAACTACGGTGATGGGAGCCATTGTGAGGTATAAGGTTCCATTTATTCCGTTTTTATTAATGATCCCCTTACTGTATCTTAATCCGGAGGTCTTTAAAAAAATTCCGGTCATCAAACGTTTAGTTAAATAGTTATATTTGTTTAAAGCATTTTAAAAAATTAATATGGGTTTTATTTTTAATAATTTATTACGTAGAAAGTCAGTTTCAGCAATTTCAGATGCAGAAAGCCATGAGTCGGGTTTGCATCGCGTGCTCACGGTTAGAGACTTAACCTTTTTTGGTATAGCGGCTATCATTGGCGCAGGGAGTTTCAGTAGTATTGGTTCGGCTTGTTTTTCAGGCGGACCGGCTGTTATCTTTTTATTTGTCATTTGCGCAATCGCTTGTGGATTCACGGCGATGTGCTACGCAGATTTTGCTACGCGTGTTCCTGCATCCGGAAGTGCCTATACATACGCCTATGTATCTTTTGGAGAACTGGCGGCTTGGATTATTGGCTGGGCCTTATTAATGGAATATTCTATCGGAAACATCTATGTGGCTTTTTCGTGGAGCGGGTATTTCGTGAATTTGCTTGAAGGTTTTGGCTTGCATATGCCTTTATGGTTAACTAATAATTATTCAGATTCTCACCAGGCATTTTTGGATGGAGCTGCAGGTAAATTATCCAATGCCTGGAACGCTGCGCCCGTTGTATTAGGGGTTAAGTTTATCATCGATCTTCCGGCCATCATGATTAATATTTTGGTGACTTGGTTAGTTTATGTGGGTACTAAAGAATCACGTAATGCCAGTAACATTATGGTGATCATTAAACTGGCGATTATTTTGCTGGTTATTATCGTTGGCGCATCTTATGTGGATATTGACAACTGGACCCCGTTTATGCCTAACCAATTCAGCGGAGTCATGGCGGGAGTTTCGGGCGTATTTTTCGCCTATATTGGTTTTGATGCTGTATCTACTCTGGCCGAGGAAAGTAAAAATCCGCAAAGAGATCTGCCACGAGGGATGATCTATTCGTTGATTATTTGTACTGTAGTGTTTATCATCCTGGCTTTGGTTTTAACCGGAATGGTTTCTTATACCGCTTTAAATGTTTCTGATCCCTTGGCAGAGGTGTTTGCTCTGAAGGGAATCAAGTGGATGCTGTTTATTGTTTCGATTGCAGCGGTAGTGGCGATGACGAGTGTGATTCTGGTATTTCAGATGGGACAACCAAGGATCTGGATGGCGATGAGTCGCGATGGATTATTGCCAAAGAAGTTTGCTGAAATTCATCCGAAATATAAGACACCTGCCTTCTCAACCTTAATTACCGGACTGGTAGTGGGGATCCCCATCTTTTTTACCACCCCAAAATTTGTATTGGATTTCACGAGTATCGGAACTTTATTTGCTTTCGTATTGGTATGCGGCGGTGTATTGATACTCCCAAGAAATATGGAAGCCAGGGAAAAAGGAAAATTCAAAATGCCTTATGTCAGTTCAAAGTTTATTGTGCCCGTTGTAACAGTCGTAGGATTTATATTGATAGGGTTCTATTACCCGAATTCGATATATGCCAATGATGCGAATGACATCTATAATTATCCGATGATTATTTTTTACCTTGTCTGGATCCTGATTGCCATATTCTCATTTATTAAGAGTTATTCTTTGATCCCGGTACTGGGCTTGTTATCCTGCTGTTATTTATTAACGGGAATGGGCTGGACCAACTGGATGATGTTTTCGGTTTGGTTAGTGATTGGATTGGTGGTTTACCTGATGTATGGTTATAGGAAAAGTAAGTTGAACACGGCGTAATTTACCGGTTATAATTTTTCCTCGAACCTGTCTCTCACGTGGATATTGATATAGGTGGCTAAGCCTTTGCCTTTGACGGCTAGTTTTTTCATTTGTTCTATGTGTCTTTTACCTGTACTCTTATTCGTATAGAGGTAGGTAGAACCTGTCTTAAATACGATTTTGATATAATCATCACCGAGACTGTATGATAAAATTCCGGAGTTACGTGTAGCGTCTTTATATCGGGACATGGTGGTTCAACTAGTCATTATTCTTCTTGGGATAATCAAATAAAAACAATTCGCCTTGTTTGTTTTTTATGTCCGTCCATTTACTGCATTCAAAGCTGATGCCTGCAATAGCACAGGTGGCCATCTCCATAGGAAGAGACTTTACCAAAGAATCTGCTAAATCGCTGATCGTTGGATTATGGG
Organism: Bacteroidota bacterium; assembly: GCA_021155905.1. Classification (GTDB taxonomy): domain Bacteria; phylum Bacteroidota; class Bacteroidia; order B-17B0; family Aurantibacillaceae; genus UBA4416. The sequence continues at coordinate 41,898 of JAJNBG010000021.1, forward strand.
CAAAAAGCATGGTTGTGTTATATTGATTATCCAGTTGATGAATAACGGACAGGTAATCTTTCACAGATGATTCGTATAATTCTTTTTTAATCTGAATTTTGTTGGAATCATAATTTAAATTCCGGGCAAAGATCAACGCTGTACTAATGGCACGGATGGCCGGACTGGAAACGATCAGGTCGGGTATAGTTTTAAACTGTTTGCTCATCAGGTTGGCGTTGTTGTAGCCCCTGTCGTTAAGAGGACGCTCTATGTCTTTGTTCTCAGGATTGTTCCAGTCAGACTTGGCATGGCGGACTAAAAATATTTTTTTCATATTATTCTGTTCAATGTGTTAGTTAACAATTGATAGATTTCGGAAACCCGAAGGTTGCCTCTATCACAGCTTAAAGTCTTCCATGGTGATCACATGGTCACAAAAAGCATATTCTTCTTTGATAGAATTAGAACAAACGATAATGCTCTTATGCATGGCGTATGTGGCGATCATATTTTTGTACCAGTCGATAACGGTAGCATCTAAATTGGTAGTGGGTTCATCGAGAAATAAAACCGGAGCATCTGCTAAAATAGCGAGCGTTAGTTTTACACGCTGCTTCATTCCACTCGAAAACAATTTAATGTATTTGTTTTTGTGAACCGAAAGACCTGATAATTCAAGGATCTGCGTTGTATCTAAGCGATGAAGGAAAGGTTTATAGATGGCCACATGTTTGATTTGTTCCTCGAGTGTAAAATCTTCAACCAGTTCAAGGTAAGGGGAAGCCAGGCTGATCAGTTGATACTGCTCTTCATCTGCTATTTTTTTAGCGCCGGAGGAATATGAAACCATTCCTTCATTTAAGGACAGGTAACCTGTCATTGCCTGTAGCAGGGTAGATTTACCGGAACCATTCAAACCAAGGATCACCAGTTTTTCACCAGGTTTGATTTCCATGCCCACTTTGCGGAAAATCCATTCCCTTCCGAATTTTTTACCGGCATTTGTAATTTGTATGGTGACCTGGTTCTGCAAGCTGCTTTTTTTTCAGTAAAAGTAACATTTTTAGTGTTTAATTAAATTACAAAAATTCAGGCGTAGATTTATAAAAATTGGCTCCGGCAGAGTTCCTTTATGGTTAGATTGTACTCTCTCAAATCGCCTTTCTTATATCTAAAATTTGTATCTTTGTCCTCTTGAAAACTATAAAATTCATATTCGCTCCAATCTGGAAAACATGGTTTTTCCTTGAATTTGTGCTGACCTTAATAATTCTTTACCCCTTATTCTTTTTTACAATTAAAACACAGCGCCTGGAGACCGCTTTCAAGATCAAGAGGTTTTGGTCGCGATGTATCGCATATTTATCAGGAATTATCCCTGTGATCATTTATAAATCCAAATCCAAAAAAATGCCCCGTCCCTGTGTATTTGTGGGCAATCATACTTCTTACCTGGATATTGTATTGAGCACGTTTTATATTGATCATTTAGCCATCTATATGGGAAAAGCTGAGCTGATGAAAGCCCCTTTATTTAAAACCTTTTTCAAAGGCATGGATATCCCTGTGAACCGAAAGAGCAGGGTAGATCCTCACAAAGCGCTTGCAAGAGCTGCCGAAGAAATTGATAAAGGCCGGAGCATGGTGATTTTTCCGGAAGGTACCATTTCAAGTTTTGGGGTATTAAAGCCTTTTAAGAATGGCGCATTCAAATTAGCCATCGATAAGCAAGTGCCTGTTGTTCCTGTTGTGAATCTCAATAACTGGAAATTGCTTCAGAACGGTGGTTATTTCAAAAGCCATGGCTGTTTTGGAATCGCTAAAACAGTAGTCCTCGAACCAATTGAAACCAAGGGCATGACTGAAGATAATTTAGTAGATTTGCGGGAACGCGTTTTTAAACTAATCAACGACACTTTAAACGAATACAACCATGGCACAAAAAATTGATATCAAAACGGTAAACGAAGTAGCTCACCTGGCGCGTTTGGAATTTACAGAAGAAGGCAAGGCTGAGATCCTGAATGATATGAACCGTATGCTGGCATTTGTTGACAAGCTTAACGAAATGGATACAGATGGTGTTGAACCGTTGATTTATATGACGGACGAAGTGAACGTGATGCGTGAAGATGAAGCAAAAGACACGCTGAATCAAAAAGATGCTTTGAAGAACGCCCCAAAAAAGGATTCGGATTACTTTAAAGTACCTAAGGTAATTGATAACAATTAAACCATATTTACCCGAGTACAAAAACAGGCTGCTTGATATCTTCAAAAGCAATATGCCTTTGTATTTTGCGGAAGAAGAATTTCCCTTATTTTCTGCCTTTCTTGAAAAAGATGTTTTTGTTAAACATTATGCTGTTGTTTTTAAAGACAACATATTAATTGGCTGTGGCGGTATCGCCTTGAATGAGCCGGGTAAATATACCACAGAACCACATGTGATCATGACCTGGGGTATGGTGCACCATGATTACCACAAACAAAATTTTGGAAAAGCCCTGCTTGCATTTCGCATCAGCGAGGCTGGAAAAATTTATCCAGGTATTAAAATTGCGTTGGGCACCACTCAGCACACATACCGCTTTTTTGAAAAATACGGTTTTAAAACGGTTTGCTTTGAAAAGGATCATTGGGCGAAAGGTCTCGATCTTTACCAAATGGAACTGATATGATCTTTTTTCTAATTGACCGATCGGAATAATTATTTTTTTCCTTTTCCGCCTCCACTTTTTCCTCCGCCTTTGTTGCCACCGTCATGATGGTTTCCGCCGCCACCGACTTTGTTTTGTTTATTTCCGCTGCTATTTTTCTGCTGAGATTTTTGATGGTTTCCTGATCCGGTTGATTTATTATTTCCTTTCCCCGGCTTGTTGCCAATTGTTTTCTGAGGCCCACCTTTATAGCCTTTCTTGTACTTCACTTTATGAACGTGAAAATCATTATAGGGTGTATGGCCGTGATAACCTGTCATAACAACCTTGTACCCATTATAAAGGTCATAACTCCTGTAACGGGAAGGAAGGGAGGCTCTGTGAAGCCAAACGCCGTTGCCGAAATAAATAAACATTGAGGTTTCTATGTCATAATAGGCTTCTACATCAGGTAAATAATAGTAGCGTTCTTCTACATATACCGGGCCCCATAGTGGAGGTGTGCCAATATTTACATTAACGGAAACCTGTGACCTGAGCGCGTTGGAAGCGATAATGGATATAACAAAACTGATTATTTTTAAATAGCGCATAAAGTTGTTTTTAATTTGTAGATAATTTTCCACATGTCAAAGATGGCAATCAGGCAAGCAAATATTTTGTATTGACGCTGTTATAAATTACATAAGTCACGGATTAGGCAGACTTTTTGAAAACAAACAAAATCCAATCTACTTTAATCATGTAATTTGTATGGAACGTTGTCATTACCGGATAATCGGTTTTTGTATTATTCGCGCTTCTTCAGCTTTTTTGAGACTGAGTATTTTCTTATAGATCAATGCCGAAAGGGTCCTTGTGCGTGCATCAAGCAGTAACGCTGATTTTTTGATATGTAGCAGTTTTTTATTTGACTGTCCAGATTCGCTGTTAACTGGTTTCAATAAATAGGAAAGGCCCTGAATATGTGCTACCTGTTGCCTTATATCGTGGGAAATAAAGGTCATGATTTTTTCGAGCATAGAAATGTATTCCTTTTGATTTGCTATTAATGTTTTTTGGTTTTCAATTTCCACTTTCTCTGTTTGATTTCCGTTGTATTTCATGTTTTTTTATTTTTCAGGTGAGAACAATAATTCAACAAAGGTGAGAAGTTTACAGCCGGCATCATTGTGTTGCGTGAGAGAGAAGTTGTAGAATTCACTGATTACAAAGGATAACTCACAACGAATGTTAAGGTATTATTTCTTTACAGTTAGGCCATAAAGAAATTAGTCAATTGTCTGCCCTGTTAGTTGAAGAAATTAGTAAGAGTAAAATTTTCACTTATTGCTGTCTTCAAGACGTTTTTTGAAAGAGTTCCAATCGAAATTCCAGGGATCGGTTTTTCTCACCGGTGCAATATCGCTATGCCTTAGGACATATTTAATGGGATATCTTTTTTTGATGCTGTTGATCAGGCCCAGTAAGGCTTTGGATTGCTCTTCTGTTGGACTCTCCGTATAAGAAGTCATGATTTCAATTCCAATGGAATAGGAATTGACATTGGTGGTTCCGTCCGGTAAACTGCTTTTGCCTGCGTGATAGGAATTATCTTTTTCATCCACCAACTGATATATTTTTCCGTCTCTGCCAATGACATAATGCGCCGATACACCGTATTGAGAGAATTGTTTGAGTACCAGGTCGATATCATATTTGTCGCCACCCGAATTATTGAAAGTCGAATGAACGATCACGGAATTAACGTTGCGGTTACTGTTGGCTGCGTAACCAAAACTTACTTTTTTAGGAACGATGTTCAGAGAATCGCCTGCAAAAAGAGACGATGAAATGGTGAAAAAGAAAAAGAGGGTGAGTGAAACTTTTTTCATGTCTGATAAACGAATGGTCTTTAACAAAGCTAAGTAATAATTAAGTATTTGTAAAGTGAAATAACGTTCTTTCACATTTAGCAAAGTCGGTTTTGTTTTACATTACTCTTTTTTGTTGTCCGCTTACGGCGATGGTTTTTTCAAGCCGCGACTGCCTTGTTTTTTCTTGTTTGGCGCTCATGATCCAATGAATCATTACTTTTTTATAGGAGGGAGCCTGTTCCATAAAATAGTTCCAGGCAGCTTTATTTTTCTTAAATTGTTTTTCCAGTTCGGGAATCAGAACTGCAGGTTCTTTCTCGTGCGAATAAATGCGGGATTTATGTTCTTTTCTTAAAGAAAATGCCTTTTGCCCTTCCATAGTCATTAAGCCAGCCTTTGTGAGTTCTTCCATTTTTTTGATGTTGATGGCACTCCAGATACTTGTAGGTCTTCTTGGTGTAAAACGAATACTGTAACTTTTATTATCGATGGATCTTCTCACTCCATCAATCCAGCCAAAACAAAGAGCCTGATCAACGGATTGTGACCAGGTCATGGATGGTTTGCCGCTATCTACTTTATAAAAGCCAACCAATAGTTCGGTTTCTTTCTTATGGTGTTTGGCTAACCATTTTCTGAATTCTTCCTGCGTGGCAAAAAAGGTTGGTGTCATACGTAGTGCTTTATAAGAATTACACCCTTAGTGAACCGCGGAATCCTCTTACCGCATAGTAAGACTCCGCACCGTTATGGTACACAAAAACCGTATTGTAACGGAAATCACAAAAGAGGGCTCCGCCCAGTTTTCGGATCTCAGAAGGAGTGATGATCCAGCTCGATGATTTAGCATCGAAACTCCCCAGTTTCTGAAGGTCGCGGTATTGCTCTTCAGTTAAGATCTCAATGCCCATTGCAGCAGCCATATCCATGGCACTGTCTTTTGGTTTATGTTCTTTCCGGGAATCCAGCGCCTTACGGTCGTAGCACAAACTTCTGCGGCCTTTAGGAGTTTCCGCTGAACAATCAACAAAAATATATTCTCCTGTTTTTTTATCAAAGCCAACGACGTCTGGTTCACCGCCGGTTGTTTCCATGTCATCGAGTGACCATAATTTACCCGGCTGTGCTTCCAGCTTTGATTGTACTTTGGCCCAATCAATACCTTTATGGCGTTCCTTATTCTTTTCGAAACGGGTTTTTAAGGTTTGGACCAGTTCTTCCTGTTGTTCTGCTGATAATTTTCTTTTATTATTTTTCATACGGTATAAAAATGTTCGTTATTATTTTTAATCATCTAATCCCTTTCCGTTGAGAATTTGCTTTAGACATTTTTCAACAGTTTAGGATTCGTGTTAATGTTTGCCATCATTTGTTTATTATTTGTTTACCGGTTACTCCGGAGTTTATTTAAAGATACATTGTTGTAGGACATCTGCCAAAAAAAGGAATAATTTGTAAGCCCCTATTAAAAATCCGGGTATTTGTCAATTGGTAGTATCCAAAACAAAGTTAGTAGCTTATCAGAGTTTGCGAAGGGAAATACACCGATTGGTATACAAAACAAAAATTACTTCTTCTCTTTTTTAAGGTATTCTTCGTAAGACTGGACGTACTTTTTATTACCCGGCACAACCAAATGTCGTTTGGCGTAGGACCTGCCGCCGGCATGTATAAACCCTGTGACCGTTTTCTCTCCATTGATATGAGAATTCGCTATTTTCTTTTGGCCTTTTTTTTCGATTCGTTCCGGTTGCGTCTTTGCTTTCTGGTAAGCAATCTCCAGTTCCGCCTTTACAGCATCATCACCAAAGCGATAGAGATTAGAAATTGCCCATGAAGCATGCCAGATGTTGAACCCGTTTTTCATGCTGTCGATGTGACTAAGATATAGTTCTGAAATTGTTTTGGCCTGCGCGGGCGTTACTTCCTGATCGCGCAACACCCAAAGTCCCAGGGACTGACTGATGCTTTCCTTTTTTATTTCATCTTTTGTGATCTTCAGTGTCTCGTCGATGTTTGCATTTTTCACAAGAGCCTTGTCCTGTGTGTGGTGCATCGAGGTGAAACATGAGCTAAGGGAGAGACAACATACAGTCAATATGAAAAATAATTTCGATATCATTTTTTTATTTTTTCAATATAAATTTACAGAGAATTGATCTGAAAAGGTTACAGTCTTCGAAGCAGGCGCTATGCAGATATTGTAAATTTTAAACTGCTATAAAATTTTCTTCCTTGCATCTCATGTTAATTGATGATACTTTTTCGATCATGCCCCGGCGTGACCAAAGGCGTTTTTTAATGTTCTTTTTTCTCGGTTGCGCCTTTTACAGAACGACCCTGATAATTACCCGGGCTATTAAAACAAGAACCTTACCGAAAACTATGGCGGTAAGGAAAATAGCTGGTATACCTTTGAGGAAACGCATGTCTGATTGACACAGCTTTTGAGTTTTATTGTTATATTTTATATACTGAACCTATGAGATCTAAATTTTTTATTATCCCGGCAGCTTTGATATTTCAGGTTGCGGGCGCACAGAACGGTCCTGTACCCTTAACAGCTTCACAGGGAACTTTTGCAGCAGTTTCACCGGCTCCTTCAACCAATGTTAAACTGGTTGATCCGGCATCCTCACTATCTTCATCTAACGCAGGCGAGAGCATCATGGATTATAAAAGTGTGTACGAGGCCGCCACTGTAGAGGAAGAAGTACAAATGGCTGCTGATAGATTCCGCCTTACAAAGTCGCAACAGGAGATTTGGTTGACGGCAGCTATTGATCGGCGCCAAGGTGAAAAGCAGGCCTATGAGAAGCTCAAACAAGTCATGGAGTATGATAAGAATGCGGTGTACATGGGATTAAGAATGTCTCAAAACACCTTTTATGAAACAGTTACCGGCTATCTTACCCCCGCTCAAAAGCAATCTCTCGAGTTAGATCGTACCATTCGAAATGAAAAACAAAGAAGACTGGCCAAACTACCGCCACCTCCGCCACCTGCTCCTACAGTTACTGTAGCACCTGTAGATTCGGCTGCAATAAAAGAGGCGGAGAAAGTAAAAGCACCGGCCAAAAAATCCAAGAAGAAAAAGAAACCTGCAGGGGCTTAGAACGGTTTCGCTGATCGATATTTTGTGTTGTTATTTCTAACGGTTGCCGGAAGGCGACCGTTTTTTGCAAATGCAGTTATTTATTTTATCCTAAGTATTGCCGGCTCATTTAACTATATTAAATGCCAGGTTATGTTTATTCAATTCATAATACTTTAAAAGCTCTTCCTTCAATATTGCATTATTCTTCATTCTATCGAATAAGTCCCATTTTACATCTTCGAGATATTTATCCAGTGTTGTTATATTTTTTCTGTACTGCTCACAAGACAACCTCTTTTCTGAACGATAGGATTCTGAAATATGTGAGGAATCCTCATCCAGATTATTAAATATGGCCTCATAACAAAAAGCTGCAAGCAAAGTATAATCTTTTTCCCACCTGGTTTCTTTCATGCCATTGATGCCAATACAGACATGGGATTGAACAGTCGTGTCCGGTTTTACTTTATCGGCATAGAAAAATTTGGATGCGACCTCCATCAATTCATCTACGGCGTAGGACTTATTTATTTGTAAATGCGGATCGTTTATGGGCGCCATTGTTTCTTCAAAATAGGCAACCAGTTTTTTATCCTGGATGTACTTTTCGAGGTAACGTTTTTTGATTTCTTGTCTATCAGGATATAAATTAAAGATTGCGTTCCTTTCTTCAGATTTTTCAGGATGGTGAATTTCAGAAATGTTAACCAACAGATAATCGAACCTTCTTTTATACTTCTTTAATTTACTGGTTGCTTTAATTTCAGGCATTGCAGAAGCTTTCGTTTTATTTTCGGACTCAAAGGTACTCACATCAATATTAACGTGTTTTTGAATGACCGATTTTTGAGCCCGGCATGAAATGCCGGCAATCAGGAATACGATGGTGAGGTATTTTATCATGTTCTTTTTATATCCTAAAGTAATGATGTTACATTAATATGTCATTACATTTAAAAGTCTAATTAATCTTTTGCTTCATTTTTTTCTTTTGATAGGCTATTGGGACCGGGTCTCAAATCCATCCTGTATTGCCGCCTTCAGTATTTCCATGTTTATGTCTTTCAGCCTATTTTCTTTCCATAGGTGTTGGCTAAGTATTTTTTATCATCGATGCCGAGGATATAGACAGAGATCCCGGTTGTGTTTGCACTGAGTCCAATCTGATAAAACTCCCTGGTTTTTCCGTCCGCATATTTTATGGTGTGAAGTCCATATCCTATGTTCGGATTAGAAACAGTTTTACCATTACTGTCTTCACCATCGAGGAACCATAATTTACAGGCAGGCTTTATTTCCAGGATGGTGCAGTGCAATTCCTGCATGTCGCTGCCTTTTGGTTCAGGCTGGCCGGCAATATACTCTTTGATTTGTCCCTGTACGTTCATATAACATTATAGGTTGAGCACTAACAAAGATAAAATGTTTAGCCACATTTGCAAATTGCAAAAATTAATCTGCCAGCCGGTGGACAAGGGTATTTGAGTTCGCTGTACTTTCATTATTTTTGGATTTATGCCGGTATACAATTAATGCTACAGCAATTACATCTAATAGAACTAATAACACACTTCCTTCGGGGCCAAAAATTCCGCCAGTCAACAGGTTGTTGGGCATGGTAACGCTTATCATTGTTACTTTAGCAATGTTGCCACTCATCGCAAAGCCAAAAACGGAACCCTGAATTAAGTTCCAGGCAAAATGAATCCCAATGGACATCCCTAATCTGCCGGTGATTATAAATGGTAAAGCCATCATTAAGGCGTCACATACCAAATTTATATTTGAAATGAATGTTGCCCCGTTATTTCCCATATGAGCCAGGCCAAATAAAACAGAAGTAGTGGCCACTACGACAACGACTCTCTTTTTTTTATCTTTTATAATGGTTTGTAATGCCTCATATAATATATAGAACAAAAAGGAACGGAAGAATATTTCTTCCATTGAACCTCCTACGATCAAGGCAAACATCTCGGAGAAAAAACCTTCTAAGAATGAATAATTTGGGGAGGCTTTTACGAAGTAACCGACGATTTCCAAATTTCCTGTTGCATACAAGATGATAAAGAAGAGAGAAAGTTGAACCAATGATATAAATGATCCGAAGAAGAATTCTTTTATCCAGGTTTTATTAATGTTCAGACCATATTTTTTAAATGAGGATTTGTCGAGAAATTTTATTTGTATGAGAAGACTAAGGACAACCGAGATGAAATATATTGTGCCGGATAAAAGCCCTCTTAAAATACCCTGATTTAAAATTTGTTGCAGCCCCATCTGCAGGGGAATATTTATTGCAAAAGCAATTAGTAAGAAAAGGATTAAACGCCAGATCGGCCTGATTTTGTTAGCTGAATTGAAAATAATTTTAGTAAACGTCATATATAAAAGTTTAGTTTGAGGTTAAGACGATTAAGCACTTATTTTAGTTACAGTTGATTTAAAAATTATTTTTTGAGAGGTGAGTTCTGAAATGTAAGCGGCTGGTTCTGCTGGTCACGGACAACATGTGCGCGACAACGGGCGTTTTACTTTGTAAGCAGTGAGTTCTATTAAATGAGCGGTTTATTTTGGAGCACATAAAAAGGGAACCAAATTTTGATTTCTTTTCTGATTAAATCCTCCGAATTATTTACCGAGAATAAATTGTAAGTATTTAATTAGATGGTCGCGGGCAACACGTCCGCGACAACGGGAGTTCAGATTTTGTCAGCACTCGTTTTTTTATGAGACATTAAAATTGAAAATCTGCCAAGAAAATTCTCTCATTTTCTAGTTCAATAGTTGAATTGTTCGATCGTCTTTTTTGCCATCAAAAAATTTGTCTAATACATGCTGGAAAATTGGATTTTCTGGAGTAACTAATGAAAATAATGTCATGGAAGATAATAGTTTCCTGTCATCAGGAGTTCCAAATATTTCAGTTGCATTTGTCTTGTCAAGTTTCAATAGCTCTGAAGTTATGGTCACTAAATTCTGCCCTAGTTCCGAATGATTTAGAAATTCTTTTGCTTCTTCTAAGCTTTCTATTCCATAATATTTAGAAGTCTCACTAAAACCTAATCCTTTTAATTGGGGAAAGATGTACCACATCCAATGTGATCTTTTCTTTCCTTTTTTAATTTCTGCCAAAGCGATTTTAAAATCCTGCGCCTGCGCCTTTATAAATCTTTTTAAATCTCGATTCATACCAAGTTTTTTAAAATGCGTGCTTACGTTTTGCAACCACCCGTTTGCGGCTCAAGCCCGTTTTCTGCCGAATACCCCTAACAAAGATAACTGTTCCAGGCATTGCAAAGCAAAAATGATTAATTGTCTACCGCTTTTGCAAATGCGTTGCTGTGTGCCCGTATTACTGGCAGGTGCTGTTAGGCGGCGTAATTTTTATTTTAGCTTGTTGATTAACTCAGCAATTTTTTTATCCCACAACTGCTGTTTTTCATTATTAAGACCATGATTTGTTTCAACGTCATACATATCTTGTATCTGTCTTGATTTACCGTTAATCATGGATTGTATGGAATCAAGTCTTCCTTTACAATTAAATCTCTTAATTGGTTTCATTAGCTGTACAGTCTTCTGAAAATCAAGAGCACACATTTTTGCAATATTTAGGTGCCCTTCTTCATGATTAAGAACTTCATCGTTTTTATATCTATTTTTGACCCATGATCTCTCATCCATAGCATAATAAACTTTTAAATTTGGTTCCGTATATCCTTCTCCATCTTCGCCTGGTAAAGCATAGTTATAACTTGAATCTGTCGTGTAAAAAATTTTCAAATATATTGATGCTGCAGTCCACGGTTTTGTATGGTCAGGCTTGCCAGTAAAATCCGCCCATTCCAATTTTTTGTTATTCATGATTTTATAAGAATAAGCTTTATTCTCCGCACGAGTTAATGTATAACCATTTGTCCATGTAATAGAACCGCAACCAAATAAAAATAAAACAAAAATAATTGGGATTAATATTTTATTATTAAACATTGTTTAGTTTCTTAATTATGCCGCCTAACGGTTTGCCTTTAGTTTGCGGCTCAAGGCTGTTTCTACCGAATGCTTCCTGACAAAGATAACTGTTAGTAGTCATTTGCAAAGCAAAAACGATTAATTGTCCACCGCTTTTTCAAATGCTTTGATGTCTGCCCGCATTCTTGTAGGTGCTGTTAGCGGTTCGGCTTATTTTCGGCGTTTAGTTCCTACAGCAACAAATAATTTTCCGCCAACTTTACTTTCTTTTACGGGTAGATATTCTTGATGAAAATTATCTGTTTTTATTTTTAGTGTCTGCCATATTCTACGGTTAAGGTCGGCTTTAGCAACTTTTTCAACTAACCAAGTATTTAAATTTCTTTTTTCAGCAAACACGTCAACGATTACTATTTTGCCGTTTTCATTGAGTAGTCCTATTAAATTGTCTAAAACCATTTCCCATTCAGGAATTACTGATAAACCAAGAACGCAAATTACTCTGTCAAAACTTATTTTTTTGCCTGTGAAATTTTCAATAGAAGATAATGTCAATTCTCGGGCGTCCGCTTGAAATAAGAACGTATTTGTCCAAGAATTTTTTTCAATTGAGTCCTGGCCTTTTTTAAGCATACCACTTGAATAGTCCGTTCCGTATAAAGTAAAGTTGTGGTTACTTGTTTTTATATGTTTGAAGTTGGCCCCTGTCCCACACGCAATGTCAATAATCGTCTGATTGTCTTTGAGGTCTAATAATTCAATTGCTCTTTTTCGACTACTGAAATATAATTTCTCTAAAGAGCTATCGTAAAAATTTGAAAAAATGTCGTACCATTTCATTTTGTCTATTATTTTAGTTGTCTTTAAGCTGACCGCTAACTAGCTTATATGGCCACTTTGTGGCACATATCCAACAAGCAGATGCTGGCCTAGCTACTATTTCAAATATACCGTTTTTCATTATAAATAATCAAAAGGGTAAGTAATATTCAATAAATTTTGTGTTCGCATGCGTGCGTATTTCAGCACGCAAACGTGGTCGACGTCATCCAGTGTATTTACTAATTTCAGTTGAATGCCTTTGGGTACGAAGGTTCTGTTTACCTGCGTCATTACCTCCGGATGATATCCTAAATACCAGGCTTTGTGGGTGTGACTCCATTTTACGCCGTTTATGGTTTTGGCCAGATCAATGGTTTGAGTGTCGTATGGGAACTTCATGAATAGTTTTATCCGGTTGTTGTGAATCGCGTGTTCAATTTGTATTGTATTTACCATAATCAAAATTAAATCAAATTGTAGTATTGCATTGCTATGTTTTATAGCAAGCAAAGAAATGCTTTTTAAAAGAGTTCTCGATACATTTTCGCTAAAGGAAGCAGCGAAAATACACTCAAACTGACAGCATTAGAATGCAAAAAAATCCCCTTCAAATTTCTCTGAAGGGGATTCTAAACAATTTAACTTAAACTGAACTTATTTTACTTCTTCGTAGTCAACATCGGTTACGTTTTCACCTTTGTTGTTATCAGAATTAGTATGGTTATCGCCACCAGGGTTTTGGTTATTAGTACCATCTCCTTTGTTGTCGTTCATGGCTGCATACATTTCTGTAGAAGCTGCTTCCCATGCTGCGTTCATAGCAGTAGTTGCAGTATCGATAGCAGGGATATCTTTTGTATCATGTGCTTTCTTTAACTCCGCTAAAGCATTTTCGATGGTTGTTTTTTTCTCAGCAGGAATTTTATCGCCGTATTCTTTCAGTTGTTTTTCTGACTGGAAGATTAAGCCATCCGCTGCGTTGATTTTTTCCACTTCTTCTCTTGCTTTTTTATCAGCGTCAGCATTCATTTCGGCTTCGCGTTTCATTTTCTCGATTTCTTCTTTGCTTAATCCTGAAGAAGCTTCGATACGGATGTTTTGTGCTTTACCGGTTGCTTTATCTTTAGCCGATACAGAAAGGATGCCATTGGCATCAATATCAAATGTTACTTCTACCTGAGGAACTCCACGTGGAGCCGGCATGATACCATCTAAATTGAACTGACCAATTGTTCTGTTATCTTTCGCCATTGGACGCTCACCTTGTAATACATGTAACTGTACACTTGGCTGGTTATCGCTGGCTGTTGAGAATGTTTCTGTTTTCTTGGAAGGAATAGTAGTATTGGATTCGATTAACTTAGTGAATACTCCACCGTAAGTTTCGATACCTAAAGATAAAGGTGTTACGTCTAACAATAAAACGTCTTTTACTTCACCTGTTAACACACCACCCTGGATTGCTGCACCTAAAGCAACTACTTCATCCGGGTTAACTCCTTTGCTTGGCGCTTTTCCGAAGAATTTTTCAACGGCTGCCTGGATAGCTGGGATACGGGTTGAACCACCTACTAAAATAATTTCATCAATATCAGCGTTAGATAAACCTGCATTTTTTAAAGCGGATTTACATGGCTCGATTGTTCTTTTGATTAATCCATCTGCCAACTGTTCGAATTTTGAACGGGTTAACTGTTTCACTAAATGTTTCGGGATACCATTTACCGGCATGATATACGGTAAGTTGATCTCAGAAGTTGTTGTACTGGATAATTCAATTTTTGCTTTCTCTGCTGCTTCTTTTAAACGTTGTAAAGCCATTGGATCCTGACGTAAGTCAATTCCTTCGTCTTTTTTGAATTCGTCTGCTAACCAGTCGATGATCAAGTGGTCAAAGTCATCACCACCTAAGTGTGTGTCACCATCGGTTGATTTTACTTCGAATACACCATCTCCTAATTCTAATACAGAAACGTCATGTGTACCACCACCGCAGTCAAACACAACAATTTTCATGTCTTTGCCTTTTTTGTCCATACCATAAGCAAGGGCAGCGGCCGTTGGTTCGTTGATGATACGTTTTACTTTTAAGCCTGCAATTTCACCTGCTTCTTTCGTAGCCTGGCGCTGTGCATCGTTAAAGTATGCCGGAACAGTAATAACTGCTTCGTCAACCGTTGTTCCTAAGAAATCTTCGGCTGTTTTTTTCATTTTTTGTAAAATGATGGCAGAGATTTCCTGAGCAGAGTAGTTACGGTCGTCGATGGAAATACGAGGAGTTCCATTGTCGCCTTTTACTACTTTATATGACATACGTGGGATTTCTTTCTGAGCTTCGTCAAAATTAATACCCATGAAACGTTTAATGGATGAAACCGTTTTTGTCGGGTTCGTAATTGCTTGTCTTTTTGCAGGATCACCTACTTTTCTTTCGCCACCTTCAACAAATGCTACCACTGAAGGCGTTGTTCTTTTTCCTTCATTGTTAGCGATAACAACAGCTTCATTTCCTTCCATAACCGCTACGCAGCTATTGGTTGTTCCTAAATCTATTCCTATTATTTTTCCCATAATACCTATTTTTAAATTTGATTTTTTGTTAATTACGCATTACAGTAGTCAATGTTTATGCCAATTGAAATTAGACCCGGAATTATGACAGGCTGGCACAAACAGCAAAAAACCACCTAAAATTTGTCATTTCAGATGGTTTTTAAGGGTATAAATGGCAGATTAAGGGCAGATAAACTTGTACCTTTTAATAAACTGAAGGGAGCTTGTTGTAGAATTATTAGACAATTCATCAATAAAATCCGACCACAATTCTTTCCCTAAAGACGTTTTGGAGGTGGAGGCAAAAATGCCGGTTCCGCCAACGATATTGGTATAGTTTGGCTTATCCTGGGCAATGGTGGTAGATGGCTGGTTCACCAATAAGAACGTGCTCATGTTCTCGCTGCAGGCCTCAATAATGTATTCCATGTAGTGTGCAGTGCGGTGACGGATGCTGCCGGTTGTTTTTTTAGGAATTTCAGAAGCCAGAAGGCTGTAAAAATCTGCCACTCCGAAGGAGACAGACAATTCCTCGTTTCCGGCAATGGTGGTAGAGGTCAGGGAAGGGAAGGACATATCCACATAATTCCTGATTCCTGCGCCGCCCATTAATGAATCGATGTAATGGAAACGCATGGTCACTTTATATAATTTAGCGTTGGGTACAGATTTGAAGATGATTTTTTTGGTTTGAGATAATACATTGTAATTAATGTAAGCATTTGGCTGAGTTCCAGTACCCGGGATGGTAGCTGCCACATAACCGGCATTGCCCACACCACAATGAACAGGGTAGGTATTTGGTATAAAAATAAACGGCATGATGTTATGTGATTTTACACTGTCAATCATGATGCTTTGAGCTGTAAATTCTTTTCCGGAACTCACATTTTTGATCAGCAGTCGATATTCACCACTGGTATATAATTTATCAGAAGTCTGCCAGAGACGCTGTTCCTGGCTGAAATTACCGCCAGCCGTTGTTACTACTGTTTCGGTTAATACAATTTCTTTCCTGGTTGCATTTCCTACGGTTGTTAAGGTAGGCGTTGTGCTGCTTGCGCTCATAAAACGCTGCAGGGTTACATGCAATTCTCCCGGTCCGTAATTGATCTGGTTTGGATCCTGAGCCACTTCCAGGGCATCGCCATCTGTTAAAAATACCTTGTTGATCCTGATTTTCTGAACCGGTTCATTAGGATTTAATACTCCGTAAACAGAGACCGATTCCTCACCCGGTGCCAAAACATCCAGGTCGTTTTTACAGGAAATCAGACTGATGATACTGATAAAGGACAGGGCGATATAGGAAAAATTTACTTTCATTGAATTTTTTGAATAGATACAAATTTACAATTTTTGGGTGAACTAAAAATATATTTAATTAGTTTTACCCTTTTTAAACCGCATAGGCACATCATTTTTGGATTGGCAGAGAATAACAGAGGTTAAAACCGGTGATTCTATGTAGTAAATAAATGTATTTTTAGCCATTAAAATTAAATAACCGTTAAGTATGTCAGTACATAAAGAAGTGAAAAAAGTGACCACCCACCAGTTACAGGAAATGAAACGCCGTGGCGAGAAAATTTCCATGCTGACGGCTTACGATTATACCATGGCAAAAATCATTGATCATGCCGGGATTGACGTGATTTTGGTGGGCGACAGTGCCAGTAACGTGATGGCAGGTCACGAAACGACTCTGCCTATAACGTTGGACCAGATGATTTACCATGCTTCATCTGTGGTGAGAGCCGTTGACAGGGCTTTGGTGGTAGTAGATTTGCCTTTTGGATCTTACCAGGGAAATTCCAAAGAAGCTTTGACTTCTGCCATTAAGATCATGAAAGAGAGTGGGGGACATGCTGTTAAATTAGAAGGAGGAAGAGAGATTAAAGATTCTATTGAGCGTATTTTATCGGCAGGAATTCCAGTGATGGGGCATTTGGGATTAACTCCCCAATCGATCTATAAATTCGGGACCTATACTGTACGTGCCAAGGAAGAAGAAGAAGCACAGCGTTTGCTGGAAGATGCCAGAATCCTGGAAGAATGTGGTTGTTTTGCTTTGGTACTGGAGAAAATACCGGCCAAATTAGCAACGGAAGTGGCCAAAAGCATTTCTATTCCTGTGATTGGGATTGGAGCAGGTGGGGGCGTTGACGGGCAGGTATTGGTAACACACGATATGTTGGGCATGACCCACGAATTTAGTCCGAGGTTTTTAAGAAGGTATTTAAGCCTTTATGAGAGCATGACCGGTGCTTTTCAGCAATACATTAAGGATGTGAAGAGCAAGGATTTTCCGAATGAAGGGGAGCAGTATTGATAGTTCAACACAGAGACATTGAGAAACAGAGTGTTCTCGACTTCGCTCGAACTGACAAGTCATATGTACAAAAGAAAACCCTGATCGTGATGATCAGGGTTTTTTATTTATAATTTGGTTTTTTGTGTTGAACGAATTACCCGATGGCTTCGTTTAAATCTGCCAGAGTTGGTGTTTTTCCGAAACTAACAATAGCATTGCAATGAGATTTTAATGCTGCTGCAAAAGTTTCATTTTCCAGGTAAGGCACACCGAATTCTTCGGCGGTTGCTTTCACAATTTCAGAAACCTGCGGATAATGCACGTGACAAATGGTTGGAAATAAATGATGTTCCACCTGGAAATTCAAGCCACCTACATACCAGGAAATCCATTTGCTTTTTCTTGAAAAGTTAACGGTGGTATTCATCTGGTGAACTGCCCAGTTGTTCTCAATGTTCATATCCGTATTTGGTAATGGATGCGTTGTTCCTTCTACCGTATGTGCAAGCTGGAAAACTACGGTTAACACAATTCCGGAAATGAACTGCATTAATAAATAGCCCCATACCAATTGCATAAACGGAATGTTAAAAACAAAAACCGGCAATGCAAACAGGATGGCCCAGTAAATTACCTTGCTCAAAAATATTTTGAACCAGATCACGCGGTTTTGTTCTTTCGTTCCTGTATTCACACCTTGTTTGGTGTATTTGTGAAACTGGATAAAGTCTTTTAAAAGCGCCCAGTAAAGCGTCAGGATACCATAAAATAGGAAAGCATACACTACTTGTAACTTATGATACCATTTTACTTCTGTATGAGGATTGAATTTTAAAATTAATTTATCGGCAATATCATCATCATAATTGTGAATGTTTGTGTAAGTATGGTGCATGACATTATGCTGCAGTTTCCAGTTAAAAACAGAACCGCCAAGCATATTTAGGGTATGCCCTAACCAGTAATTGGTTTTGTGACTTGAAGAATAAGCACCATGATTAGCATCATGCATCACACTCATGCCGATTCCCGACAAGGCGAAACCCATAATCGTCCATAAAATTAAGCTCACCTGGAAAGTAGGGGTGAAGGCCAACAGGAAAATAAAAGGCAAAACGTATGCGCTCATTAAAATGATCGTTTTAACGACCATCGTTGAATTTGCGTGCTTGGAAATTTTGTTTTCTTTAAAGTAAGCGTCTACTCGTTTACGAAGCGTAGCAAAAAAAAGGGCTTTATCTTTGTCTTTATCAACAAAGCGAAGTGGCGTAAATAGCATCTTGTTTTAATTTTAATAAATACAAAGTGGTATTTATATATCAAGCCCCAAAAGTAGGGAAAAAAGACCAAAAATCGACGTATTTTTATTAATATTGTTAATTATTAACACCTCAAAAACATATTCGCCCATTGGCATTTTTGATTCCGGTTACGGTGGGTTAACCATTTTAAAAGAATTGGTAGATGCGATGCCGCAGTACGATTATTTGTACCTGGGGGATAACGCGAGGGCACCTTATGGTTCCCGTTCCTTTGATACAGTGTATGAATACACCCTGGAGTGTGTGAATCATTTATTTGATAAGGGTTGTGAACTGGTGATCCTGGCTTGTAATACAGCTTCAGCGAAAGCGCTTCGCAATATCCAGCAAAAAGATCTGCCGGGCATTGATCCCAAAAAAAGAGTACTGGGTGTGATCAGGCCAACGACGGAAGTGATTGGCAATTACAGCAAAACAAAGCATGTCGGTATTTTTGCCACCGCGGGAACGGTGTCTTCTGGATCGTATATCATTGAAATTCAGAAATCTTTTCCGGATCTGACTGTTTACCAGGAAACCTGCCCGATGTGGGTGCCGTTAATCGAAGCCAATGAACTGGATAATGAAGGGGCCGAATATTTTGTGAAAAAACATATTGATCAATTGTTTGCCCAGTCAAAAGACATTGACGCAGTTATTTTAGGCTGTACTCATTATCCTTTATTAAGACCATTGATTGAAAAGCATTTACCGGAAGGTGTCGTGATTTTGGCGCAGGGATCAATCGTCACTCATGGATTAAAAGATTATTTATTTCGTCACCCCGAAATGGAAGCGATGATCACGAAAAACAATCAACTTGATTTTTTAACAACGGATTCTGCGGAACAGTTTGACAGAAATGCCAGTTTGTTTTTTGGAAAAGAAGTGAACTCAAAACACCTGAGTCTTTAAAAAGAAATTCTTCGTTGCTTATTGGAATCGGTACTGTAAATAAAAAGGGTATTGATGAGAGACGGTTTCTCTAAAATAACCTGGATCGTTTCCTGTGCCATCATACTTCCGATAATTCCCGGCACAGTTCCCATTACGCCATTTTCAGAACAGTTTGGAACATCCTCCGCATTGGGTTCTTCGGGAAAAATATCTCTCAGGTTTTTACTTGCTTTATAATTGAAGACCGCTAACTGGCCTTCGTAACCTAGTATGCTTCCGTATACTAAGGGCTTATTTAATTTCACACAACAATCATTCACGATATAACGCGTCGCAAAATTATCGCAGCCATCCACGACGATGTCGTATTGTGACAAAATGGATGCAGCGTTTTCTTCATTCAATAAAATTTTATGCACGATGTGTGTGACAAAGGAATTTTGTTTGGAAAGTTTCTGAACTGCCACTTCTACTTTTAATTGACCTATATCAGTACTTGAATATAAAACCTGGCGATGTAAATTGGATTCTTCCACGGTATCAAAATCGATGACGCCAATGGTTCCAACTCCAACCGCTGTTAAGTATTGAAGCACGGGGCAACCAAGTCCGCCGGCACCAATCACCGCCACCTTGCTTTGCTTTAATTTAATTTGCCCGTTGATACCAATATCATCCAGCATGATTTGTTTTTGGTACCGCTTAAATTCTTCTTTGGATAGCATAAGATTTAAAACATTTTTTCCCAGTCTTTGTAAACCGGTTCGTATCCGGATCGTTTAATGAGCTCACTGATTTCCAATACACTTCTTTCATCAGAGATTTCAAACTGCTCTAATGATTCCGGCTCCACGGAATAACCACCCGGGTTTGTTTTAGAACCGGCACTCATACTCGTTACTCCAAGGGGAATGATATGGTTTCTTAAATTTTCAGATTCCCGGGTCGATATGGATAGTTCCACATCTTCATTCAATAAACGGTAAGCACATAATAATTGCACCAGTTCTTTATCCGTTACAATCACATTCGGCTCTATGATGCCCTCCGCAGGACGCATGCGCGGAA
Organism: Bacteroidota bacterium; assembly: GCA_021155905.1. Taxonomy (GTDB): domain Bacteria; phylum Bacteroidota; class Bacteroidia; order B-17B0; family Aurantibacillaceae; genus UBA4416. The sequence goes on from JAJNBG010000021.1 coordinate 62,423, forward strand.
ATGAAATGGAGTACTTCGTTTGCCAGTAGGTTTTTTGTAAATAATCCAGGTGCAAGGCACAGAAGAAAGAATCCACACGCCAGTCTTCGAGTCCTAACAATACACCTAATCCGATTTTATGTGTTCCGGATTGTCCAACCCGATCCGGCGTTTCAAGGCGGTAATCAAAATTTGATTTTTTTCCTTTAGGGTGATATTGTTTGTACACGTCTTTGTGGTATGTTTCCTGGTATACCAAAACAGAATAGACGCCTGCTTCATGTAGTTCTTTGTATTCCTCTGTTTCCAGAGGTTGAACTTCAATAGAGATATTGGCGAATTTAGAACGGATCAGTGCAATGGCTTTTTTAAAATAATCTACATGAACGGTATGATTGGCTTCACCGGTCACTAATAAAATATGGTTAAAGCCCTGGCCCTTGATGAATTCAACTTCTTTTAAAATTTCTGCGTCTGTCAGTGTTTTGCGTTTTACTTTATTGTCGAGACTGAAACCACAGTAAGTGCAAATGTTATTACACTCATTGCTTAGGTACATCGGCGCATACATCTGGATAGTTTTTCCAAAACGCTTGGTGGTGAGTTCATGACTCAGCTTTGCCATCTGTTCCAGGTAAGGAACAGCGACAGGGGAGATGAGGGCTTTGAAATCTTCCAGGTTTCTTTTTTTTGCAGACAAGGCATGCTCTACATCTTTTGATGTTTTAGAGTAGATCGACGCTTTTTGTTCGTCCCAGTTGTATTTATCAAATATGTTTTTGAAGTTCATTTTTTCTTTTCTCGCAGATTAGCGCGGATTGATCCGCAAAGTCACACAGAGTTTTTCTTTATAAATTATTTGCAATACGGGTTATTGAATCTTTTAATGAGGATGAATTAAAATTGATCAATAAGCCTAATTTTTTATTTGATAGTTTTAAATAAGTCAATAACTGTTTGTGATGAACATCGATTAAAGATTCCACCGATTTAACTTCAACAATGGCTAAATCATTTACAAGAATATCTAATCTAAATCCGACATCCATTTTTATATCACCATACATCATTGAAACTCCTATTTGAGTTTTGATATTAAAACCTTCCTGTATTAATTCAGAAGCTAAAGCTGTTTCGTAAACTGACTCCAATAGACCAGGTCCCAAAACAGTGTGGACTTTAAAAGCCGCACCTCTGATTGCATATGATATATCGTTTTCTGTCATCTTTTTTTGTTTTTTCTCGCGGAACACCGCGGATTAATTTCGCGGAGAGACACATAGAGAGTGTATTATTGTATTAGTTTTTTCTGCGAAACTCTGCCTTTAACTCTGCGAACATCTGCGAGAAATCTTAATCATTTAAAAAACTCGTTAAAGGACTTGTTGCAGATGCTCTGCTGTTTATTTTTGACAATCCTGCTTCATATGCCAGCCTTCCTGCAATGACAGCGTTCTTAAAAGCAATTCCCATCTGAGTTGGATTTTTAGATGAGGCAATGGCGGTATTTACCAACACCGCATCTGCTCCCATTTCCATCGCTCGTGCTGCATGAGAAGGAGCGCCGATTCCGGCATCTACAATTACAGGCACTTTACTTTGTTCAATGATGATTTCTAAAAAGTCTTCGGTCTTTAATCCTTTATTACTTCCAATGGGAGAACCCAAAGGCATCACAGCAGCAGTTCCCGCATCCTCCAAACGCTTACACAAAACCGGGTCGGCATGAATGTATGGCAAGACAATGAAACCAAGCTTCGCTAATTCTTCTGTTGCTTTTAAAGTTTCAATCGGGTCGGGCATTAAGTAACGAGGGTCAGGGTGAATTTCCAATTTGATCCAGTTCGTTTCCAAAGCCTCCCTCGCCAGCTGCGCCGCGAACACAGCTTCTTTCGCGTTACGTACACCGGAGGTGTTAGGCCATAATTTGACATTTGCTTTTTTAAGCGCTTCTAACAGATCATCACTTGGCGCATCTGTATCAATTCGTTTCAAAGCAACAGTCACCATTTCGGTACCGGAAGCAAGAATGGATTCGTACATCTCTTTGCTGGAACCGTATTTACCGCTTCCTAAGAATAAACGAGATGAAAAAGACTGATCGGCTATTTTAAGCATGGTATAAAATTTTATTTATTTCTTTTACTAAATGTTCCTTATTGTTTGAATTGGTAATCAATCCAGAAACGGCAATGCCATATACACCTGTTTTGATAATGGATTCAATGTCTTTCAGTTCAATACCTCCAATGGCATACACAGGAGTCGTTAGTTGTTCGGCTTTCATTTTCTGAATGATGTTTGTGTAGCCACTCACTCCTAAAACCGGACTTAATTTTTCTTTCGTTGTTGTAAACTGAAAGGGGCCCAGGCCGATATAATCCACTCCTTCTTTACACCGTTGTTGAATATGCTCAAACGTGTTGGCAGTACCACCAACGCTTTTATCACTTACTATTTTCTTTGCCTCTGACACAGGCATATCATCCAATCCTAAATGAAGTGCGTCTGCCGAGCTGGCTTTGGCTACGATGGGATTATCGTTGATGATTAACTGCGCTCCAAATTTTCCGCATAGTTCTTTTGCCTGAATGGCATATTCTGTATACTGATCGTTGGATAAATTTTTCAAACGCAGCTGAACGAGTTTTACACCGGCGTTCAAAGCAGATGCAATATGTTGAATATGAACTTCGGGAGTTTGTCCCTGTGATATGTAGTGTAATTTATGCAACATGGTAAGCGAGAAGATTGGTGTTACTGTTTAAAATGGTTTCAATGTAGAGTTTCGCTTTTTTACAGGAAGTTTCCAAATCATTGCCTAAGGCTAAATTAGCGGTGATTGCGGAAGACAGAATACAACCGGAACCATGCTTTTGATAAATGGAGATTGATGTTTGTTTTTTGATCTCAGCAACCTTGCCGTCTGAAAATAAAAAATCAATTCCTTTATTTTCCAGACTGTGCCCTCCTTTTAATAACACGTTGCAATAGGAAGCTAAATGATTAGCTGCTTTTATTTCATCATCCAATCCGCTTAACTTTTTTGCTTCATTGGTATTGGGTGTAATCAGGAAAATATGTTTTAATGTTTCTTCCAGCTTCTTTTGGTCGATCGCCCCGATCAGGTTAAATCCACTGGAGGCCGAGAGAACCGTATCCCAAACGATGGTAATGTTTTCGTTTTGTTGTTTCAGAAAAGTAACTACCTCATGAAGGACTTTTAAATTTTCGATGATGCCAACTTTTACAAAATCAATACGGTACTTATTGGTTAAGGTTTTAACCTGTTCAATGATTTCAGCGGCTGAAAACCAGTTCACTGAAATAAAATGATCTTCTACCTGTTGGGTGATACCGGTATTAATTGCCATGCCCAGGCATTGCTGTTGCTCAAATGTTTTAATGTCGGCCAACACGCCGGCGCCTGCACAGGGATCAAATCCTGCAATGCTTAAAACTATAGGACGGTTGTAGGGCATTGAGATAATATATTTTTAAAGGCATTAATTTTATCTTCGCTGTTCCAAATTGCTCCCAATAAGGCTATGCCATCAAAGCCCATCTCATACGCTTTGCCGCAATTGGTTTCATCGATACCTCCCAAAGCAATCAGTTTAGTGGTTTTGTTTTTAGAGAGCTCACTTAAATCAAAGGGTTTGGCTTCGTAATCCGGTTTTGAAATGCTGTTGAACACAGGACTTAAGAAGGCATAACTAAAATGTTCGGACAGGTTTGTGAAATCTTCCACCGAATGAACAGAGGTTGACAGCGTATTTTCATTTTCAGAAAAATCAACATGCGTTAATTGCTTTCGGCTCGCCTCTGTATAATGTAATCGATTGATGCCAAAACTTTTTGCTAAATAATGATGGCTGTGCAAAGCAATTTTTGAATGATGGATTGAATCAATTTCCTGTAGCAGTAATACTAACTCCTGCGAAGAACTATCAGGTTTACGCAAATGAAAAACAGGCAAGCCCTCATCAAACAACTGATTGATGAGGGATGCCTCTTTTGTAACAGGCGTAGGACTTGAAATAACAATGACCATTATGAATAAATCTGGCTGCCTTTTTGTTTAAACTCTTCTGATTTATCAAACATACCGTTTGCGGCTGAATCCCTGATCTCCTGGGTGATCTTCATTGAACAGAATTTTGGTCCGCACATAGAGCAGAAGTGAGCTACTTTCGCACCATCCGCAGGTAAAGTCTCATCATGAAACTCACGTGCCGTATCCGGATCTAATGATAAATTGAACTGATCTTCCCAACGGAATTCAAAACGAGCTTTACTTAAGGCGTTATCACGGTATTGCGCACCAACGTGTCCTTTTGCTAAATCGGCAGCATGAGCCGCTAATTTATAAGTGATCACACCGTCTTTCACATCTTTTTTATTTGGTAATCCTAAATGTTCTTTTGGTGTTACATAACATAACATCGCTGTTCCAAACCAACCGATCATGGCTGCTCCAATAGCAGAAGTGATATGGTCATAACCCGGAGCAATATCAGTCGTTAATGGACCTAATGTGTAAAAAGGTGCTTCATGACATTCTTTTAACTGCTTATCCATGTTTTCTTTAATCAAATGCATAGGCACATGACCCGGACCTTCGATCATCACCTGGATATCATGTTTCCATGCAATCTTAGTCAACTCTCCTAAAGTTTCAAGCTCAGCGAATTGTGCGGCGTCATTGGCATCTGCAATAGAACCCGGACGTAAACCATCTCCTAAAGAAAAAGCAACATCATACGCTTTCATAATTTCGCAAATATCCTCAAAGTGTGTGTACAGGAAATTTTCTTTATGATGAGCCAGACACCACTTCGCCATGATGGAACCTCCACGGGAAACAATTCCTGTCATACGTTTTGCCGTTAAAGGAATGTAGCGTAATAATACACCCGCATGAATAGTGAAATAAGAGACACCTTGTTCTGCCTGTTCAATTAACGTGTCTTTGAAAATTTCCCAGGTCAGGTCTTCTGCTTTACCATTTACTTTTTCTAAAGCCTGGTAAATTGGGACTGTTCCAATAGGCACCGGAGAGTTACGAATGATCCATTCGCGTGTTTCGTGAATATTTTTTCCTGTCGATAGATCCATGATCGTGTCAGCTCCCCAGCGGCAAGCCCAAACAGCTTTTTCCACTTCTTCTTCAATTGTTGAGGTAACAGCACTGTTTCCAATGTTAGCATTAATCTTCACCAAAAAATTACGGCCAATAATCATTGGCTCACTTTCCGGGTGGTTAATGTTATTAGGAATGATCGCTCTTCCGGCAGCAATTTCATCACGCACGAACTCAGGAGTAATAAAGCCTTTAGGAAGATTGGCACCAAAACTCTCTCCGGCATGTTGCTGAGATAAATTTTCGTATTGCCCGTTTAATTGTGTTTTTAAAAGATCGTTTCGTTGGTTTTCACGGATCGCGATATATTCCATCTCCGGTGTGATGATTCCTTTTTTGGCATAGTATAGCTGGGAAACGTTATGTCCCGGTTTTGCCCTTAACGGATTTTTGATATGTTCAAAGCGTAAAGCATCCAATGATTTATCATCGTGACGTTCTTTCCCAAAAGCCGAACTAACATCCTGCAATTGCTCCACATCATTCCGGTCAAGGATCCATTGTTCCCTGATTCTGGGTAAACCCTTTTTAATATCAATCTCGATGCTATCATCTGTGAATGCACCACCTGTGTCATATACCGTAACAGGCGCGTTATGTTCTGTCTGCCCATTAGAAAGTTTAGTGGGCGACAAGGTAATTTCACGCATTGCTACTTTGATATTATGCAGTTTACCTTCTACATAGATTTTTCTGGAACCTGAAATGGCTCCTGTAGAAATGGTTTGTTGTTCCGGTTTTTTTTCTGTTTTGCTCATGGTATTTTTTTAATATTTATTTTTTGTTTTTATTTAATTGTCAGATTGCCTCATTGTCAAATCATCTAATTAACCTCCCTGGGTAGCTTTAATGATTAAAATTTGATCGTTTGACTTGATCAGGTAGGTTTCCCATTGGGATTTAGGAATAACCGTATCGTTCACTGCCACAGCAATGCCTTTTTGTTTATCGCCTAATTGCGCAAGCACCAGATCATAAAGAGATGAATTCTCAGTAAGGCTGTGATTCTTATCGTTTAATGTAATTTCCATTCCAAATAAATTTACACTTTAGGAATGGCGCCAATGAGAGAGGCCTATTACTTTTCCCTTCGTCAGTGCTAACTGTATCAGGTTCAACGGGTATAATCTCAGTCCATGCGGACACCCCTAAAGCTGAGTAAATGTATTAAATTTTATTTAGAAAACGGCAGAAATCGGAATGTTGAAACGTTAAAAAACCGTTCGATTTATAGTTTTTTTGTGGGTGGCCAGATGTTGTCTTTCACAATGCCATAAAAACACTCCGCAGCTTTTTTAATCTGGTCAGAATCTGGTTTTGGTACTCCAAATTCAACGGTTTCATTAAATACAATTTTAGAAAGGCCGAATTCTTTTAAGTTATCCAGGTAATAGGAATTATTAAGCTCCACTAAAAAGTAAGCTGAGTTTTTATCGATGGGCTCAAGCTTGATTAATTTGACATAGATCTGTTTTTTTGAAGAAAGTAATAACAGCGAGCCTTTTTTTCCAAATCCTAAGTCATCCCGAACAATAATCTTTAAATAGTTTTTCTTATCCTGTTTAATAAATTGTACGAGGTAATTATTTTTAATTTTCACTTCCATCACTTCTGCAACCTCCTTGATTTTTGGGGAAAGAAGGGCACAAGAATCTTGTTTTAGCTGGTAACCACAGGGAGTTTGGCTAAATCCGATTGCTGATAAAGTAAGCGAACAAATAAAAATAATCTGTTTCATAGGTTGCTTTTTATTTTTCTGTAAATAAAAAAGGATAAAGCCTGATACCTTATCCTTTTTCTATTTCTTTTGATGTTTAATTTTATTTTTGTTTAAATCCAATCAAAATCACTGCACAACCTGACCCTGCATTTTTATTTGCATCTAATTGCGCTTCAATCGTACATTCTAAAGTTGATTTTACTTTAAAATCCCAATAAGGTGCATTTGAATAGTTTTTATTGGTAAACAATAAATGACGGTCCTGATCATAAATATTAAAAATCAGGTTGCCATCTGTTTTTCCGCTACATGCTGCTAAGCGGTATGTAGTTTCACCAAAAAACGTTGTGTGAAACTCAGCCATTTCTTCAGAATTTAATAATAATGAACGGTAAGATTGCCCATCAGAAATAAACTGAGCGATGATATGTTTTGAACATAAGCTGGCAATAGAGTCACACTGAGCACTTGCTGTATTGAATAAACCTACAGCGGACAAAATTAAAAGGCTTTTATATAAATTCTTCTTCATGATTAAGGGAATGATTAAGATTTGGTATTGATAATTGCATCACGGATAGCAGTAATTTTAGCTGATATCTGTTCGATCTGTTCTTTGCTGATAGTAATTTCAGTTGTACTGTTGATGTAGGTTGTTTTCTTAGTCTCGTCAGTTGTAGGTTCAACAAAATTATATTTTGCTGTGATACTCTGATAGATGACAGCTAATTCATCCAGTTGCTTGGATAACTCAGCAGCATCAGGTAAATTATGAGATTTGATTAATTCAATAATGCTCAATAAAGCCTGTTTTTGTTCAGCGATACGGTATTTGATCTCATCGGTTGGTTTTTTGTTGTAAGCCAAAATTGAGAAATTCATACTTTCAATCCATCCACCGGTTAAGATTAAGCTACTTATCTCTGTACGCTTGTTCGTTTTTAAGTAAGCATCACTTGCTCTGTAAGCAATACCAACTAAAACCAACATACTATCCTTATTAGAGATGTTATCGCTGATGCGTTTCATGGTTGTTTGATCAAAAGCGGAAGAAACGCCAATTTTATCAGCCAGGGTCTTTACTGCTCCCAGGTAACCAATAGCATCCTGCGTTTGGTTATACATACTCACATAACCCAAATCAGCACCGTAGATACCTAAGTTTAAAGATCTTGAATAATCTGAAGAATATTGCCCGTTTTTGTTACCGGCATTTAATATCGATTTATCGTAAGCAACACCCGATTTTTGGATCAGTAAGGCAGTTTGCATAGGAGATGGAACACTGAATAATTTTCCACCAACATTCAAAGCGACTGCTTTTACAGTATCGGTATCCGGCAAATCATCAGTTGTTTCATCAGATGGCTTAGGATCACCACAAGAATATATTAACATAGAAGCTAAACTTAATGCAATAACTTTTGTGTTTAGCTTAAAATTTTTAATGTTCATCGTCATAATTTATTTGTTTGTTGCTAAAAAACCTATGCAAGTAAATAATTTTTAACGACATAGCCAAATAATAATTTAACTCAGTTATTGACAATACAGGTTTAAATTCCCAATGCTTCTTCGATATATTTAAAGGTTGATAAAATTTCAGGTTTGCCGTCAATCTGCGCCACGTCATGCTCAAAATGTGCTGACGGTTTACCATCTGCCGTTAAAATTGTCCAGCCGTCTTTTAATTGTTTGATATTCCGTGTGCCCATATTGATCATGGGTTCGATGGCAATCACCATTCCATCCTTTATTTTTGGGCCATCACCGCGTTTCCCATAATTAGGTACTTCAGGATCTTCATGCAGTTTTTTTCCTAGCCCATGCCCAACCAATTCTCTCACCACTCCGTAACCGTTTTTTTCAGCATGTTGCTGAATGGCAAATCCAATATCTCCAATCCGGTTACCATTCTTAAATTGTTCGATACCTATGTACAGGCATTCTTTAGTGACATCCAGTAACTTTTGAACTTCCGGATGAATCTGACCCACGCCAAAAGTATAGGCATGGTCCCCAAAATACCCGTTTTTTACCACGCCGCAATCCACCGAGATAATATCTCCTTCTTCCAATGGCTTATCATTTGGTATTCCATGCACAACCGAAGCATTTAATGACATGCACAGCGTATTTGGAAAGCCATACATTCCTTTAAAAGCTGGAACACCTCCATTATCACGAATATATTCTTCAGCTAGTTTGTCTAAATATAATGTGGTAACGCCCGGTTTAATTTCTTTGGCAATAATACCTAAGGTGCGGGAAACGCTCAAAGCTGATTCGCGCATCAATTCAATTTCTTCTCTGTTCTTTAATATGATCATTTGCCAAAAAGTTTTTGGAAAAACGTTTTTTCCTTTTTGTAATTGTTGTGGGCTTCGGGGTTTTTAACCATATGGTTAAATTCTCCCCCTTCGGGATGAAGAATTTGCCACACAGTGCTCCAACCTAAAAATCCACCGACATTTCTGTCATCAATAAATATATCCACGTTCAATTTGCGGGGAGTATCTTCTGTGATAATTTCTTCGGGATAATTTTTATTAACCGCGTAAAATTCAACGCCATTTTTTTTACAATACTCAACTGCCTCGTTTAACAATGAACCGGTGCGATATGTATGTAGAATTAATTTATGTCCTTTTTTCTGAAGTTCTTTTATCGTCGCAAAAGCAAACAACATTTCTTTCCCGATCTTCGGATAATCATGTTCCACGATGGTTCCGTCGAAATCGATGGCTATCGTTTTACTCCCGTTATTGATGAATTGTTGTTCCATGTTAAATTATAAATTCTCTGCTTTTAAGACTTTTAAATTATTGTCTAATTCATAATGACGAGGCACGGCAGTACCGATTTCAAATTCTAAAATCTCGTCGGGCGTCATGTTTTCGAGGTACATGATCAGGGCCCTTAAACTATTGCCATGCGCTGCAATTACTATGTTTTTACCTTCTTTTAATTTAGGCTCAATCTCCAATTTAAAATAAGGGATTACGCGCGCAGCCGTGTCTTTTAAACTTTCTCCGTTAGGAGGCGCTATATCAAAACTTCTTCTCCAGATTTTCACCTGGTCTTCACCAAATTTTTTAGCCGTTTCAGTTTTATCTAAGCCTTGAAGATCGCCATACATTCGTTCGTTTAATGCTTTGTCGAATGTCGTGGAAATATTTGGCTGCCCTGCTACTTCAAGCGCTAATTTCAACGTATTTTGAGCGCGTTTTAAATCAGAAGCATAAGCAAGGTCAAAATGAAAAGGCTTCAATTTTTCGCCTGCATTTTTTGCTTCCTGCATTCCTTTTTCTGTTAATTCAACGTCTACCCATCCGGTAAATTTGTTTTCTAAATTCCAAACACTTTGTCCGTGACGAAAAATAATTAAAGTTGCCATTTTATAGTTCTAATAGTTTTTTAATAATTTATTTTAATAAGCTCTTGCAAATAAAACCCTTTGCGTACTTGGTTTACCGCTGTAGATACATACACCGGTTTCCTGTTCGTTGTTTAACGGAATGCAGCGAATGGTGGCTTTGGTTTCTTCCTTAATTTTTTCTTCCGTTTCAGAAGTCCCATCCCAATGTGCCAGAATAAATCCGGTTTTTTCATCCAGTATTTTTTTAAATTCGTCAAATGAATCAACTTTGGTTGTCAGCTGTTGCGTTCTTGCTTTGGCTTTTTCAAATAAATTGTTTTGAATTTCCGTCAGCAAATTTTCGATCAAGGAATCGATTCCTTCAATGCTTACCGTTTCTTTAGTTAAAGTATCTCTTCGGGCGACTTCAACCGTGCCATTTGCCAAATCTCTTTCACCGATCGCAATACGAACCGGAATTCCTTTTAATTCATATTCGGCAAACTTCCATCCCGGACGTTGTGAATCGCGATCATCGTATTTTACAGAAATACCTTTAGCTTGCAATTTCTTTTTAATGTCATTAGCTACTTCAGATACTTTAGCCAGACCTTCATCACCTTTATAAATTGGCACAATCACAACCTGTATTGATGCTAACTTCGGAGGCAGAACGAGTCCGTTATCATCACTGTGACTCATCACTAATGCTCCCATTAAACGGGTGGAAACACCCCAGGAAGTTGCCCAAACATATTCCTGTTTATTATCTTTTGTTACATATTTAACATCAAATGCTTTGGCGAAATTTTGACCTAAAAAGTGAGAAGTCCCTGCCTGTAACGCTTTTCCGTCCTGCATCAACGCTTCAATACAATATGTGTCATCAGCACCCGCAAATCGTTCGTTAGCTGTTTTCACGCCTTTTACTACAGGAACTGCCATCCAGTTCTCAACAAAGTCAGCGTATACTTCCAGCATTTGTTTTGTTTCTGCAATCGCTTCTTCTTTGGTGGCATGAGCTGTATGTCCTTCCTGCCAAAGAAATTCAGCGGTTCTTAAAAATAACCTGGTACGCATTTCCCAGCGAACCACGTTGGCCCATTGGTTCACGAGTATTGGCAAGTCCCTGTAAGATTGAATCCAGCTTTTATAAGTGTTCCAAATAATGGCTTCACTGGTTGGACGAACAATTAATTCCTCTTCCAGTTTAGCTTCCGGATCTACGATTAGTTTACCCTTATTATTTGGATCCGTTTTTAAACGGTAATGAGTAACAATTGCGCATTCTTTTGCAAAACCTTCAGCGTTTTTTTCTTCTGCTTCAAAAAGGCTTTTAGGTATGAACAAAGGGAAATACGCATTCTGATGTCCTGTATCTTTAAACATTTTGTCCAAAGCTTTTTGCATATTTTCCCAAATACTGTAACCATATGGTTTAATCACCATGCAGCCTCTAACCGCCGAGTGATCAGCCAGATCAGCTTTTACCACTAAATCGTTATACCACTTACTGTAATCTTCTGCTCGTGTTGTCAATTCTTTACTCATCTTACTTAACAAATGTTAAAATATATTTATTATAATCTAATTGGCACTTAATTTGGTAACTTTGCTAGTGCATTCCCCGTGCAAATTTAAACTTTTATTGGACGTTTGCGTCTGATATTAAAAAAACTAATAAAATGAAAAAACGTTATAATGATTCTCTTGCACTTGCCAGACAGGCACAGAAAGATCAGGACGAAGCAAACCCGTATTACAAAGACCGGGAATTTAAGTATGACGATTATTATGATTATGAGTACGCTACCCGCGTACGACGTTTCAATAATGATATTTACGGATTGAGTTATTATGATAATTATTATACCAATTCATACTGGTATAGTCAAAACCCCTACAATTATGGTGTAAGTGTATATAACGGATACAGTTGGTGGGGCTCGAGCTATAACTCATACAGTTATAACCCTTCTGTCAATTTTTATAGCAGTTGGGGCTGGAATTGTGGCCCTGGCTACGGCTATGGCGGGTATAATCCTTATATGGCAGGATATATGCAGGGCTATAATAATGGTTTCAATAATGGTTATTATGGAAACTATTATGGTTACGGTAATCCTTATGGATACGGTAGTCCTTTCGGATACGGTTATGGTAATTACGGATACGCAAACCCGTACGGGTATGGGTTTGGCAATGGGAATAACTGGGGCTATTATAATAGTTATGATGGAAACAGTGGATTCTATTACGGGTTCCGTACAGCCAATGGCGGCGGTAATAGCCGTAGAACATCGAACCCTGGAATGTCAGGAAAAAGAGAGTACGTTGAAAAATATGTACAAACTGTAACTGAAGAGAGAGACCGTTCAGGAAAATTCTCGGAAGTCTCAACACCAAGAATAGTCGAACCAGTTAGAGGTACGAGTGTTCCACCAAGAACAGGAGGTGTAAAATCACCTCGTACCAATGCTGATAATGATGGACCGGTAAGAGTTAATACGCCGACAAAAGCAACGGATCCTGTGAGAGTTTCTGATCCGGTTCGTGTAAAACCGACAAGAGATCCGAATGTATCACCGGTTAAAGAACAACCAACCAGACAGCCGGATAAGGTGACACCTCCTATCAGGCAGAATCCGATAAGAGTCAATGAACCGGTAAAACAGCCTACTGAAACACCGCGGTTTGAGACGCCGCGGTTTGAAACACCACGGCAAAATAATCAACCGGCTCCAACAGCTCCTACTAATAATGGTGGAAGTAATCCTCCTCGCAGTAATACAGGAGGACACCGTCCAAGATAGAAAAACATCCCCGTTTTAATATTTTAAACAAATAATTATGAAATTTCTTTTTAGTGTAACAACATTAAGCTTGTTATCCTTTCCCCTGGTTTCACAAAATGATATTGATGCTATCAGGTACTCCCAAACTTTTTTTGGGGGAACTTCACGTAGTAAAGCGATGGCCGGGTCTTTCGGTGCATTAGGGGCTGATGGATCCTGTATGGCCAATAATCCGGCGGGCATTGGTTTATACCGTAAAGGCGATATTAATTTATCATTGGGGCTCAAGTTTTTTTCCGTAGAAGCGATACACAACGGCACTTCCAACAAGAACTTTAAGGCAAGCGTGCCATTTGACGGATTGACAATAGTAGGCGCATGGGACAGTAAGCTGCAGCCTGATAATCACCATTCATTGGGCTTGTCATGTAACCAAATTGTGAATTTCAATAGTAATACCACCATTGAAGGAAAGGCAAATTTTAAAAGTATTGCAAATGATTTTTTATCCTCTGCTAACGGTAAAGCGTTAAACAATCTTGATAATAGCTACTCGGGGATGGCCTATGATAATTATCTTATTGACAGATACGATACAACAACGAATCAGTACGCTACATTGATTAATACAAAATACGATTTAATCCAATCAAAGGAAATTGAAACCAGAGGAAAAATTAACGAATGGTGTTTCAGCTATGCTTACGGATATAAAGACAAACTTTATCTTGGTGCGACCCTTGGCATCCCGATTATTTCTTTCAGTCATAACTCTGTCTATTCGGAAACGGATGTTAACGATTCCATGCGATTGAGCACAAACTCCAACCCGACTTATTATTACCCGACGGAAGGAGTAGGAGGATTCAAGAGCATGTCTTACCAGGAAACTTATAAAACAACAGGAACGGGTTACAATTTAAAGGTTGGAATCATTTACAGGGCAGCTGAATTTATCAGATTAGGAGCCAGTTTCCACTCACCGACCATTTATAATTTAAGTGACGGATACGTTTATAAAATGAACGCCAATTATGATGAAGGCGGTTCCTTTACAACTCAATATCCACCGGATAATGGTGGTAAATTCAATTACCAGGTCATTACGCCCATGAAATTTATAGGTAGCATAGCTTTGTTATACCAAAAGTTAGGAGTGATTAACATTGATTACGACATCATCAATTACAAACAGGCATCCCTGCAAAGTTCTCCTCAGGAATTTACAGGTGTGAATGCGGTTATCAGGAACAAATACAGTCAAACTTCAAATTTGAGAGTAGGAGCGGAAGCGAATCTGAAACCGATGTTTGTGCGTTTGGGATACGCAATGTATGGTAGTCCTTTTGGAGAAACCTTTACCGGTGATTTTGTAAAATCATTTTATACCGGGGGAATTGGCTTTAGAAAAGAAAAAATGTACCTGGATATTTCATTTACCAAATCTATGAACAGCGAAAATTACTATATGTATAACCCGAAATTTGTCGATAAAACGACTTTAAAAAACTCTGGCACGACAATTGCAGTTACTGTTGGTAGTAAGTTTTAGTGTAGTTTTGTTCTAGATTAATTGGTTAGAAAGTCTCGGGGTAGTGGCCGGGACTTTCGTTTTTTATAAGGGTTTTCCTAATAAATTTCTTTTTTTGCAGCGCTAAGCGTGTTTTTTAACAAAGAGGCGATGGTCATTGGGCCAACACCTCCCGGCACCGGAGTAATATAACCTGCTTTTTTTGAAACTTCATCGAATTTAACGTCACCCACTAACTTAAAGCCTTTTGCAGAGGAATCATCATCTATCCGGTTAATACCCACGTCAATAACAACTGCCCCTTCTTTAATCATATCGGCAGTTACGAAATTTGGTTTTCCAATGGCTGCAATCACAATATCTGCTTGCAACGTATGGTCCTTCAGGTCTTTGGTTTTACTGTGGCAAAGCGTTACCGTGCAATTCGCCAGGTTAGTGTTTTTGGCCATTAAAATACTCATAGGGGATCCGACGATGTTACTTCGCCCGATCACTACGCAATGTTTTCCTTCTGTCGCAATATTATAGCGTTCCAATAAGTGAACTATTCCATAAGGAGTGGCGCTTACATAGGTCGGTAAATTTAAAACCAAACGACCCACATTAATCGGATGAAATCCATCCACGTCTTTGGACGGTTTAATGGATTCTATGATTTTTTGCTCAGAAATATGACGGGGTAAAGGCAGTTGAACGATGTAGCCGTCAATATCATCATCATTATTTAACTCCTCAATCTTTGATAATAGTTTATGTTCGGAAACATTCGCTTCAAACTGAACCAGGGTTGACTTGAAGCCAACATTCTGACAAGCCTTCACTTTACTATTCACGTATGTTTGAGAAGCCGGATCGTCACCTACCAGGATTGCTGCCAGATGTGGTTGTTTCTTTCCTTTTGCAATCAGATCTTTGACTTCGATGGCAATTTCTGCCTGAAGTTCGAGTGAGGTCTTCTTTCCGTCTATTAGTATCATAAATTACATTTTAGGCATTCCACCCGGCATATTTTTCATCAGTTTTGCCATTTGGTTTTTATCACCCATCATTCTCATCATTTTTCGGGTATCTTCAAATTGCTTCAACAATTTATTGACCTCCTGGATGGATTGTCCGCTTCCCTTTGAAATACGCTGACGGCGTGAACCATTGATCAGTTCAGGTTGGGTGCGTTCTTTAGGAGTCATGGAACCAATAATGGCTTCAATTCCTTTAAAGGCATCGTCGTTAATTTCCGCATCTTTCATCGCTTTACCAACACCCGGAATCATACCAACTAAATCCTTGATATTACCCATTTTTTTGATCTGCTGTAACTGGCTTAAGAAGTCATTGAAATCAAATTGATTCTTCGCAATTTTCTTCGATAATTTCCTGGCTTCTTCTTCATTAAATTGTTCCTGGGCGCGCTCCACTAAAGTAACAACGTCACCCATTCCCAAAATACGATCGGCCATACGCTCCGGATAGAAAATATCCAAAGCTTCCATCTTTTCACCTGTACCAATAAATTTAATTGGTTTATTGACCACAGATTTAATGGATAAAGCTGCTCCACCTCTGGTATCTCCATCTAATTTAGTTAATACGACACCATCAAAATCCAGGCGGTCGTTAAAGGCTTTAGCTGTATTAACGGCATCCTGGCCGGTCATGGCATCAACCACAAATAAAATTTCGTTAGGCTTAATCGCTTTTTTTAAATCTGCGATCTCAGTCATCATCTGCTCATCCACCGCTAAACGGCCAGCAGTATCTATTAAAACAATGCTGTTTCCGTTTTCCTTTGCGTGTTTGATAGATGCTTCCGCAATTTTAATCGGATCTTTTTCCTCTTTATTAGAGAAAACATCCACTCCGATTTGCTCACCCAAAACATGTAACTGGTCAATTGCCGCAGGACGATAGACGTCACAGGCAACCAATAAAGGCTTTTTGCCTTTTTTAGTTTTCAGGAAGTTTGCTAATTTACCGGTAAAAGTAGTTTTACCTGACCCCTGTAATCCACTCATTAAAATAATGGTTGGATTTCCTCCAAGGAAAATCTCTTCCATTTGCCCGCCCATTAACTGGGTCAGCTCATCATGAGTAATTTTCACCAATAACTGGCTTGGAGAAACGGCGGTTAATACGTTTTGGCCGAAAGCTTTTTCTTTAACGGTATCTGTAAAGGTTTTGGCAACTTTATAGTTAACATCGGCGTCTAACAGAGCCTTACGCACTTCCTTCAATGTTTCGGCAACATTGATCTCAGTTATTTTCCCCTGACCTTTTAAGGTTTTGAGCGCTCTTTCGAGCTTATCGGATAAACTATCAAACATTTTCTGTGAATTTTAAGAGATGCGAATTTATTAAATTTAACCGAATTTTATTGCAAAAATTCCCTGTAAAAACTATTATTTACACTATTGACCTGCAAAAAATCAACCGGGGTTAATTCATTCGCGAACTTAACTGCTCATAGTAAGTTTTGTAAACCGAATTATTCGGCTCAATTTCACAGGCATGCTTTAAATCCTGGAGCGCTTCACTAGGTTTATTGACAGAAAGCAAAAGTTTTGCACGACGAACGTAAAGGAGCGCATTGTTTGGGTAAGAAACGATTTGATTATTTATTTTTTCCTGAAGGGAATTATACAACTGGTCAAACAAGTCTTTTTCGAGTCCTTCCGGAATTGTTTGCGGAGAATTCTTTTTTAAATAGGCCAGGTCTTTAGTAGCTTCTTCATACCCCCCAAATTTTTTGTAGGTTAAGCATCGGTTGAGGTATAAATCCGGAATGTTTTTTTCAATTTCTATTGCTTTTGTGAAATCTGCAATAGATTCTGTTTTTTTGCCAAGTTCAACATAGGCATAGCCTCTTGAGCTATACAATTGGTGGCGACGAGGCTGCATTTTAATAGCCGCATCATAGTAAGGAATAGAAGCCACGTAATTTTGCTGCTCGAGCAATTTATCTCCTTTTACTGCCTGGAAAAAATAGAAATCGGGGGCTTCCTTTAAACCGGCGTCAATAAATGATATTTCACTTTTATACACATTCATCCTGAAAAACGTTTTTAAACTAAACACTAACATAATCAAACAGGCGCTGTAGGTGAACAAGGGCGAATTCTGATTAAAATTTAATTGAGAGATAAAAAGTAATATGCCGATTAAAGGTAAATAAATTCTCTGTTCATAGTGTTCACCTGAACCTCCGGTGGCGCCATACCAAACGGGAATAAGAATGCTACTAAAAAATATAGCAAGCCCTAACACTGCTAAGGCTTTATTTTTTAAACCTATTTTAAAAACAGCAAGACTTATAATGGCAAGCGCAATGATTCCATATAAGATCGAAGAATTTTTCAATGTCGGGAATACGGACTGCTGGATAGGCATAATGCTTTTTCCAATATACAATAACAGACCCATGATAAAGTTTTTCAGGGATATTAAAACATCGGCGCCTAATGACAGAGAAGATTTAACGGCCAAACTTCTTAATAAATACCACCCTGCTAATGTGATTAGCCAAACTATAAAACACAGGACATAGGCTTTTTTTGGTTGTTTAAAATAGTAGATAAATAAGAGAAAAACAGCCGGAAGGACAATGGCATTTTCTTTGGTAAGTAAGGCACAAATAAAAAATAAAAAATGGAAGATCAGGTGGATTTTTTTATGCCCGGTAAGAAATTTTATTAAATACAAGGATGAACTAAGGACAAAGATTGCCAGTAAAATATCATTTCTTCCCGGGATCCAAGCTACCGCATGCAGCACAGCAGGGTGAACCGAAAAAATCAATGCAAGTAAAAAGGAAGTTTGTTCTGTAACTTTCAGATGTAATAATAATTTAAAGAAAAGAACTACGGAGATTAAATGATAAATAAGATTGCTGAAATGATAGATAAAAGGAGATGCTTTTCCAATATGGAAATCCAGCATAATCGATAGACTAAAAAGAGGACGGTAATATAAGCCCGATAAAGGTTTTGTGAAAAATGTTTTGATGTTTTTCCAATCTGATAAAATGTCTGAATTCTTCATGATCATCCATTGATCATCCATGGGCGAAAAATCAAAAAACAGACTTTTAAAATAAAGGCAAAACGGAATTAAAACCAGGATAGCATATACTCTGGTTTTGTTTTGAAATAACGAAGAAAATTGATTGTTCATTCGTTATGCGTTATACTCCAATTTTCTCATTGACTATTTTTAAAACTTCTGCTTCCAATGCAATTGTTTTTATTTCGATATCTTTTCCTTTTGCTATAATATCATTTACATAAGTTTTATCATCATATCCTCCGGCATTGATCCTCACATTCATAAACGCTCCCATCACGGCTGAGCGCGCGCATAGCGCCCCAACACCGGCATCCGATACTGAGTTTGGATTCCCTGTTTCCGCCATGGCTTTAATAACATTTAAGCTTTCAAACGAAAGCTGCATAACCTTAAAAGGCACTTCAATCGCAAATTTGGTAGCATTTTGTATCGCTTGTTTGCGAAATGCTTTTTCCTCATCAGATGCTTTTGGTAAACTAAAGGCTTCCATAATTTTATTGAATGCCGCCGTATCAAGATCCACCAGTTTGGTTAATTCATCTTTTATCTTTTGTCCTTTTTCAGCCCAGGTACTAAACTCTTCCCAACGTGAATCCCAGCCTTTTTTATGCGAGGACAAGTTAGCAACCATAGTGGCTAATGAAATGCCTAAAGAACCCACATAAGCAGAAATAGAACCTCCGCCCGGTGCCGGACTTTCACTCGCGGTCTCATCGGCAAAATCAGTGAGGGTCATATTGACTAATTTACCGGAAGATGTTTCTTTCAATAAATATTCGATGATGCGCTCCTCAGGTTTAAACGGACCTAATTCATCCAGTCCCATTGTTTTGATGGCAATTTTGATCAGTTCTTTTTCAGAAACACCAATGGAACGCTGCTGTTTTTGCAGGAAATATTTTCCGGCATCCAACAATGATTTTAAAGGCACCAGGCCAACCAGTTCAGAGCCGGTTACCCGTATTCCCCGCTCAGACGCTTTTTTGCAAACTTCATCAAAAGCTATATGTAACGGGGTAATATTAATGTTTGTAAGGTTCATTGAAATCTGAGCAACGCCATATTCTTCAATGAACCAGCCAATGGCTTTCACGGATTTTAAAGTTCCGGGAATGGAAACCGGATTTCCCTGCGCATCGGTTACTATTTTACCATTGATTGGATCTCCCTCTCTTTTTACGCGTCCGGCTTCACGCACATCAAATGCAATAGAATTGGCACGGCGGGTTGAGGTCGTATTTAAATTGACATTATAGGCCACTAAAAAATCACGGGCACCAATAACGGTTGCGCCACGTTTGGCATCAAATTCAGTGGGACCAAAATCAGGTTTCCACTCCGGTAGTTTAATTTTTTTGAAAAAACCTTCATATTCCCCGGCACGGATCACAGACAGGTTACTTCTTTCTTTATTGGACTGAGCAGCTTCGTATAAGTAGACAGGTATCTGTAATTCTTTGCCAACACGCTCTCCTAATTTTTGAGCCCATTGGGCAGTTTCCTCCATGCTGATATTAGCAATCGGGATTAGGGGACATACATCGGTTGCGCCCATACGTGGATGTTCTCCCTTATGCTTGCTCATATCTATCAGTTCCCCAGCTTTTTTAATGGCTAAAAAAGCCGCATCAGTAACTGCCTGAGGGCCTCCAACGAAAGTAACAACGGTTCTATTGGTCGCTTTTCCCGGATCAACGTTTAACAACCTCACGCCGTCGATCAGCTCAATTTCATTCGTAATTTGTTTGATAACGGACAAATCAAGCCCTTCTGAAAAATTCGGAACACATTCTATTAACTGTTGCATAAGTTTATGATTTAGAATAATAATTTTATGAGGTTTAAAAATAGATAAATTAAACTCAAGGCAGGCGGTCTGGGCATAAATCAATATGAATTTTAATTAACAATTACTGTTACATAACAATTTTCAAACAAAAGCTTCGTTTTGCACTATTGAGCTATATTTGTTATTAACCGATTAATAAGCAATTTGAATCCAAATACCCATATTTTTATTTATACCCATAAAATCACACCAAGGGTAAAATACACTTTCAATTTAATTTTGAAAGATTGCCTGGGTTTGGAATTTACAATCACTAATAATATTGACGATTATAAATCATTTGAAGGATATAAATTATCTTATACAAACCAGGAATTAGAAAATGGTTTCCATATTGCTGCTCATAATTTACTGTTTGAATCCGGAATCAGAGAGCAAACGATTTTGATGCAAAACCATGACGATTACTTCAAGTATTTTTTCAAAACCTATAACAACGGATTACCTTTTGATCTGTTTGCTGCGTCGTTTTATCTGGTAAGCCGTTACGAAGAGTATCTGCCATTTATGCCTGATGCTTTTAATCGTTTCGAAGCACAGAATAGTTTGGCTTATCAGTACGATTTTTTGAGAATACCCCTTGTTAATTTATGGATCGCTGAGTTCGAAAAATTGCTGGGTAAAAAATTCCCAAAATTAATGATCACGCATAGGGAGTATAATTTTGTTTCCACGCTGGATATTGATAACGCGTATAAGTACCAGGAGAAAGGCGTCATGCGTTCGCTGGGTGGTTATTTAAAAGCGCTGGTTGAATTGGATAAAGCAGACTTAAAACAACGGACTTCGGTGTTATTAAAAAAAGAAAAGGATCCTTTTGATTCTTATGACTATCAGTTAGAGATTCAAAAGAAATACAAATTAAAGGTTATTTATTTCTTTTTGTTAGGCGATTATGGTGTAAATGATAAAAATCATCCTTCCAATAATTATGGATTCCAACAATTGATCAAGCACCTGGCAGACTATGCAGATACGGGCATACATCCTTCCTTCGGGTCGAATGGAAATCCACACCAGGTGAAAGTGGAGATCAACCGCTTAGCAAAAATTACTCATAGGGAGATTTTTAATTCGAGACAACATTTTTCGATGTTAAAATTTCCGGATACTTATGCGACTTTATTAGAGTTGGGAATCACCAACGATTATTCAATGGGATACTCAACCTTTAATGGTTTCAGGGCCAGTTTCTGTATGCCATTTTACTGGTATGATTTGGATGATGAGCTGGAGACCGGTTTAAAGATCCATCCATTTTGTTTGAGTGAAACCTCATTAAGGTATAAAGACAACGCCTCGCCTGAAAACATTGCCGAAATAGCCAGGCCAATTGTGGATGAAGTGAAAAAATACAATGGAGAATTAGTCACAATTTTTCACAACGATACGATGGGTACTGCTTTGGAATGGGTTGACTGGAAAAACATTTACGAAGAGATCGTTAAAATTGCAATTAAATAACCGAAAATCAATTGTTGTTAATCTACACTCATACGATCACTGAACGCTTTAGGTATGTGCTGGATATTGTTTTTGATACAATCATCAGAACACAGTTTAGCTTAACAACCGATAGAGAAGAATTTCAAAAAAGTAGTGACCCTAAACTTGCTTACACCAAATCTCAGGAAGGGTTTGATTTGTTTATCCGGGCGGACGATCTTTTGTTTGAAGAAACAATTAGAAAGGCATCACCGATGGCGGAAAAAACCTATGTTGATTTTCCAAAGTTTTTTAAATCAAGTGATAAAGATTTATTAGGCTATGACCTGTTTGCCATGGTGTTTTATTTTTCAGTGCGTTATGAAGAATATCTGCCATCAGAGAAGGATGAACATCAGCGTTTCAAAGCTGAAAATAGTTTAGCTTATCAATACGGATGTTTACAAATTCCTTTTTTAAATCTGGCCATTCAGCAGTTCGGTGTGGAATTAAAACAAAGATTCCCGGAACTGAAGTTTGAAGAAAGGCCATTTAACTTTCTTTCGACCATTGATATTGATAATGCCTTTGCCTATGCTCATAAAGGAATAAAAAGAAATATTGGTGGAATGGCAAAAGATCTTCTGTCTCTAAAACTAAAGGATGTTGTGAGGCGCCTTGGCAGTAATCTGAATGAGAGAAAAGACCCTTATAATACCTTTGAGTACATTCATTCATTAAGTAAGGAAACGCAAACTGCTTTACAGTACTTTGTATTGATTGGTGATTATTCCCGGTATGATAAAAACCCGGATTATCGTAATGAAGGATTCAGAAAATTATTAAAGTCGTTGGCGACTAATTATTCCATTGGATTGCATCCCTCCTATGAATCTTATTCTCAACCAGAAAAAATTGGCATGGAGAAAAAACGACTGGAGGAAATAATTGGAAGAAAAGTTACTTCAGCCCGCTGTCATTTTTTGAGAGTCAATCTTCCGGAGACATACAGAGTCTTTATTAAAAATGGTATTACTGATGATTACACAATGATCTATGCGTCCCAGGCCGGTTTCAGAACGGGATTATGTGTTCCTTATAAATGGTTTGATCTCAAAAAAAATTGCCGAACCGATTTAACTCTGCATACCAGTGTCATCATGGAAGGTACATTACGGGATTATAATAAATTGAGTGCAGACGAAGCGAAAGATACTTCATTGGCGTTGTTGGAAGAAGTGAAAAAACAGCGTGGGCAATTTGTTTCCATTTTTCATAATGATAGTTTTGTGCCTGAACAAGCGGATTGGATTAATGTTTATAAAGAGCTTTTAAAAAATTCTAACTCATTTCACAAAACTCATAACTCCTAATTCAATATGTGCGGCATAACAGGCATTGTATCAAAAACAAACAAGGGATCTCTTAAGGATGCTGTGTTTGCCATGAGCCGGACGATTAAGCACCGCGGACCGGATGGGGAAGGATTTGCTTTTTTTTCCGATACACAATCTGTTCCTGTTTATTCCAATGAAACACCGCTGGCAAATAAAGAAAGCCGGACTTTTTTGTTCAATCCAGCTACTTCCCTGGAGAACATAAATAGCGATCATCTGTTGGCTTTCGGACATCGGCGATTATCAATCATCGATCTTTCCGAAGCAGGTCACCAGCCAATGTGTGATACAAGTGGCGATTTCTGGATTACCTTTAACGGAGAGATATTTAATTATCTTGAACTTCGGGAAGAATTAAAGATCAAGGGACACGTTTTTGTAACGCAAGCCGATACGGAAGTTATTATTGAAGCCTATAAGGAATGGGGTGTTGAATGTCTTCAGAAATTTAATGGGATGTTTGCTTTTGCTTTACTTGACAAAAAAAATAATCGGATATTTTGTGTGAGAGACAGAGTGGGGGTGAAGCCTTTTTATTTCATTAACACTCCTGATGTTTTTGCTTTTGCAAGTGAATACAAAGCATTCATTAAATCGGGATTAATACATTTTGAAATTAACGAGGCTCAGCAATTTGATTTTGTGGTGAATGGAAATCTGGAGAATAACGAACAAAGTTTATTTAAAGGAATTCATGAATTAAAACCGGCACACTATTTTGTATATCAGCTTGGCTCTCATACTTACAAAGAAGTTAAATATTATAGTCTGCCGAAAGGACTTTCTCAGGATGAAAATGATGCTGAGGTCATCAAAAAAATTGAAGAAAAATTAGTGAAAGCTATTGATCTTCGCTTGAGAAGTGATGTGGAAATTGGTTCCTGTTTGAGCGGAGGACTGGATAGTTCTATTATCGCAGGAATTGTGAAGCATTTGCAACCTGACAAGCAGATGAAATTATTTACTGCTGTTTTTCCCCAAGAGGCTTTTGATGAATCTCATTATGCCAGACAGGTAGCAGAGAGTGTTAAGGGTAACTGGCAAACGGTTAGTCCGACCGCTGATGAGTTTTTCAGGGATATTGAAACATTGAATTATTTTCAGGACCTTCCTGTATGGAGTACCAGTACATATTCCCAGCACCGTGTGATGAAGCTGGCAGCGGATCATGATATCAAGGTGGTATTGGACGGACAAGGGGCAGATGAATTGTTTGGTGGATATTCTCATCACTACATGGCTTTGTGGAAGGAACATTTGGGTATGAATACCATCGGCAGAATCAATGAAGCGAGCCAAACGATACCGCATGGGTATAAATTGTTTGGCAAACAATTGTTGAAAGATGCTTTTGGCTTAAGCGTGGATTACTCCAATTATTTTTTAGACATGTATAAACGTTTTGGGAAAAGTAAGAATGAGAAATTAGCAGCTACTTTAAATGGGCAACTATCAACAGATTATTTTGGCCGGTTAAAATCTTATTTGAAATGCGAAGACCGTTGCAGTATGGCTTTTGGAGTGGAGAGCCGTGTTCCGTTTGCTGACGATGTGGATCTCGTAAATTATTTATTTTCTATCAAAGGGGACAAAAAAATTCAGCACGGCATTTCAAAATACTTATTAAGAGAAGCGGCAAAACAATACATTCCTCAACAAGTATATGCCCGTAGGGATAAGGTTGGCTTTGAAACGCCCGTTCAAAAATGGTTCGCTCCTCATAAGCAATTGGTTATAGATACCATTCAATATCATCTGGATTTCGTGGATATGGAATACCTGAAAGTTCATTTTGATTCTCTTTTAGTTCGAAAACCCACTTTTATCCTGAGATTGTATTCCCTGGCGACCTGGAAAAAAGTTTTCCATCCTTAAAGTTAAGTTCTTGAAACCAGTTTAAAATATGCCTGGTAACCCCTCCAAATTCCCTCCAGAAATTATTTGGGTGAAATCTGATTATCAATTAGTTAATAGCATCTTCTTTTTAGTTTAAAGTTTGATTTTTCATTTAAAAGTATATATTATTGTATTGCTAACCTGGTTTTTTTCTGGTTCTTATACCAGGTTGACGAAGTGGGGGGTTGCCCCCCTATTGTCCCGGATGATTTTATAATATAATTGTATAACACTAAATACACTCGAATGAAAAACTTTACAAAATTGCTGATTGTCATTGTTTCATTTCTGTTGATTCCGTTTGGCGGTTTCTCTCAGGATGATGAGCATAAAGGCCATCATCATGAACAGTTAAACGAGAAAGCTGCGTTTGAAAAGTTTCATTTAACCGCATTTCTGGATGATTTTTCAAAAATCGCTTTACGCAGCGGTTATAGTTATCATTTTGATGAGTGTTTGAGGAATGCTTTTATTGGGAAACAATCAAATTTATATAGTGAAATTTTTAATGCCTATGTCGAGAAAAAGTCTCCGGAAGAGTTTAAGAAATTATACGAAAAGCACTTAATTGAATTTTCTAAGTATTTAGAATTATTTGCGAGGAACGAAGTTCACTTGCGCTCTGAGTTTAAAAAACGAGTGGAGTCGTCCCATAGCTCACTAAATAAAATTTCATCTCCTTTACCTTCGCCCCAAGCTGCTTGCAACAATATGGATTTCGAAACTGGTGATTTAACAGGATGGACCACAACAACTTCCGGCGGTGGAGCTTCATATGCTACCACTACAGGGCCTGATCCCTTGGTAAATCCTATCAATCAAGTGTTTAACGGTAATAACTCTGCTTGTATTGATGCATTAAATACATCCGGCAATTTAGATTGGGTACAAATAGAACAAACTTTTTTAGTTACTAATTCAAACAAAGATTTTATATTTTATACTGCAGTAATTATTGATAGGCCAGGCCATACACCATGCTCGGATAATGCAAAATTTGAGGTAAGTGTAAAAGACGCTTCAAATAACGTAATTCCCTGTTCAAATGTAGTTTTAATTGGTGCAGACGCTAGTGGCGTAGCCTGTAGTGCTTTCAACGGTTTTCAAACTCTTGGATCTTATGACTATTTAAATTGGACGCCGGTTATTGTACCTTTAGGAGGTTATGTCGGACAAAATGTAACAATCAGTTTTCGTGTTACCCGATGTAATGGTGGCGGAGGACATGGTGCACGGGCTTATGTTGAAGCAAGCTGTAATCCTGTCGCTTTAAATGCATCAGGAAGTGTTATCTGTTCCGGATCGCCTGTTAATTTGAGTGCTCCAAATACCCCGGGGTACTCGTACAACTGGACCGGGCCGGGTGGATTTTCCGGAAATACCGCATCTGTTTTTCCCACCCAGGCCGGGGTTTATACGGTAACAATGTCGGTAACTTCTAATCCAGCATGTAGAATGATTATGGACACAGTTTTAACTGCAGCTCCATCACCTACAGCGAATTTCAATTATACTGTCACACCATGTGCGCCCACAAATTCTGTTCCTGTTATAAGTTCATCAACTGCGCCTCCGGGAGATCCGATTTCTTCTTATACCTGGATATGGGGCGATGCAACAGCAAATGGAACAGGATCGTCAACTAATCACGTCTATGCATCAACCGGAACGAAAACGGTTGAGTTAAAAGTAATGACCAATGGCGGTTGCAGAGATAGTATTAAACAATCATTTTCTTTTAATCCTGGTCCTATTGCTGCTTTTTCAGCCAATAATGACTGTTTAAATACAAGCACAAATTTTTCCAGCACAGCGACGCCCACAGCTGTTCTTGCTTCTCATACCTGGGATTTTGGGGATGGTACAGGACCTGGTAGTGGTTTGAATCCATCTCATACCTATACAAGTCCAGGCATAAAAAATGTTACCTATACTGCGACAAGTACGGATGGATGTTCCAGTGTCCTTACAAAAACTGTGAATGTTTTTCCGAATCCAGCGGCAGCTTTATCGGCTAATACTGTTTGTCTAGGTCTGCCAACAACATTTGGAAATACATCCAGCGTTTCAGCACCTGATAATATTTCAACCTGGGCATGGGATTTTGATAATAATGGAACTGTAGATAACGGCACTCAAACGCCAACCAATACCTATACTGTTGCCGGAAACTTCACGGTTGAATTAAAAGTAGTAACCAATAATGGTTGTATGGATAGTTTAACAATCCCGGTGAAAGTAAACGCTCTCCCTACAGCTACGTTTACACCGATAAATGCGTGTGTGAATACGAATGTGATTCTGAATAATATGTCCGCGATAGCAGCACCGGATTTTATCAATTCGTCAAACTGGAATTTTGGAGCGGGTGCAAGCCCTGCAACAAGTAGTTCCGTCAATCCAACACCACTCGTTTATTCAACAAGCGGAATAAAAAACATAACTCTGAATATCACTGCGAATACATCGTGTACAGCAACAATTACGCAAACCGTTCAGGTGTACGCACAACCGGTTGCCAACTTCAGTACGACTTCAGTGTGTCAATCAACGGCTACGGCTTTCACCGATTTGTCTACTCCCACAGGATCTATTGTTGCCTGGTCATGGGACTTTACAAATAATGGTTCAATCGATAATACGACCAATGCACCAACCCATGTGTATCCGGCGTCCGGTACTTATTCCACTTCCTTAATGGTGATGGATAACAATACCTGTAAAGACACTATTGTATTACCGCTGAACGTTTGGGGACATTCTATTCCAGATTTTACACCAACCACTGTTTGTTTTGGGGCGGCAACTAATTTCAGCAATACAACTAATACTACCACTAATCAAAACGTGGGCGTCGTATCGGGTTGGTCCTGGGACTTTGCAGATGGAAACACATCTTTTGCGCAAGACCCTGTTCATACCTATACAACCGGAAGCGGTTCAGCTTTTAACGTCACATTAACTGCAACAACCACAAACGGTTGCGTGGATAATGTGGTGAAAGCAGTAACGATCAATGCATTGCCTACTGCTACTTTCACACCGGTAAATGCCTGTATGAATGCAAACGTCTTGTTGAATAATACTTCTACTATTCCACTACCGGATATTATTTCAAATTATGCCTGGAGTTTTGGAGCAGGATCTGCTCCAACATCCACGAGTAACATTCAAAATCCTCCGCTTTTATCCTATAACAGTAGTGGAATTAAATCCATTACCTTAATGGTGACCGCAAATACGACCTGTACAGCAAGCATTACTCAAACTGTGGATATTTATCCTCAGCCGGTTGCCAACTTCAGCACAACATCGGTTTGTCAGTCAACCGCAACAGCTTATACGGATTTATCAACCACTTCCGTTGGAACGATCACGGGATGGCAATGGGATTTTACAAATAATAGTTCTATCGACAATACGACCAACGCGCCAAGTAATGTGTTTGTGGCGTCCGGTACGTTTACTACGTCCTTAATTGCTACTTCCAGTAATGGTTGTAAAGATACCGTAGCATTACCGGTTAATGTCTGGGGCCATACCATTCCCGATTTTTCTCCCGACAAGGTGTGTTTTGGAACAGCAACCACCTTTACCAACTTAACAAATGAAAGCACTAACGCTAATGTTGGAACAGGAACAAACTATTTGTGGAATTTTGCCGATGGTAATACCTCCGGGTCAATTAATCCAAATCATACTTATACGATGGGAGGAAATGCGAATGCTACCTATAGTGTATTGTTAGTGGCTACCTCGCAACATGGTTGTATTGATAGTATCAGGAAAGCAGTCAGCGTATTTGCTGTGCCAACCGCTTCTTTTACTTCCGATTCAGTTTGTTTAGGGACATCCTCTCAAATGACTGATGCAAGTAATGGAAACGGGAACACCATTAATACCTATGCCTGGGATTTTTTAAGCGATGGTGTTATTGATATTTCCGGCGTCGCTAATCCTAATTTCATATTCCCTAATTTTGGGATCAACCAGGTAACCTATACAGTCTCAACATCTCCGGTTACCGGTTTGGTTTGTGCAAATACAACGAATACGATTAGCGTGTGGGTTAATCCTAACCCGGTTCCGAATTTCTCATTCGTTGACAAATGTATCAATGCTCAGCCTAATACATTCAATGGTTCATCTAGTACAATTGCTATTGGAACAAATACAGCGTATGTGTGGGCCTATGGTGATGGAGCAGTATCAACACCTACGACTGCTTCGGCTTCTACCCACAGCTATATAGCAGCCGGCGTTTATAATGTTACTTTGACTGTAACCTCCAATAAAGGTTGCCAGACAATGGTTTCCAAACAAACAGAAGTTTTTGAAAAACCATATATACAGATCACAAACTCAACGCCGTGCGATCAGGTTGCGATGACCTATACGGCCATTAGTCAAGCAAATAGTGGTACTGTAACTCAATGGGCATGGGATCTTGATGATATGGTTACGGGTATGGAAGGAAATGCACAAACAGTAAGCTATACTTACCCGACTCCCGGATCCCACACAATAAGTCTATTAGCAACAACCAATCATGGTTGTACAGAAACCTTTACAAATACGGTTTACGTAAATTATAATCCGGTGGCTGTGTTCAGTGGTGATGACTTAAGTGGTTGCCCGATCCCTAATCATTGCGTTAATTTTACAGATGCTTCCCCTGCAATAACCGGTCCTTCGCAAATTTCTCAGTGGCAATGGACCATGGGTGACGGTACAATTATAAATAATCCGACCAGTGCCCCGGTGAACCATTGTTATGGAAACAGCAGCAGTAGTCAGTTAGCTTTTTTCAGTGTCTCTTTGGTTGTAACAACCGATAGTGGTTGTGTAAGCCAGGTGAACAACAAGCCGAATTATATTACAGTTTTTCCAACGCCAATCGCTGATTATACGGTGAATCCTAATCCTGGCAATATATTAACACCTTTGGAATATTTCACGAACCAATCCGTGGATTATACAAAATGGTGGTGGAGTTTTGGTGACGGGCCGTTTAAATCGGATTCAGTGAATGTGGACCCAACACATTTTTATAGTGAAGCGTCTGCCGATACATACTATACGAACCTGATTGTGATGAATCAATATGGTTGCAGGGATACCGCATATGTGGCTGTGGAAATTCAGCCTGAATTTACATTCTATATCCCTAACGCATTCTCTCCTGCCAACAGTGATAATATCAATGATGTCTTTACCGGGAAAGGAATTGGAATTGCTTCTTTTGAGATGTGGATCTATGACCGTTGGGGTGAGAGAGTTTTCTATACGGATGATATTGAAAAAGGATGGGATGGGCATGTTCAGGGAAAATCAGGAGAAGAGAAACAGGATGTTTATACGTGGAAAGTAAAACTCAAAGATGTCCTTGGTAAAAAGCATGATTACATCGGCCATGTGACGTTATTAAGATAAAATTAAAAAGCCCCTTTGAAAACAAAGGGGCTTTTTTAATATCGTTTGTGCTTTTTCTGAGCGCAGGATAATTTTTAAAGTCCTACACTTCGACTCCGCTCAGTGTGACAGCTAATTGTCAATTTTTAAACCAAATACACCGCTTCTTTTCCTTTTTTAGAAAAATCCGTATCAATGCGTTCCTGCAATGTAGTGGATAATGAAAGTCCTACGAAATCAGCTTTCACCGGAAAACGGGTATGGCTGCGATCAACCAGAACTAAGGTATTTAATTGCTTCACGGGTTTATTTAAAAATAATTTCACGGCATAGATTAAGGTTTTGCCGCTGTTCAACACATCATCCACAAGGATCACTGATTTGTTTTCAAAATCTTTTTCTGTGAAATCTATTTTTGGTTCAAATGACCATGGATTTTCTTTGTCCATTTTAATTTTACCAAGCTTGGTCCTGATGCCGGAAATCTCATTTAATAAGGCGGCGATGCGCTCTGCTACTTTATACCCGTTACCTTCTATGCCAACGATCAGTAATTCTTTTTCTTTGAAATTGTTTTCGTAAACCTGGTAAGCCATGCGGTTTAGCTTCTGGTTAATCTGAACGGAATCTAAGATCTTCGTTTTTTGCATATACAAATCTAATTGAATTGAACGAAAATTCAATTAATGTTCAATAAAATTAATGATTGCTTTGTTGACTTTTTTGTAGTCCCTGAAGTGAACATCGTGCTTGGCTTTTGGGAAAAGAAGAAGTTGAGTGGTATTGGGAAACGCTTTGTGAAGTTCCTTTCCTACACTCACCGGAACAGCACCGTCTTTTTCACCCCAGATCAAAAGGGTAGGGGTTCGATCCATATTGTAATTATAATTCTGGTAAGTACTTTGATGTTCCAGTAAATAATTCATTTGTTTGTCACGCGTCGCTTTTGATGGTGCAAAGAAATGAGTGAGAATTTTGCGTTTCAGTCTCCGGGTTGTTGGGAAAGACCTGGACATTACTGCTTTGGTCATTCCGTTAAATTCAGTGATTGATGTTGGCACGATCACATTGTTAATGTTTGCCACTCCTACCATCTGAGCCAAGCTATCTGCCATATGTCCTGAGTAAAATTTTACCGGCCCGTCGATAATGATCAATTTGCGTATCTTTCCAGGATGTAACTGGTTGTACATAGCTGCGGTTAAGCCGCCATAGCTAAACCCCATCACATTGATTTTATCCCTGATACCGAGTTTCAGAACTGCGTCATGTATTTGTTCCACCTGGAATTCCACCGAGTAATTTTCTGAGGCAGATGTGCTTTCACCAAAATAAATAAGATCGGGCAGGATCAGGTTGAATTTCTTAGAGAGTTCTTTTACCTGGCTGCTCCAGTTAGTGCGGGCATTTGCTCCCATCCCATGCAGCATGAGTAAATAAGGTTTTGTTGAATCGTTATTATAAGTGATGTGCAGGGTTGCGTCTTTTGTTGCCATTAGCGTGTCATGCTTCACGAATTTAAAAAGGTGTTTTTTAGCAGATTTATCCTGCCAGCGAAAAATAGCCGGAGTTTTGGTTTGTGACATAGCCGATAAAGAGCAGTACAAAAACAGAAAACTTAGCCCGGGGAATTTCATGCTTCGAGCGTAACTGTTTTTAGCCATTTTACGGCATCCTGCTCATTGCTAAAAACCTTGTACGGCCTCCTGGGCTTATTGATCTTTAAATAAAAATTAGCAATAAGTTTATAGGCAAAATTATTTACAACAACGGCGGAGGCTCCCACCATAGATTGGTCTTCAATAAAAATGGCATTTTCTTTTGCTTCTTTGGTAATGGAAACATTTTCGGCCGCCAAAAAAATAAATGGCATGAGTTTACCGCCGGTGACATCACGATAAAAGTGAAGCAATTTGTTTTGAAGTTCAATATTAATCAGGCAGTCATCTTTAAACAAAACATACACGATCCCGTTTGATTTGAGGGCGATGTTAAATGCTTTGAAGTCAAGTTCCCTGACAATTTGTATTTCTTCTTCGTTGTTCATCTTTCGTTAAGTCTGCAGGACTCCAATATTATATTGTTTGGTAATAGGAGCATGATTGGCAGCTTCAATCCCCATGCTGATCACTTTACGTGTTTCCATTGGATCAATGATTGCATCCATCCATAAGCGTGATGCAGCATAGTATGGCGTTGTCTGAGTATCGTAACGGTCCTTCGTCTTATTGTATAGTTCCGCTTCTTTTTCAGGAGTAATTTCTTCGCCTTTTGCTTTTAAGGAAGCCACTTCAATCTGAACCAATACCTTAGCAGCCTGTGCGCCTCCCATAACAGCTATCTGTGCGGTTGGCCATCCAACAATTAAGCGGGGATCGTATGCTTTTCCGCACATGGCGTAATTGGCAGCACCGTAACTGTTACCTAATATGATAGTGAATTTTGGAACCACCGAATTAGCCATGGCTCCTACCAGTTTAGCTCCGTCTTTGATAATTCCGCCATGTTCACTTCTGGAACCCACCATAAAACCGGTAGCGTCCTGTAGAAATACTAAAGGAATTTTTTTCTGGTTACAGTTCATGATAAAACGGGCTGCTTTATCGGCACTGTCACTGTAAATCACACCGCCAAACTGCATTTCACCTTTTTTGCTTTTCACTACTTTACGCTGATTGGCGACAATACCAACAGCCCAGCCATCAATGCGCGCATAAGTACACACAATGGATTGACCGTATAATTCTTTGTATTCATCATGCTCTCCGTTATCTACCAGGCGTTCAATAATTTCACGGATTTCGTATTGCTTATCGTTAATGATGCCATACATTTCTTTCTGATCTTTTTTTGGCAGAGCTGGAGTTTCACGATTAAATCCGGCTTTATCGTAATCGCCAACTTTGCTCATGATATTGCGGATGCGGGTTAAGCAGTCTGCATCATCTTTACATTTGTAATCCGTTACACCGCTCACTTCGCAGTGAGTTGTAGCGCCACCTAAAGTTTCATTGTCAATATTTTCACCAATGGCTGCTTTTACCAAATACGAGCCAGCTAAAAAGATCGAGCCCGTTTTATCCACGATCATGGCCTCATCACTCATGATCGGTAAATAAGCGCCACCGGCCACACAGCTTCCCATCACGGCAGATACCTGTAAAATTCCCATGCCACTCATGATGGCATTGTTTCGGAAAATGCGACCGAAATGTTCTTTATCCGGGAAGATTTCATCCTGCAATGGTAAATACACGCCCGCGCTATCCACTAAATAAATAATCGGCAAACGGTTCTCCATGGCTATTTCCTGCGCACGAAGATTCTTTTTACCGGTAATCGGGAACCACGCACCCGCTTTTACTGTCGCATCATTGGCAACAACAATGCATTGTTTTCCACTCACATATCCAATCACGATCACAACGCCACCACCGGGACAGCCGCCATGTTCGGCATACATCTCATAACCGGCAAAGGCGCCCATTTCAAAACGGGGAGTGTCTTTGTCTAATAAAAAATCAATACGCTCACGCGCACTCATTTTTCCCTGCTCATGCAATTTTTCGATGCGTTTTTTTCCGCCACCTTCATATATTTTGGTTAAACGCTGCTGCATTTGAGAAATCAGCAAACGCATTTTATCGTCGTTCTTATTAAACTCCAAGTCCATGATATTTTTTTAGATAACAAATATATAAGTATTGCAAAATAATTGGCTTTTTTCCATAAAAAATCTGATAAAAAAATCTACCTGTTTAGCCCCGATAGAAGCGGCATCCTTTTTGGCGGCCTCTTTGCCAAAAAGATACAGCGGATAGCGGGAAATAGCTCCTGATCTCATTCCTCAGTTGTATAATAACGGTAATTGATAAATACAGCTTTTCATCTGTAAATGTTTAATTTAGCGGTACTAAAATTCATAGCTGTGTCATCCATCCTTCATAACGATAACCAATACGTCTGGCATCCTTTCACTCATTTAAAATATGCGGAAGAACCCGTTCATCTTGTAAGAGGAGAGGGCGCTTATTTTTATGATGCGGATGGTAATAAACTACTGGACGCCATTTCAAGCTGGTGGGTTAATTTACACGGACATTGTCACCCCTATATTTCTCAAAAGGTGAGTGAGCAGCTTCAGACTCTGGAACATGCTATTTTTAGTTCATTTACCCATACGCCGGCAGTAACCTTAGCGGAGAGACTGATCGGACATTTACCCGACAACCAGTCCAAAATATTTTATTCGGATAACGGTTCAACTGCCGTTGAGGTGGGTTTGAAAATGGTGCTGCAATACTGGCACAACCAGGGCACAGCAAAGAAGAAGTTCATCGCCTTCGAAAATGCTTATCATGGCGATACCTTTGGAGGGATGAGTGTTGGTGCCAGAAATGTTTTTAATAATGCCTTTGATAATTTATTGTTTGATGTGATTCATATTCCTTTGCCTGATGATGAGAATATCGAAGATCTTAAGGCAACTTTGCAGTCGTGGTTTACCAACCACGATGATATTGCCGGGTTTATCTTTGAGCCATTGGTGCAGGGTGCTGCCGGGATGCTGATGTATGAGGCTAAACACCTGGATGAGCTGATTGGACTTTGTCAGAAGAACCGGATCATTTGTATTGCTGACGAAGTGATGACCGGCTTTGGAAGAACAGGCAAATTTTTCGCGAGTAATTACCTTCATCATCATCCGGATATCATTTGCTTATCAAAAGGATTAACCGGAGGATATATGCCATTGGGAGTTACCGCTTGTGCTCAGTTTATCTACGATTCCTGCGTGAGTGATGATAAAACCAAAACATTTTTTCATGGGCACAGTTACACGGCCAACCCAACAGCTTGCTCTGCAGCATTGGCCAGTTTAGACCTTATGGAAAAAGAAGGAACCTGGGAACAAATCAGGATGATCTCCGGGCTTTTTACTGATTTTGTAAGCAAGAATAAATACCAAACATTATTAAAAGATGTGCGTAGTAAAGGCACCATCCTGGCTTTAGAAATAGGTACCAATGAGCATACGCATTATTTAAATTCAGCTTCAGATGACATTGCAACTTATTTCCTAAAAAGGAACATTATTGTAAGACCATTAGGCAACGTATTATATTTAATACCACCTTATTGTATCTCCAAACAAGAATTACAAGAAATGCTAATGGTTTGCGAAGATTTTTTTAATAAATAGTCCGGACGAAGATATATTCTTAAATGCGATTGAACACATATCAGAATTAAACTTTCCGTAAGCTTTGTATTTTTTTGGATGATTATTGTGGTGAGCTCTTTGGGTCTAATAGATCATAAAACTCATTTAACTTAGGAAGAATAATGATTCTTGTTCTTCTATTAATCGCTTTATTTTCAGGAGTTGTATTTGGCACAAGAGCATTAAACTCGGACCTACCAGCTGCAATTAAACGGTTAGGGTTAATATTAAATTGTGATTGTAATAATCTGACCACGGAAGTTGAACGACGAACACTTAAATCCCAATTATCTATGTTACATGAATTTTTTATAGGATCAGAATCCGTATACCCTTCAACCATAACCTCTAATTCCGGGCGTGATTCTATAATTCTGGCAATTTTAGCTAACACTTCTCCGGCTTTTGGAGAAAGGTCTGAACTTCCTTTTTTAAATAACACATTGTCAGATAAATTTACAAAAACTACCGTTTTATCAACTTTAATTTCTACGTCTTTATCATCCAGGCCATCTTTGAGTACTCCTTTTAAATTAACAGCTAAAGCCAGGTTTAAAGAATCGGCCTTTGATTTTGCTTCTTGTAATAGATGAATGTATTTATCCTTACGTTCAAGTTGCGCAAGTGTTTCCTTAATATTATCGTTTGCCGATTGGGTTAATACGGTTAAATCACCAACAGCTGTTAATTGTTTATCCCTTATTTTTTTACAGTCGGCAAGCTGCGATTTTAAATCTTCAACTGATTCTGATAACATTCTATTATCAGACTTTAACCTGGCCGCAGCATTTTCGCAGGAACTAATATTTTGTTGCGCTGTTGTTAACTGACTTTGGAGTGCAGTGTACTTCTTTTTGCGTACCAAACAAGAAGAAAGAGTAATAACAGTTATACCGGAAATTAAGAAAAAGATTAGTTTTAGTCTCATGCTATTTTTTTATGCAAAGAAAACCAATAAACACAAAAACATTGTTACATCAAACGAGTCAATTATTTTCCAAAAAATACTTGTTTTTACAATAAAAATCCTATTTTTGAATGCAAATTTAGAACTAAACACGATCATATGAATATTCACGAGTATCAAGGGAAAAGTATATTAAAAAGTTTTGGTGTAGCAATTCAGGAAGGAATTGTTGCTGAAACTCCGGAACAAGCAGTAGCTGCCGCTAAACAGGTTATGGAAACATATAAATGTGACGGTGTTGTAGTTAAAGCTCAGATTCACGCTGGTGGACGTGGTAAAGGGGGCGGGGTAAAATTCGCACCTAATTTAGATAAAGTGAAAGAAGTGGCGACCAACATTATTGGTATGCAGTTAATCACTCCTCAAACCAGTGCAGAAGGTAAATTGGTAAGCAAAGTATTAGTGGCACAGGATGTTTATTATCCGGGAGCAACTCCTACTAAAGAGTTCTATATGAGTATCCTGTTAAACCGTTCAACTGGCCGTAACATCATCATGTACAGTACTGAAGGTGGAATGGACATAGAGCAGGTAGCTGAGGCAACTCCGCATTTGATCTGGAAAGAAGAAATTGACCCTAAAGTTGGTTTACGTGATTTCCAGTGCCGTAAAGTAGCCTTCAACTTAGGATTAAGCGGAAACGCATTCAAAGAAATGACGAAGTTTGTGGCAGCATTATATAAAGCATATGACTCTATTGATTCATCAATGTTTGAAATTAATCCTGTTTTAAAAACATCGGATGATAAAATTATTGCGGTTGACGCTAAGGTAACTATTGATGATAACGCTTTATACCGTCATAAAGACATCGAAGCGATGCGTGACGAATCGGAAGAAAACCCGGTAGACGTTGAAGCACGTAAAGCTGAATTGAACTATGTGAAACTGGACGGGAACGTTGGTTGCATGGTAAATGGTGCAGGTTTGGCAATGGCTACAATGGATATCATCAAATTATCAGGTGGTGAGCCAGCTAATTTCTTAGATGTTGGTGGAACAGCTAACGCGGAGCGTGTTGAAAAAGCATTCCATATTATTTTAGGCGATAAGAATGTAAAAGCTATTTTAGTTAATATTTTTGGTGGAATCGTTCGTTGTGATCGTGTGGCGCAGGGTGTAATCGATGCATACAAAAATATGGGTAATATCAATGTACCGATCATCGTACGTTTACAGGGAACTAATGCTGAGGCTGCTAAAAAATTAATTGATGACTCAGGATTGAAAGTATATTCTGCTATTCAATTACAGGAGGCTGCGGACCTTGTAGCAAAATTAATCGCTAAATAAAAAACACAAACAATAAAATTATGATGCAACGTAAACATTTTTTAATTGCTCCTTTAGCTGTAGGCTTAATGCTCGCTTCCTGTGGTGGTGATAAAACGGAAGGTGGTGATGATGATATGTCGGGGGTAGATTCTGTGAAGACGGAAACTCAGACAGAACAGATTACTGAAACATTTTTCCAGGTTCCTTCTCCGGGTGAGATGTTGACTTTTATAAAAATGGTTGGTGGGAAAAACAATAAAAATGTTTCTTTCCTGAATAGCCCTGATAATCAAAAAAATTATACGGATAATAAGTCAAAGGCTTTAAATTTCGGTATCTATAGTTGTGACCTGAGCTACTGCAGTATTTTTGAAATTGGTTCGGAAGCATTAAAATATTTTAAAGTTGTAAAACAATTAGGAGACCAGATTGGTGTATCATCAGCCATCCAGCCGGAAGTGTTGAAACGACTTGAAGGTAATCTTGGAAATCCTGATTCATTATCAGTGATCACGGATGATGTTTATTTTACATCATTTGAAACTCTGGAGCAGGGGAAACAAGGTCCAACTTTGTCATTGGTTGTTTCCGGGGGATGGATTGAGAGTTTGTTTATCGCTACAAGCCTTGCTAAGTATGATGCCAAGAGCCCGGTGGTTGAGCGTTTGGCAGATCAAAAATACACCCTGGATAACTTAATTGAGTTTCTGAAAAAATATGAAAGTGATGCAAACGTAGCTTCTGTATTGGTTCAGTTTACTGAGTTACAGGCTGAATTCAACAAGATTGGCGAAAAAGAAGTGGATGCTGCTAAAGCTGCTGATAAATCTAAAACTGTATTAGGAGGAGGAAAAGAATTGGTGATCACGGAAGCTCAGTACAAAGCGATCGTGGATAAAATCAAAGCAATCAGAAACTCTTATACATTAACTAAATAATTAAAATCATGAAAAAAGTATTTTTATCATTATTCATATTAAGTTCTGTGATGTTATTTTCACAGGCTAGTGTATGCGGACAATTTCACCGTAAATTTTGTGTGGTTGAAACCAAACGTGGTGGCAAATCTGAGTGGTTATATAACGCGCAATCCAAAAGTGGTTTATTCAACATGGGCTCTACTTCCAAGATCCGTTGCGTAATCTATAAAGGAATGGATTACCGTATCAATGTTTGCTGCGAAACAGACATGGGTGGTAAGTTAAACTATAAAATTTTTGATGCGAAAACAAGTGAGTTATTATACGATAACTCTACTGCACAAAACGAACCTTTATTTGAGTTCCAGAGTACTGCCAGCCGTCAGTTGATTATTGAAGTTTCTGTTCCTAACGGAGCAACTTCAGCTGATAAGCATAAACCAATGGAAGCTGCTTGCGTTGGTTTATTAATCGAACATAAGGTAACAGACAGACAAGGTTTTTCTCAGTACTAATCGTTTGATGCATATTATTAAAAGGCTGCTCATTGAGCAGCCTTTTTTTGTTATAATAAATTCTCTGCGTTGCTTTTTTTCTTAATCAAGGGCAATTGTGCAGTGCACAATTGAGCCAGCCTGTGGGCTGAGTAACCAAAAAAGACATCCCGATAGCTATCGGGACAAAACGATGTCCCCGCGCTCTTTGTCCTTATAAGATTCGCCCCCAAAAGAGAACTAAAGCTCTTTTGGGCTCATCTAATAAGTACAAATTCACAGCTCGTTCGGCACCGCGTTTTGACAAGCCTACGCGCTTTCCAGTCGAAATTTATAAGAGAGGTGTGCTATAAACTCCGACAGAATAACGCTAGCACATCTCTATCTCACGAGAGCATGATGAACATCAGGTGTGGGACTATGATTTTGTGCAGCAATAGCTGTAAAAGCAACGTAGGGTCGGCATGCGCAAGCGGGTTGCTTTTATCAGCGGTTGTTGCTGAAGTGATAACGGAAGCAGCAAATTGCCTACCACAAAATCATAAGCTTTTTGGTTACTTTTTGGCTGCAAAAAGTGACTAAAATATTAAGAAGCGGTGATTTTTCTTTGTTACTTTCTTTGCATGGGAGGCAAAGAAAGTAAGTTTAAACCTTAATAATAATAAAAATCCTTGGTACGCTTATAAAGCGGAAGAATCCATCCAAAACGAAAACCCATCAAAACGTCGAAGCGTTGTTGTGTATCCGTTAAACCTGTATCGTAATTAAAGCCACGAAAGCTTTTGGTATGGGCTTCATAAAACTCAAAACCGAAATAGCAATTGGCCAGGCGATTATTACTGATGTATTTGTAGCCAATAAACTGTGAGATGCCAAAGCCTCCGCTTAAGCGGTCATATCCTTTTTTTAAATCACCATTCACTGCGGCAATTTTTTGATTGGCATCATACAATTTTATTTTGTGTTGTGTCCAGCCCGCGCCAACCGTAATAAATACACCTGAATTTGGATTGTTTCCCAGTTTGGAGATCATGTACCCAACGTTTCCGTATATGTTCCAGCCACGTTCGGTTAAACGCAGATCGGCCGGATAACCTTCATTGTCGGTAATATGCCCGTCTGAATTTCTCATATTGGCAACCACATCCTCCTTGACATTTCTTCCAAAAAAATAACTGCCTTCCACACTGAATAACAGGTTATGTTTGGTTTTCCAGGTGAAGTTAAGGCCGGCGCTCAGGTTTGGGCCAAAACGTTTCTCCAGGTCGTATTTTGGTAGCTGGCCGCTGGCATGCATTCCAACCATTAAAATTCGGAAGCAGGAGTCTTTTACCGATTGAGCCACTGTTTGTAATTGTAAAGAAAAACAAAGGCAAAGAATGATGTAAAATTTATGTCTCATGAATTAGGTCAACCGGGGGAATTGATACCTCAAAAATAGAGCATAAATTTTACAAAACCTATATTAAAAGGAGGCTTTCGCCTCAATTCTAGGAACAGTCTTTCTCTGTAGTTTGTCACTCTGAATCCCGATAGATTTAGGGATCAGCATGACTCACCACTATTGAATCTCTTAATAAAAAAAGCCGGTCATAAAACCGGCTTTTTTATTTAATTTATCTTTTGATTAAGCGTTCACTGCTTTTAAAACTTCAGCCATTGTTTTACCAATAGCAGCAGGGCTATCCACTACGTGGATTCCGCACTCGCGCATAATTTCCATTTTAGCCTGAGCTGTATCATCATGTCCGCCAACAATAGCGCCTGCGTGACCCATCGTACGGCCTTTTGGAGCAGTTTGTCCTGCAATGAAACCAACTACCGGTTTTTTATTTCCGTTTGCTTTGATCCAGCGTGCAGCATCAGCTTCGTAGCTTCCGCCAATCTCACCGATCATAACAATCGCGTCAGTATCAGGATCATTCATTAATAATTCAACCGCATCACGTGTTGGAGTTCCGATGATTGGATCTCCACCGATACCGATGGCTGTAGAAACACCTAAACCTGCTTTCGCTACCTGGTCAGCTGCTTCATACGTTAAAGTTCCCGATTTGGAAACGATACCAATACGTCCTTTTTTGAAAACG
This sequence comes from Bacteroidota bacterium, assembly GCA_021155905.1. Taxonomy (GTDB): domain Bacteria; phylum Bacteroidota; class Bacteroidia; order B-17B0; family Aurantibacillaceae; genus UBA4416. Next base: position 103,957 of record JAJNBG010000021.1, read on the forward strand.
AAACCAGGCATGATACCTACTTTTGCTTCGCCAGCCGTGATAACACCAGGGCAGTTAGGGCCGATTAAACGGCATGCTTTTCCTTTAATATATTCTTTAGTGGCAATCATGTCTTTCACCGGAATACCTTCAGTGATACAAATGATTACTTTGATACCTGCATCAGCCGCTTCCATGATCGCGTCAGCCGCAAAAGCAGCCGGTACAAAAATGATGGATGTATCAGCACCTGCTTTATCAACCGCTTCTTTCACTGTATTAAATACAGGTCTTTCTAAATGTGTTGTACCGCCTTTACCCGGAGTAACACCACCAACCACGTTCGTTCCGAACTCGATCATTTGTGTGGCATGAAAAGTTCCCTCTCCACCTGTGAAACCCTGTACTATTACTTTTGAATTTTTTCCTACTAGAACGCCCATTTTATTTTAATTATTGAGTTTTTATTTGTTGTCCCGATAACTATCGGGATGAATTACAATTTGATGCGCTAATTTAATCATAAATTGTTATTTCAGGCAATATTTTTGGTTTTTATTATTCCCCCTTTGAAGGGGGGTGGCCGCAGGACGGGGGATGCTTTTGGGCGTGGCCCAAGGGCCGGGCTTTTTGCTGCAATCTTTTAGCCGGCGCTTCGGCTCCGCTCAGCGACCGCCAAAAAGGATTTCCGCTGCAATCCCTCACGCGGGCATTTTAGTTATATTCATTCGCCTGTTTTACTTAGTCACTTTTGCAGCTTTAGAACTAACTTTTTGTCTTGATACAAAAAGTTAACAAAAAGATCAAGGCTTATTAAAATTTAGCTAAAATCTGCGCGGCATCGCTCCCCGCATGCTGGCTCCTTCGCTAAAAATGTTTACTAAACATTTTCTTAACGCTCGGCCCTACTTTGAAAGCGCTTCGCGAACAGCCCAAACCATCTTCGCACATTCCTTCGCTTTTGATACCGCTTGATTTTTACACTAAATTTTAATATGCCATTTATACCCAGTCAGATATTTATCATTCTGTTGTAAGATATAGATATGCTATAAAACTCCGAGTTGGTTTTTTCAATTTTTCGCAATGAGTGCATTTAAATTAAATAGAACATACGTGGAATGGCGCGGGGACGTGAACGAACGGTGCGAACTGCAATTTTTTAGGGTGTTCCTGCGCTGTGCGCCCCTAAAAAGATTGAAGTTGGCGTTCGTTCTTGATTTTTTTGTTACTTTTTTCATCAAGGAAAAAAGTAAGATAAAGTAAGCTTTTGGATACTCCCGATAGCTATCGGGATCGCAAAAGTATCATAACGAAATCTATATTAAAAACAAGTACCAAATCTTATGAACAGGGACTTGCAAAGGCCGTAATAATTAATAAATTTGTTTAAATGGCAAACTATACCTTAAATAACGATACCATCGCGGCGCTGGCAACACCACACGGCGCGGGAGCGATCGCTGTCATCCGCTTAAGCGGAAAAGACGCTATTGCCATTACCGAAAAAGTATTTTATACCAAAAGCTTAAAGAAAAAGACATTAGCTGATAAGGCCACTCATACCGCGCACTTTGGGTTGATCGTGGAGAAGGACGTGATTGTAGATGAGGTTTTGGTGACGATTTTTAAAGCACCAAAGACCTATACCGGAGAAGAGATCGTAGAGATCTCCTGTCATGGTTCGGTGTTCATACAGCAACAGATTTTACAGGTATTATTTAAGCACGGTGCTCGTCCTGCACAGCCGGGCGAATATACATTACGCGCATTTTTAAACGGAAAGTTAGATCTTTCACAGGCAGAAGCGGTAGCAGATCTGATTGCAAGTAACTCGGCTACTTCTCATCAGGTAGCCATGCAGCACATGCGCGGTGGTTTCAGTAATAAAATTGCTGTGTTGCGTGAGAACCTCTTGAACTTTGCTTCGCTTATTGAACTGGAACTGGATTTCAGTGAAGAGGATGTGGAGTTTGCAGACAGAACCGATCTAAAGAAATTAATTAATACCATCTTATCCATCATTGAAAAACTCATCGCGAGTTTTGAAGTGGGCAATGTGATCAAGAACGGAATTCCGGTGGCTATTGTTGGGAAACCCAATGCCGGGAAATCCACTTTATTAAATGTATTGCTGGATGATGACCGCGCCATTGTGAGCGAGATCCCGGGAACCACGCGCGACACTATTGAGGATGAATTAATTATTGATGGCGTACTGTTTCGTTTCATTGATACGGCAGGGATCAGAACGACCACAGATGTGATTGAACAGATAGGGGTGAACAAGGCTTTTGAAGTGATCAAAAAATCCGCCATCATCATTTATTTGTTTGATACGCATGAGTTGAGTTGGGGCGACCTGCAACTGGAAATGAAAGTGATCAAAGATCATATTGGTACTTCGCAGCTTTTAGTGGTAGGAAATAAAATTGATTTCGAAAACCTGGAAGAACTGAAACAGGAATTTGGCGATGTGCCTAATATCTTATTCATCTCCGCCAAAGAACAACGCGGCATTAAAGAACTCAAAGACACCCTGGTGAATTTATTTGATACCCGCACTGTTAACACCACCGATACCATTGTGACCAACTCACGTCATGTGAGTTCTCTCAACAATGCACAGCAAGCCCTTATCAAAGTGAACGAAGGCCTTAGCTCTAATATTCAGAGTGATTTCCTGGCCCTTGATATCCGCTATGCTTTAGAAGCCCTCGGAGAGATTACGGGACAAGTAACCAATGATGATTTATTGGGGAATATTTTTTCTAAGTTTTGTATCGGGAAGTAACGGCATCTGTTTTTTTAAATAGTTTCTTTTGCTACAAAACATAGCAATACTTATCTATTAATTAATTTATCTTTAAATAAAATCATAATAAGCTTATTAACAAGATGAATGTGATTATTTTGTTTTAAAAACAAAAAAAGGCGCTTAGATGGATGTAATTTTATAAAGTAGTGCAATTATTAATAGATACAAACATTCTTATTCATCTTGAAGATGATAAAGTAATTAGTCAAGAATTTGCAAGATTTTATAATCTCTCAAATTCTAATAATTATGGTATTTATTATCACCCATATTGTGTTAGAGATTTGAAAAAGGACAAGGATATTTCCCGTCAACAAATAACTTTGTCGAAATTACAGAAATATACACCAATGCCTAACCCTGCATTGTTAACAGATGAGTTCAAATCGTTAGTTGGTCAAAAAAATGAAAATGACGAGATAGATAATGTGCAGTTATTTCAGTTAAAAAAAGGGTATGTTGATTTTTTCGTTACTGAGGATAAAGGGATTAAAGCAAAAGCTGTAAAGATTAATCTTGGACATAAGGTTTTAACTGTACATGATATATTAAGCCTTATAACAGAAAAACATACTTTAGTCATTCCTCAACATCCATTGTTGGTGAATTGCTCAATAAGAGATATTGAGAATGAATTAGATGACGTTTTTTTTGATTCATTAAGAGATAGTTATCCCGGATTTAATGATTGGTTTTTAAAATGTTCAAGAGAGAATCGGAAGTGTTATGTTTTGAAGGTAGATGAAAAGATTGCCGCATTATTAATCTATCACAAGGAAGATTATACAGCCCATTTACTGCCGAATATTACAGCAGATGCATTGAAAATGTGTACTTTAAAAGTTGCAGAAACCGCTTTTGGTTATCGTTTAGGAGAATTATTTTTAAATAAAATGTTCGAATTATGTATTCAAAACTCAACCACTTTTTTATATTTAACGGTGTTCCCACATCATATACATTTAATTAACCTTCTGTCTAAATATGGTTTTGTAAGGTATGAGTTCATAAATAAATATAATCATGAAGAATTGCGAATGATTAAAAATCTGACAAAACCTAGTTTAGTGTCAGGTTCACAGTCTATTACATGCCATCCCTTCTATTTTGACGATGAATCTATTGGGAAATTTGTTATCCCTATAAATCCTAAGTTCTACTCTACATTGTTTAAAGATGGAAGCTTTAGAGCTAGGACATTGTTCGATGCTTCTGAAACAAGTTTAAATGAGATAGAAGGAAATACTATTTCTAAAGCTTATTTATGTAAATCGAAGAGTTTATCAATGAAAACAGGAGATGTATTATTGTTTTACGGATCTAAATCAATAGGGAGTATAGAACCTATTGGAATTTTAGATGAAATAATTTACACGAAGGATGCTGATCAAATAAAAGATTTGGTAAAAGGAAAAACTGTTTATTCTGATTCTAATATTGAAGAAATGGTGAATGGCAAAAAAGAAGTAACTGTAATGTTATTTCGGTTGTTGTACTACCTGAAAAAACCGATTAAGCAAAAAGAAATAAAAACATTGGAAAGCTATTCAAATAAATTCCAGATAATAACATTACTTAAAGAAACTGACTATAAAAAATTGAAACAAAATAAATACTTCGATGAACGTTATATTATCAATTAAACCAAAATATGCTAATGCAATTTTAGCAGGAGAAAAAAAAGTAGAATTTAGGAAACTCACTTTTAAAAAAGAGATTGAAAAAGTATACATTTATTCTAGTTCGCCTGAACAAAGAATAATTGGTTATTTTACAATTAAGAATATAATTGCTGATACTCCTGAGAATCTTTGGCAAAAATTTAAAAGGGTTGGCTCTATTACGAAGGACGACTTCTTTCAATATTTTGAAAATAAGGAACTTGGTTACTCTATAGGTATTAAGGATTATATCAGGTTTGAAAAATCTATTGATCCAAAAAGAATCTTTAAAAACTTTGTTGCGCCTCAGTCATATATGTATTGTGAAAAAATATGAATTATATGTTTAATAATATATACTTTGTTGGTGGTATACATGGAGTTGGTAAAAGCACGATTTGTAAAGATATTTGCCGCCAGTTAAAAATCAATTATCTTTCTGCTAGTGATGTTTTAAAATGGAATACTTTAAATACAGATTTGAAAAATAAAAAAGTTCAAAATATTTCTCAAACACAGGATTTACTGATAGAAGGATTAAGGGCGTGTGTGAAAAATGATGAGAAATACCTTTTAGATGGCCATTATTGTTTATTTAATAAAGAAGGAGAAATTACAAGGATACCATTTGAAACATTTAGAACAATAAATCCAATTTCTTTAAGTATAATAATAAATGCCCCTTCGACGATCAAATCTAGACTTGAATTAAGAGATAATCGAAAGTATGATATTAACTTGTTGTCAAATATGCTAGATTTAGAAATGGAATATGCAAGAGAGCTATCACAAAAATTGGATGTAGTTTTATTGGTTGGCGAAGAAACTAATTATATAGATATGATTAAGAACATGATTAATTAACTTGTTTTTTAATAGGCCCTGGTTAAATTCAACAAAAAAGCCCCCTACAAAGGTAAAGGGCTTTTTTTATTTGGTATTCGTGATGACGAACACTATGGCACTTACTCTTTAATCACCTCTAGGATACTCTTCAACCAACTGTCAAGCACTCTTCAAGCACCCATCAAGTACTCTTCAACCACCTGTCAAGCACTCTTCAAGTACCCATCAAGCACTCTTCAAGCACCTATCGGGTACTCTTCAAGCACCCATCAAGTACTCTTCAGGCATCCATCAAGTACTCTTCAAGCACCCATCAAGTACCCTTCAAGCACCCATCAAGTACTCTTCAAATACCTATCAAGTACTCTTCAAGCATCCATCAAGTACTCTTCAGGCACCTATCAAGTACTCTTCAGCCACATGTAGGATGCTTTTCAGGCACATGAATGTTCTTTCCAATTGTTAAATGAGTGGCAGAACGATCTATGATTAAAAAAAATCATCCTGCCACTTATCAATTTATTCCCGCCACTTATTTTAAAATTTTAGCCGGATGCAAAGCAAACATGCATTTAACTTTTTTTTGAGCGCTGTTAATTTCGTTTTTGGCACATGGCTTGAAACGCTTATGGCAAGAGCAAAAGCAGAGAAGGAAATTGCAAGTTCTCGACTTCGCTCGAACTGACAAAAAAGAAAGGAGAAAAAAGTTTAAAAAAAAAGAAATTAAAAACATCTTGCGATGAGTAGCAGTGCAAAAATTAGCAGGCGTCATTAGCGGAACAATTCACGAAAGCAATAGTTTCAAAATAAAAAGTAAAATAAAAACAATTAAATTTTAATAATATGTATAGTAAATCGTACATCCCAACCTCAGACGCTGAGAAAGGGATCTGGTTAAATAACTTCACCACAAAGCTAAGTTTACACGCAACCGTTTTAGGAGTAACACCTGCTGAATTAACGGCTGTACAAAAAGATAACACCATGTACCAATACATCATCAGCATGATAGAAGTGTACAGGCAAACGCTCTCTAACCTCACCGGTTACAAGAACATGCTGAAGCGTTCGGTTGGTCAGCAGCACATAGGCGCAGTTCCTGTTTTGCCAACACTGCCTGCTTCGCCTGCGCTGGTTTCGGAAGGGATCTTTGAACGCATTGCCATGCTGGTGGCACGCTTCAAAAAAACAGTTGGTTACACCGATAACATTGGTTCCGATCTTGGTGTGTTGTGCCCGGTTCCTGCTCCAATTGATGTGACTACCTTAAAACCTGAACTGGTTGTTAAACTGAATGTAGGCAGGCCACACATCAAATGGGTAAAAGGTATTTCCGATGCCATTGACCTCTATGTCGATCGCGACGATGGTTCGGGCTTTGTGTTACTGGGCCGCTTGTTAAAGAATGAATACATCGACGCGGCTACTTTAGCTTCACCGAAGATCTTTGACGAGTGGACCTATAAAGCCATCTATGTCATCGCTGATACACAAGTGGGCTTATATAGTAACGTCGTGAGCATAGACGTGAAAAAGTTATAGCTTCGTTACTTCGACTCCGCTCAGTAACCAACTCAGCTACCGTAAGTAGAAAAAATCCTCATTCGCGAAAGCGTATGGGGATTTTTCTTGTGCGGCACTTCCACAAATCGCAATAATTTCTTTCCTTATATATAATATATCTCCTGCTTCCTCTCGCTATTTTTAGAACATGAAAAACAGGAACACAAAAGATTTTAACGGGTTTGTAAACGTGCAGGGTGCGCGTGAAAATAATCTTAAAAACGTTAGTCTTCAGATCCCACGGGATGCCTTTGTGGTTTTTACAGGTGTTTCGGGTTCCGGTAAATCATCCATGGCCTTTGGAACATTGTATGCAGAAGCCCAGAGGCGTTACCTGGAATCCGTTTCTCCCTATGCACGACGATTGTTCAACCAGATGTCGGTGCCTGAAGTGGATGAGATAGAAGGACTTCCGCCGGCTGTGGCTTTACAACAGCAAAGAGGTTCTGTGAGTACACGTTCTTCGGTTGGCAGTGTCACCACGCTTTCCAATTTGTTGCGAATGCTTTATTCAAGAGCAGGTGACTATCCAAAAGGCCAGTCCATTATTTACGCGGAAGCATTTTCTCCTAATACACCGGAAGGTGCCTGCAGCCAATGTCATGGTCTTGGCCGCATTTTTGAAGTCACGGAAAAATCAATGGTGCCGGATGATTCGCTCACGATTCGTGAACGTGCCATTGCCGCCTGGCCATCAGCCTGGCAGGGTCAGAATTTAAGAGAGATCCTGATGACGCTGGGATACAATGTGGATATTCCCTGGCGCGACATTCCGAAAAAAGACCGTGAATGGATCCTGTTTACCGAAGAGCAGCCTACTGTTCCCGTGTACTCCGGTTTTACAGCGGAGGAAGTTAAAAAAGCGCTGAAGCGAAAAGCAGAGCCAAGCTACATGGGCACATTCACTGGTGCGCGACGTTATGTGTTACATACGTTTGCAAATACCCAAAGCCAGTTGATGAAAAAAAGAGTGTCGCAATTCATGATCAGTAATGAATGTCCCACATGCCATGGTAAACGTTTGAAAAAAGAAACGTTGTCCGTAAAGTTTGCGGGACTGGATATTGCTGATATGTCAAGGCACTCTTTAATAGCCCTCAACCAGGTTTTCACACCTTATGCAACAGGCAAAGCGCCGGCAATAGCCGGGTTGGAAAAAGAGCATCCGGAGAAAGCGATGGTTGCGCAGCGGATCGCGCAGGATTTTGTGTCCCGGCTTAGTGTGATGCTCGATCTTGGTTTGGGTTATCTCACGTTGGAAAGAAATACACCTACCTTATCTCCCGGTGAATTGCAGCGTTTGAGACTTGCCACGCAGATTCGTTCCAATTTGTTCGGTGTGGTGTATGTGTTGGATGAACCGTCAGCCGGTCTTCATCCTGCCGATACACAGGCTTTATTAAGAGCACTTGATAAGCTGAAAGATTCCGGCAATTCTTTATTTGTTGTGGAGCATGAAGTAGACGTGATCCGTCATGCCGACTGGATCGTGGATGTGGGGCCGGCAGCAGGAGAGAACGGCGGACAGATTTTATACAGCGGCCCGTTGGATGGACTCAAACATATTTCAAATTCAGTTACCAGGAAATACATCTTTGAAAGTAAACGAATTCAAAAAAAAGTAAGCAGAAATCCTAAAGGACTATTGCGACTTGAAAAAGTTAAGCGCAACAATTTGCAGAACATTCATGTGTCGTTTCCAATTGGTGTGTTAACAAGTGTCACCGGTGTGTCGGGTTCTGGTAAAAGCAGCCTGGTGAGCCAGGTACTGGTTGAGCTGGTATTAAAGCATCTTGGTCAGCACCAGGAGAGATCGAATGAAGAGGAGAAAGATCTGCTGGAACAAAAAGTGGAAACACTTTCGGGAGAAATAGCAGAAGGAATTGATTTAATTAAGCGATTAGTCTCTGTAGATCAGAAACCGATCGGACGTACGCCACGTTCTAATCTCGCTACCTATACCGGCTTGTTTGATCATGTGCGGAAATTGTTTGCGTCTACAAAAATGGCAAAGGCCCGTAAGTATGATGCCGGGCGTTTTTCCTTTAATGTGGCTAAGGGCCGCTGCCTGCATTGCGAAGGTGAAGGTTTTGTGATGGTGGAGCTGTTGTTTCTTCCAAGCGTGTACACACCTTGTCCGACTTGTCAGGGAGCAAGGTATAATGAGAAAACACTGGAGGTGACTTATAACGGTAAGAACATTGCCGAGGTGTTGCAGATGACAGTGGATACAGCCTGGGAATTTTTCCAGGAAGAACAACAATTGAGTTCTGCATTGGACATTGTGAGGCAGGTCGGGCTCGGTTACCTTAAACTTGGTCAGTCAGCAACAGAACTGTCGGGTGGTGAAGCCCAGCGGATCAAACTGGCGACAGAGCTGCAGCGCATTCAACAGGGTAATACGCTGTATGTGTTGGATGAGCCAACAACAGGATTACATCCTTCCGATGTTGAAAAGCTGATGCTCCAGTTAAATAAACTGGTTGATGCCGGCAATACTGTTATTGTGATTGAACATGATATGCATGTGATTGCTGAAAGCGATTGGGTAATAGACATTGGCCCGGGCGCAGGGGAGGATGGAGGAAAAGTAGTGGTTGCAGGCACACCGGACGAAGTGGCGCTGAACAAAACAAGCAGGACAGCACCCTTTCTTGAAAAATATATGAGAGGATGATAGTCTGAGTTGCAGCGCTTCGGCGCTTCGGCGCTTCGATACTGCGACAAACTCAGTAACCAACTCAGCGACCTCAGAACAGCTCACCGACCGAATAATTAATCCGGTGACTGAGCGGAGCCGAAGTCCCGGGAACGAAGGCATAACACCTAATGCCCTAACCTGCTTTTTTCTTCATCGTTTTCTTTGGTATCCCTTTGCTGGGCTTTGATCTTACCAAAGGTATAACTCAAACTGATATTCAGTCTTCGCGAATCGTGTGCTTCATAGGAACTCCAGTTCTGATTCTGAATGTCTGATTTCTGCCTGAACTGTTCGGTGAAGAATGCATCGTTTAATGAAATAGAAATGTTTAAACTGTTATTCAATAAGGATTGTTTAACAGCCATACTCAAACCCATGCGTTCCTGGAACACTGTTGTATTGCCAAGCCATGGACTCCAATAGAAACCGGAGACCTCTATTTTCGTGTTTTTCTTTATGGTAAATATATTGGTAAGACGTGTGTACCACGGAATGGCCTGCGCGGTATACTCGAGTCCATTCACCGTACCATTGTAATCAATGTAATAAGCACCGGCTAAAAAAGAAACGGTCCACCATTTTTTTATTTCCTGTCTTAAAAAGAAATTATAACGAATGATGTTTAGCTGCCTGAGATTGGCGATATGTGAAACCGTTTCTTTCGTGGAATCGTTTTGCGTGATGTAACCTCCCTGTATAGGATTCTGCAGATACGAATAAGAAAGGTTATTAGAAATCTTTCGTTTGTAAACGTAATTGAAATTAAAATTATTGTCATAAGTTGGCAGCAGGTAAGGGTTTCCTTCACTTGAGCTCAACAGGTTATTAAAAGATCTAAAAGGATTGAAGGCATTATAATCGGGACGGTTAATGCGGCGGTTATAAGAGAGGCTGAGCGAGTTGTTTTTGTCAGGATTAAAATCGGCGCTTAAATTCGGGAACACATTTAAATACTGGCGGTTGTATTTGATGCTGTTGGTTAAACTCTCGGTATGTATATTAGTGTTCTCTGCCCTTAAACCTGCCCTGAAATTAAATTTTTTGTATTGCTTATCCATGCTGATATAAGCCGAGCTGATTTGTTCATTATACTTGAACCGGTTGGTATAAATGCTGTCTGCAATATAATTCCCTGTTAAAGAATCTTTGTTTTCGAAAGTGTAATCACTCCAGGCACTTTGATTGCTTTGTTTGATACCGGCTTCAAAACTCAGATCGTTTTTAAAACTTTTCTCAAAATCCAGGCGTGAGGCTAAAATAGTGACTCCAAGATTATTGGTCGTTTTGAAAGTTTTTGCCTCCATAGTATCAATGCCATCTGAACCAATAAACCTGTTCTGATAAAAAGCATTGTAATTGTCATAATAAGGGCCGTAGTAATCGGTTGAGAATTTCAGTTTGGTTGTGCCAAGGGTATCAAACACATGTTCGGCGTTAACATTGAAATTGCAAAGCAGCCAGTTGTTGGACACAGGTCGGTTATACAGCAGTTGATTATAACCAATACTATTATCGCTCATCGAGGTATTACCATTATAGGTTCGGGTAGCGTGTCCAGGGACAATCTGCGCTTTAACACCAACTGTATTTGTTTTGTTGACATACCAATCGGCACCCAGGTCAATGGTAAGGTATCTGCCTGCATCGATCTCATGCGACTTTTGGTCCATGGTGGTGGTAGTGCCATTATAGGTCACGTGGTTTTCCATGTTGTTTTCCTGGCGACGTAAACCTTCATAAAATCCGGTGTTGCTGAAAAAAGTAATTTTTTTTCCTTTGTAGTTAAATGAAAAGCCTCCGTTATTGGTACTGTAAAAACCCTGCGAGAAAGTATAATTTAGTCCGCCGCTCGGGCCGGTGATTTTGATCCTTTTTGTTTTTAAATTGATGATGCCGGCACCGCCTGCTGCGTCATAACGGGCTGGTGGGTTATTGATGATCTCGATTTTTTCGATCATCGAAGCGCTCATGCTTCTCAAAAAATTTGTGAGTTGCGGGCCTGACAATTGTTGCACCCGGTCATTAATATAAACACGAACTCCCGACTTTCCCTGGATGCTGATGTTGTCTCCCTCCACCATGACGCCGGGTAAGCGCGCGATCAGGTCGTAAGCAGTATTACCTACTGCAAGCGGACTGTCTTCTACATTAACTGTGATGTTCCCTCCTTTAAATTCAATCGGATCCTTAATGGTGTTGATGGTCACCTCTGCAAGCGTAACACCGCTCTTCTTAAGAACAATGTCGTTGAGTTTGATAGAAGGAGTAGTACTGTCGTAACTTATTTTTTCGCTGTAATAGTTAGTATACCCAACAGCGGAGATCTTAATGATATAACTGGCTTTATCTGTTTTTGAAAAACAAAATGCCCCATCTTCTCCCGTAAATTCTCCTTTATAAATGCTGCTGTCTTCTTTTAGAAGAGCCACTGTAATAAATGACACAGGAGCTGATAAACTATCTGTGACCTTACCGCTGATGGCGCATTGAGCCGAAGCGTGATTGTTAAAAACGGAAAGAACTAATATTAGAAGAGTACTTAATGTTTTTGCTTTATTCATAACAGAAATTTAGTTTTTTAAAACTACGGTTAATTCTTTTGCATAGCTGTTAATGAGATGTTATCGGATTAAAAAAATGTTGAGTGGCGTTACTTAGGGATGGAATCAATAAGGCACGCAGATGTGTGTTTACGTGAAGGATGCAAACGGAAATCCTTTTGCCGGCTGAGGAGGCCACTGAGCTTGTCGAAGTGCTCTCGAAGCCCAAAAAGATTGGAGTGGACAGCCCGACGGCGCCCTGGTTACTGAGCGGAGCAGAAGTACTGCGCCGGCGCGCCCGGATTAAGTTATCAGGAAGCATAGTGTAACTGAAGCAGACATTAGGAATGATTCATTCGATTATCGGTAGGATGGTTCCGGAGTGTTGATAACAGGAGTGTACACCTGTTTAAAGTGATCGGATGGAGCAAATCTGAGTGAAATTTCAAGTCCACCCCTTGTTTTACTTGCAGCAGCCAGTTTGGAAATATTAACGTCGTAACTTAAACCTATGGAATAAGGCGAACGTTCGATCATGACCATTGGAGTTAAGGCATCTCCGAGTCGGCAATATAATCCGGCATAAAAACAGACTAATTTTTTCATATCTGTATACTTACTTTCCTGCTGCAGGTTATAGCGTAGCATGGTGCCGAAGTAAAATTCCTTTGCAGGACCCTGCGATAAAAATACAAAGCCCGGTACAACAGCCAAATTCTGGCTGGTTGGTAAGCTTAGTACTCCATTTCCATGACATACATATTTTGGATATAGTTGTTCTTTGGAAGTTTTGTAAAAGGAATAGCTTTGTCTTGCATGATAAACAGCAACTCCCAGGTTTGCTTTCATCTCACGGTTATCTTCAACCTGTACCAGGCCGGATGTGTTATTATAGGACCAGACAAGACCACCCCCAACATCACCATAGGTAAAAGAAGAAATGGTTTCCGGCTCGCCGGAGGATAAATCAGGATTGTAACCATTTTCCTGGTCATATTGATTCGCCCATTTTAATGCACCAAAATTCATACTTCTTTGGGCAAAACCTCCTTGCAAGCCAATCCCCAATGTTTGGTATTCGGCAATGGCGAGATGATAGGCGGCAGTCAGGTTGGCCTGGGTAAGCCCCATTTTTGCATCACCGGCCCTATCACTAAATGCATTAATTCCTCCCGCCCAAAAACTATTCTTGTAATCTTTCTTTCTTATACGGGAATCTACCGAAGCGGCAAATGTTTTATAGGGTACAGCAACACCTCTCCATTGATCTTTATAATTTACAATGGCTTCCAGGTTATAATTAACGCCGGCGAGTGCGGGGTTGAGTGTTAAAGGCGACATATTAAATTGCGAAAAATGGACGTCCTGGGAAAGGAGCATCATTCGCGCAAAAATTATGAATAATACCAGGCTTATCTTGGTTTTCATGATTTCATTTTTTTAAGTACAAAAGCCCATATCTTATTTTTTTTTAAATTATTTACCTTACTAATGTTATATTCCCTTTCAGAGACACATGCTCTCCGTTTACCAGGGTGGCTTTTAAATAATATACAAACACAGCGGTATTCATTGGCTCACCTCTAAGATTGCCATCCCATGTGTCTTTTATACTAGAACCTTCAAAAACTTTTTCACCCCAACGATCGAAGATCAGGAATCGCATAGTCACGATACAATTTCCGAATACCTGGGCCACATCATTCACGCCGTCACCATTTGGTGAAAAGGCAGTGGGAACAAACACTTCAACACATTTTATTTCTTTTGGCTCAACCGAAACTGTTGTACAGGCTGTATCCCTGCAACCCTCGCTGCTTGTAATTTCCACGCAGTATTGCGTGTCTTCAGTCGGACTCGCTATTGGCTCAGCACAGTTAGTGCAGCTTAAAGCAGTGGAAGGTGACCAGTTATAGATTGCTCCGCCACTGGCCAGCAAGGAAGTACTGTTACCGGTAATGATACTAACGTTTGGATTAACACTTCCATTAGGTTTCGCATTTACTGTGACAACCGCGGTGGCGGTACCTGTACATCCTGCGCTTGTGCCGGTTACTATATAACTTGTATCAGTCATGGGCGAGGTCAATATGCCGGACGTTATATCGCCGGTAGACCATTGATACGAACTAGCGCCATTTGCCATTAAGGTGGCGGTTTCTCCGGCACAAATGGTGGCAGAATTAACCGATATATTTAATGATCCAAGATTAACATATGCAATATCGGTTCCGGAACAGTCGTTGCTGGATCCGGTTACTGTATAAGAAGTATTGCTTGATGGAGACACGGTGATGGAAGGTCCGGTATCACCTGTACTCCATAAATAAGAGGAAGCACCTGAAGCGATCAGAGTTGCATTTTCTCCGGGACAAATTGATGTTGAATTAACCGACACATTTAAGGACGATCCTACATTGACGTATGCGATATCAGATCCCGAACAACCATTGCTGGATCCGGTTACTGTATAAGACGTATTGTTTGATGGAGAGACTGTGATCGATGAACCGGTTGAACCATTACTCCATGAATAATCGGAAGCGCCTGAAGCGATTAATGTTGCCGTTCCGCCTGAACATATGTTTGCAGAATTAACCGACACATTTAATGATGAACCTATAGTGACGTATGCAATATCAGCTCCATAACAACTTCCGCTTGCTCCTGTTACCGTGTAGGATGTATTGTTCGACGGAGAGACCGTGATGGAAGGACCGGTTGAGCCATTGCTCCAGGAATAAGTTGTTGCTCCTGAAGCAGTCAATGTTGCAGTTCCGCCAGAACAAATTGCTGCGGAATTAACTGATACATTTAAAGCAGAACCTATCGTTACGTTTGCAATATCAGCTCCATAACAACTGCCGCTTGCACCGGTTACTGTGTAAGACGTATTATTGGATGGAGAGACTGTGATCGATGGACCGGTTGAACCGTTGCTCCAGGAATAGGTTGTAGCACCACTTGCTGTTAAGGTTGCACTTCCACCTGAACAAATGGTGGCCGAATTAACTGACACATTTAAAGCAGAGCCTATATTAACGTTTGCCACATCTGATCCTGAACAACTACCGCTTGCTCCGGTTACGGTGTAAGATGTATTATTAGACGGAGAGACAGTGATGGAAGGACCGGTCGAGCCGTTGCTCCATGAATAGGTTGTAGCACCACTCGCGGTTAAGGTTGCACTTCCACCTGAACAAATCGTTGCAGAATTAACTGATATATTTAACGCAGACCCTATAGTTACGTTAGCAACATCAGATCCTGAACAATTGCCGCTTGCTCCGGTCACGGTGTAAGAGGTAGTACTTGTAGGAGAGACAGTAATTGATGATGTAGTTGCACCCGTACTCCAGCTATACGTTGTAGCGCCACTTGCCGTTAATGTTGCCGATCCACCTGAACAAATTGTGGCAGAATTCACTGATACATTTAATGCAGAACCTATAGTAACGTTCGCAACATCGCTTCCTGAACAACTGCCGCTTGTTCCGGTTACTGTGTAAGATGTATTGTTGGATGGAGATACTGTGATCGATGGGCCTGTTGAACCATTACTCCATGAATAGGTTGTAGCGCCACTTGCTGTTAATGTTGCACTTCCACCTGAACAAATTGTGGCAGAGTTAACAGAAACATTCAACGCAGAACCTATAGTAACATTTGCCACATCAGATCCTGAACAACTGCCGCTTGTTCCGGTTACGGTGTAAGACGTATTGTTGGAAGGTGATACTGTGATGGAAGGACCGGTTGAACCATTGCTCCATGAATACGTTGTAGCTCCTGAAGCCGTTAAGGTTGCAGATCCACCTGAACAAATTGTTGCCGAATTCACCGATACATTCAACGCAGAGCCTATAGTAACGTTTGCCACATCAGATCCCGAACAACTACCGCTTGTTCCGCTTACTGTATAAGAAGTATTGTTGGATGGAGATACTGTGATGGAAGGACCGGTTGAGCCATTACTCCATGAATAAGTTGCAGCACCCGAAGCTGTTAATGTTGCACTTCCACCGGAACAGATCGTAGCAGAATTAACCGATACATTTAAAGCAGAGCCTATGTTAACGTTTGCCACATCAGATCCCGAACAACTACCGCTTGTTCCGGTTACGGTGTAAGACGTATTGTTGGATGGAGATACTGTGATGGAAGGACCGGTTGAGCCATTACTCCATGAATAAGTTGCAGCACCCTCCACCTGAACAGATCGTTGCGGAGTTAACAGAAACACTTAAAGAAGAACCAACATTAACATTGGCAATATCTGTTCCTGAACAACCGTTGCTTGTTCCTGTCACTGTGTAAGAACTATTCGAAGAAGGTGATACTGTGATCGATGGACTGGTATCACCCGTACTCCAGCTATAAGTTGAAGCACCACTTGCTGTTAATGTTGCACTTCCACCGGAACAGATCGTTGCAGAGTTCACCGATACATTTAACGCAGACCCTATAGTTACGTTAGCAACATCGCTTCCTGAACAACTGCCGCTTGTTCCGGTTACGTATCACCTGTGCTCCATGAATAAGTTGTAGCTCCTGAAGCAGTTAATGTTGCACTTCCACCGGAACAGATCGTTGCAGAGTTAACAGAAACACTTAAAGAAGACCCAACATTAACATTGGCAATATCTGTTCCTGAACAACCGTTGCTTGTTCCCGTCACTGTGTAAGAACTATTCGAAGAAGGTGATACTGTGATCGATGGACCGGTATCACCCGTACTCCATGAATATGTTGTAGCACCACTTGCCGTCAATGTTGCAGTTCCGCCTGAACAGATCGTTGCAGAATTCACCGATACATTTAAAGCAGAGCCTATACTAACGTTTGCAACATCAGATCCCGAACAAAGCCCGCTTGCTCCGGTTACGGTGTAAGAGGTAGCACTTGTAGGAGAGACAGTAATTGATGATGTAGTTGCACCCGTACTCCAGCTATACGTTGTAGCGCCGGAAGCTATTAAAGTTGCACTTCCACCCGAACAGATCGTTGCAGAGTTCACCGATACATTTAACGCAGACCCTATAGTTACGTTAGCAACATCGCTTCCTGAACAACTGCCGCTTGTTCCGGTTACG
>JAJNBG010000022.1 GCA_021155905.1 Bacteroidota bacterium
TTTAAAATTCTTAGCGGTCTCTAAAATTAATTCAATATCGTTTTTAGTGATATACTTAATTCCTAATAGATGATTGACGCTTAAGTTGCTCATAGTTTATAAATATCTTTCTTTAATAACGTTTACATGATGCTGCGCATGGCCGCAAATAAAATATCCGATGGATAAAACATTCGTTTCGCCGGATGCCATATTTCCCTTCAACAATAATTGTTTTTCAGCTAACTGCTTAAACATCAAAATCGTAGACAGCCTTACTGAATCAAACTCATCCATCAATAACTGCATATTGGTTTCAGTAAGATTTGCATTTGCTGCGTATAAATTTTCATCAAATCCAGGCAATAATTGAGAGTCACCTCTTGCAAAACGTAAAGCTCTGTAGCTTAAAATCCGTTCGGTATCTATGATATGATTAATCACCTGCTTTACGGTCCATTTTCCTTCATCATAAAAATGATTGACTTTTAAGCGAGGGATGGATTCAATAAAATCCAAGGTAGACTGATGATTAGACTTTAAAGCAGAAATAATGTCTGTTTCCGGAATCAAATCAATGTACTTCAGGAAATAAGGAATATGATCTTTTACTAATGGTCTCATTTGTTATCGTGTTTCAAATTGTTCTCGACTTCGCTCGAACTGACAAGCAAAATCTATCCTTATTATATTCTATTTATCTATTAATGTTACTCTGTCTTTTCCGTCGGTCTCTTTCCAATCCACTTTTACGTTTTGTGTTTCAATAGAATCGATAATTAAACCGGTATATTTTGCCTGGATAGGAACATGGCGACTGAATCTTCTGTCGACCAGAACCAATAACTCCACATCATTTGGTCTTCCGAAGGCGAGCATGGCATCTAAACCTGCACGGATCGTTCTGCCTGTAAACAACACGTCATCCACCAGGATCACATTTTTTTCCTCAATAATAAAATTAATATTGGTGCTGTTTGGTATTAATTCTTTTTTACGAAAATCGTCGCGGTAAAAGGTAATGTCCAGATCACCGCAATTCACTTTTTTCTTTAAAATGCCTTCCAGCAATTTTTGAATACGATGAGCCAAATAAATACCTCTTGGCTGTAAGCCAATGATAACGGTATTACTAAAATCGTTGTGAACTTCTATTAACTGATAGCAAAGGCGGGTAAGAGTAACTTCTAATTGTTTATTTTCTAATAAAACTTCACGCCCCAAAAAAGGAACATAAGTTATGACATAAAAATAGTCTGTGTTCTGTCAGGACCAATAGAAACAATACTGATAGGAACTTCTACCAATTTCTCAATATATTTCACATAATCGATCAATTCTTTAGGCAAAGTACTTTTCTCAGTCATTTTAGTCAGGTCCACATTCCAGCCCTTCACTTCTTCATAAACAGGAGTAACATCTGAAGGTTCAATGCTGTATGGTAAATAATCGATTTTTTCACCTTTGTGCATATAATGAGTACACACCTGTAACGTATCAAAGTCAGATAAAATATCAGCCTTCATCATCATTAATTCCGTTACGCCGTTAATAGCGATGGCATATTTCAAAGCAGGAATATCTAACCAGCCACAACGACGGGGACGTCCTGTTGTTGCTCCGAATTCACGCCCGATCTGGCGCATCTTCTCTCCTACTTCATTATCCAGTTCGGTTGGAAAAGGACCACTACCAACACGTGTACAGTATGCTTTAAAAATTCCAATTACATTACCGATACGGTTAGGAGCAATTCCCAATCCATTACAGGCACCGGCACAAATCGTATTGGAAGAAGTTACAAACGGGTATGAACCAAAATCAATATCCAGTAAAGATCCCTGAGCACCTTCTGCTAATATTTTTTGTCCTTTTTTGATTGCGTCATTGATGAAATGTTCGCTATCAATAAACTTTAATTTTTTTAATTCTTCAATCGCAGCGAAGAATGGCCCCTCCAGTTCGGTTAAGCTATATTCGTATTTATGGAACTCAAGAATTTGCTTGTGTTTTTCCACAAGCGCCTTGTATTTCTCTTTAAAATCAGGACTTTCAATATCTCCAACGCGCAAACCATTACGGCCGGTTTTGTCCATATAAGTTGGGCCAATACCTTTTAAAGTAGAACCAATCTTATCTTTTCCTTTCGCTGCTTCGCTGGCCGCGTCAATTAGACGATGTGTAGGTAAAATTAAGTGAGCGCGTTTACTGATGACCAGTTTTTTGTTCACATCCACACCCATGGCTGTCAAAGCATCAATTTCCTTTTTGAAGATAACAGGATCAATCACAACGCCATTTCCAACCACATTTAAAGCTGTGGGATGGAAAATACCACTCGGAATAGTATGCAATACATGTTTAATACCGTTAAATTCTAAGGTATGTCCTGCATTCGGACCACCCTGGAAACGAGCGATGATATCATACTTCGGAGTTAATACATCTACGATTTTTCCTTTTCCTTCGTCGCCCCATTGAAGGCCTAATAGTACATCTGCTTTGATCATAATTTTACACTTTTTTTGAAAGCCTTCAAATAGAGTCGAAGCTACTTAGAAACAAGAACCAAGTCGCTAATATGAAAAAACTAAATTATCCTTTTATTATTTTCCTTGTAATTGATTTGCCATCTGGATAAACGATTTTCAACAAATAAACACCGTCACTGTAGCTTTTTATATCAACAGATTGTTTTCCGGAATCGATTTGTTGTTCTAAAATAATCTCACCTAGTAAATTTGTGATTGTCAATTCTGCATCATTTTTAAGATCAATTACAAAAATTCCATTGTTTGGATTTGGATAAATACTAAATTCATCGGTATGCAGATTTTCTTTTAAACCCTGAAGTACATTATTTACCTCGATTAAAGAACTAACGGGATATCTTCCGTTTATACTGTCAAAATCATGTTTTTTTACATATGAGTTTGTTGAATAATTATACTGAAATATAACTCCATAATTATTTGCACCACCATATGAAGTCATACCATATAGATTTCCATCAGATGCTTGAAATAAAGATCCTTTAGGATAACTTCCATCTGATCCATCAAAATCATATATTTTCGTAAAAATATTATTGACTGGATCATACTTAAATATAACGCCAAAGTCGTTTAGTCCTCCACTTTCAGTCATACCATATAGATTTCCATCAGTAGCTTTTGCTAAAGAACCTGTGGGGGACTTTCCATTTGAAGAGCTGATACTGAAATCAAATTTTTGAGTGTATGTTAAAGAAACCGGATCAAAATGAAATAATATACCTCCGGGTGATGTATCGCCGCTATAATAGGTCAATGCGTATAGCATGCCATTTGCCGCCTCAACAAATGTACCCGTTGGACTAGTCCCGCCACTAGAAATTCCATCGAAGAAATACAGGAAGCTAAGGATATTGCTTAACGGATCGTATCTGAATAAAGTGCCATCATAGTTAGCTGTCGATGGGGTTGACCCATAAAGTTTACCATCTGAAGCCTGATATAACGTGCCTATTGGATTCGATCCATTTTGTTGGTCATTAAAATCAAACTTATTTGCATAGCTATTTGTAACTGGATTATATTCAAATAACTCTCCGCCATTATTAACTCCGCCAAAACTTGTCATTCCATATATTTTTCCGTTAGATGCTTGCATTAACCCTCCTTTTGCATCTTGTCCATCTATTAATTGGTCAAAGGCTTTTTTTACAAGGTAAACATTTGAATTTAAGTCATATTGAAATAAAGTGCCAGAATAATTTGAACCCCAATAAGTAACCATGCCATAAAGTTTTCCATCATTTGCAAGCATTACTGATCCTTGTGGAGCAACTCCACTAGTTGAATCATTGAAATCGAATTTCTTAGTATAAACATTTGTGATAGGATTATAGCTGAATAAGACACCATAATTGCTATTTCCACCGGATGGTGTCATGCCCCATAATTCAATTTGAGCATATGTAGTTGTATGTATTAAAAAAAGGCAAACAAATACTAAATATTTCATGTAGAACGTTAATTAAAAAAAGCAAATATAATGATTGTAATGTTAATGACTAAATGTCAATCTCCAATCCATCATAAGCCAGCTCAATAAAAGAAGGCAGTTCTTTTGACACTTCTTCATGCAAACCCAATTGGTGAGAAATATGCGTGAAATAGGCTTTTTCAGGATTGAATTCTTTCATCAGATCGATTGCCTGCTGGAATGTATAATGCGATACATGTTCTTCCTTACGAAGCGCATTGATCACAATAATTTTCGAGCCTCTTATTTTTTGCTTCTCATGCTCATTAATAAAATTCGCATCGGTGATATAGGTGAAATCTTTAATACGATAAGCTTTAACCGGCAATTTATAATGAACCACATCAATCGGCAATAACTCAATATCATTAATTTTCAGATGATTATCAGTTACGGTGTGCAGATCTATTTCAGGAATTCCGGGGTACTTTTCCTCCGAGAAAATATAGGCAAACTCTCTTTTCAATGCCTGCTGAACTCTTTCGGTAGCATACACGGGCATGCGCATTCTATTGAAAAAATTGAAGGCTTTTACTTCATCCAATCCTGCAATATGATCCTTATGTTCGTGTGTAAAAACAACAGCGTCCAGTGTTTTAATCTTTTTTCTTAACATCTGTTGCCTGAAGTCTGGACCGGAATCAATAACCACTTTTGTTGTATCACTTTCAATTAAAATAGAAGTTCTTAAGCGGTTGTCCTTAGGGTTTTTAGAATGGCATACGGAACATTCGCAACAAATAATTGGA
This sequence comes from Bacteroidota bacterium, assembly GCA_021155905.1. Taxonomy (GTDB): domain Bacteria; phylum Bacteroidota; class Bacteroidia; order B-17B0; family Aurantibacillaceae; genus UBA4416. Next base: position 4,755 of record JAJNBG010000022.1, read on the forward strand.
ACGCCCTGTGATGTGCCGGTGCCTAAAAATGTAACCTTCATTTTTAATGATTATTAATTAATCTAAGATAAACATCCTGGTTTAGTAATCCTAAAATTAGCGTAAATAAAACACCAAACATGGCACCCCAAAAATGGGCCTCATGCCCTATCCGATCCACCGAATCATTACCGGTATTTCGTTTACTCAAATAATAACTGATACCTAAATATAAAACACCAAATACCCATGCCGGCATCGGTATAAAAAAGAATCCCAATTGCGACAAAGGTGAACAGGTAATGAAACTAAAAATCAGCGCATTGACTGCACCACTTGCGCCTAATGATGTATAATCTTCGTAGTTTTTGTTTTTAAAATATTCAGAAATGGAAGACGCATAAATAGAACCGGTATACATCAAAATGAAAAAGGCATTTCCCATTTTATAATCCGGCTCGCCTATGTCTCCCAATAACAATGGCAAAACCTGCTTTTCCACAATTGGCCCAAACATCCATAAAGCATACATATTGAATGCCAGGTGAATAAAATCACCATGCAAAAATGCATGACTTAAAAAACGATAATGCTGATTGAAATGATTAATAGAAAAAGGATGAAATATATACTTATACTTTATATCATGATTATTCATGGCATACAAAGAAAATCCAACAGTAAGAATTAATATAGCGTAGGTTATCATAAAGTCAGATTAAAAATGTTTGCTAATATACACAACAGCATGTTCAGGAATTGTATATTATAACAGATTAAATTTATATTCCCTGCAGGCTCCAGGCTTGTGGTTTATCATCAAACAAAATCTTTGTTTTGGCCCATACTCCTTCAAATAGTTCTGATTTCCGATATGCTTCCAGATATTCCGGAGAATCCCAGATACTTAAGGTGAAAAAAACACAAGGATTGCTGATATCCTGTAGTAATTCTACATGTTGACAACCTTCCATTGCCGCAATTAAACTTTTGCTTGAATTAAAAATATCCTTGAAGCGTTCAATAGAGTCACTTTTAAATGTCATTTTTACAAATCTCTTAATCATATATATCCACAATTATTCTGTCTATTTTATACTTGTTCAACAAGTTCGGTTTCATGGCAACCTTATTGGCAGACTGGCCCAAAAGGGATATTTCCAGTAAATCCATAGAATTAAAGAAACACACCACATCTCCAATCTTGACATCATCATAAGTATTATGAAGTTTGGTCACATTATAAGACGGCAATGCAATTGAAAAACGTTTATTTCCTATCTGATTTTCGAATTCCTGTTTAGTAATACTGGTGATTAAATTACCAAAATCGTCTTCATATAATACCATTCCCTGTAAATTACTTGGCGTTGAAAAACTTTCAAAAGCATACAACTTGCAATAATCACCTGTCTCCGAACTGAATTCCTCCAGTGGCACTTGATTGATAATTTTGCTGGCGACCTCTGTGAAAATATCCCTTAAATAAAATGAATGCTGGCGATCGTTATCAAAGTACAACTGATAAACAGGCTCGTTAAATGTTTTATCCAATAAGGTTAAAACGCCATTATCCGGACAAATAATATACTGCCCTTTGTACTTTGATAGCAGGTAGCGGGTATTATCAATTGCCAGATTACTAATGGTTTCGGAAGAGTTTAAAAACTTTATTGCAAACAAATGAATCGTGTTCTCAGGGAAATATGGCAAGGCGCTTCTTAAAGCAAAAGCTCCCTCATTATGCGCATGTGGGTTTACATCGCAAGCCAGATCAACAATTTTTGCGGTAGGCTGTTTTCCGTATAATACACCTTTTACCATTGCCAAATAAGGGTCGCGGTAACCCAAATCCGTTGTAATGGTAATGATAGACATATTGAAAACTTTATTTATTTAACTCAAAAGTAAGTAATAAATTAGGCTCACTTTTTGACTAAAAAAGTATTTGATTAACACGATTATTAACATAAATACTAAGGACCTTGATAGAGAAAACAATTACATTGGATAGCGTTGAACCTGTTGAAATATATGGTGTAAATGATGTGAAGCTCAACGTGATAAAAAAATATTTCCCTAAACTTAAAATCATTGCCCGTGGATATTCGATAAAAGTTCTGGGTGAAGCTGAAGACATAGCATTTTTCGAAAAAAAACTGACAATGATGGTAGATTATTACCACAAAAATGGGCTACTTACAGACACCGTTATCGAACGGCTCTTAGGGCAAACAGGGGATAATCTATTGCATGCAAAGGAGGAAGCCACAGGGTCAGACATCATCGTGTTTGGAAATAATGGCCTGGTGATTAAAGCCCGTACCGACAATCAAAGGAAAATGATGCAGTCGGTAGCTAAAAGCGATATGTTATTTGCGGTTGGGCCAGCAGGAACCGGAAAGACCTATACGGCAGTAGCATTAGCTGTAAGAGCTTTGAAAAACAAGGAAGTGAAACGAATCATTTTAACCCGTCCCGCTGTAGAAGCCGGTGAAAACCTAGGTTTTTTACCAGGTGATTTAAAAGAAAAGCTGGATCCGTATATGCAGCCTTTATACGATGCATTATATGATATGATTCCATTGGATAAATTAAACCAATATATTGAAGCAAAAATAATTCAGATTGCACCCCTCGCTTTTATGCGCGGAAGAACCCTGGACAATGCGTTTGTCATCCTGGATGAAGCACAAAATACCACAGAGAGCCAGATGAAAATGTTTTTAACCCGAATGGGCGCTAATGCGAAATTTATTATCACCGGTGACATGACGCAAATCGATTTACCAAGGCATCAGACGTCGGGATTAGCTCAGGCTGTTCGTTTACTAAGGAAAACAGAAGGAATTGATATCGTTGAGTTAACTACCATCGATGTCATAAGGCACCGACTGGTGAAAGCGATCATTGAAAAATACGAAGCGGACAGCATTAAGAAGTAAAAAGGGATTAAAGATTGTTAATTGCAAATTCCTTTTCTATTTAAAAATCAACAAATCCTGTATCTTTAAGCCTATATCTTTTACCTATAAAAATGACTTTACAGCAAGCGCAGCAACAAGTAGATAACTGGATCAAACAATATGGAGTCCGTTATTTCAGTGAACTAACCAATATGGCCATGTTGACGGAAGAAGTTGGTGAGGTGGCCCGTATTATTGCGCGCCGATACGGGGAACAAAGCGAAAAAGAATCAGACAAAAACAAGGATCTTGGAGATGAAATAGCAGACGTGCTTTTTGTACTTATCTGTTTAGCTAACCAAACCGGTGTTAATCTGGAAGAGGCTTTGAAAAGAAATCTCGATAAAAAAACAAGCAGGGATTCGGAAAGACATATTAATAACGAGAAGTTGAAATAATCATTATAAACACCTGTCTGTTCGAGCGAAGTCAAGAACCAATACAAGAATACACAAAGTTTCTCGGCTCGTTCGAAGTGACAATACCAATTTTAAATATTTTTTTTAATTAAAAAATTAAACCTTGTCAAAAGCCCTTTCTATTTTTTTCATTTGCTTTTTCAATCAATTATTTTCTCAGAATAGTTTGATCCATGTTGACGAGGCAAACAAGGATATTGGCGTTCAGGAAAATATTTACAAAATAAAAGCGGATTATATCATTCAGAATAATCAATCGAAAAATCTTTATTTGCTAAGGGCTGATGCATTAAAGGGAATGACCATTCATGCCTCAAAGAAAACCATAAAACCAAACGACACGACTTTAATCGTCGTTGAATTCACTCCTCAACAAACAGGCAAATTCAGTGAAGTTGTGAACCTGGTAACCAGTGCCGATGGCCTTCCGTTTAAACTAACCTTGTCAGGGAACATAAAATCTATTAAAACAGATGATAAAACCGCGTGCTTTTATTTCAAAAAACCAAGCAATTCAGGAATTAAAAGCGCGGAACCGATTGTTGTCGTGGAATCTGACAAACCACGCGATGTCTCCAATAAAATGCCTGACCATACTATCAATACCGAAGTTACAGTACCTGCAACTCCTGCTGAGGAACCAAAAAAAATCAAACAAAAAAATGATAATCTGTTGGATGAGACTCTATACAAACCAAATAATATTATTTTTTTAGTGGATGTGTCAAACTCCATGAAAGACACGAGTAAATTGAAAATCATGCAGTATGCGCTGCACGAACTTATTGAGGTGTTAAGACCCAGTGACCGCGTCACCTTCATTAGTTATGCCGATTCAGTAAAAGTACTGATAGACGGAGCAACCGGGAGCAATAAAAAAGAATTGAATGCCGTGGTAGATAAATTGAAGGCAAAAGGCTTGACCAAAGGAAATAAAGCCATTCTATTCAGCCTCGATGTTGCCGTTAAAAATTATATCCCCAACGGGAATAACCAGATCATCCTGGCTACAGATGGGAAATTCCGCTTCTATCCGGATGATCAAAAGTTATATAAGACCAAACAAGGGGATAAACTAATCAGGCTTTCCACCATGGCATTTGGAAATGATAAAGACGCAATGAAAAACCTGAAAGAAATAGCTGAAATCGGTGACGGTAGTTTTATCCATATCAAAAGCAGGTCAAAAGCGAAAGAACAACTTTTGGAAGAAATCAAAGAAAACAGTTTGATCCATTAAGGTTATTATTTATTCCAATTTTTGGGTCTTATTTTACCAAAAATCAGATTACAGTCATACTTTGATAAAAAAAATTATCTTTGAATAAATAAAACTTAATCATATGAAAAAACTCTACTTTATTGGACTTTCGATGTTTGCCCTTTTTCAATCAAATGCACAAACATCTTATACTTTAACACAGACAAATTCCGAACCTGTAATAGGTGATGCTTATCTGCCAAGGCTTATCGATACAACCACTGCTCTCCCTATGAATATCTCCGGAAGCAGTGTCACTTGGAATTTGACAGGTCTTGTCGATTCATTGGCTACTGATAGCAATAAATATATCGACCCGTCAGCTGATGCAAATTCAGGCAATTATCCCGGAGTAACCATCGTTCAATCTTCCCCAACTAATATTGCTTATTTTAAATCATCAATGAATCAGTATGAATTACTGGGAATGGACATTACCTTTAATGGAATGACCGCAAATGTAAATTATAATACAAATTCTGCCCTATTGGCTCAATATCCAATGAGCATGGGATATTCAAACACCGATTCGGTAAAGGGTGCTATTACCATATCCACGTTTGCCGGAACTTTTATTGGAACCATTTCCACGACAGCAGACGGTACCGGTACTTTAAATTTAAACGGCATGTCCAGTTTTTCAAATTGTTTGAGATTAAAAACAGTTCAACACATAGATTTTTCTCTCATGGGTGGTCTCGAAACAGGAACCATGGACCAGGTGATTTATAATTACTATAGTAGTTTTTCCAAATTTCCCGTTTTAACAGTCAATTATAATCATGTCATGGCAGGTGGCGTTTTTGCCGTTGATGATACCCTGTTTAATATGAGTACACTATCTTCTGTGGTGATTGGTGTGAAAGAAAATAAATTAAATGATATCATTTTTAAGGCTTATCCAAACCCTGCTAACAACGAAATTAATCTGTATTTTGTATTAGTTAAGGACGAATCTTATTCATTTGAAGTTATAAACACTCTTGGACAGGTTGTCAAAACGGTTTCTATGCCAAATCTACACGCTGGTATGTACAATGAAACAATTAATACCTCTGATTTAAGTTCAGGCGTTTATACCATTAAAGTAAATGGTAAATCGTCTCAGGGAACTGAAAAACTGGTTATTCAAAAATAGTTTTATATCTTTTAAAAGAAAACGCCTTAAAATAATTTAAGGCGTTTTTTTATGATTTAGATTTTGTACTCCCTGAATTCACCCGGTTTCAAATCGCCTAAATGAATGGTATCAATTCGTACCCGAATTAGCCGGGCCACCAGATAACCCAATGCTTTACACATACGGCGGATTTGCCGGTTTTTTCCTTCTGTTAAAATGATTCGAAACTCAAAATCTGATATTTTTTCAAGCACGCAGGGTTTGGTTTTGCAAATCATAATATCCACGCCCCTACTCATTTCAGTAATGAATTCATCGGTGATGGGTTTATTAACCGTCACGATATATTCTTTTTCTTTATCCTTAATCGGACTGGATAAACTTTGAATGTACTTTCCATCATTGGACAATAACAATAAACCTTCCGATTCTTTATCCAATCTACCTGCGTAACCAAGGTGCTTTTCAAATTTAAATACGGTCCGTAAATTGTCGGCGATGGCTTCATTATTAGTTGTTTCAATACCCCTTGGTTTATATAGGGCGATGTAGGTAAAAGGTGTATTGGGTTTTAACAATTTATCATCCAGGTATATTTCCCAGGTTTCATCAAACTCAATGTTCTCTATAATAACAGAACCATTCACTTTCAGTTTACGGTTCTCAATGGCACGAATAGCTTCCTTGTTTGTGAAGCCTAAACTATGTACGAGGTAATATTTAATATTGAGTCTAAAGCTCACGTTGCTGGTATTTCCGGCAATGTTATCTTTTTTTCTTTAAACCACACAAAAATTACCCCAATTCGGCATTATTTCTTAAGTTTGTTGGTCTAAATAAACTATGGAAAAAACTTACTTTGCCCATCCTTCAGCGATTATAGATGAAGGATGCCGGATTGGAAAAGGCACTAAAATATGGCATTTTAGCCATATCATGCCGGACTGTACTTTAGGTGAAAACTGCAATATCGGGCAAAATGTGGTAGTCTCGCCGGGCGTTGTTCTTGGAAAAAATGTGAAGGTTCAAAACAATGTTTCGATTTATACCGGGGTAATCTGTGATGATGATGTGTTTTTGGGCCCATCCATGGTTTTTACAAATGTCATTAATCCACGCAGTGCTGTTAATCGCAAATCTGAATATGCCAAAACACACGTTGGCAAAGGAGCCAGTATTGGTGCTAATGCTACCATTGTTTGTGGACACGACATTGGAGAATATGCATTTATCGGTGCAGGTGCGGTTGTTACCAAAACGATTCCGGCATTTGCTTTGGTGGTCGGAAATCCATCCCGCCAGATTGGATGGATGAGTGAGTATGGGCACCGTTTGGAATTTGATAGCAATGGGAATGCTTCCTGTCAGGAAAGCAGCCAGACCTACAAATTAGAAAATAATGCTGTAAAAAGAATTTCTTAAAATGACAAAAATAAAATTCGGAGTATTTGGTCAGGGCCATATTGGAAAACGTCATGCTGAAATGGTTCGTCGGAATCCAAATTGTGAGTTAGTTGCCATTTGCGATATTGCTCCAAAAGATAAATTAGGCCTCGGCAATCTGCAGGAAAAATTCTACAATTCCGTTGATGATTTATTAATAAACCATCCTGAAATTGAGGTTATTAATGTTTGTACCCCTAATGGTTTACATGCAGAACATTCATTAAAAGCTTTGCAGGCCAACAAGCATGTGGTAGTTGAAAAACCAATGGCCTTAAGCAAGGCTGATTGTGAAAAAATTATCTACAAAGCGCTGGATCAAAGTAAAACTGTTTTCTGCGTGATGCAAAACCGTTATTCTCCTCCAAGTGTATGGTTGAAAGAAATGGTGGAAAAGAAAACGATAGGCGACGTATATATGGTTCAGTTAAATTGTTACTGGAACCGTGATGAGCGTTACTATAAAGCAGGTGGTTGGAAAGGAACGCAGGATTTAGACGGTGGAACTTTGTTCACACAATTCTCTCATTGGATCGACATCATGTATTGGTTATTTGGAGATATTAAAGACATTCAGGCAAAATTTGCCGATTTTAATCATCAAAATTCAACGGCTTTTGAAGATAGTGGTTTTGTGAGTTTTAATTTCGTGAATGGCGGGATGGGAAGTATCAACTACTCTACTGCCGTATGGGATAAAAATCTGGAATCTTCCTTAACCATTGTTGGAAGTAAAGGTAGCATTAAGGTTGGCGGCCAGTATATGGACCAGGTGGATGTATGTAATATCAAAGACTATACAATGCCTGTTCTAGAAGAAACAAATCCTGCCAATGATTATGGCGCTTATAAAGGCTCTGCTAATAACCACCATAATGTCATCGAAAATGTTGTTGATACCATTACCGGGAAAACAAAAATTACGACCAATGCTTTAGAAGGATTAAAAGTAGTAGACATTATTGAGCGCATTTACCAATTGCGTCCTGAATCAGTATTAAAAAATAAATAAGATATTTAAAAATTATGGGAATCTATAAAGACATCATTGACAAGAAAGCTACAGTAGCGGTTATTGGTTTAGGATATGTTGGTTTACCAATTGCCCTTGCATTTGCAAAAAAAGTAAAAGTTATCGGATTTGACATCAACGCCAAGCGCGTGGACATGATGAACAGGGGTATTGATCCAAGCAATGAATTGACAAAGAAGGATTTTGCAGGTTCAGACATCACGTTTACTCATAAACTGGAAGATTTAAAGAAGGCTAAATTCTTTATTATTGCGGTACCTACCCCAATCGATGAACACAATTTACCTGATTTAAAACCATTGATTGGCGCTTCTACCACTGTTGGCAAAGTGCTTAAAAAAGGAGATTATGTTGTGTATGAATCTACCGTTTATCCAGGTTGTACCGAAGATGATTGCATTCCGATTTTAGAACGTGAATCAAAATTAAAATTCGTGAAGGATTTTAAAGTAGGTTACTCACCTGAACGGATCAATCCGGGTGATAAAGAACATACCATCACTAAGATCTTAAAAATTGTGTCAGGTTGCGATAAAGAAAGTTTAGAGGAAATTGCCAAGACCTATGAAATTATTGTAGAGCCTGGTACACATCGCGCCTCCAGCATTAAAGTAGCCGAGGCAGCCAAGATCATTGAAAACACTCAGCGTGATGTGAATATTGCTTTAATGAACGAGTTATCGATCATCTTCAACAAAATGAACATTAATACGTATGACGTATTGGAAGCTGCCGGAACCAAATGGAATTTCCTGAAATTCTTCCCAGGATTAGTGGGTGGACATTGCATTGGTGTAGACCCATATTATTTAACTTATAAAGCTGAATCCTTAGGGTATCATGCCAGAGTCATTAATAGCGGGCGTTATGTGAATGATAGCATGGGCTTTTATGTAGCAAAAAACTGCGTGAAGAAAATTATTGCTGCCGGAAAAAACATTTCCAAATCAAAAGTATTGATTATGGGCGCTACATTTAAGGAAGACGTGAGTGATATCCGAAACAGTAAAGTAGCGGATATCGTGAAAGAACTAAAATCCTTTGGTGTTAAAGTTGAGATTGTTGACCCGCATGCCGATAGTAATGAATTAAAACATGAATATGGTTTTGGTTTAAACAAACTGGCGAAAGGGTATGACGGCGTTATTGTTGCTGTAAATCATAAAGAATACAAAACACTTGACGAAAAATTCTTTAAATCCATTTTATCTCCAAAAGGTGTAATGGTTGATATCAAAGGAATGTATAAGAACAAAATGAAAGGCTTAACTTATTGGAGCCTGTAATGTTAGATTTAAGAAGCGAGATTTAAGATTTCAATTCTTTCTTCTTAAATCTTAACTCTTAAATTAAATGAACTATAAATTAAGCGGGTTAAATCCTGAACAACAGATACAATTGAACGATGGCAAATTATTGCCATTAATGGAAGAGTTCTATACCATCCAGGGAGAAGGCTTTAACACCGGAAAAGCAGCTTATTTTATCAGGATCGGTGGATGTGATGTGGGATGCCATTGGTGTGATGTGAAAGAAAGCTGGGATGCCAGTTTACACCCATTAACCACGACCGAAACAATTTTAGAACATGTTTTAGAAAGTAAAACACCGGCCGTTGTTGTAACCGGCGGAGAACCCCTGATATACAATCTGGTTTATTTAACCGGTCTTTTAAAACAACACCAAATCCAAACCTATATTGAAACATCAGGCGCTTATCCTTTAAGCGGTTCCTGGGACTGGATCTGTCTGTCGCCAAAAAAAACCATGCTTCCTAAAGAAGAAAATTATAAAGCGGCTCACGAATTAAAAATCATTGTTTTTAATAAACATGATTTTATCTGGGCGGAAGAACAGGCTTCAAAAGTTGGCAAAGACTGTTTTTTATATTTACAGCCTGAATGGAGCAAACGAAACGAAATCACTACATTGATTGTTGAATATGTAAAGCAGAATCCCCGTTGGATGATATCCCTGCAGACTCATAAATACATTGACATTCCGTAATTCCTTTACGATGAAAAAAATCCTTTGCATAGACTCAAACCATGATGTACTTCATGAAATGCTTATGCAATCAGGTTTTGAATGTGATCTCTTTTGGAATAAAACGAAAGAAGAATTAGTCCAATTGATTCCTTCTTATGACGGCATCGTGATTCGTAGTAAATTTAAAATTACCAAAGACATTCTTGATTCCGCACCAAAATTAAAGGTCATTGGACGTGTCGGTGCGGGCATGGAAAACATAGATGTAGAATATGCTAACAGCAAAGGAATTGTTTGCGTGAGCGCACCGGAGGGAAACCGGGATGCTGTTGGCGAACAGGCCCTTGGCATGCTGTTAATGCTTTTAAATAATTTGAAACGGGCAGATCAGGAAGTAAGAAACGGAATCTGGAAACGTGCCGAAAACAGAGGTCATGAGATCAGTGGAAAAACAATTGGAATTATAGGTTACGGGAACATGGGTTCAGCTTTTGCAAAAAAACTGATGGGTTTTGATTGTACCATTCTGGTTCACGATAAATATAAAACCAATCTCAGCAATAATTACCTAACAGAATCAACCCTGGAGAGAATATTCCTGGAAGCAGATATTGTCAGTATCCATCTTCCTTTAAACGCTGAAACCAATTATTACATCAATGACGAGTTTATCTCTTCGTTCAAAAAGAATATCTATATTATCAACACAGCTCGAGGCAAATGCCTGAATACGTCTGACCTGGTGAAACACATGAGAAGCGGAAAAGTTATTGGAGCTTGCCTCGACGTATTGGAATACGAGTCCGTTTCCTTTGAAAACCTGGACACTTCCACCCTACCCGAGCCTATGCAATACCTGCTAAAAAGTGAACAGGTGATTTTAACTCCACACATTGCCGGCTGGACACATGAATCCAACTACAAAATGAGTAAGGTTATCGCGGAAAAAATGATTCAAACTCTAAATCAAAACGTCTAGGGTATGCTCTCATATTTTTTAGTACTAAAACCCTGAATCGAGTTCAGGGTGACATTAGAATGCCAATTCGAGCGAAGTCGAGAACATTTCTGGAAATAATTACTTTTCAATCACCAAACGCTCAACCAATTTTTGATTATCGATAACTAATGTCACGAGATAAATCCCGTTTGATAACTCATTTAAATTAACCGGGATTCTGTAATGTCCTTCATATTGCTTGATTACATCAGAAACTGTTCTGAGTACGATACCACTCACGTTTGTAATATCAATTTTAACATCTGACCTCCTGTTAAGCTCGTATGTGATAGTGAATTCCCCATTAGCCGGGTTAGGATAGATACCAAAAGCTGCGGTTTTTGAAATTGTATTTTCTGTTGTCGTCTTACTGCCAATATTCGATGTCGTATCCTTTTGACCAATAACTGAATCCGTTTTTTCCACATACGGCATGATCATCTGTCCCCCAATCATTTCCTCTTGTACAAGTGTCGTTACAACATTTGTCGGTACTTCCTCACATTTCTTTTCTTCAAGCATTAACCCACCATCCACATACTCCTCAACATAAGCAATATCACCGGTCATCATACCTTCGACAAACCCTTCTTCAACAATTACCGTGTCCTCAAAGACTGGTCTTTGCAAAGAATCATGAATTTGAAATGATGGAGAACCCATGGCATATAATTGCTCTATTGGTTCTTCATTTTTCGGAACTTCAAAACCAATATCACCAAGGGTATGTCCCTGTTCATCTTTGCAGCTAAACAGAAATGAACCAAAAACTAAAAATACGGCAATCACAAAAGCTTTACTGAGACTGATATTTTTTGGCAGGTCATTTAAATTAACCTTTATGTTTAATGGACGATTGACCTGGCTCTTTTTAAAATGCCCACAAACCTTTTGTTCTTTATATTCCAATAAAATGTCCGTGATCTCATCATCGGTCTTATTGGAAAAATCAAAAACTGCTTTGCTACAGGAACTACAGAATTTACCTTTGGTATCCGGCTGCATGCTATTCCAGTCTTCGTGGCAAGGTTCCGGAATACGAATAATTAAATTTGGAGTTTTCATAATTAAGGATTTATAGGTTAGACACAAGAAACTGCATTTTTCCATAAACAATTTCAAAACAAATCTATAACCAGCAGAATTATAAAAGATACGGCAATTGGTAAGTGGTAGGAACGAATTAATAAGTGGCTATGAAATCATGGATTGACTAACCGACTAAATCATAAATATTTTTTATATTTATCATTCATGAAAAAGTTTAACATTCATATTTTCTTTGCATTTATTATTGTTCTAAGCAGCTGCGCCACCAAACTGCCCGTTGAAAAAGGATTATTTAAAGAAACTAATTTGGTAGAATTAGTTAAACTGGATTCCACGATTCATTTGGATATACGCTATGCCACACCAAATAATTTTGCAAAGCAGGCAGTTTACAAAGAAGCCCGCGCCTTTTTGCAAAAAGATGCAGCAGAATCGCTGAAAAGAATCAATGCGTCACTTAAACCTCTGGGTTATGGCCTGTTGGTATTTGATGGTTACCGCCCCTGGGATGTCACGAAACTGTTTTATGATATCACGTCTAAAGAAAATAAAAAGTTTGTAGCAGATCCAAAAGAAGGTTCCCGTCATAACCGGGGATGTGCAATTGATGTGAGTTTGTATGATTTACAAACAGGGAAAGAAATACCAATGCCAGGTGTTTACGATGAAATGACGGAGCGTTCATACGTTGATTATACCGGAGGAACGGAAGAACAAAAAAAAACACGCAATTTGTTAATTGAAAAAATGCAGGCAGAAGGATTTACTGTTTACAAATACGAATGGTGGCATTTCGACTATAAGGACTGGCAATTATACAGAATCACCAATAAAGCGTTCTCTGAAATAAATTAATAATTTAGAGATATATAATAATGGGGAAAATTTCACAGATCTGGGAAGGCCTTTCAAGAAACGGTCTTCGCGAAGAGGAAGGAATCATGCAATTCAGGGAAGTTATTTTTCTGAATAAGATCCTCATTATTTCACCTTTAATTATCATTTTTCAAATCCCCATAGAGATTGCGTTAAACGGTTTTAAAGCGCTGTCACTGGACCTGATGTTCCTGGCATTAATGCTGATCCCGATTTTTCTCCAACGTTTCCGTTATTTCTGGATTGCCAAATTGTATTGTGTGATTATCAGCCATACTTTTATTGTGATTGCCGGTACAATGGTTGGAAAGGGAATAAATAATCATGTTACAATTATCCCATTGCTTCTTTTTGGAATGATACTTTTCAAAAAAGGACGTGATAGAATATTTGTCTTATTAATTTCTACTTTATCCTATTTTATACTTAATTATTTACATGAAGCAATTACTCCCGTTTATGACATCACTGAAGAAAATAAACAGAATTTTACGATTATTTTTTATGTCTTAGCCCTGATCGTTACATTTTTATGTGGGTTTTACTTTCTAAATATTAACAAGGATTTCGAAGAGCTGATTGAGAAACAAAAAGAGAGCCTGGAAGAAAAAAATAAAGAAGTTAAAGATTCTATCACTTATGCAAAACGTATCCAGTTGTCTATTCTTCCAAATGAGAACCAGATAAAAGAAATCATACCAAACTCTTTTATCACATACATTCCTAAAGACATCGTTTCCGGAGATTTTTACTGGACTCAAACAGTTAAAAATTTATTTTTTATTGCGGCTGCCGATAGCACAGGACATGGTGTTCCCGGAGCGATGGTTTCTGTAATCTGCAGCAATGCTTTAAACAGATCTGTCAAAGAATTTGGCATTACGGAAACAGGAAAGATACTTGACAAAACACGGGAGCTGATTTTAGAAACTTTTGCAAAAAGTGGCAGTGACGTCAAAGATGGTATGGATATTTCCTTATTATGTCTGGATAAGGATAATCAAAAAATATACTGGAGCGGCGCTAACAATCCATTGTGGTATATTCGCCGCACTGTCAGTTCGGAAGACGTTGAGAACAATGAGCTAATCGAAATAAAAGCAGACAAACAACCTGTTGGCAAGACGGATAACCCAAAACCTTTTACAACTCATCAATTAGATTACAAAACAAATACAAGCTTTTATTTATTTACGGATGGATTTGCTGATCAGTTTGGTGGACCAAAAGGAAAAAAATTCAAATACAAACAGCTCGCTGAACTCATGGTTAACAAAAACACTAAGTCTATGGAAGAACAGGAGAAAACGCTGACTGAAGCTTTTTTTAACTGGAAAGGTGATTTGGAGCAAGTAGACGACATCTGTATTATCGGCATTCGTATTTAAAATATGTCTGATCCGATTCAATCATCTGGTCTGTATTTTAGAAATTAAATCCCGAAACTAATTTTGTCTATCTCGCTACTTGGTAGTATCTTGCCGCCTCAAAACACTAATTATGGCTACAACATCTGATCTTTCAAGAAACGCATTTATAAGATACAATAACGAATTACTTCAGGTATTGGATTACGACCATATTACCCCCGGAAAAGGCAATGCCATATACTCCTGCAAATGCCGTAATGTTGAAACCGGTAAACAAAGTGAAGTTCGTTTTCGCTCGGGTGAAAAAGTGGACCTGATCAGGGTGGATGAATATGAAATGCAATACCTTTTTACGGAAGGAGATTTTTTGGTTTGCATGAACCAGGAAACCTATGATCAAATGCATATTCCTAAAATTTTATTTGCTGATAGTATCCAGTTCTTACAGGAAGGAATGGTATTGAAAATACGTTTTGATGAAAACGACAAACCTTTAAATGGCTCTTTACCTCAATACATTGAGCTCGAAGTAACATACACAGAAGAAGGTGTAAAAGGAAAATCGGTAAAAACAGCAGAGGTTGGAAATGGAATTAAGATCCAGGTTCCAATTTTTGTGGTTATCGGTGATAAATTGAAGATCAATACCGAGACTGGCGAATACGTTGAACGGGTGAAGTAATTAATACATCAGGGTTTTGGATTTTTTGTTTTGGGATAAAATTTCTTTCCCAATATTCGATTTCCTGATCTCATCTATCCATTCCAAAGCAGTGCTTTCCGAATTAAAAGTTTTAGTAGGAACGTTTGGCTTATTAAATTTAACATAGGCGTTAATAATAAATCGTATCGGCAGTGATTTAAGACAAATCGCGTTTGCTATTATTCCTGTGGAAGCAATGTTTTCTGCCACATATTCCCTGACTTCAGAAGTCGCTGTAAAGCTCTCGTTAGTTTGAGTCAATAAATAAAATTTTTTGCCTGCAGTTAACTGTTTGATAGCGTTTAGTAATTCACCAGCTTCCTTTATCTCAAAATCAATATCATCAAAGAGTCTCACTTTTACGACATCTTCACTTTCTATTGAAAGATCAGCACAACTGATAGTTATTTTTTCCATCGTTAATTTTGAATTTCAAATTTATACTCTGAACGTTCTTAACCAATTCCTGGCAGCTTCTTCTGTCGCAAACATTTTAAAAGGCACCAACTGTTTATAAAAGGAATTGAAAAAATTCACTACCAGTCTAACGGCTAAAGAATCACTGATTATGGCGGCTGCTATAAAATAATTAACACCATTTTTTGCAGCGAAAGCCCTTGCATCAGCAGTCATTGAACCGTCCCTTGCGTTAATCAGTTCCAGTACTTTATTATGAGGGCCAATTCCTAATGCTTTATAGGCCTCAAAACAGGATTCTACTTCTTCCAGATCCAATTCTGCACCCTCATCAGGTTTTAAGACTAAAATACCTTCTTCATCGAACCAGATTTCACTCATTTTTGTCCGTATTTTATCAACTGCTATCATAAAATAAATAAGTTCTTTAGAAAATAAAATAAGCCTAACTTAAATTTATGAAATATATTTCCGGATTCAAAGATTATTTAATAACGAGTTATTAAATAAAAGTCTTAATCCTTTTTTAAAAATTTTTGGGTGGCCAACGCAAAACGTATTTCCGAATAAGAATAATCATCCCCTAGTGCCTGTTTCAAAGGAGTTAATAAATTTTCTCCCTCCATTTTTTTTGATTGTTCAATGATTTCTCTGAATTTATCATCTGAGACAAACTGAGATACCGGTATCATTCCAAGACTCACATAATAGGCCAAATGACTTTCAATTGTCGTTAACGCAAAGCCCCTTTCATTAGCAATTTCAAAAGCAGTTTTTCCTTTTTTATATAAAGAGAAGCTGGCTTCTTTTGTGTCGGGCTTTTTGCTTTTCGGCTCCTTTACTTTTTTTGAAGCCGGTTTTTCAGATACTTTCTTCCCCGTCTTTTTAAACGATTTCCGCTCTTCAAAAGCAGCCTTCTCAGCAATTGCAATGGATTGTCTCACCATTTCCAATCGTTCAAGTTGATTCGCATTTTGCTTCAGTTGCTGTTTATTAAATTCCTGGTTATTCAATACATTATTAATAACCGTTGATACTTTATCCAGTTGCTGCAAGTGTTTATAAAATAAACCCTCCAGCTCCAACAATTCTTCTACATAAGTTTTTATCTGCTTCTCCTCTTTCAACAATTCAATAAACATCAGTATAGATTTCGCCAGGTCCTTTAACACAGGATAAAAATAATTCCTGGCAGCTGTGTGTCGTGCATGAACGGTGCGAAGGTAATCCGAAGCCTTTCCTTCAAAGATCTGCATTAACTGATTACTGAACTTATCTGCATTTATTTTCAAAGGCTCAAACGTACTCAGAAGTTCTTCGGCCCAGGTTTGGTGTTTTTGTTTATTGGAGCGGTTCTCCGACATGGTATAGCTTGCCACATGAGATTTCAGACTACTGTATAGCCAGACAAAATCATACGCTCTTAAAACATAGGCTTTTAAAAAGAAAACGGTTTCCTGATCGATCAATTGCTTAACCTCTTCGTTTTTCGGTTTGTTGTCTGCATATTCAACCAGTGTTTTATCCTGTGAAATCGCATTGAATTGTATCGGCTCTGTTAACACTAACCCATCCAATGATTTCAACCTCGATAAAGCCACATACACCTGACCAGGCGCAAAAGCGCGGTTAATGTCCAGGATTGCTTTTTCAAACGTTAAGCCTTGGCTTTTATGAACGGTGATCGCCCAGGCGAGTTTAATTGGGAATTGAACAAAGGTGCCAATATCTGTTTCGTCAATCTCATTGGTTACCGGGTTCAATTCATATTTGATATTTCGCCATTGATAAGTCTCCAGAAAAAAGGGCTTGGTGCCATCCCTGAAATCAATCTCAATACTTTTATCAGTTAAAGCAGATACAACTCCTATTTTCCCGTTAAAAAATTGCTGTTTACCGCTCACATCATTTTTAATAAACATGATCTGTGCTCCCATTTTCAATTCCAGGGTTGAATCAACAGGATACGCATATTCACTAAACTCACCTTCAATCACCGCATGAAAAAAATACGACTTTCCCTTTAAATCCTGTAAAGCCGTTTTATTCAGTGTATCTGCTTTTTGATTATGTGTGGTTAAGGTAATCACGTTTAAAGCCGATGTACTATCAAAATTCGGTTTGTGGTATGTATTCAATAAATCGATATCAGCTTTTGTGACTTTATTGTTCCTCAGGTTATTGAGCAGGTCAATAAACGTAGAATCCGACTGCCTGTATATTTTATCCAGCTCAATGTATACCGGTTTCTCGTTTTTCAGCACCTGGGCATCGAAAAAATAAATGCTCTTATAATAGTTTCTTAATACCTGCCATTCTTCCTCCTTAACTACCGGCGGCAACTGCATTAAATCACCAATAAATAATACCTGCACTCCGCCAAATGGCTTATGTTGCTGGCGGCGAATACTTTTTAAAACAAAATCAATCGTATCCAATAAATCAGCCCTCAACATGCTCACTTCATCGATAATCAGAAGCTCAAGTTCCTGCAGTAATTTCCGTTTCTGGTCACGCATATTCAGATGCTTAACCATGGTGTAAGGCGTGTTTATTTTTACCTGGAGGTTGTCATGTTTAAAACTACTATCCGGGACAAATAAACCGAAAGGCACACCGAATTGTGAATGAATGGTGACACCGCCTGCATTGATGGCTGCTATTCCTGTCGGTGCAACGATGATGGCATTTTTGTGGGTATGCTCGATGATATTTCTCAAAAATGTAGTTTTGCCCGTTCCTGCTTTCCCTGTTAAGAAAACCGGCTTATTGGTTTGATTGATACATCTTGCGGCTAGCTCAGCAGGACTAAGGTTTATGAGAGAATTATCCATTTGATAACGTAAAATTAATCCTTTTATAAAATATTCCGGCGAAATTTGTTAAATAGTTAATATTTAGTATCTTGCTTGCTTAATGTGTAACAATTACTTTAATTAAAATACTATGAGTGAACGAATACTTAGAGCCTTAATGCAAATGTTTGCCATCATCGCCAAAGTTGATGGAATTAGCAACACAGGTCGTTCTATTGTTGAGTCTTTCTTAAAACAACAGTTAAATAAAGAGCAGGTTGAGAAATACCTGGTTATTTTTGATGAGTTTATTGAAGCGCAGCAGGCAGGTTCTAAGAAGAAAGATGGTTCGGCAAAACGTACCTCTTTAAATTCCGTTAAAGTATTAAAGATCTGTACTCAAATCAACCAGGAGCTGGAACAGCCTCAAAAAGTCATCGTTTTAATTCGTTTATTGGAATTCATTTACTCTTCTGACGAAATTTCTGAACAGGAGAATGAGTTTGTAGTGACCGTGGCTGATACCTTTAACATTTCTATTGAGGAGTTTAACCAATTAAGAGCCTTTGTTGAAGATACAGCGGAAAAGATTCCGAATACACCAAATATCCTGGTAATTAACAATAAAGAAAACGGATACGGAAATAGCTGCAAGCACATTTACTGCGACACATTAACGTCTGACGTCCGCGTGATCCAGATCGACAGCGTGGGCATGTATGCGCTTCGTATCTACGGCAACATAGAGCTTCAATTAAACGGGCAGGGAATTTCCAAAGACCGTATCCATATTTTAACTCCTGGTTCATCCTTGAGAAATTCGAGGGTTAAGCCAATTTACTACAGTGATATCATCGGACGTTTCTTAGCCGATAGTTCTAAGGCCCGTATTTCATTTGAAGCAAAAAATATTGAATATAAATTTAAAGGTGGGAAATTAGGTCTCCGTAACATCAATATCCGTGAAGAAAGTGGGAAGCTGATCGGTATCATGGGAGGTTCAGGAGCCGGAAAATCTACCTTACTGAATGTTTTAAATGGTGTTGAGGTTCCGAGCGGGGGACAGGTTTTAATTAACGGAAAAAACATTCACGTTGAGAAAAAATTTGTAGAAGGTGTAATCGGGCATGTGACGCAGGATGACTTGTTAATCGAAGAGTTAACTGTTTACCAGAACCTGTTTTACAATGCCAAATTATGTTTCGGGAATTTAACCGATGAAGAGATCGCTAAAAAATGCCATTCCTTATTGGCTGATTTAGGTTTGTCTGAAACAAAAGAACTAAAAGTAGGTTCGCCTTTGGAAAAAACAATTTCCGGTGGACAGCGTAAACGTTTGAATATAGGATTAGAGTTAATCCGTGAACCTTCTGTTTTATATGTGGATGAACCTACTTCCGGTTTATCGTCCCGTGACTCGGAAAACATCATGGACCTTTTAAAGGAATTATCTCTAAAAGGTAAACTGATCTTCGTCGTGATTCATCAGCCATCATCAGATATTTTTAAAATGTTTGATAAGCTTCAGATCCTGGATGTCGGCGGATACCCGATTTATTATGGAAATCCCGTTGATGCTGTGTCATATTTTAAAACATTGGTACAACATGTGAATGCAGAAGAAAGCGAATGCTGGAACTGCGGTAATGTAAATCCCGAACTGATTTTCAATATCATTGAAAGTAAAGTATTGGATGAATACGGAAACTTAACCCATAACCGAAAAACCAGTCCGAGTGAATGGAATAAAAGTTATGTTGAAAAAATTGAATCTACAATAGGAGATATCAAACATCAGGATGAGATCCCGGAAGCGATATTTAAAATACCAAATGCCTTTAAGCAGTTTAAAGTTTTCATTACCAGAGATGTAAAAAGCAAGCTCACCAATACACAGTATTTATTGATCAACTTTATTGAAGCGCCTTTACTGGCATTTATCCTCGCTTATTTGATCCGCTTTTACAATGCCGATGCTGATAACACCAAAGGTTATATTTACCGTGAAAATGAGAACATGCCGGCTTACATGTTCATGTCGGTGGTAGTAGCTTTATTTATCGGCTTAACCGTTTCTGCTGAGGAGATCATCCGTGACCGCAAAATCCGGAAGCGTGAATCATTCTTAAACCTAAGCAAAGGCAGTTATCTGTGGAGCAAGATCATCATCATGTTTGTGTTATCCGCTATTCAAACCTTAACCTTCGTCATCGTTGGAAATTCAATTTTGGATGTTAACGGAATGCTGGCAGATTACTGGATGGTGTTGTTTACCGCTTCCTGCTTTGCAAATATGCTGGGCCTGAATATTTCCAGCGCATTTAACAGTGCTGTTACGATTTATATTTTAATTCCATTTTTAATTATCCCACAGTTATTATTAGCCGGTGTGGTAGTAAAATTCGATAAATTAAATCCTACACTTGCAAAACAAGGCGGTGTGCCATTAGCAGGTGAAATCATGGCCAGCCGTTGGGCGTTTGAGGCATTAGCCGTAAATCAGTTTAAAGCCAACAAATACCAGAGAAATTACTACAAATTTGATAAAGCAATCAGCATTGCTTCATACAAGAAAGTGTACTGGATTCCGAAACTTCAGAATAAAATGACAAAGATCGAAGGTTCTATGTTAAAAGCTGACGTTAATAAAAAAGAACTGGAGAGAGACTTTTCTTTATTGAAAAATGAATTGCTGAAAGAACAGGCGTTCCTGAAAAATAAATACAAATTTGATGGCATCAACCAGTTAAACCCTAAAGAATACACTCCTGCTATAGCTTCTTCCTTAAAACAGTTTCTTGCAAAAATTAATGAACACTATATTAATTTTGAAAATAAAGCAAGGAAACAGGAAGATGAAGTAACCCAAAAACTGATCAAAGAGTTGGGAAATGATAAATTTATTGCTCTTAAAGATGATTATACCAATGAGGCTCTCGATCAGTTCATGCTCAACAGTAATGATTTGGGGGACAGATGTCTGGAACATGAAGGGAAATTAATTCAGCGAATTGAACCCATCTACCTCGATCCTATAGAATCTAATTTAGGCGCGGCTCATTTTTATGCACCCAATAAAAGGTTCATGGGTAAATTATTTCCTACTTATTGGTTCAATATCTCTGTAATCTGGTTAATGAGCTTATCATTAATGATTATGCTTTATTTTGATGTCTTCAAAAGGATTCTGGACTTTTTAGGAAATATCAACTTTAAGAAAAAGTAGTGAAGGGACTTGAAAGACTGAAGAGACTAAAGAGAGAAAAGGGACTATAAGTCCCTTAAGTCTATTCAATCCCTGTAATCCCTTCAGTCCCTTTTATTAACTAACTTTCTTTAACAAAATTAAAACACCTGTTTCGCTAAAAAACATATCTTTGACACTCTTGAAAAAACTAGCCATATATTTTATTATTATCGGTGCTGTAGCCTTAACAAGCTGCGACGGTTATAACCGATTATTGAAAAGTTCCAATTACGAACTGAAACTGGAAAGAGCACAACAGTATTATGCAAAAGGCAATTATGTGAAAGCCACAGCCTTATTTGAAGAGTTGATTCCGGTTTATAAAGGAACAGATAAAGCAGAAGAGATTTATTATTACTTTTCTTATTGTAATTATTACCAGGGAGATTATGCCCTTTCTCAGTACCATTTTAAAAACTATTTCAGAAGTTTCCCGATGGGTAAACACGCTGAAGAATGTTTATTCATGAATGCCTATTGCTATTATTTAAATTCTCCTATTTATAAATTAGACCAGACGGACACTAAAAATGCTATGGCTGAATTACAGAATTTTATTGATCTGTACCCGGAAAGTTCCAGAATTGACTCCTGCAATAAGATCAACGACATTTTGAGAGGTAAACTAGAACAAAAAGAACGCGATATCACAAACCAGTATTTTAATATTGGCGACTACAAAGCTGCCATTGCGTCGAGTATTAACTTTGTAAAGGATTTCCCTGAATCGAATTATATTGACGAAATCATGTATACCATGATTGATTCATATTACCTTCTAGCCATCAACAGTCTGGAAACCAAAAAGTTAGAAAGATTAAATTTAGCTATGGAAAGTTATTTAAAATTAGTAGATTTGTACCCTAAAAGCAGTTATTTGCCCAAAGCAGAATCTGTTTATGAGAGTTGTGTGAAAATAAAAAGTAATCTTAATCAATAATCAAATGGATTTTAAAAAAACAAACGCAGAGCCAAGTACCGTAACACGTGATATCAGAAGATTTGATGGTCCTACAGGGAATATTTATGAATCAATTTCTATTATCTCTAAACGTGCTAACCAGATCAGCTCTGAAATGAAAGAAGAATTATCAGCTAAATTAGCTGAATTCGCAAGTCATTCTGATAACCTGGAAGAGATCTTTGAAAACAGAGAACAAATTGAAATTTCTAAATTTTACGAAAAATTACCTAAGCCATCTTTGATTTCTATCAATGAGTTCTTAGAAGATAAAACATATTACAGAAACCCTGCTAAAGAACAGGCAAAATAGTTTTTTGTATTAGACCATTTAATAAAACCCATCCTCCTTTTGGCAGATGGGTTTTTAATTTATATGTCGTTAAAAAATAAACATATTCTCTTAGGAATCACCGGTGGTATTGCTGCTTATAAATGTGCTCATTTAGTACGTTTGCTCATTAAAGAAGGTGCAGTGGTTAAAGTGGTCATGACCAAAGCGGCGGAAGAATTTGTTACAGCAAAAACCTTGTCGGTCCTGAGTAAGAACGAAGTAGTCACTGATTTTTTTGATTCCAATAATAGCTGGAATAATCATGTGGCATTGGCCGAGTGGGCTGATGCAATTATTATTGCACCACTGACAGCGAATACGCTGGCGAAATTTGCGAGCGGCCTGTGTGATAATATCGTGACTGCCTGTTATCTTTCAGCACGTAGTAAAGTATTTGTTGCGCCTGCCATGGACCTCGATATGTACCAGCATCCGACCACAAAACAAAATTTCGATACCCTGCGTAAAAATGAAAATCTGATCATTCCTGCTGAGAGCGGTGAATTGGCCAGTGGTTTATCCGGAGAGGGCCGTATGGCCGAACCCGAACATATCATTGAATTTGTGAACCAGTACTTTGCAAATGCTCTGCCTTTAACCGGGAAAAAAGTATTGGTAAATGCCGGCCCCACGTATGAAGCAATTGACCCGGTAAGATTTATCGGTAACCGCTCTTCCGGAAAAATGGGAGTTGCCCTGGCAGACGAATTTGCAAAAGCAGGCGCAGAGGTGACATTGGTACTGGGCCCTTCTCATCAAAAACCCCAGGAAAGATCAGTCACAGTCATTGCCGTTGAAAGTGCCGAGGAAATGCTGAATGCATGCCAGAAACATTTTGAAGCGACGGACATTGCCATTTTTTCTGCTGCAGTGGCGGATTATAAACCTAAAACAGTGGCCGCTTCGAAAATCAAAAAACTGGAGAATGAACTTTCCCTTGACCTGGTAAAAACCGTTGACGTGTTGGCAACCCTTGGCAAACAGAAAAAACATCAACTTTTGGCAGGATTTGCATTGGAGACAGATCACGTCGTTGAATACGCGACAGAAAAGATAGCCAAAAAAAATCTTGATTTTATTGTCGCTAATTCTGCAACTGAATCTGGCAGCGGCTTTGGTGTTGATACCAACAAAATAACTATTATTGATAAACACAATAAATTGTATAATTTTGAGTTAAAAAGCAAGCAGGATGTCGCAAAGGACATTGTACGTTTTGCCATTAATTATTTGAAAACACATGAGTAAGTACATATATCTTCTTCTTTTTTGTATTAATGGGCGTTTTCTGTTTTCACAGGAATTAAATTGCCAGGTCAGCGTGGTTTCTCCTCAAATTCAGGGAACGACGGAAAAACAAATTTTTGAGCAACTTCAAAAGTCCATTTTTGAATTCATGAATAACACCAAATGGACCAAAGATAATTTTACAACCTCTGAACGGATAGACTGTTCCATACTCATCAACGTTACTCAAAAAGCAGGAACAGACGATTACAGGGCCACTATTCAAATTCAAAGCAGAAGGCCTGTTTTTAAAAGTTCTTATTTTTCCCCGACCTTCAATTATATCGATGAAAATTTTGCTTTCCGTTATCAACAGTTCCAGCAGTTAGAATTTAATTTAAACACGTTCTCTAATAATATTACTTCAGTGCTTGCCTATTATGCTTATGTCATAATCGCTAACGATTACGATACGTATTCTAATCTCGGCGGAACAGAATATTTTCAAAAGGCACAATTGGTTGTTTCTAACGCACAAAGTGCAGCGGAAAGCGGATGGAAATCATTTGAGAGCAATAAAAACCGTTACTGGATCGTTGAAAATGCATTGCAACCGGTCTTTCAGCCAATCCGCGAATGCATGTACAAATACCATCGTTTGGGTTTAGACATCATGAATGAAAAACCAGATGAAGGAAGAAAAGAAATTTTAAAATCAACGGAACTTTTATTGGGTGTTTACAAAAACAGGCCCGCTTCCTTTATTATGGAATTATTTTTTGACGCTAAAACCGACGAATTAGTCAATATCTTTTCTAAAGGTTTTCCCGATGAAAAGGCAAAGATCGTTGAAACCCTGACAACGGTTGATCCTGCCAACTCCACTAAATACTTTAAAATATCCGGTAACTAATTTTTAACAATTAAATCATACTAACCGGATTTGATTTAGAATAGTTTTACTAGTTTTGCCCTCTTATATTTCAAATTCTATGAAAAAAATTTTATTTTCAGTTTGCTTGTTTTTTCTTGCCTTTTCAGGCATTGCCCAGGATGATAAATCAGAGGCCATCAAACTTGTAGAAAATACGCTTGCTGTTAAAGACATTACTGTTGATTCAGCTAAATTCTGGAAAACAGGGGGCGTTATTTCTCTGAACGGACAACAGGTATCGCTTACCAATTGGTCAGCCGGTGGCAATAATTCAATATCATTAGCCGGGCTGGTAAATGTGTTTGCCAAATACAAAAAGGGTAAAATTAACTGGGAGACAAATTTGGATTTAGGTTATGGCGTGATTAACCAGGGTAATGCAAAAAAATGGTGGAAGAATGATGATAAAATTCAATTCTCTACAAAGTTTGGGAGAGAGTTAAAACAACACTGGTACCTTGCTACACTGGCTGATTTCAGGACGCAATTCACCAACGGATACAATTACCCGAATGACTCGGTTTACATTTCAAAATTTATGGCTCCGGCTTATGGACTAGCAGCAATTGGGTTCGACTATAAACCCAATGATAATTTTTCTTTATTGATTTCTCCTGCCACCGGTAAATTCACTTATGTGATTGATGATAGCCTGGCTAAATACGGAGCATTTGGAGTACAGAAAGAAATCAGAGATAGCGATGGCAGAATTACCCAGCGTTACTTAACACATCGTGAAGAATTCGGAGCCTATTTGAAAATGCAATACCAGACAAAAGTAATGGAGAACGTTACCTTCCTGACTATTTTGGAGCTATTCTCTAACTATTTTCATAACCCCGGAAATATTGATGTGAACTGGTCGACACTTACAACCTTAAAGGTTAACAAATATATCTCTGCTACCTTAACTACTCAATTGATATATGATGATGATATTAAAGTATTAAGAACCAGTGGAGATCAAAAAGGAACAACCGGACCTGATGTGCAATTCAAACAAGTACTCGGCGTTGGATTCACTTACAATTTTAAGCATTAACAACCAGCCGAAATTAAAGTATTAAAACAAAAATCCCCGCTAAAAACTAGCGGGGATTTTTTATTTATTCAATATTTATTTGGCAGTTAATGTAATATAAGGAATAATCATTTCCTCCAGGCTCACACCTCCGTGCTGGAAGGTGTTTTTATAATATTGCACATAGTGATTAAAGTTATTCGGGTACGCAAAGAACTTGTCTTCCCTGGCAAAAATATAACGTGTGCTAACATTTTGTTTCGGTAAAAAAGCATCCGCCGGATTTTTAATCTCAAATACTTCTTTCGGATTATAATCCAATGCCCTACCCTGCTTATAACGCAAATTGGTATTCACAGTCTTATCGCCGACAACCTTGGTTGGCTCTTTGACATGAACCGTTCCATGGTCCGTTGTAATAACCATCTTTGCACCTTTGGAGGCAATGAATTTGATCATTTCCAGCAAGGGAGAGTGTTCAAACCACGAAACTGTAAGGCTTCTGTAAGCCGGTTCATCATCAGCCAGTTCCCGGATCATTTCCAGTTCAGTACGCGCATGACTCAGCATATCCACAAAATTATAAACGATCACATTTAACTTATTATTCATTAAGTTACTCATGTTCTCAGATAATTTTTTTCCTGCCGCGAAATTAGTGATCTTGTTATAGCTCGTTTTGATATCCTTACCCAAACGTTTGATCTGCGCATTTAAAAAATCTTCCTCATGCATATTTTTTCCGCCTTCATCTTCATCATTCTTCCACCAGTCGGGATGGCGTTTCTCCATCTCGCTTGGTAACAAACCCGAAAATAAAGCATTGCGGGCGTATTGCGTGGCAGAAGGCAAGATACTGAAGAACAGTTCCTCGTTCTCCACTTTAAAATAATCCTGGATGATCGGTTGGATCATTTTCCATTGGTCATAACGCAGGTTATCGATCACCACTAAAAATGTACAGGTATTATTATCAAAATGGTTAAAGAATTTATTTTTTAATAAGGTATGGCTCATCGTTGGCACATTCGTATTAGAACCATTCAACCAGCTGACGTAATTCTTTTCAATGAACTTAAAGAACTGCAGGTTGGCGTCAGCTTTCTGCATTTTTAAAACTTCCAGCATACCTTTGTCCTGGTTCTTGTCAATCTCCAGTTCCCAGTACACAATTTTTTTAAATACTTCCTGCCATTCCTGCCAGCTGAGGTTATCTGATAAGGTCATGCCTATTTCCCTGAATTCTTTACGATACTCGGTATTTGTTTTTTCAGACACCAAACGTTTATTATCCAATGCTTTTTTAAGCGACAATAAAATCTGGTTCGGATTCACCGGCTTGATGAGGTAATCGGCTATTTTGCTACCGATGGCATCTTCCATGATATACTCCTCCTCGCTCTTGGTAATCATAATCACCGGCAAATCGGATTTTAATTGTTTGATCTTGGTTAGTGCTTCCAACCCGGAAATACCGGGCATGTTTTCATCCAGCAATACAGCTGATAAATCATTGTTCTCTTTCACAATGTCAATGGCTTCATCTCCGCTCAACGCAGTAATGATCTCATAACCTTTGCTGTTTAAAAATAAAATGTGTGGTTTTAGCAGGTCAATTTCGTCGTCTGCCCAAAGAATATTTATTTTGTCCATAAAATCAGTTTAATTAGATACGTTCAGATCCGGTTTTTATTGTGGCAATATTAACTATTTATTGCTGCAAAAGCATTACATACAAACAAGCCTGCTGTCTCAGTTCTTAACCGGCTTTCTCCCAGGGAAACCGGCAGGTAGCCCGATGTTAGCGCCAATGTGATTTCATCCTTGCTAAAATCACCTTCCGGGCCAATCAGCATGCTGAATTTTTTTTGAGTGCTGATATAATTTTTGAGCGACTGTTTATTGTCTTTTTCGCAATGCGCGATCAGCTTGATATTGGATGTATTTGTTTTTATAAACTCTTTAAAATCTACCAGGGAATTCAATTTCGGGATATAAGCCTGCTGGCTTTGCTTCACAGCCGCTTCTGCTACTTTTTTTAAGCGATCATCTTTAATAACAGTACGTTCCGAATTCTTGCATTTGATGAACGAGATTTCATCAATCCCTATCTCCACTGCCTTTTCCACAAACCATTCGATGCGTTCTATGTTTTTAGTGGGCGCAATCGCCACATGAAGGGTATAATTCCTCGAAGGTTTCACGGTTTCTTTTTCGCTGAGAGAAACAGCGCATTGTTTGGCATGAGCTGCTTCAATCTTACCAATCGCAATGGTTCCTTTTCCGTCAATGACACGAATGGTATCCCCTACCTTATGCCTCAAAACTTTGACGCAATGCAGGGATTCGTCTTCGTTTAGAATGGCCGCATTATTTTGTATAATTCCGAAGAAAGTGTTCATAGTTTATTGGAAAATAAGATTACGAATATACAAATGATAATTACGAATCCATACGAATATACGAATCTGTGTTCATCAACGATTCGTATATTCGTATTATGATTCGTAATCACTAATTTTTTAAATAACAACAACTTGAATTATCTGGCCCATAGTTACCTGTCCTACAAAAACCCGGAGCTGATCATCGGCAACTTTATTGCGGACTCTATCCAGGGAAACCGATTTGAAGGTTTAACAGAAGGGATGGTTAGCGGGATTCGTTTGCACCGAAAAATTGATACGTTCACGGATTCGCACCCTGTTTATCTGACGAGCAAGCACCGTTTCAGCAAGGAATTTGATAAATACAGCGGGGTTTTAATGGACATTATCTATGATCATTACCTCGCCAAAAATTTCCATTTATACTCAGAGCTGAGCCTCCAGGAGTATGCCACCTCCGTTTACCTTTTGCTGGAAGATCATTATCAGTATTTACCGGAACACGCCAAACGTTTTTATGGTTATATGACCGAACGAAATATACTTTTTCATTATTCCTCCCTGGACGGTATTGAAAGCGTTTTAACCCACCTGAGCCATAGGATACGAAACCGTTTTGAGCTGCAAAAAGCTGTTCCCATTTTAGAAAAAGAATACCTGGAAATCGAAGAGGAATTTTTCCTGTTTTTTGATGATTTGCAGGCATTTTGCAAAATCCAGCCCGAGCTTTCAGGTTTATAAATTCCTGTTTTATATTGATTCTAATTAGTACTTTTGCAACACATTTTTTTGAGAAATTTACCGAAATGATTACAACCGATTTAGCCATTATAGGAGCGGGCCCTGTGGGACTGTTCGCCATCTTTGAAGCAGGATTATTAAAAATGCGTTGCCATTTAATTGACTATTTGCCGCAGGCGGGCGGACAATTATCTGAGATCTATCCTAAAAAACCCATTTACGATATTCCCGGCTACCCGAGTGTGTTAGCGCAGGAATTAATTGACAACTTAATAAAACAGGCCGAGCCTTTTCACCCCACTTATACTTTTGGCGAGCGTATTGAAACTCTTGAAAAACGTGGTGACCGTGACTTTTTACTGACCACCAATTTGGGCACGCAAATCCATGCTAAAGTAGTTGTGATTGCCGGAGGACTGGGTTGCTTTGAACCCCGCAAACCTGAAGTTTCCGGATTGGCACAATTTGAAAATGGAAAAGGAATCAATTACATGATCCTGGACCCGGAAAAATACAGAGGGCAACGCATGGTGATTGCAGGTGGTGGCGACAGTGCATTGGACTGGGCCATTTTTTTAAGCGAAGTTTGTTCTGAATTAACCTTGGTACACAGAAGTGAGTCTTTCAGGGGAGCACCTGACAGCGTGAATAAAGTCATGAAACTGGCGGAAGAAGGAAAGATCAAATTATTCCTGAATACCAATTTACAAACGGTAAACGGAAAAGAACACCTGGAAACCGTCTCAATGGTAAATACCAAGACTCACGAGTTGCAGGTGATACATACCGACCATTTAATTCCTTTATTCGGTTTAAGTCCTAAATTGGGGCCCATTGAGAATTTCGGGTTAAATATTGATAAGAGCGCCATTGAGGTGAATACGGATGATTATTCCACTAACATTGAAGGTATTTACGCGATTGGTGATATCAATACCTATAAAAACAAACTGAAACTGATCCTTTGTGGTTTCCATGAAGCTGCCTTAATGAGTCATAGCGCTTACAAATACATTAACCCGGGCGTGAAGTATACCATGAAGTATACGACCGTACAAGGCGTGAATGAGTTTTAGTTATTAGTCATGCTGAACTTGATTCAACATCTCTAAGACCCTGAAACAAAAAACAAAAAATCCCTTCAGTTTCTGAAGGGATTTTTTTATATCAGATGTTTTTTTGTTTAATCCATTTTCACAAACTTCCTGTAGAAAGTAGACTGTTCTGTTTTAAACTCAATCGTGTAAACACCGCTATTTAACTGGTTACAATTAATATAACCAGCATTTACTGGTACCACTAATTGCCGGCCATTTTGATCATACACCTTAATATGGTCAAACTTAAATTCCGAGGTAAAATATAATTTTGAATTTACCGGGTTAGGATAAACAGCGACCGATTTCTCCGGTTCTGAAAGGGAATTAATTCCGGTACACAAAGAAACTGATACAGTAGACACTGATGAAGCACTGCAGCCATTGACATCTTCGTAGTTAACAGTATAGGTCGTTGAGGCCGTTGGGGTGCAAACCACGCTTGGTATATTATCCGCACTTAAAAATGTATTTGGTGTCCAGGTGTAACTACCCGCACCTGCCATGGCCGTCAACGTTGTAGTCTCGCCTGTGCATAAAATACCACCCGGGTTTGATGTCACAGAAAAAGAAGGAACATTGAAATTAACGTTCACTACCTGAGATAAATAAATACCTGAACATAACGTTGAGTCCTGGTAACTTAAAGTGTAAGAGCTTGAACCGGTCGGGTTGGCAATAACAGTTTGTCCGGAAGTACTGGCAAGGTTTCCGTTAGCAGAGCTGGTCCAGCTATAGGTTCCACTGGAATAACCACCGCCTGCTGTTAAGGTTACCGATTGCATTGAGCAAAGCGTATTCGTAGATGCCGTAGCATTGATGGTACTGGTATTGGTACAGGAAATCCCGTTAAAATCTAAAAAAACACCGGAATCAAATGAACCATCCGCGTCATCCCAGACTCCTACGGTCATGGTATATTGCTGGCATGGAGTTACCAGGGTACTGGCCGTAAGCACAGTCGTGCATCCATCATAAGAAAGCCCGGGAGGATTTGCAATATAATAGGCGCAGTTCTTACATGGCCCGGTATTACTGGTTCCGTTGTTTACATTTTGAATGGACACGGGCGTCGTTGTTCCGGGTAAGGTCGCAATATTAGACTGGTTAAAATTTCCACCGGCAGGATTGGGCCCGCTAATCACAAAACCAAACACATCATTATACGTCCCCACTGAATATTCAGGATATTCCTCAGAAGCAAATACATAATTGATGCTTAACGTTGAACACGAAGGAGTGACTAAAAAATTTATATAACAGCCATCATATGTTGTTCCTCCTGACAGTGCATTTCCCAAAGGAGAACCGGCTGCGCTGGCATTGTAACTCAGATTATTAGCAGTTGTATTTGGCCCTGCAATATTAGATGCAGTTCCGGTGGTCAGTAATATACCTGAATTTAAATTTCCTCCTAAAGCCGCTGCCCCATTATTAAAAGTAGCATAACCACCCGCCGGGCAGGTAATTGTCAATCCTGAAACCAATATCCCATTTCCCTGCAACAGGTTTTGCATTTGAGCAATGGTCGGGTTAATACTTGTGGTAATTTGAGCTGATACAATTTGCATGGCTATACAAAGAACAAGAAGGAGTATTTTTTTTATCATATAAGGGTTATTTATTTAAATGTATAGAGATTTTACGGGTTTACAAAAAAATTCCAGTATTTGATCAGATTTTTTAATTTTGCACCATGACAGATATAAAGATCAATATTCAGAATCCGGATCAAACCATTACTACACTGGAAGCACCAACCGACATGGGGCTTAGCTTAATGGAATTTTTAAAAGGAAATGAATATGATATTTTAGCCACCTGTGGCGGCATGGCTTTATGTGCTACCTGCCACGTGAGCGTGATCAGCGGCTTCGATCAGTTGACGGAGATCACAGATGATGAATATGCCATGCTGGATACCTTGCCAAACATCACCGATACTTCCCGATTAAGTTGCCAGTTGAAATTAGCGGATAATATGGATAATATCACCGTTAAGATTATGGGTGACGGCAATTAAGATTAACTAAGAATATTAGATGATACTTTTTGCGATCCCGATAGCTATCGGGAGTATCCAAAAGCTTTTTATCTTACTTTTTTCCTTGATGAAAAAAGTAACAAAAAATTCAAGTCAAAACGATGTCCCCGCGCTCTTTGTATTTATAAGATTCGCAACCAAAAGAGAACTAAAGCTCTTTTGGGCTCATCTAATAAATACAAATTCACAGCAACTCGGCGCCGCGTTTTGACAGGCCCACGCTCCGTCCTATCGGAAATTTTATAGCAGCATTGGATGAGTCATGTAAACCTCCGATTGAGTGTTTTTTATTCAGTCAGAGGTGCAATACATCTATATCTCACGAGAGAATTTAAAACATCGAATGATGAAATGGCCTATTAAAATTTAGCGTAAAAATCAAGCGGTATCAAAAGCTGGAGCATGTGTGCAGATGGTTTGGGCTGTTCGCGAAGCGCTTTCAAAGCATCAGCTTGATGCCGCGCAGATTTTAGCTAAATTTTAATAAGCCTTGATTTTTTTGTTAACTTTATCGGGATCGCAAAAGTATCGATGAAAAAATAAACTTTTTATTAAACCCGGATACCAATAATGAGCACGTCATCAACCTGCTCTAGCATCCCCTTCCATGACTCGAAACGATCCGCAAGGATCGCAGATTGCTCTTCCATTGGCAGCTGTTTATTTTCTTCCAGGATATCTTTGAGTTGTTTGTATTTAAATTTCTTTCCTTTCTCTCCGCCAAACTGATCAGCGTAGCCATCCGAAAACAGGTACACCAGGTCGTTTCTGTGTAACTGAATAGTCTTGGAGGTAAAGGTTTGAATCTGCTCTTCCACAAAAGCTCCAACCGGAAATTTATCTGCACTAATTTGCAGTAGCTCATCATCCTTAATGAGGTAAATCGGATTATTGGCTCCTGCGTAATTCAGCTCTAATGTTTTAGTATTCAATACACACAAAGAAATATCCATTCCGTCCTTCACAGAGGACTCCTGGTAAGTCTGATGAAGGGCGACGATCAATTGATTGTTCACATAATTTAAAATGTC
The DNA here is from genome assembly GCA_021155905.1 of Bacteroidota bacterium. Taxonomy (GTDB): domain Bacteria; phylum Bacteroidota; class Bacteroidia; order B-17B0; family Aurantibacillaceae; genus UBA4416. The sequence goes on from JAJNBG010000022.1 coordinate 38,200, forward strand.
TGCAGGATCGTTCAGGTCTTTTTCCAGAACTGCCTTGTTCAATAAATTATAATTCACGATGGAGATAAGGGCACCCGGTACACCATGCCCCGTACAATCAGCAGCGGCCACAAACACCAAATCCCCTTTCTGTTCAATCCAGTAAAAATCACCACTTAAAATATCCTTAGGTTTGTAAAAGACAAATGACTGCGGCAACAATGACTGCCATTGCTTTTCCGGCGGCAGGATAGCACTTTGAATTCGCTCAGCATAACGGATACTATCTGTAATGTCTTTGTTCTGTTCCTCCACAATATGTTTTTGGTTCTCTACCGTTTGTTTCTGTTCTTCGATGATCTTGTTCTTTTCTTCCAGAGCAATGTTCACCTTTTGTTTTTGCTTCAATCCCCTGAAAACAAAAAACACCAGCACACATAAAATAGAGGCGGCAATAATAAAAATGGTTTTGATGAAAGATTCACTCTTGACTTTCAAATTCAATAATTCATTTTCCTGCTGCTTTTTTTCGGAAGCAAATTTAGTTTGCATTTCCGCGGTGATTTCTGCCTGGTCTTTATTATACAAAGTGTCCTTTAAGCTCCAGCATTCCACACTGTAATCCACGGCCTTTTTATAGTCACCCATATCACGGTGCAATAAGGTCAGGTTTTCCAGGCACAATATTTTTTTGGACAGAGAATTTAATTCAATCGCCAGTTCATGAGCTTTGTCATAATACTCTTTCGCCTTTGGATAATCTTTCTTATCGTAATAGATGGATCCAATATTATTACAGGAAGGAAAACTGCTTTTTTTATCGCCCATTTCCATATAAATCTGGTATGCTTCCTGAAAATGCTGCAGGGCTCTATTAGTGTCCTGCATGCCATAATAAATGGCGCCCAGGTTATTTAAAGATGTGCCCTCGCCTTTTTTATTACCGACTTTCCGTTTTAATTCCAATGAAATTTCAAGGTATTCTATAGCCTTTTTATAATTGCCCTGGTTGGAATAAATATTCCCCAGGTTGGTATAACAACTGGCTTCGGAAACGATGTCATTGGTTTCTTTAGCAAGGACCATGGCTTTATTATAAAACTCAATGGCTTGGGGTTCGTTGCGGGTATCCTCGTATAGTAAACCAAGATTGATGTAGAGTCCGGCCAATCCGTCTTTATAATTATTTTTCTCAAAGATCGTGAGCGCTTCGCTGTAATGTGTTAACGCGGCATCGAGTTCATCCGTTTTATAAGCGACTTTTCCAAGCCCTTCATAAGCTTCAGCCATCCCGTTGGACTGTTTGTTTTTATCATAATGGGATAAGGCTTCAATGAAGTTCGATTTAGCCAGGCTGTATTCTGATAATAAATAATTGATCTCCCCTTCAATGCCAAAAGCATTAGCGATGCCTTCCTCGTATTTGGCTTTTTCAGAGAAAGCTTTCGCAGAATTTACCAGCTCCATGGCTTTATCCAAATCCTTGGTGAGGTAATATTTGGAAAGGTTTATCAAGGCATCTGCTTTTTGTTCATTCGTTACCGCCTGCTGTAATTTTTTATGCAGCGCCAGTGAATCTGCTCTTGAAAAGAGAGAAAGGCCAGCAAAGAGAATACAGCTTATAAAAAGTAAACAGCGGTTGAACATAAAATATGAAACAAGATAGAAATAATATCTGAGAATGGAAAAATCTACCTAGTTCCTCTTCACTATTACGCTTTCCACCGGACTCATCAGGCCTACGTTATCATTGCCCATTACATACATGGCTTTGTAGTTCCATTCAGTTAAGCTATTGTCTGATGGCAAAGTGGCCAGATCCAGGTAATCGAAGATCAGCAAACGGTTCAGGAGTACAAAACCTTTTCCGTCTTTCCGATCCACAAACAGGTCAAGGGCCTCAGCTATTCCTTTACTACATTTGATGCGCGGATAGCCAGCCTCCATGTATATTTTGAGCCTTGGCTGAAGCGTTGATGTATCTGTTTTGGAGTTGGGGGAAATAATCCCCAGGTCAGCACCCATGTTGGTGGTGTAATGGATGCTGGCCTTGATACGCTGTACCAGTTTACTGATCCGGTCGAAGATGCCCTCCGGTACCGCAGCCGGCTGGTTGGATAAAAGGTGAATGACCGGCAACGGGCCAAGGTGTTGCTGACTAGAGGCATGCTTCATCATGCGTTTATAGGATGTAACCTGCATTAAAGATTGTTTCAATTGTTCATGGAGGTTCATGAGATAGCTAAATGCAGCGGCATCGTTTTGCACGGAACTGACTTCGGCGGCACTCACACCAATCATAGAGGCATATAAAGGCAATTTCAAAGAAAAATTATGGATCCAGATCATCTTATCGTTATCCGCGTTAGGAATAAAAGTAATCGCTTTCATGGCTTCAGGTATTTTTATGGTTTTATTATCTGTTATTCATAACGTACCACAAATCGCCTATATTATTTAAGTACTTGTTAAGAAATGCAAATTAGTGGCCACTGGTTATTAAGTAATTGTTACGGATTTATAATTCGCCGTATTAGCCTTTCTACTCATCAGCACCGGATAACGAGTGCTTATTCAGGATATAATTAAAATCAACTCTTGCTGATGAGCATCGGAACAGGAAATAAAATTAATCATCAACCGATGATGATTAATGAAAAATAGAATCCGGCTGATCGTTTTATTTTCGTGATTACGCATGAATGCTTCTCCCCCAATCATCATTCAATTCTGATAAATGAAAAAACAAAGCAGGGTGATTAGTAAGCTATTATGAGAGTGCGCCCATAAGATTTTGGATCGGAAAAATCATTCTTGGAATAAAACAGACTATTGTCGGCGTTACAAAACAATAGACGTGCAACATCATGTATGCATTTTTACAAGTTTTTGTTTTCAAAAACGCAGTATCTTTAACTATATCTTCCATTATAGAAATCAAAAGGTAATTATGATCAGAACTATCTTCGCATTATTCATCCTTATCAGTTCATTGGGATTTTCCCAAAAGGCCTTTGTCTATTTTAAATTTAACAAACACGATCTGAGCCAAAAAGGAAAAGAAACCATCGACAGTGTTCTTAAAATTTCCAACATTGAAAAAATATACTTACAAGGCCACTGCGATTCCATTGGAAGTCATAACTATAATGATTTGCTTTCTACCAAACGAGTAAATGAGGTAAGGGCTTATATCCTTTCCAAAAATTTTCCTGAGAGTCTTATTGAGATCAAATGTTTAGGTAAACGTGTGGCACTCAATAAAAACATGAATGAGCAGGAACGGGCCCTGAACCGCAGAGTTGAAATAGAAATGGTATTGAAACCCACTGTGGTTGCTAAACCCAAAGACACGGTTAAGACTGTTTCGAAAACACCGGTTGCCAAAAATGAAATTGAAGTAATGATCAATGGGATTATACTTAATGAGAAGAAAGAACCATTAATCGCGGAGGTGACCTTAAGTGATAAAAACGGCAATGAACTTAAAACTGTACAAAGTGGCAAGGACGGCAAATACAATTTTAAAGCGGTATTGAATAAAAAGGAAGATTACAACTTAACCTTTTACAATGATTCTTCTTTTGTGAGTGCGAAGCAGATCAATGCCTCCAATCCACGCATGCCTTATAAAAACCTAAGAACGATTCTTCCAATTCTAAAAGGGGGCACCAACTATGTGTTGGAAAATCTCAATTTTGAAGGTGATACCTCGCAGTTAATAGCTGCCTCCCTACCCTCCCTGGAGGCTTTGTATAAAGTGATGAAGAAAAACAAACAGCTGGTCATTCGCATCGAGGGCCATGTGAATTTCCCACATCACTGGGGTAATCCAAAAGGTATTAAAGCTAAATCACATCGTTATGTTCCGCCCGGAATGAATTACGAGCAGTTCAATCAGTGGCTGTCAGACGACAGGGCTAAGGCTGTTTACACATACCTGGTTAAGAAAGGCGTTGATCCTAACCGCATGTCCACCATTGGTTACGGTGCTAGCAAAATGCTATTTCCTAATACCCAATCAGAAACAGAAATGGCACTAAACCGCCGCGTGGAAATCAGCGTCATTTCTGTTAAGTAAAAACAAGAATTGCGATTTAAGCGGTTCTTTTCTCACACCTTGAACTATTTCATTTTGAATATGTGTGCAAAACGTTTAGTTTTACTTTATGTTTCGCTTCTTTGTCATAATATTCTTTTTAATAAGTTTTCATCTAAATGCACAGGATCATATCCTGGACTCATTAAAAAAGGCACTAACAACCGCCAAACACGATACTGTCAAAATTGCCATCCTTTCTGAACTCGAAGAAATGTGTGAGGTAGAAGATATCCCTCTTTATGCTGAAAGCAATATTGTGTTATGCGAAAAAGGATTATCTGCCAGGCCCGTTGGAATACCACAGTCCTTTTACCTTTCACACATGGCAAGAGCTTTAAACAATATTGGTTTTCTTGGCCAGGTTCAAGGCAACAGCGAAAAAGCGTTGATTTATTTCCTGAAAAGCCTGACGATCCTAAAAAAAATAAATGACAAACAAGGAATTGCAATGGCGTTAAATAATATTGGCTCCGTGTACGATAAGCAGGGAGATGTCTCAAAAGCTCTTGAATATTCACACCAGAGCTTAAAAATCAGGGAAGAAATTAAAGACAAAACCGGGGTTGCGCAATCCCTGAACAATATTGGCCAGCTTTATAATTACCAGGGAGATAACGAAAAAGCCCTCGAATATTATTTAAAGAGCTTAAAAATCCAGGAAGAGATTGATGAACAGATTGGAATGGCTTATTCGCTTAACAACATCGGGATTATTTACAATCAACAAAATAATATTCCTAAAGCGCTGGAGTATTATAACCGAAGCCTTACGATCCAGGAAAAGATCAATGATAAAGAAGGAATGACGCAATCCCTGAACAATATTGGCAATATTTATATTAACCTCGGAGAATACCAAAAAGGAATCGATCATTTTTTGAAGTGCCTGAAAATCTCCGAAGAGGCAAACCTAAAAGACAGGCTCTCTTACGTCACTAACAGCCTTGCATCGGCAATGATGCAGAATGGGCAGCTGAAGCAAGCGACAGAATTTGCTAACCGGAGCATGTCAACAGCGAAAGAACTTGGTTACCCTGAAAACATTAAACGCTCAGCGGCAACATTAAAGGAAATATATAGAAAACAAAACTTGTTCAGGGAAGCTCTTCAGATGTATGAACTGGAAATTCAAATGCAAGACAGCATCAACAATGCGGAAACCAAAAAAATTGCCATGCGGAAGCAATTTCAGTACCAGTATGAAAAGCAAGCTGCGGCAGACAGCGTAAAACATACAGAAGAGCAGAAGGTAAAAAATGCATTACTGGCTGCCCAGCAATCCCAACTCCGACAGGAAAGGACTCAGCGCTTCGCCTTGTATGGAGGATTAGCACTGGTAATTATCTTTGCAGGATTTGTCGTTAGCCGTTATCGTATCAGCCAAAAACAAAAAGCGGTTATCCAGGAACAAAAAGTCCAGGTCGATCAGGCTTACGAAAAACTTCAGGAAAAAAATAAAGAGGTTACAGATAGCATCAAATACGCCCGGAAAATCCAACAGGCTTTGATTACCCCGGAAAAATATATTGACCAACAATTGAATCGATTGATTAAGTAATTTTTATCGGTTCCCGACTTCGCCCGACCTGACATCTCTCTCACTATTCATTAGATCATAAATCCTTCATCAGGGTTTTGTAAAGCTCGATCATTCCTTCGATGTCTTTCTTATGCACTTTTTCATCAGGCGTGTGAACGAATTGTTCAGCGGCTCCCACGAAGCACCAGTCCCAAACATTCTCCGCCATTTGTAGTTCTTTCGCATCACTTCCACCCGATCCTTCAACTTCTAACTGATGTGGTAATTTATGTTTTCGTGCTATCTCAATAATCCGGTTAATATAACTGCGGCGAGGAATTAAACTGTCACGCATACTGATCACTGGGCCTTTAGCAGGAAACACACCGTCAGAAATCCAGGAAATATCAGAAATTAATGCCTGAGATATATTGTAGTTGTCCACTAAATATTTTTGCAGGTAACACACGCTGCCTCCACCATGCTCTTCCCAGGTACTGAAGACAATCACACCATCCTTTAGAGTCTCCGCTACTTTCAGCGCGTTAAAACAACCCAAACGGTTATCCATATAACAGCACTGCACATACTCTTTATCTTCTCTCCAGTTTGGTTTAAAAACCAATTCCGTTCCTGTATCAAAATTTCGTTTGGCTTTGTACTCCAACGTTTCCTTTACAATATCAAGGGTCGCTTCACATTTACCTTTACAGTCGCTTCCAACTAATTCATAACCTTTCTCCAACCGCGGCCCTCCGATCTTCACCAGTTGTTTTCCGTAACGTACGGTAAAACCAATACTATCAGTATGAGCAAAAATAGCGGTGCGTGGCTTGCCAAATACCAGTATAATATTATCCTGGAATCCTTTCCCATGAATAACCTTAGGTTTATGCTTCCAGTTCTTTTGTTCTTTCTTGATATAGTCCAGTAAAAATTCTTTCATTCCTACTTCGTTTCCGCTTGGTGAATGAATGGCGCACATTGTTTTTAGTATTGATAAATCCATTTTAATAGTTATGAATGTTGTTTATGAGTTGAAGTATTAAAAGTAATTAATGTACAGTAAATATCTATAGTATTAATAAAAGATTTTTGGGCGTGCCAACGCGAAGGAACAGGCGTTGTCCGGCTATCGCTGCAATCTTTTGCCGGAGGCAGGCAAAAGGATTTCCGCTTGCATCCCTCACGCGGGTACCTTATCTGAATTGATAATTCACTCCTCCCAACACCTGGGTCAACAGATCTGCAGGAGCATCAGTTGCAATAGCACGTCCTTCAATTTTTGGTGCAACAGGAGAAAATTCAGCTAAATAGGCCTCCAATACATCATGTAATAATACATTTTGAGAAACGGGGTTATGGACATTTCTCATGCGGCAAAGCATATTATCGGGGTCACCTTCTCTTTCACAGGCCGCCATGGTATATGTTTTTTCGGGATCGAGAAGTTCATTTTTAATGCATACTTCCTTGACACGTTTTCCTTTTTCGTTACCAATGGTAAAGGTTACCTGCATACCATTAAAGCGAACGAACCAACCACCAAATCTTTTCTTGGCATCTTTTGAAAACGCATTCTCCAATTCCTGCTCTAACCAATTTAATATTTGTTTTCCTTTTACATCTGCCGTTTTAACTTCCGAATTGACCGGTAACATACTCCACAAATAATCACGGGTAATATCAGCCAATCCTGTTTTTGGATCAGGAACCAATGGCGGACAAAACCTGAAACCATTTGAAACGGCTATATCTGTTTTCATTCTCCACATCACCGCATCCGTAATTAAGTTGTCCATCGGCGTTTCAATAATGTAATAACGCAGTAACGGTGTTTTGGTTTGTCCCAATACCTCTTCCAATAGTTTTTTGTAAGGTCTTTTAGCTTTTTCCACCAGGCCTTTCATTTCAGGATCTTCATGGTATTTTTCCGGATCAACATCCAGTAACTGATAAACTTCTTCTTTGATCTTCCCTTTTTCAATAACGATATCGAGCTTGCCAATAAAAGAACCAAACGCTCCCGGCTCTGTTACTTTTGAAAATTTACCCTGGATAGGCTCACGAACCCGTTCATGTGTATCGGCACCTAAGATATAATCAACACCCTGCGCGCATTCTAAATCAGATAAATGAATCTGTTGGGCAAGGCCCATGTGCGATATCACAAAGACCATGGAGCAGCCTCTTTCTTCCCGTAAAATTTTCACATATTTTGCCAGACTTTTTTCCGGTTTTGTAAACTGAATACCTTTCGAATAATCCGGCGATTGACGAATTGGTGTTAAAGGATCATTATAACCAATAAAACCAATACGTGTACCTCCCAGGTTAAAAATCTGAAATGGGGGAAACAACAGATCATGTTCTTTATCATCCTTATGAAACATATTAGCGCAAACTTTTGCGGCGCTATAACTGTTCATATCATACATCATCATATCCTTACCATAGGCAACTTCCCAATTGCCTGGCAGTACAAGATCGTAATTTAATTTATTGGCCAATGGTACTATGGCAGTACCCTGAGTTAAAGATGCCATCGCGCTTCCCTGGAAACAATCTCCACCATCCACTAATAAAGTATTCAAAGGATTTTGTTTTCGCAGCTCTGTTACCATTGTCTTCAAGGTGGCAAACCCTCCCCTCTTTTTGAAAACAGGTTTCCCGTTCTCCATGAAAAATTCATCATGAATATCTAATTGACCGTGTATATCGGATGTATGTAAAATAGTAAATCGTTGTGCTTTGCCATTAATGATGGCAGGATTCTTTACGATCTCTTTTATCTTTGTTTCATTATCATCCTGTAACCAGTATGCCAATGCCGGCCCAAGTCCCAGGCCAACCAAACTCATTCCGGCGTACTTTAAAAAATCGCGACGGTCGCTATCTTTCCCGGCTTTTGTTTCAATTGCATTTTCAACCGGTTCGTGTTTACAGCTGCAGTTACAGTTAGGATTGGTACAATTCTCGTCGCTCATATTTTTATTTACAATTTATTTATTCAAAAATCTTTTGTTATGTAATCAAAAAACAGTTCAGGGATTAATGAGAAAGTTTATCTTTTAGTAAACCATAAATATAGGTTCCAAAAACCGCACTCAATAAAATGACAATAAATACTCCATAACCACTGCCAATAAGCGCGTACATTGGCCCCGGGCACGCACCTGTCATTGCCCAGCCCAGGCCAAAAATAATCGCACCAAAGATATTGCCTTTATGAAATATTTTAGGAGCAATATTTATTTCTTCACCGGCAACCGATTTGATCCTGTATTTCTTGATCAGCCAAACAGAAATTATTCCCACAACAATGGCAGTGCAAATAATACCGTACATGTGAAAGGATTGAAAACGGAACATTTCCTGGATACGAAACCAGGATGTTACTTCGGCTTTAATTAAAATAATTCCGAACAGAATACCCAACAGGATGAATTTTATATTTTTTTTCATTAATTAAATTTTTAAGATTAAAGATTCATGATGTAAGGGAGGATCAGCCAGGTCATTAATAAACCACCGGCAAAGAAGCAACAGGTAGCAACAAGAGAAGGCCATTGTAAATTAGAGAGGCCCATAATTGCATGACCTGAGGTACAACCTCCTGCCCATCGGGTTCCGAAGCCAACAAAAAAACCACCCACAACCATTAATATGAATCCTTTTAAAGTGAGTAGCGCCTTGAAATTAAAAATATCAGTAGGTATTAATCCCGAGTAATTCTTAACTCCCATTTGGTTCATGCTCTCAACAGCAGATTCAGTTAGTTGAACAGGCTCAGGATTTTGCCAGAAATATCCGGCAATTAATCCGCCAATCGCCACACCAAATACGAACATAAGATTCCATGATTCCTGTTTCCAATCGTATTTAAAGAACGTTAATTTTGTTGGAGTACAGGCTGCGCAAATATGCCTGAGGGTTGAAGAAACACCAAAAGATTTATTACCGATAATTAATAAAGCGGGTACCATTAAACCGATAAGAATGCCGGAAACATACCAGGGCCAGGGTTGCGTTAGAATACTCATAATTGATTTGTTTAGATTATTTTTCTTTTTTCTGTTTCTTTATTATTGCTGCAATCGGCCCAAAAGGTCCGTACTTATGTTGAGCTTCGCTAAAGCCATCTGTATAGAGACCGAATGGATGATCAAACGGTTTTTCACTGATCTTAGGCCAGTCTTGAGAAATATCTTTTTTAGGACGTGGTTGCGAATTCACAAAGGCGGCTACATCCCAGGCTTCTTCATCCGATAGTTGCGGACTATTATGCATCACTCCCTGCGGCATATTGTATTTAACAAACTTCGCAAAACTCCCCAGACGGTACAAACCGGCGCCATCATTATAACTTTGCGGACCCCAAAGAGGAGGATAAGTAAAAGTAGTTTTTTCAGCGTTCAGCAATCCTTCTCCATTGGCCTGGTGACAGGACTGGCATTTTTCAACATACACACTCTGACCTTTATGAGGATCTGCGGCACGTTCTAAAAAAGCCAGTTCTTTTAAGCCTGAGCCTGCCGGTTTTTTTCCTTTGGGTACATCTTTCCCGATCCATTTGATATAAGCTACAATAGCCTGCATTTCTTTGGAAAGTGTATCAATAGCTTTGCCATTTAAGCTGCGCTCAAAACAATCATTCACCCGCTTGTAAATATTTTCAATGCTTCCTGAACGAGCCCTGTACTTAGGATAAGTAGCAGCCACAGCACTGTAATTATTTCCAAACACAGTAGTACCCGCATTTAAATGACAGTTCTGGCAATTCATGCCGTTAGTGGAATTTTTAAAGACCTTTCCATTCGGGCCGTAATACAAAGCGGTATGAGCAACCAATTCTTTACCATACAACACCATTTCCTTTTCAGTGGCAGCCAATGATAATTCATCCGGGGCTTTCCAATAGTTGGTGGTATCAATTTGTTTTAATGCTTCCTGTTTAGCAGCATCCGTAAAGTTTCCGTTTGAATCAGCCTGAGGAATAGCAACCTTTGGTTTTTCGGCAGGAGTATAATCAGGCAGGTAATTATATAATAAAACGGAAAGAACAACAATGATAAAGATCAAAGCAATGATTGCATTGATCAGCTTTGAAATAACTTCAGTAAGATTATTTTGATCTTTATTTTGTTCTTCTGTCATTTATAGCTCCAGGCCAACCCGTTTAATAATACTTATAAGAAATTTTACTTTATAAGTTTATACATCCTCCGTCCTGCGGACACCTCCTTCAAAGGAGGAATTTTTGCGTTTTTTCAGATTCTGCAATTCCCTCTTTGAAGAAAGTGCCTGAAAGGCGGGAAATGTTGTTCTGATAATATTAATAAGCTATTTTCTTTAACTTCGCTTTCACTGTATCATTAGGTTCAACCAATGGTAAACGAACGTTGGCCAGAGTAATCTTTTTTTGCGCTAATACTACTTTTACGCCACCCGGGTTTCCGTCCGCAAATAATTGCTCGGTGATCTCCATCAGTTTATAATGTAATTTTTGCGCGGTTTTTAAATCATGCACCAAAGCCGATCGAACCATATCACTGAAATCTTTCGGATAAGCATTAGCCACCACAGAGATTACGCCATCTCCACCGCTGGCGATGATTGGTAATGTTAGATTATCATCACCACTAATGATCAGGAAATTATCCGGGCGATGCTTGATGATCTTCATGATCTGCTCCATATTACCACTCGCTTCTTTCACGGCAATGATGTTCTTAAATTCAGTGGCCAAACGAATGGTGGTATCCCATGAAATATTGGAAGCTGTTCTTCCCGGTACATTGTATAATATGATCGGCAAAGGGCTTGCTTTTGAGATAGCTTTGTAATGCTGGTAAATACCTTCCTGTGACGGTTTGTTATAATAAGGCGAAACAGAAAGGATCGCATCAAAATCAGATAATTTATCTTTTTTCAATTGTTCCACAATTTCAGCGGTATTGTTACCCCCAACTCCTAAAACTAACGGTAAGCGTTTTTTATTGGTTTTAACAATGTGCGCAATCACCTGTTCTTTTTCTTCCTTCGATAAGGTCGCCGTTTCACCGGTAGTACCCATCACGACAATGTACTCTACCCTACCTTTTATGAGGTGTTCTACTAATTTAGTTAATGCCGGAAAATCAATGGCTCCTTTTGACGTAAACGGAGTGACAATGGCAACTCCCGTACCTGTAAAATTTAATGCTTGCTTCATTTGGTTGTTGGTTTAATCATATTCAAATATACTATTACTTGTTTTAAGTAATCCGAACTATTCAATGTTTTATCACTATTTATTGTCATTTCAAACGCCCCGTTTTGAAAACTTCCTATTTTACATTTGGCAGGGACCAGTTTACTAAGAGCAAAAGCTTTTACCTGTTTTGCTTCACCAAGGTTAATTAACACATCTATTGGTTTGGAAGATAATTTATGAATCACATCGTCCTTTGGCAAACCAAAAAGTGTAAATTGTTTTTTATCCAAAATCAAATGGTTAAAATCCGGCCGAGGAGCATGCTCCGGTTTGCCTTCAAAAATAATGGCGACCAGAACATGAATGTTATCTTTTTTACAAACATTGATGAAATCCACACAATTGCTCAACTGATGGTCATAAGCAATTAATACAACACTGGATAGCTGGCTCCAGTTTAAAAATTGCTTAGCACTTTTGGTTGTTTCTTTTTTGGAGATCAGCCAATTTGAAATATGTTGTATAAATGACACGTTACAGGATATGCAAACAAAAATACAAAACAGCCAAGGAAAATGCTATTCCGGCGAATAAAATAAAGAGTGGGCATAGGGTTGCATTAATTTGCAATTGTAACTAAAACTATATCCTATGAAAAAACTGTACTCACTCCTCCTGGTTCTTATATTTTTATCCGGAAAACATTATGCGCAAACCATTCAATGGGCAACAACCGAGAACGGCCCTAACACCGCAAAAAAAATATTCTGTGACAAAGACAGTAATGTTTATATATACGGGAACAAAGCACTGGCCGGGATAGATCCATACACCTTTTCACCAGATACGAGCGGCTCATACCTTGAAAAATTTTCGGCACAGGGAAACCTTGTACTCTACAAACGCTGGAACGGGATTCGTTTTTATATCCAGGATTATATTTATGATGGGAACCAGTCATTCTATTTCACTGGTTTCTTTGCAGGAAGCTTTACGATAGATGGCATAACAATAACCAGCAAGGGAAATCTTGACGGGATGATCGGGAAAATGAACACGAATGGAACTATTTTATGGATCAACACATTTGGAAGCAGCCAAAGAGAAATTGGGCAGGGAATCTGTTTAAACAGTGCAAAAACTAGTCTTATTATTACAGGCAGCACGACAGATAGCCTTGTAGTGAATAATACTTACATTGACAAAAGCACACAAAGTGCGTTGGTGGCAAAATTTTCCCTGAGCGGAATACTACAGTCCCATAAGCTACATGATTTCCTGCCACAAAGAGATAATGTGTACGGAACTGAAGAAGGATTAGGAAATGTTGGAAAAGAAATTAAATGTGACATGGCTGGCAATTATTACATTCTTACCGATCGGGAAGGTAAACACCCACCCTGCTGTTCAAGTGATACATTAGATGCTGCACTTGAAGGAAGGTATGTTACAAAATTAAATGCAAGCCTTGATACAATCTGGTCACATTATGTGATTGGTCCTAACTGTTATTATGGCTGGGAATCTCATGGCCTGGCTGTATCTGCTAATGGCGATCCTTATATTACGGGATACTGTTCCAGTCATTATGGTGGGACCGGCTTTGTTGACAGGTTAAACCAGAATACCGGCGTAGTTGCCTGGAATGAGGATCGCACGGATGGTGGCTTCGGTGACATTACCACAGAAGGAAATAACCTGTTTACCTGTGGCACAGACAGCGCAAATTATTGTCCTTGTCCTGATTCACACCAAGGCTACCAAACCCTGAAAAAATTTGACCAAAGTAATACGATGGTACAACTGATGAAATTCAATGGATCTAAATATGAAGACTTACGTTTTGATAATATAACAAGAGACGGGTTTGGTGATACATACCTTCTCGGGACTTTTTATTCATCTATGACAGTAATTGGAACTGACACACTCTACTCGTCTTTTCCAGCGTCGCAAGGCCGTTTTGTGATGAAACTGAGTGATAACGCAACCTCCACTGCTATAGCCCGTAATGAATCCGGCACTTCATTCTATGTTTACCCCAACCCCTCGAATGGAATTGTGGAGATTCATTATTCAGGAAACGGAAATGAAAATGCCCGGTTTAATGTGGTGGATATAATGGGTAGAACCATTCATTCGGACATGCTTCCAAAAGGAACGAACACCAAAACAATTGATCTCAGTAAAGAGGCGAAAGGCCTTTACATGATCGAGGTATTTTCAGAAAAGGGAAAAAATTATAAAAAGCTGGTTATAGAATAAACAAAAAAGGGGTTAGAAAACTAACCCCTTTTTTACTTTCCTTCTTTGGTCTTGGCTTCGTTCCAGAACTTATCCATTTCTTCCAAAGTCGATTCTTCCAGGGTTTTGCCCTGGGCTTTGATTTTTTGTTCCATGTAATTGAAACGGAAGATGAATTTCTTATTAGTCTTTTCTAAAGCATCCTCCGGATTTATTTTTAAATAACGTGCGTAATTAATGAGAGAAAACAAAACGTCACCAAACTCCGCTTCCAGTTTTTCCTGGCTTCCGTTCTTCACTTCTTCGTGGAACTCACCCAGCTCTTCCTGTACCTTTTCCCACACTTGCTCCGGCCTGTCCCAGTCAAAACCAATCGCGCGCGCTTTATCCTGGATGCGCAAAGCTTTTAATAACGACGGCATGCTGTTGGGTACACCGGATAAGGCTCCTTTATCTCCCTCTTTTTGCTTGAGTTTTTCCCAGTTCGTAGTTACTTCTTCTGCTCCGGAAACTTTTACATCTCCATAAATATGCGGATGACGAAAGATCATTTTTTCACACAAAGAATTAATGACATCGGTAATATTAAAATCATTGGTCTCACTTCCGATCTTTGCATAAAAAACCAGGTGCAATAAAATATCACCGATCTCTTTTTTAATCTCATTTGGGTCTTTCTTTAAAATCGCATCACTCAACTCATAAGTTTCTTCGATGGTCAAATGCCTTAAAGATTCCATGGTCTGCTTCTGATCCCAGGGGCATTTGGCACGCAAATCATCCATGATATTCAGCAAACGTTCAAAGGCTACTAATCGCTCGTCCATCTTATAATGATTTTAAAATCGCATTCTCTACTTCAGTACTATCCCATTTATTTTCAATATCCGGCATCATCATAATCTTATCCATAATGGCCTGTTGTTTGTTACCGGCTATCAATGCCTCGCTATAGCGGATAGACGGCGTATAAGTCACCATACTGTATAACGGAATCCATTTCTCAGGATGTTTGGCGCTGAAATGTGCTTCGATTTTCTTCTGAAGTAAAAAGGTTTTATCAGCCGTTTTATCACGCATTTCAATAAAGTTGGCAATGGCTAAATCGGCGATAGCGTCACCATCGGGCTTGCGTAATGTTTCATATTCTTTCAAACAGGCGGCATTTAAATCACCATGTTTTTCCATTAATTCATTCAACACCACGCAATCTTCAAAACCACAATTCATTCCCTGTCCGTAAAAAGGCACAATGGCATGAGCCGCATCACCAATCAATGCTATTTTTTCATCCCATACCCATGGCTTGCATTTCACGGTTACCAAGCTGGACGTAGGATTCGCAAAATAGTCTTCCAACAAGGTTGGCATTAAAGGAACCGCATCAGGAAATTCCTGTTTAAAAAATGCCAGGACTTCTTCTTTTGTTTTTAAAGCCTCAAAGGAAACTTTTCCTTCCATCTGGAAAAACAAGGTGCAGGTGAAGCTGCCATCCATGTTCGGCAGGGCAATCATCATAAAACTACCGCGTGGCCAGATATGCAAACAATTCTTTTCAATCAGGTGTTCCCCATTTGCTCCTGCCGGAATCACCAGTTCTTTATAACCACAGTCAATATAAAACTGCTGGTAATCAAAACGATCTGACTGCAATTGCATCTGGGTACGCACCGCACTAAACGCCCCGTCTGAACCTAAAATAAAATCTGATTTAACGTGCGAAGTGGTATCGGTGTTTGTATTATGAAAAAATAATTCGTTTGTTCTACGATCTATTTTATCACATCTCTCTTCAAAATGAATTTTCACATTTGGCTGTTGTTCTGCCAAATCCATTAAACGCATATTGATACCGCCACGGGATACAGAGTAAATGGCCTGATTATCTTTTCCGTAAGCCTGGTACGTAGATGACCCGTCTTTCATATGAATAGAACGACCATACATGGGAATGGCGATTTTTTTGATTTCATCCGCAATGCCAACTCCTTCCAGTCCTCTCCACCCCCTATCACTTAAAGCTAAATTAATAGAACGGCCTGCAATGATATCTGCCTCGCGCATATCAGGGCGGCGTTCATAAATATCAACTTTATGTCCTCGCTTCGCTAAATAAATGGAAACCAGGGAACCAACCAACCCGGCACCTACAACTGTAATATTTTTTTTTGAACTCATTTTTTTAATGTTACTTTTTTATACTTATCATGCATCATTTGTTTGGATGCCAGTTTTTCAATGGCCTGACCAATCCGTTTCAAACGTGTTTCTTCTTTCTTGGCATCTGTGATCCACATCATGTACTCTTTGCGATGAGAATAGGCTAAAGATTCAAAGTAGGTAAACACTTTAGCGGACTTAAAACTTTTTTTTACATCGTCGGGGATTTCTACTGTTTTGTCTTTCGCCGCTATAATCTTTATCCCTTTTCTATTATTGTCGATCGCTTCAAACAACAATTCAAGAATGGATTCTTCGTCAATTTGTTTCACATCGGTGAAAGTAAGATGCCTGTTGTGAACATTACCGGGATTTTGTTGCAGGATCTTTTTCGGATCTTTCAATAATGCTCCCTGAAAAAAAGTAAGGGCCGCGTGTTTTTTAAATCCCCAGAATCCACATACCATACCATCCAGGTAATAATTAGGTCCCCATTTCCAGTCCTCGATCATGTCAGGATCGGCACTCAAAATAATCTTCCGAAGTTTCCTGCAAATTTTCTGCGCAAAGGGTTCCATTTGAGAAATTCCCTCATCGATTAAAGCAGGCGCATCCGGATTATGTTTTACTTTTGCGATATTAAATGTAGATTTGGTTGTGCTTAAAAAACTGGAAGTAAACATACATAAAAACGCCTTATTTAACAAAACTGATAAGCTATTAGTTGCTTTCAGTGGTGGCGTGGATTCAGTCGTTTTAGCCGATCTGCTGAAAAAGAGTAGCTACCAAATTGAGCTGGCACATTGTAATTTTCAGTTACGGGGAAAAGAGGCAAAAGATGATACAGAATTCTGCAGAAGTTATGCAGAATCCATCGGTGTTCCTTTTCATGTTATGTATTTTGACACCAAGGATTACGCAGCTCAACATCATTTGTCTATTCAAATGGCAGCGCGCGACCTGCGTTATAACTGGTTCAAATCATTAAAGGAACAATATGGTTTTGACTATATTTTAACTGCTCATCATGGGAGTGATAATGTGGAAACCTTATTGGTGAATCTTATTAGAGGGACCGGTATCAAAGGTTTACAGGGAATTCCGGAGAAGCAAAATCATATGGTGAGGCCTTTACTATTTGCTACTAAAGAAGAGATCAGGGAATACGCCGCCAAACAAAAACTGGCCTTCAGGGAAGACAGCAGCAATCAAGAAGTAAAGTATAAACGAAATTTCATCCGCCATCAAATCGTACCCGGACTTAAAATATTAAACCCGGCTATCGAAGAAACAATTCATACTTCTATACAGTTTTTCAAACAATCCTCTGAGATCATTGCAGAATATGCGCAACAAGAATATCAGCGTATTTGCAAAGAAGAGAACGACCAATTATTCATTGATATTAATTTAATCATCAAGGAAAAACAAAAAGAAACCTTATTGTTCGAATGGCTATATCCTAAGCAGTTTAAAACCACGCAGATTCAACAATTAAGTGAAGCTCTTTTGAGCGAAAATCATACCGGCAAACAATTTTCGTCGGCCACCCATCAATTAGTGATTGACCGAAAATACATCATTGTAAAGAAACGTGATATTGAGAATAAGGTCAGTGAATATACCATCACGTCTTTAACCGACACGGGACATTTACCGATTTCCCTTGTTTTTGAAGAAGCCCATGATCTCATTTTTTCTAAAGATCCAAATACAATCAGCATTCCCTATTCGGCAAATTTATTTCCCCTGAAACTAAGACGATGGAAAGCAGGTGACAAATTTAAACCCTTTGGTATGACAGGTTTTAAGAAACTGAGCGATTTTTTCAAAGACAAAAAATTATCACTTTTTGAAAAAGAAAATGTGTGGATCCTTGAAAATAAGGAACACATTCTTTGGATAGTCGGTTATCGAATGGATGACCGGTGTAAAGCTGTTGACGGTGAAGAGAAATTATTAAAGATTTCTGTTGATTAAAGCTTCTCGACTTCGCTCGAAGTGACATGAAACAACATAATATTCTTACTTCTTCAAAAAGCGTCGATCCGTCAGTGACATTAAAAATGCTTCCAGATCCAGTTTTTCCTGTTCAGTTAGTCTCAATGGCTTGGACAGCAAAGTATCACGGTTTACTGAGTTAGAAACAATTTTGTCGGGCTGATCATAGTAGTCGATCACTTCCCTTAAGGTTTTAAACATGCCATTATGCATGTATGGTTTTGTGATTTCAATATTTCTCAAGCCCGGCACTTTAAAACTTCCGATATCCTTTGGATCACGACTGATAATATATCGCCCGCTGTCATTCAGATCCTTCCCATTAAATAAACCAATGTTTTTAAAATCGTCATTAGTAAAATCCGGCCCAAAATGACAATCAAAACATTTTCCCTTCTCATTAAAAATAATTTGTCCGCGTTTAGCAGAGGCCGAAAATAAAGTGGTATCGGTTTCATTATTATACAAATCAAAAGCTGATTGGTTCGTTTCGAGTGTCCTTTCAAAAGCTGCGATTGCCTCCACCAGGTTCTGTTTATTGGCCGGTGTACCAAAGACTTTAATAAAAAAAGCACGGTACTGCTTATGATTATTTAATTTTCTAACAATCACCGATAAGGGAATATCCATTTCCACGGGATTCTCCATTGGACCTCCAGCCTGGTCCTCCAGGGTTTCACTTCGTCCGTCATGGAAATAAAAGTTCCGTGCAGACATATTCATGGAGCTTGGCGTATTCCTTCCTCCTTTGATACTATCCACCCCAAAACTAAAAGGTACATTATCGGCAAAAGCAAATTGAGGTTTATGACAGGAGGCACAACTAATCTGCTCTCCTCTCGACAGAATGGAATCATGGAAAAGAAGCTCACCCAATTCTTCAACTGAAGCCGGTTCCTTCAATATTTTTTCTTGTTTTTGGTCATTTCTACAGGAGTTCAGGCCAAAAATTATAAACAATAAAAAGAAAGCAATTTTAATGATATTCATAAACACAAATATAATTTTTAATATGGTTTCTTTAAGACTTCAAAAGCTGATAAAACTCAGTTCAATGACATCGATGGAGATTAAAAAAAACCGATTGATGGAGGAATAAACCTTTTATGTATAAAATAGCCACAACTCCATAAAAATGATATTTTTGTATAGTATGGAAGATAACCTCATAACGGAACCTAAAAACGTCAATCCTTTTCCCTTTAGCAATCTTTTTTTATTAAAAGGTTATGTCACCGGTAAAAACGATTTCTGGCGTTATTTGTTGGGAATTGTGGCAGCCTTCCTGGGATACTTGTCTTTCCAGCTGATCATGATGATTCCCTTATTAACAGCAGCTTTAAATAACGGAGTGAGTATGGGAGAAATTACCAAAAACCCAAATCTGTTGTTTAATCCGGAAGTTGTTGGTCTTAACAAATCCCTGTTACTGGCATTAATGATGGGTATGTTCGTGTTCACCCTTTTGTTCTTGTGGCTGGCAATCAGGTTTATTCAACAAAAGACATTAACTTCTATTATTACGGGTTTTGAGAAGATACGCTGGAGCCGCTACTTTTTTTCTTTTAGTCTTTGGGGTACATTGATTACAATTCTTACTGTCAGCACCTATCTCATTTCACCCCAGGACATTGAAATCCGGTTTAATGCCAGCCAGTTTTTTATTTTATTAATTGTTGCGGTTATTTTCATTCCTATTCAAACTGCTACCGAAGAACTCATTTTCAGAGGTTACCTAATGCAGGGATTGGCTTTATTATTTAAAAACGGAATTATGCCGTTAATCATTACGTCCATTCTGTTTGGCTTAATGCATGCGTCAAATCCTGAGGCGAAAGCCCATGGTTTAATGATCATGATGCCCTATTATATTTTCTTTGGTGCCTTTTTAGCCACACTAACGTTATTGGACCAGGGATCAGAGTTAGCATTAGGTATTCACTGCGCTAATAACTTATTTTCAAGCTTGCTGGTTTGTTCTAAAAATTCAGTGCTGCAAACAGATTCCATATTTTATACAACGGTTGAAAATCCCGGATCTGAATTTTTGGTCTGGGTGATCTTAGCCTCAATTTGCTTTTTTATTTTATACAAGAAATACAAACTCTCTAACTGGAAATTAATAATCCGTTAATCAACTATTTTTATGAAGAACTTTCTTTTTTCAATATCCTCCCTGTTTTTTATTGGCAATGCATTTGCGGATGGAGATTACCATTACTATGTTGATTTGACAGTAGTAAAAGAAGATAAACTGACCATCAAACTCACTCCTCCGGACATAACCGAAAACGAAACAGTCTTCATGTTTCCGTCTATGGTACCGGGAACTTACGATATTTATAATTTCGGGAGATTTGTATCCAATTTTAAAGCAGAAGGAAAAAACGGACAAACCATTAAAATTGAGGTGCTGGATAAAAACTCCTATAAACTATCTCCCGCTAACGCCATTAAAGAAATTACTTACGACGTAGAAGATACCTGGGATACGGACATCAAAGAAAAAGTGGTTTTTGAACCGGGAGGTTCCAACATCGAGGAAGGAAAAAACTTTTGTTTAAATACCCACTGTTTCTTCGGATATTTTAAAAACAAACTTGAATCGAAGTTTATTTTAGAAGTTACCAAGCCAAAAGGTTTTTATGCTTCAACAAGCATGACTGACCTCAAAAGCGGAGACACCAAAGATGTTATTTCGATTTTAAATTATCACAATCTCGTGGATTCACCGATTATGTACACACAACCTGATACCACCACCATCCAGATCGGTAAATCACAGGTTCTGATTTCTGTCTTTTCGCCAAACAGGGTAATTACTTCTGATTTTATTGCGCGTAATCTTCACGAATTATTACTTGCACAAGCTGAATATCTTGGAGGAGAACTGCCTATTGATAAATACGCGTTCTTATTTTATTTCACGGATAAAATGTCTTTAAGCGGGTCCTCCGGTGCATTGGAACACTCCTACTCTTCCTTTTATTTTTTACCCGAAGCAGATACCCTGGCCATTGCACAGGAAGTAAGAGATGTAGCGGCACATGAATTCTTTCACATTGTTACACCTCTAAATATACATTCCAAAGAGATCGGTGAGTTTGATTTTAATAACCCTCAGATGAGTAAACACCTTTGGTTGTATGAAGGCTTAACAGAATATGCAGCCCATCACATGCAGGTGAAGACCGGACTAATAGAATTCGATGCTTTTTTCGAGGTCATGGTTACCAAAATGCAGAACGCCAGGGAGAATTACAATGATACCGTTCCTTTTACCGTAATGAGTAAATATGCATTGGATAAGTATAAAAAACAATATAATAATGTTTATGAAAAAGGCGCTCTGATAGGAATGTGTATGGACATTATGCTGCGCTATTACAGTAATGGTAATTATGGAACACAGGAACTCATGAAAGACCTGTCCAAGAAATACGGAAAAACAACCTCATTTAATGATGATGATTTATTTACTGATATCGAAAAACTGACTTATAAAGAGGTTCGCTACTTTTTAGACAATTATGTAGCAGGTCCAAAGCCTTTGCCTTTTAAGGAAGTATTTGCAATGGTTGGCTTAAATTATATTGACAAAAGGATAGAAGAAAAAATTACATTGGGCGGCATATCGGTTGGTTACAATCCTACAACCAATCACCTGGTGGTTGTAAACATTGATAAACTAGACGAATTCGGAAAGAAATTAAAATTTAAAGAAGAAGATGAAATCGTGACGTTTAATAACCGGAAGTTGACCCTCGATAATATGAAAGATGTTTTGGGCGGTTTTATGCAAAATGCCAAAACTGGAGATAAGCTGGTAATTGAAGTTTTAAGAAAAGATAAAAAAGGAAACGAAACTATCAAAGAGCTCAAAGCAAAAGTAAAACCGGTTAAGGTAACAGAAACTGACATCATCGAGGTTAACGAAAAAGCCACTGAACAACAGTTGAATGCCAGAAAAGCCTGGTTGGGAATTAATTAATAATGGCGAATAAGAAAAATATTTATTGGACCTGCCAGGTTGGGGGATGGACTTTTTTCGCAGCCCTTAATTTGTTTTTTTTTAAACTAAGCTATAGCACCAATGTTAAAGATATTTTAAACTACCTGATCTGGCTTCCGGTTGGTATTACCATTACCCATCTCTTCAGATACCTTGTACTGAAGTTTAATGTATTGCGTTACAGTATCTTCTACCAGATCCCAATCGTTGTTATTTCTGGTTTCATTAATGCTTTTTTGTTTTTTGCGTTAACAATAGGTATTGCAAAAGGGCTCGGGATCATCACTTATAAAATCGACGTGGTGGCGGCTGTTTCAAATATTTTAAGCCTCACCGTAATTTTTGTTTTCTGGTCACTCATTTATTTTGGATTTCATTTCTTTGATAACTATAAAAAAACTGAGATCCAGAATCTTAAACTGGAAGCCAATACCAAAGAAGTAGAACTTAATAAATTAAAATCCCAGTTAAATCCGCACTTCATGTTCAACAGCATGAATAGTATCCGCGCTTTGGTTGATGAAGACCCAAAGAAAGCGAAAGTGGCCATCACGCAGCTATCTAATATTCTGAGGAACACCCTGATGATGCATAAAAATAAATACATCACCCTGGAAGAAGAATTGGTGTTGGTGAAAGATTACCTGGAGCTGGAGCATATTCGTTTTGAAGAGCGCTTATGTTTTTTCTTCGATATTGACCCGACTACCTTATCTCTGAATGTTCCACCGATGATGATACAAACGCTAGTTGAAAATGGAATCAAACATGGTATCAGCAAATACCCGGAAGGAGGATCCATCTCTATTAATACAAAAAAATTAGAAAATACTTTCCTGATCGAAATCATCAATACCGGTCAGCTTCAATTGAATAATAAATCAGATTCTGGTTTTGGAGTTGAAAATACTATGAACCGACTGGAATTGTTATTTGGCAGCAAAGCATCTTTTTCATTGAAAAACCTGGATAACAAAAATGTGATCAGTAAGATCATTATTAAAACTTAAAACAATTTATTTAAAAAATTAATTATGAAAGCTATAATCATTGATGACGAGCGTTTGGCGAGACAGGAACTAAAAAACCTTTTAGCAGCCCATAAAGAAATTGAAGTCATTGCAGAATGCAACAATGCTCAGTCTGCCAAAGAAAAAATTGCAGAATTAAACCCTGATGTTATTTTCCTGGACATTCAAATGCCCGGAAAAACAGGATTGGAGCTGATTGAAGAAGTTTCTGCATTACCCGATGTGGTATTTGTAACCGCCTATGATGAGTATGCCATTAAAGCATTCGAGGTAAACGCTTACGATTACCTGTTGAAACCTGTTTCTCCGGAACGTTTGGCCGAAACCATTAAAAAGTTAACCCTTAAAGAAAGTTCAGAGAAAAAAGAAAATACGACACCATTAACAGAGAATGACCAGGTGTTTATTAAGGATGGTGAAAAAACATGGTTTGTTCGCCTGAGCAATATCCGCTTATTTGAAAGCGAAGGAAATTATGTGCGTGTTTATTTCGAGAATTTCCGTCCTTTAATTTTGAGAAGCTTAAATAGCCTCGAAGAACGATTGGATGAGAAAACTTTTTTCAGGGCAAGCCGGAAGCACATCGTTAATCTGAGCTGGGTGGAAAGTATTGAAACATGGTTTAACGGCGGATTAATGGTAAAATTAAAAGGTGGACAGGAAATCGAAATTTCCCGACGCCAAGCTGTTAAATTAAAGGATATGATGAGTTTATAAGGCTCAAAACCTTAAATTTGCAAAATGAAAAATAATAAAGATCACAACACCGACGATTTATTACCGGAAGATTTAAAAGGAGATATCGTACCGGAAATCGATCCGACAAAACTCTTCGATGAAAAAGAATATTCCACCATTATTATTGGTTCGGAAGGCATGTCAAAAAAAGACGTTAATAACGCTGACCTGATCACAATTTTAATAAGCGCCCGCTCAACCAGGGAGGAAAAAGATGAAGCATTAATTCAGCTAAAAGAAAATAAAGCTCAGGCATTTATTATCAGTGCTATTACTAAAACCAAAAAACCGGAACATAAAGCCTTAATTGTAGCGGCTTGCTGGGAAACCGGATTGGATTTCAGTAAGGATTATCTTTTCTTTATTGACCTGATTTGTTCTTCGGATTTCCTTGTATCTTTTGAAGCCTTTACCGTTATACAGGAAATGGAAGCGGAAATTGATGAAGCCACTCTAAAACAATCACTTGACAAATTACAAAAAGTGAAAGACCCGGGTGTAAGTGTCTCTGACGCGATTCATTTAATAGAGCAAAAATTAAATTCTCATTAAGTGAAAAAACTTTTATTAAAAACCATTTTATTTATTTCAGTGTCTTTTACCACAGGTTTGTTTTCACAGGAGACAAGCGAAGTAAAATCCATTAAAGTAAAAAAGGAAAAATTATTTATCAAAGCCGCGTTCGACGATACAGAATTTAAAGTCATCGCTTTTGATGTATACGGAAATCCTCACGAACAGGCTATAAAATCTTTTTCTATCTTCTACAAGGATGGGAAAACCTCTTACCAGGCGCCGGTAGAAGGGAATACATTTCCAAAAAAGACCATAGATTTTCTAACCAAAAAAAAGAAGGAAGCTACCAAAATTTGCTTGACTAATCTAAAGGCAGAGGATAAAGATGGACACATCGAAGATCTGCCTGACCTGTGTGACATTGTCATCTTTCCGGACTGCAAAAAAGTAAATAAATCGCGTTAATTTATTGCTGAGAAATCACTAATAATTCTTTTTCAATTCCAAGCTCTTTTAATTTTTGCCTGATTTCTTTGATCGTCACTTCATCAAAATTCTTTTGCCGCGAAATCACATCATATCCTTCTTTTGTAAATAATGTCTTCTCAAAATGGATCACCTTCCAGGTATCATTTTGAAATAAAATTTCCCATTTACTTCTAAACAGAAACAATAATCCTTTTCCTTTCCATAAAAACCGCGTGGCCTGATCATTTAAAGGTGTATCGAACCCTTTGATCACTTTTTGTTTTTCATTCTGATAATAAGAAACCACATCCATCAGTCCCACTCGTTTCCGCTTTGTTTGAATAGTATAATTAAACCTGGGATTCAGTTTATTGCCCTTTAACCACATATTAAAATTACTCATATTAACATGCCAGGTGCCTTCCAGCGAAGATAACGCAGTTTGGGATGATAGTAAATTGGAATTCATGGAAAACATAAGCAATAAGATTGTTATACTTCTAAAACTCATGGGTAGGAAATCTTAAGTAAACAAAAAAAGCAATAAATTTCTTTTATTGCTTTTCACCATTATGATAATTCTCGGTTTTAATGGTTCCCCCTTTTTCATCGTAATAAGTCCACGTGCCTTCCTTCTGGTAATCGCCAAGCTCTTTTCTAAAGATCATGGAACCTTCTTCTTTAACACGACCGGTAGAATAAAATTCTTTTTTAATGTATTTTTTTGATTTTTTATCTACCAGTTCAAACATGGATTCCGGTAAACCGTTTTCAAAGTATGAATTGCGTTTAAAAAGGTATTCAATGTTTTTATCATTTTCTTCTACATATTCAGGAGAGCCATTTCTGAAATAATCATATTGGTTCTGCGGGTTTCCCTCATAATAAGCAATATTGGAGCGAATCTTCCCGTCATCATAAAAAATTTCAAGCTTTGCGTGTTTTAAGTCGCTACTCGAAAAGGATCTTTCAATTTGTCCGTTCTCATAATAGTTCTTAAACACCTTAATAAACCCATCTGCGTAAAAGCCTTTATGCAATAATTTTCCGCTCACATAAAAATCTTCCTGCCAACCCTGTGCATTATAACCGTCTTTGGTATAACGTATAGAATCACCTCCCATCATTGGAACCAATTTATTATAGCGAATAATGCCATAATCAGGATCAATGATTTCAGCAGGAGTATACCGTTTCAACTGGGGAACCTGTTTTGAAAAAGTCTGGGAAAAACCAATAAAAGAAGCGGCTAAAAGGAAAATACAATATGTTAATCTGTAAAAAATCATGGTTAATCTAAAAAGCAAATTTTGTGCAAAATAGTAAATAATAGGTTACAACAAACGTTAAAAAGTTAATGTTTTCCTGAGGAGGCTAAATAACGTTCTGCATCGAGTGCACCCATGCATCCACTTCCGGCAGCTGTTACCGCTTGTCTGTATGTTTTATCCGCACAATCTCCTACGGCAAATACACCTTCAATGTTTGTTTTTGTTGACCAGCCCATTACGTCAATATATCCCAGTTCATCCATTTTAAGCTGACCCTGGAAAATATCAGTATTAGGTTTATGGCCAATAGCAACAAAAAAACCGGTGACATCCAGTGTCCGCAATTCATTAGTCTCTGAATTTTTAACAACAACGCCTTCAACTGCTTCTTTCCCAATAATATCATGTGTTTCGCTATGCCATAAAACTTCAATATTTGGTGTATTTTCAACCCGGTGTTGCATTGCTTTACTGGCTCGCATTTCACCGCGACGAACAATCATGTACACTTTTTTACATAATTTAGATAGATAGGTTGCTTCTTCTGCGGCTGTATCTCCCGCTCCAACGATCGCTACATCCTGTCCTTTATAGAAAAATCCATCGCATACTGCACAAGCAGAAACGCCGCCCGCATTCATTCTCAAACGGGTTTCATTTTCGAGACCCAGCCATTTAGCTGAAGCGCCGGTTGAAATAATAACAGTATCTGCAGTGATTTCAATAGCTTCATCGATCCAGATTTTCTTTGGCGTAGAAGTTAAATCGGCTTTTGTAGCCAAACCAAATCTCACCTGTGTACCAAAACGTTCCGCCTGGGCTTTCATATCTTCCATTAATTCCGGACCGGTTATTCCTTTTGGATATCCCGGGAAATTATCCACCTCAGTGGTTTCAGTTAATTGTCCGCCAGGTGTTAAGCCTGTATATAAAACAGGTTTTAAGTCTGCGCGGGCAGCATATATTGCGGCTGTATAGCCCGCAGGTCCGGAACCTATGATAAGGCATTTGATATGTTCGGTTGTAGTAGCCATAATTTTATTTTTAAGGATACGAATTTACCGATATTAAACATAAAAAAAATTGAAAGTTAAAAAGTTTTGAAAAGCTTCATTTAATCGGAAACAATCCACGATTTCTTTTTTTGGAAAAACCACAGTCCCGTCAGGCATCCAAAGGAATTGGCAATAAAATCAAGCCAATCACCGCTCCGCTGACTAAAAACAGTAGCCTGCATCACTTCCAGCAATCCGCCATAAGATGTGGATAAAACAATTGTCAGGATTGTTCCTGTGTGGGATATTCCAGCCGATTGCGCCAGGTATATCAACCACAAACACACCAGGATAAAAAAGATACCGGCATGAACAAACTTATCAAAGCTCAATAATTCGAGCCAGTTGGTTGTTGGAATGTAGCGGCCGGGCGTACAACAAAGGATAAAAATTATGATTGTCCAGGCAATCGCAAAAAACAGACTGTATTTTAAAAGTAATTTTCTCATAAATGTTTCCCGCGGGTAACAGAGATTTCACATATTATTATTTCTGATAATCAGCGAAATTTAGTGGATATAATTATTAGTATAAACAAAAAACCTCCTGATAAACAGAAGGTTTTAAAAATTAAAAATTTATGCGGAATTAAGCTCCAATCAATGCTTTATAAGCATCCACTGATAATAAATCGCCTAATTCGGCTTCATTATCAACGCTTGCTTTAATCATCCAGCCTTTTCCGTAAGGATCTGTATTTACAGACTCAGGAGCGCCATCGATATCTTTATTCATTTCCAAAACTTTTCCGGAAATCGGCATAAACAAATCCGAAACCGTCTTAACCGCTTCAACAGTTCCGAAAATTTCCTCTCGTGCAACAGTTTCGCCAATGGTTGTAATGTCTACGTATACTATATCACCTAACTCCTTTTGAGCGAAATCAGTGATACCGATTGTTGCTACATTACCTTCTACACGAACCCATTCGTGATCTTTAGTGTATTTCAATTCTGACGGAAAATTCATATGGTTGTTTTTTAGTTTTAGTGCAAGTTTTGACAAATATATAGGTTTAAATTAATTTTTTAAAGAAATAAGTTATCAAAATAACACCAGAAAAAGGTTTAAAACTCTATTTGTATTTATGCCTTACAGATTTTAGATTTACATCGCATAATAAAGACAGGTCTTTATTTAAACATTTATCTAATTAAGTAAAAATGAAAAATATTACGGTTATAGGAAGTGGTACCATGGGGAATGGAATTGCTCATGTATTTGCTCAATTTGGTTACTCTGTAAGCCTGGTGGATATCAATGACGCAGCCTTGCAGAAAGCTCTGGCAACTATTTCTAAAAATATTGACAGACAAATATCTAAAGGAACTGTTACTGAAGCTGATAAAACTGCGACATTAGGTAATATTAAGACATTTACTAAACTGGAAGAAGGTGCGAAAAACGCGGATCTGGTGGTAGAAGCTGCAAGCGAAAATGTAAATGTAAAACTATCTATTTTCAAACAATTAGATGAGATTTGTCCGTCTAACACAATTTTAGCGAGTAATACTTCTTCGATTTCTATTACCCAGATTGCAGCAGCTACTAAACGCGCTGATAAAGTGATAGGTATGCACTTTATGAATCCGGTGCCGGTTATGAAACTGATTGAAGTAATCAGGGGATATTCTACCAGCAATGAGGTTTGTAATTTAGTAATGGAGACTTCCAAAAAACTTAACAAAATTCCTGTTGAAGTAAATGACTACCCTGGGTTTGTGGCTAACAAAATATTAATGCCAATGATCAATGAGGCCATTATTACTTTATACGAAGGCGTTGCCGGCGTTGACGAAATTGACACAGTAATGAAACTTGGAATGGCTCATCCAATGGGGCCTTTGCAGTTGGCTGACTTTATAGGATTAGACGTATGTTTAAATATTTTACGTGTTTTACAGGATGGTTTTGGAAATCCAAAATATGCGCCTTGTCCTTTATTGGTTAATATGGTTACAGCGGGCCATTTAGGTGTGAAAAGCGGAAAAGGATTTTATGATTATTCAGGAGGCTCAAAAGAACTGGTTTTAGCTGAAAGATTTAAGAAACAAGCCAGTACTGTTTTAGCTTAATTGTATGCAAGAAAGCTCCATATTTCCCATTGAATTTCCACCTATAAAAAGTGCCGGTGTGTATTATTTCAATACATTCTCCGGGCTCAGGTATGAAGTAAGATTTGGACGCAGACAGGATAATATTTTACATTCAACCATTGTTTTTGGTGTAGTTAATGAGGAATTTGAAGGAGAAGAATATGTAACGACAAACCGCGGGGAAGTTTACAGGGTAATGAACACCATTGTGAAAATCGTGAAAGATTTCATGGAGCAACATTCCAAAGTGAATATCTATGAGTTTCATGCAATAGACCGTGATGACGAGGAAGATCATTCTTCTGAAGACGTAAAGAAAAATAAGATCAAAGGAAATGCCCGCTTAAAATTGTATAAACGCTACCTGCCAAAAATCTTTGAACATGGTTGGAATTTCAATTTTGATGGAAATAATGCAATAGTTACTAAAATTTAATTTGTAAAATTTGCAAGTACAAACACCTTTTTAAACATTAAGTAAATCGTCAAATGGCTGTATATAAATTTAAATTATTCATAGAAGACAATGAAGATATTTACCGGGAAATAGAAATATTATCCGGACAAACTTTCGAAGATTTTCATGTTGCTATCCAGGAAGCATACAAGTTTGATAAAAAACATGCTGCCTCTTTTTTTGTGAGTGACGATTACTGGAGAAAAGATCAGGAGATTACCTTACGCGAAGAAGACCTTCCTCTGGAAGAAGAAGAGATCAGAAAGAATGTTTCTCCGAAAAAATTAATGTCAAAAACCAAAATTGCCAAATACATTGACAGTCCACGGCAACGGTTTATGTATGTTTTTGATCCGGCAGTGAAATGGGCTTTTTGTATTGAATTAATGAAAATCTTGCCTGATAACCCGAAAGGTAATTACCCTACGTGTGTTAAATCTATAGGAACAGCCCCAAAGCAATACAAGCAGGATTTGACGGCCAAAGGAGAATTAACACCGGAACAGGCAATGGCTGCTTTATTGAGTGAGCCCGAGATTGCTGATGAAAGTGAGATTTATAAAGCCATCAAGAACGATACAATTGGAATTGATGAAGGAGACCTGAACCACTTGGAAGGGGAAGAAGGAGAAGACGGTGCAATAGAGGAGGAAGATGTGTTTGCCGATTCCGATGAAGATTTGGATCACGACGAAGAAGTACCGGAAGGATATGGTAGCACGGACGAAGATTAATGAATAAGATTTAAAAATAAAACACAGATAACTATGCAAATCACAGAAAAAGCAAATGCTGCCTATGAAACTCAGTTGAATGAATGGATCGTTCAGGAAAAAGCAGCTATTGAATTAATTGGAACTATTGGCAAATTATGGTTCGAGAAATCTATTGAACTTATTTTATTCAGAAATCAGTTGGTAGACAGAAGCGTAAGTGAAATCATGAACCTTCATTTATATGCCAAAAATATTGTAAAGAAAACCATTTCTGTAAATGATACTTTAGCAATTGCAACTGCTATTTATAACTCAGATATTTGTCCGTCGCGTGTGGATATTGGTAAATTAGCTTTTGAATACCAACAGGAAAAGGCAAATTTCAAAACCGTAAATGATTTCGTAGGAAATAAATTAAAGGGTTTTATAGGCTTAAAATCCACTATTTCACCAAAAGACGTAGTATTATTTGGATTTGGCCGTATCGGTCGTTTAGCTGCACGCGAACTAATTTCCCAGGCTGGTAAAGGTGAACAACTACGTTTACGCGCTATTGTTACACGTGGCAACAGCGACGAAGAAATAGTGAAACGTGCAGATTTGTTACGCACGGATTCTGTTCATGGCAATTTCCCGGGTACCGTTATTGAAGATCTTGAAAATAAGGCCTTAATCATTAACGGGCACACTGTTCATATGATTGATGCAAAAAATCCGGAAGATGTTGATTATACAGCCTATGGAATTGATAATGCTTTATTGATTGATAACACAGGTGTTTTCAGGGATGATGTGGAATTAAGCCGCCATTTAAAAGCGAAAGGGATTTCTAAAGTGTTGTTAACTGCTCCTGCAAAAGGAAATGTGCCTAACGTTGTTCATGGTGTTAACCACGAAACAGTGGATGTAAAAAAACAACAGATTTTTTCAGCAGCGTCCTGTACTACAAATGCCATTATGCCAATCCTTTATGTAATTGATAAAGAATTAGGAATTGAAAAAGGACATATTGAAACAGTTCACTCGTATACCAATGACCAGAACTTACTGGATAACTACCATAAGAAATCACGTCGTGGCCGTTCAGCTGCTTTAAATATGGTAATCACTGAAACAGGTGCGGAAAGCGCTTTGAAAAAAGTATTACCTCATTTGGCAGGAAAGTTTACTGCAAACTCTGTTCGTGTACCAACACCTAATGTGTCACTGGCAATTTTGAATTTAAACATCAACAAAGAAGTAACCCGTGACGAAGTAAATGAAATCATTCGTAATTATGCGTTAAACGGATCTTTGGTTGAGCAAATTCAATATGCATTCAGCAATGAATTAGTTTCATCTGATATTATTGGAAACCCTTGTCCATCAGTGTTTGATAGCAATGCGACTATTATTTCGCCTGACAAAAAAAGTATTGTATTGTATGTCTGGTATGATAACGAATATGGATATACCCGCCAGGTGATCCGTTTCTCCAAACATATTGCTGAAGTAAGAAGAGCTACTTATTACTAGTATGTAATTAATGGGAGAAACTCCCTGAAATAACAATTTATTTACAGTCCCTTCGTTATATATCGAAGGGACTTTTTTGTGACGTTTATTTCTCTGAAAATTCTTTATCTTTAATACAAATACCATTATGAGATACTTTAAAGTGTTATTTATTGCATTAAGCTTACAGGCAAATGCGCAGGACCCTGTGTATACCAATACGCATCAATCACTGATTGCATTGAATCCTTCTTTTGCAGGAAGCAATGGTTTATTACGGTATCAATCCACTACCCGTTCTCAATGGTTTAATTTATCTGGTACTTATCTCACTTACTACAATAGCATAGATGCTTATATCAAACCAATTAAAGGCGGGATTGCCTTAACTTATGTGAGAGATGACCAGGCAAGAGGCACCCTGGTAACTGATCGGATCGATCTAACCTATGCTCAACATTTTAACCTGTTTGATGAAAAACTAAAAATCATTCCATCCGTACAGGTCAGTTATTTTAAGAAGACCATCGATAATACCAAATTGACATTTGGCGATCAAATTGATCCACGACGTGGGTTTGTCGGTTCAACTTCTGATCTCCCAGCCAAACAATCAAAAAGTAACGTCGATTTAAGTGCAGGATTGGTTGTTAACTACAAACATTTTTACATTGGTTCTTCTGTTTTTCATATTAGTCAGCCGGATGAAGGAATATATGGTCCAAGTAAATTGCCCTATCGCATTAGTGCGTTCACTTCATATAATTTATTTTTAGGGGAAAATGTTTTAATTAATGCCTTATTTCGATTTGAAAAGCAATTCAGCATCACAACAGCAAATTTTAACATCAATGCTTTATTCGCAAAGCACCTGATGGTAAGTGTCGGTTCAGTAAACAATAATGCCATTAATACCTTGATTGGCTACAGGCACAATTACTTTAGCATTTCCGGAGGATACGAATTTGGGATTAATAGTATAAACAGGAATTCCGGAAGTTTCGAAATTTGCGCCAGTTTCAATTTACGAAATAAAGATGACCGTAAGACTGTGAAAGATATGGAACGTTGGTGATCTGTTTCCTGAGTCGCTTTGTTAATTTCAAAAAAAAAATCTCCTGTTACCGGTAACAGGAGATTTTTTGGTTTTATTATTTCTTTAACGAGCGCTGTGCAAGCTTTTGATAAATGTCATAGCCTTCTTCAATATATTCTTTTAAAAGCTCCTCGTTCCACGGTTTTTCAACCGCTCTGTAAATGAATTTCTTCTTTTCAGCCTCAACTACTTCTCTATCATCACCAAAAGCAGTTAACAAAATCCCCGTTTGATTCGGGTAATTACTGACCGCTTCTTCTAAAAATTCAGTGCCCAGCTTTCCTGGCATGCGTTGGTCGGAAACAATCACATGAATATCGTCATGCGTTTCAAGAATAGTCTCTGCATCATTAGCTGAAAGGGCGGTATATACATTAAAGTCTCTTCTGAAAGTGGCCTTAAACGACTCCAGGTTTTTGATCTCGTCATCTACATATAATACATTAATATCGCTTTTCTCTTTCATATAAAAATTTGAAGTATAAAAATCACTCAATATTAACAAAAAAAATGGTTGAATGTTTTAATAACCAAATGGCCTGTCATAATTTTCCATATGTAGTTAAGCTGAAATACTGCTTATAATCTTTTGATTATTACTAAAACGATATTAGTCGTTAATAAAAAGTGATTAAGCGAAGGAAGGCGCTGGTTTCCAGGATGAAAAACGAAACGATATTTTTATTAACATCAAATTGTCAGCTAGTTAAACGCAATCTCATTTCAAAATTCAATATGGAAAGCCTCTAGTTGCTTACGACTATTTTATTTGTCGAAATTATACCTTTAACATCTGTGACTCTGACGAAATAGAAACCATTTGATTGTGACCGAATATCTATATTTTGTTTACCGGTTTCAAGCGATTGGTCATAAATAATTTCTCCTAATACGTTTGTAACTGATACGTGAGATTTTGAAGTTAGATCGATTGTGAATGAGCCATTATTAGGGTTTGGGTATAAGAATAAATCACTCTCAGAAATATTTTGTTTCAGTTTGGTAGTCAAAATATTGACTTCAATTAAACCGCCTAAAGGGTTACTACCATTAATGCTATCAAAATCAAATTTCTTTATTAAAGTATTAGTAATTGTTGAATACTGAAAGAAAGTCCCTTTTCCATAAACACCACCACCTTTTGCCATGCCATATAAATTTCCATTTGATGCTTTTAATAAGCCTCCCCATGGCATACTTCCATTTTGATTGCCTGTAAAATCAACTCTTTTAATATAATTATCATTCAAGATATTGTATTCAAATAATACACCCATGTCATTAACTCCTCCCAAAAATGTCATTCCATACAAATACCCGTTACTTCCTTGTATAATTCCTCCAATAGGATACTGACCATCAATTATATTATTAAAGTCATACTTTTTAATAAAATTATCGTTTGACAAATCATATTTAAACAAGCTGCCTTTATTATTTGCTCCGCCAAAAGAAGCAATACCATACAAATTACTATCAGAAGCTTGAATAAGAGATTTTGGACTTGAGCCACTAAACCCGCTTAAAAAGTCCATTTTTTTTGTTAAAACATTATTTGTAAAATCATAGTCAAATAATGTACCATGCGAATTTGTTCCACCTCCTTCGACAACGCTATAAATCGTTCCACTGAATGTTCTTAAAAAGTGGCCTCCAAACGCTCCATTAATACCGTCAAAATCGATTTCTTTGGTAAAAGTCGATGTATTGATGCTATATTTAAATAAAACTCCAACTCCAAACTGTCCGCCAGCATCTGTTATACCATATATAAAACCGTTGGGAGCCTCAATTAAAGACCCGGGTTCACTACCATTTGGTGAAAAATCAAAATCAAATTTCTTTACTGAAATATTAGAAATCGGATCATATTGAAATAAAACACCACCATTATAAATCCCTCCCCATCTCGTTGTCCCATATAATTTTCCATCTGTTGCTAATAACAATGATTCATTTGGTGAGCACCCATTTATCGAATCAAAGTGATACACTGTAACTAGATTATTACCTATACTATCTGTTTTAAATATTGTTCCGGCATTATACTGTCCGCCCGCATAGGTCATTCCCCACAATTCTGTTTGTGCATTTTGAGTTAAAGCAATAATAAGGAAACCGAGGAACAGTACTATTTTTTTCATTACGTTTGATTTAAAAAACAATCTCTTTTCTCTTCCCTGCCATATAAAGGCCTCCCCCAACAACCAATAACAAGAGAATAGATCCAATCATCGCAATGCTGTTTCCTGTTTTGTATATCTGCGGCTCAAACTTGAATTCTACTTTGTGTTTACCGGCCGGAATCTCCATTCCGCGTAAAACATAATTTACCGCGGTATGCGGAGTTAATGTACCGTCTATATAAGCGTTCCATCCTTTCGGATAATAGATCTCCGAGAACACAGCAAAACCTTTTTCGTTGGACTCTGTTTCATAAATCAGGTCATTTGGTTTATAGGATAGCAAAGTAATTTTTCCTTCATTAGTGTAATGATCATTAACAGAAGTAAGCTCTTTATTTTTTTGTTGAACAACCGCTTCGCGTTTTGTATCCAAATGGTATAAAGCCACAATTTCAGAATCTGCATTCGCTACCGTTTTAATATTCTTCACAAACCATGCATTACCATTGGCCTGAGGGTTTGGAATAGCAAATACCTGATCTTTAGCCGGAACAATCACATATTTAGTATTTAACATATTCAGCACTCCTAATTTTGCCATATGGACTCTCATCAGTGAATCATTTTGAACAGCGGAATTTAATCCGTCATAAAAAGCATTGATTTCTTTATCTAAATGAAAGTCTATGATCTCCTGGTATTTTTTCAATTTAGCTCCGTGATATCCTCCAATGGATTTATGATAGTAAGAAGTCGCAGCGTCGTTGAAAGTACTCGTTGATAAATTCAGTACCCGATAATCAAGACTCTTGTCCTGCAGAATCTGCTCATCCGCCTGAGTTTTAACCGGCGGTGCATCATACTGAGCTTTTGGTACATAGTTTTTTGCGTCCAGGTATCTGCCCGCCACAGGCCAAAGATCAGCCAGAATAAAAATTCCCATCGTCACAAGAAACAATTCGAATTTCAATTTTTTAGTAAGGTATAAAAACAAAAAGATAGACGCCAGTCCCACAAATGTCAAAGAACGACGGGCATCGCTTTTAAAAATTGACTCTCTTGCTTTCTCAATGTTAGCCAGAAAATCAGGCATAAACTGGGCAATTTGAGCATCAGGCGCGCCACTCTGCTTGAACTGATTTACAATTTGTGTTTCCTCTCCAGCCGGAATAAATGAATTGGTCACCGATGGCATAAAAGCACTGATTAAGCAAAAACCTCCGATGACAGCCACTGAGATGATCAATACTTTTTTCAGGTCGATTTGTTTTTTCACGAATGGCAGCATAAACAACTGGTTTTTATCAGAAGCTTTGATGAATTTATCCAAAGCCAATACCGCTAATAAAGGAATCGTTAATTCAGCAATTACCAATATCATAGAAACCGCCCTGAACTTATTATAGCCGGGAAGGTAATCCATAAAAATATTCGTCAAGCCCATAAAATTTCTGCCCCATGCCAGCATTACCGACAATAACGTTCCAATCACTAAGGCCCATTTTAAAGGATGATCGATGATAAATAATCCGAGAAATGCCAGCAGCATAACTATGGCACCGATATAAACCGGTCCACTCGTAAAAGGCTGTTCACCAAAATAAGCGCTGCTCTGCGCTACCTGTTCACGCATCTGAGGATCCACATGTTTTAACGCGTCTTTATCGGCACGTCCGATAGCATCTGATGCACCCCCTTTAAAATTAGGAATTAAAAAAGTAAAGGTCTCCCCTACTCCATAACTCCATTGGGTGGCATAATCTCTGTCTAAGCCGGAAGTTGTATTCGCTTTATTGGTTTGCAAAGCAGCATTCATAGTTAACTCTGTTTTTCCGCGCGTCGTATAATTTCCATACTCGTAGGTAGTCAGTAAATTTCCGGCATTTGGCAAGACCCCAATCAGTGATGCCGCAATAAATAAAGCCACACCTATAAAATATGGTTTTAATGTTTTTTGTTTTACGGCTATGATTAAGTATGACAGGAAAACCAAAGCAAATAACATAAAACCATAATACGAAATCTGAACGTGATTAGCATTTAACTCCAAAGCCATAAATAAAGTAGTTACCGCAAATCCCAGCCAGTGTTTACCGCGCATCAATAAAATAATACCACCCAGCAATGGCGCTAAATAACCAATGGCGTTCGCTTTTGAATTATGCCCTGCTTCAAGAATAATGAAGAAATACGAAGAAAAACCATATGCCAGTGCTCCAACGATAGCCAGCCAGGGACTAATTTCGAGACATAATAGTAAAATAAAGAACCCAATAAAACACAAAAAGATATAGCCGCTTGGATGAGGTAAAAACAAATGAAACACTTTATCAATATGACCCAACCAGTTTCCGGGATGCAGTGTTGAAACCTGGTAGGCCGGCATTCCACCAAACATAGAATTTGTCCATAGCGCTTCTGAATGTTCTGCTTTCCTGAAATCAGTCATTTCCTGGCTCATTCCTTTATACCTGACAATATCACCCTGCTCTAATACTTTATCGGATAATAATGGACTGAATTGAACGAGGGTAATAATGGCAAATAAAACTACAGCAACTAAGTGTGGTAAATATTTTTTAAAGTTCATATAATTGGTTTTTAGGCAAATATAAGAAACTGTTTAGTTTATAATACGTGAAAAAAGGATAATTTATTTGTAATTTAGCCGCTCATGAAGAAGCTTTTTTCAGTTCTTAAATACACTAAAGATTACAAGAAATATACAGCACTGAACATACTGTTCAATATTTTGTTTTCTATTTTTTCGGTGTTCTCTATTTCATTGGTGATTCCGTTTTTGGATCTGTTATTTAAAAGTAACCTTTCGGATTACCAGTTAATTGTTAGCAAGGGAGAACCGATTCCCGGACTTTCCATGAAAGGTATCATTGATTGGGCTTATTACCATATGTCATTCATCATTATAGGGCAGGGAAAAGCTCAAGCTCTAATTCTGATCTGTATCGTGGTATTTATCGCAACGCTATTAAAAAATATGTCAAGGTATTTTGCGATGTATTTTCTGGCACCTATCAGAAACGGGGTTGTTAAAGACCTGCGTAATAAAATGATGCGAAAAGCCCTGCATTTACCACTCTCTTATTTTAGTGATGAGCGCAAAGGAGATATGATGAGCCGTATGACCACAGATGTGATTGAAATTGAATGGTCCATCATGCAGTCCCTTGAATTGATATTCAGGGAACCTTTAATTATTATGATTTCACTGGCGACGTTAATTTTTATCAGTCCCTATTTAACGCTTTATGTGTTTTTGTTATTGCCGGTCGCAGGATTAGTAGTCGCCCTCGTAAGCAAAAGTTTAAAAAGCCGTTCTGCAAAAGGAAAAGTTGTTTTCGGACAACTATTTAATATTATGGAAGAAACGCTTGGCGCCATGAAGGTGATCAAGGCTTTTACGGGAGAAACTTTTGTGCAAAATAAGTTTGAAAAAGTAAACCAGGATTATAATAAGATATCCATTGGTTTGTACCGCCGCGCTGATTTAACCTCCCCGATTAGCGAAACTGTGGTATTGGGAGTTTTACTCCTGATACTCTATATTGGTGGAACCATGGTGTTTGATGGTACCGGCGGCTTGTCAGGTGCTGAATTCATTGGTTATTTCGCTGTTGCTTCTCAGATTGTCCCTCCAATTAAACAGATCACCCTTGCATACAATAATCTTCAGAAGGGATTAGCTTCCGAAGAACGGATTGAAAAAATATTGTATGCAGAAAATCCAATTGTCAATATTCCTGATGCAAAAAAGATAGATCATTTTACAAATAAAATTGAATTCAATGATGTGTCTTTTGCTTACCATAAAGGGGACACTGGCTATGTTTTGAAACACATTAATCTTACAATTCCGAAAGGAAAAACCATTGCCCTGGTTGGTCAGAGTGGCAGTGGTAAAACGACACTGGCGGATATGATACCGCGTTTTTATGACACTGATCTTGGCGAAATCAGGATCGACGGTGTACCGTTAAAAGAAATAGAAATTGAGAGTTTAAGAAAACAAATTGGAGTCGTAACCCAGGAGAGTATTTTATTTAACGACACCATTGAAAATAATATCACCTTTGGCATGGATACTTTTGACAAAGAAAAAGTCATCGAAGCTGCTAAGGTTGCCAATGCGCATGAATTTATTTTAAAGCAGCCAAATGGATATCAGACCAATATTGGCGACCGTGGCGGAAAATTAAGCGGAGGACAACGTCAACGAATCAGTATCGCGCGCGCCATCTTAAAAAATCCACCGATATTAATTCTGGATGAAGCCACCAGTGCCCTCGATACAGAAAGTGAAAGGTTGGTTCAGGATGCATTGACGAATTTGATGAAAAACCGAACCAGCATTGTGATTGCCCATCGATTATCCACCATTGCTAATGCTGATGAAATCATTGTGATGAACAATGGAGATATCATTGAGCGAGGTAATCACCATGAATTGTTAATGCTTGATGGCTTTTACAAAAAACTATGCGATATGCAGAGTTTTAAATAATAAGATGAGGTTACAATTAACTGAATGCGGCATCCACCTACTTTCATAAAATCAATGATTACCTAAAAAAAAAGAGGAAGACATGCTTCCTCTTTTTTTTTTAACCGATACTAATTTTCTTTTATAATTTTTATAATATCTTGTCTGTTATCAGACCTGATCTTTACAAAGTAAATCCCGTCCGGTTGACTTTCCAGACTAATCCGATTCGGTCCTCGTATCAGTGATTGTTCAGAGATTTTTTCTCCTAAGATATTTGAGATTTCAACCTGTCGGTCTTCTGATAAATCAATTGTGAAGGTTCCATTATTTGGATTTGGATACGCATTTACAATAAAGGACTCACCGGTTGGTTCTGAAGCACTGAACATTCTCGCTGTTGAAACATCCGATGCTTCGGATTCTATAGAAACCTGATATGGTGTACCCCATGTCATGGTACAGGAGTTTGAACTTGGAGGGCCAAATACATAGCCACTTCCGTTATTATACTGCACCTCTACAGTCCATTTATAAGTTTTATTATAAACTAATCCCGGAACCTGATTAAAGTAAACATAATTATTAGTATTTGTTTTGACTGCAACTAAGGCATCGGTATCGACATCATAAAAGGTAAACCTATATGCATTCGTTCCACTGACAAAACTGGAGGTAGAGTATGCATTATATGAAGTATAGGTTGGACCGCAAGGCAATGTTGCCTGTGGGCCGCTGAAACTTACCGTACATAAGTTCGAACCTGGAGGGCCAAAAACCAAACCACTTCCACTATTGTATTGTGCTTCCACAGTCCATTTGTATGTTTTACCATAGCACAAACCAGGTACCTGATTAAAATAGATGTAATTGGATGTTTGTGTTTTTACGGCAACAAGGGCGTTAGTTGAATTATCATAAAATGAAAACCGATATGCGGTTGCTCCAGACACAAATTGACATGTGGTGTAAGCATTTAAATTCGAAAAGCTAATTCCGCATGGTAACGATGGTTGCGGGGGATCGAATGTCATAGTACACAAGCTTGAACTTGGCGCACCGTATACCATGGAACTTCCGTTATTGTATAATACTTCTACCGTCCACTTATATGTATTACCATATGCTAGGCCCGGTACTGTATTAAAGTAAATATAATTGGACGTTTGTGTTTTTACCGCTACCAAAGCATTGGTTGAACTATTGTAGAATGAAAAGCGATAACCGCTGCCGGAGTATACAAAACCACAGGTTGAGTATGAACTTAAATTTGAACAGCTGTTACCACATGGTAATGTCGTTTTAGGAGAATCGAATGTCACGGTACAGGCATTACTGCTTTCAGGGCCGAAACCAATTCCCTTGTCAACAGCAACCGTCCATTTATAAGTGTTTCCATAATATAATCCACTTATAGTATTGAAAATAAAGGCGCAGCTTGTTTGTGTTTTTGTTGCTACCAGGGTACCGGTGGTATTATCATAGAAGTTAAAACGGTACTGATTTGCACCAGTAACACTCATTGCTTTGGCTACTGTTTTCATACTTGCAAGAACCAATCCGCATGGTACCGATGACATTGCTGTTTCGTCTGAACAGGATGTGACAGTCACATTCACAGAAACTGTGTTAGAGCATCCATTACCTGCTATTCCGGTTACCATATAATTTGTTGTACCAGAAGGTGACACGGAAATGGAAGATCCTGTTGCTCCGGTACTCCATGAATAAGTGTTAGCGCCTGTGGCAGTCAATGTTGAAGACGCACCCGTGCATATACTTGCAGGGTTAGCATCTGCACCAATAGTTGGAGCATTAAGTACAGTTACAGCAGCAACACTGGAAGCTGGGCATCCATTTACAGAACCAGTAACAGTATATGATGTGTTTGTATTAGGCGATACGGAAATGGAACCCGTCGTTGCTCCTGTACTCCATATATAGGAATTACCACCTGTTGCTGTTAAAACCGCTGAGGCTCCTTCACAGATAGTTGCTGAATTTACGCTCACCGTTGGATTTGAATTCACATACACCATTGCAGTAGTTGAATTTATACAACCACTTGAACTGGTTCCGGTTATAGTATATATTGTGGTAATTGTTGGATTGGCTGTTACAGTTGCGCCTGCCGTTGCATTTAAAGAAGACGATGGATCCCAGCTATACGTTACAGCACCATCAGCAACCAACTCCACAGAACCTCCTTCACAAATGGTCGCTGAATTAACACTTACAACCGGATTTGAATTAACAGTTACAATAGACGATGCAGAATTTGTACAACCGGCTGCATCGGTGCCGGTTACAGTGTAATTCATTGTAACCGTTGCATTGGATGTTACAGTTGCGTCATTAGTTGCGTTCAAAAATGTTGCCGGGCTCCAGGTATATGTATTTGCTCCATTGGCCGTTAACACAATTGAACTACCTTCACACATCGTAGCTGAATTTACGCTAACTATTGGATTTGAATTAACCGTTACGATAGCTGTGCTGGTTTTAACACAACCCACACTGCTTGTTCCGATAACCGAGTACGTTGTGGTAACAGTTGGATTCGCACTCACGCTCGCCCCCGTAGTGGAACTTAAACTTGCTCCGGGTGACCAGGAATAAGTACTTGCACCGCTCGCATTTAAAATCAGCGAATTACCACGACAAATCGTTCCGCTGTTAACCACAACTGTAGGTAATGGATTAACCGTTACAGTAATAGAATTTGACGTAATGCTTCCACAATTCGTAGTATTCGTTACATAATAGGTTCCCCCTGCGGTCGCAGTGATAGCTGTAAGAGTTGATCCTCCCGGAGACCATGTTCCACCTGCATTACCGGAAAGCACGACACTTCCGCCGGTACAAAAAGTGGTTGATCCACCCGCTGATATAGAAGAAGCTGTTGGTGCAAAGGCCACGGCGGCAATACTATTTTTAAGAGTAACATTTCCTGTTCTGGTAAGCGCTCTTCCATTAACGGTTGATCCCTGTTGCTGATCAATGGCACCATTAGCAAGTACAGTACCTCTTATGACAGAACTATTTCCCAACGTAACCGCTCCGTTAACCCGCCAGTATACATTACACTGTGATGCTGAATTAATTAAATTTACTTTTGCACCATTGCTCAAAGTCAACCCTGCTCCGGCTTTAATGATAAAAACAGCGTTAGGATTTCCCTGTCCATCCAATGTCAGCGTTCCTGATATAGTGGCCGCGCCTGCTGTGCAATAAACATTTGGTGTAAGCGTAAGGCTACCTAACGAGTTTGAAATAGTTGTTCCGCAGGCAACACTGGTCAAAGAATTGAAAGCAGTGTTTAAATCTGCTGCCGCCTGAGCCGATGTTGCATTTGCCACATGGCTCGTTCCATTTAAGGTTCCGCTGCCAAAACTATAGGAACCGGAGTTAGTTCCAACATTTCCGGTTACATTTGTTGCGCCTCCTGTTCCATTGGTAAAATTACCAAGTGACGTAAACAAAGCAAAACTGGAAGCTGATCCCAGGTTTGGCGCCTGACTGAGCAAAAAGCCCGGTATTAAAAACAAGATAATTGCTATTAATACATTTAATAAATTTTTTCCCATGATTAATTTTTTTAGTTAGTATTTTGAAATACAAACTTAAACTACGCTTATGCTTTCTCTGGTCAAATTAGCCAGGAGCGTTTTTTTTACAGTCTGAAAACAGATAATCATGTATTTGCAGCAAACAAAAAAATACAAGGTTACAGGAAGGTATGAATACTGTTGCATTAACACTTATAGCTTAAATACAGCGGTTTTGCAACATCCTGTCAGAAGGAAAAGTCAACAACTTTTCCGCACTTACAATAATGTTTTAGTTCAATATTTATTTTTAAAGTATATGGAAAAACTAACGTTCAACAACCTTAAACAATATAATTAAAGTCTGATTCCAATCATGCAAACATCATCCACCTGTTCCAGTGAACCTTTCCAGTCATCAAAAATTTCGTTCAAAGAATTCAGTTGAACATCCGGATCTTTTTCTAACAATTTTGACAATGTGTCCTGAAGGGGTTTGTACTTAAACTTCTTTCCATTAGGTCCGCCAAACTGATCCGCATAACCATCCGTAAATAAATACAAAGTTGTACCCGGCGTATATTTTATCGTATGAGTCGTAAAAGGTTTACGATGGTCGCTTTTCCCGATCGGTTGTTTGTCAGCAGTGATCTCTTTTAATTCAGTGTTTTCAAAATACCATAAAGGATTATTGGCTCCGCTCCATTGTACTGTTCCTGTTACTTTATTAATGGATAACAATGAAATATCCATGCCATCCATTACGTCTGCAACACTTTTTTCAAAGGTCTCCAATACAAGGTCTGTAACCTTATCCAGGATCGATCCGGTGTCAGACAAATGAAATTCCTTTACCGCCCTGTTTAATGCATTACTGCAAACCACTGATACCATCGCGCCCGGAACTCCGTGACCCGTGCAATCAGCGACGGCAATCAAAACAGTTCCATTGATTTCCTCCATCCAGTAAAAATCTCCCGCTACAATATCTTTTGGTTTATATAAAACAAACGTTCGGGGAAATTTTTCTTTAATTGTATTGGTTGGTGGAAGAATGGCTTCCTGGATGCGCTTGGCATAACGCACACTGGATCCTATTTCCTCTAACGCTTCTTTCAACACTACATTACGCAGCCTGAATAACTCTTTTTCCTGCTGCATGGTTTCCATTTCGTGACGCAGACTCAGTTGCTTAATTTTTCTCGCGCTTTCCTGGCTAAAAACT
Organism: Bacteroidota bacterium; assembly: GCA_021155905.1. Classification (GTDB taxonomy): domain Bacteria; phylum Bacteroidota; class Bacteroidia; order B-17B0; family Aurantibacillaceae; genus UBA4416. The sequence continues at coordinate 82,751 of JAJNBG010000022.1, forward strand.
TCTTCTTTCGTTGCGTGATAATTTTTGAAATAGTCAAGTGCTTTTGAAAGATTTCCCATTGCTTCATAAATCGATGAAATAATCAGGTACACCTGGTTAAGCTTAATTACAATATTCAATTCTTTCGAAAGTTCTTCTGCAAGCGAAGCATATTTCATAGCCTCTTCCGGCTTGCACTTCTTCAGGCAAATCTCTGCAAGTTCCATGTAATTGGTAATCAAAGCATTTTTCATCTGGCATTTCGTCCTGATCCGGATACTCTTTTCGTGAAAAGAAACAGAACTCTCAAAATCCAGTTTACGGAAATAATAATTGGCTATGTCCGCATAAATTTTTGATTCAAGTATATAGTTGTCCTTTCCTTCGATTTGCTTCAATGCTTTTTGAAACAAATCCAGGGCCAAGTCCTGTTCACTACTATCTTTGTAACCATTTGCCAGTCCTATGAGTAAGCGCGTTCCAATGGCCGTATCTTCCTTCACGTGAGTCAGACCTTCCTTATAATATCCAATAGCGGTCTTATAATCTTTCAGGATATGGTTAATTTCTCCAGCCTGGTAATAGGCAATGCAAAGAAATTGAATATAAGACCTGTTCTCATTGATATTTGCAATCGCATCCTGAACACATTCCTGTGCTTCATCAAGCCTGCCGCTGTTTTTATAAAAAAGCACCATGAGCGCCTGTGCAGCACCTTTCCCGCTCCGGTCATTCATTTTTTCAAATGCCTCCTTTGCCTCGGACAATTTCTCAAACGAATTTCCAAAATCAGGATGGAAGCTAAAGAGAGTTCCTTCCGATAAGAGGCTCCAGCATTTTGACCATTCAGATTCAGGATGTATATTTTTTAACCGATTTACAATTATATGAAACTGTTCTCCGCTTAATAGCATACCTGTTTCCCAAAGCAACGCATGGAGCTCATGCAGCTCTTTGTCTCCTCCATGAAAAGAATCCAACTTTTTTGATAAATCTTCGAAAGTACTCATCTGCAAATTTAAATTTTATACTATTAAAGAAAACCCAATAAAACAAAGATATGTGTTTCAAAGTGGTTTGCAAAAACTGCAGTGAGTTCAGTTTCTATTTATCATACTCGTTATACCTAAAACAAAACACGCATTGAGTTTTTTACAATTGAAAATTACGGTGACAATTAAAATCAGTCTGATGGCTATATAGATTGCTTTCTAAGCGAAAATAAATGCTCTGGCGGAATCGTTGCTCTACCTTTGTCATAGAAACAATTTAAAACTACGACGATGAAAAAGATTAAACATATACTTTGTATTGCGCTGAGTTTTGCCTTCAGCGTATCGTATGCTCAAACCGGTCCGGTCGACAATACATTTAGTGATAGCAAACAAATAACGACCAACGTTGCGCTGCTTGATGGGCCTGAAGATCCAACCATTCAGAATGATGGAAAGTCTAATCCTTATACCAGACCTGTTGTTTCAAACACTGGTAACATGCTTAACCCGGAGATTAAAGTATATCCTGAACCATTCGCAGGAATTGTGTTCGTCGATTTAAGCAGCTGCCCCGATTCAAAAATTTGCTTGTATTTCGAAAGCGGTAAATGCCTGAAGTACCAGGATTGTCAAAATGAAACGAGTGCCATTTTTAATTTGAAAAATGAACCGAAAGGATTGTATTTTATGGAAATCGTTTCCATGGGTAAAAAAGTAGTAAAGAAAATTGATCTAGAATAAACCACTCAGATTTTTGAAAAATATCAAGGATCGGAAAGTCTAATTTGCGCATGTTTTTAAGACGTAACCGAAATAGGAGTTTAATATGAAAGCTGTAAAAAATATTCTACTAACGGTTTGAATGCTGAAAAGCATCCCTGCAAAAAGTGAAAAATTATTATGGTTCAAATATTAAAATAAAAGGGGTGAACGAAAGTTTGCCCCTTTTTTAAGTACCCGGCTCTCAATCACCGATACTGAAGGAATCTACAACTTTTACGGTGCTGTATGTAACACATCCCGCCTCCAATTATATTACCTTTGATTTAAGAATTTAAGTACAGAAAATATAGAAGGCGTCAATGATCGGCGCTACCATATAAAGAGTTTAATATGAAAACTGTAAAAAATATTCTACCAATTATCTGAATGCTGCAAAGCATTTTTATAAAAAGTGAAAAATTAGTATAGTTCGAATATTAAAATAAAAGGGGTGAACGAAAGTTTGCCCCTTTTTGTTGTTAACCAGGTTTGACTTCAAAACATAGTAACCGATACTAAACCATTTATCCAAATTTGATTTGGTAATATAAAAAATATACGCTTACTTTGTGACGCAAAGTACTTTTTTAAATTGAAAACATCTTGAAAACATGAGCATCTCCTCCACCCTTGATCGGCTTCATTTTAAAGCAAAACAAAACAAATTTCTTCAATATTTTGCAGTCTTTAATCGCCTGGCCCTCGCGGCAGGATTTTTACCTTCCGGTTTCGTGAAAATTATGGATGAGCGGTTTACTTCGCTATCTGTTAATCACCCTATGGGCCACTATTTAGAGGCCTTACACCGAACAGGCTATTATTACACTTTTATCGGGATTCTGCAGGTTACCGCTGCAATCCTACTCGTCATTCCCCGAACAGCAACTCTCGGAGCATTGATTTACTTTCCAATCATTTTAAATATTTGTATCCTCTCCCTTGCTTTGCGTTTTGAGGGATCCTTTGTTTCTTCACCCCTTATGGTACTCGCTAACCTATACCTGCTTTGCTGGGACTACGACAAATTGAAATACATCCTTCCTTTTTATAAACAAAAAACTTAATCTCACTCAAACAAAGACCGATGAAAACTTTATTTTCCATAAGCATAACGTTACTGATACTAACCTGCTCGTGTGAAATTATGCCACGCAATACTCTAAAAGATTGTCGGGCACAATGTAAAGGGAGCACTAAATCAAAGGCTTGTCTCGAATTTTGCGACTGCATACATAAGAGGGGCAGCCTCTTGATAAATGCCTGGAAGAATACGACAAGGCTTTGGAGGATAGTACAAGAAAAGATAGACCATAAAAAAAGCTTCCCAATCATGGAAAGCTTTTTGTTACGATTCAATAGGTTTAATTACTCAAAATATTCCTTCATTCTATCGAAGAAGCCTTTTTCCTTGCGATTTGGATTTGGTTCAAAATTCTTGGATGCCCGTAAAAGCTCCAGGGCTTTTTTCTCTTCAGCGCTTAAATGCTGAGGGGTCCACACATTAATATTAACCAACAAATCTCCGGTACCGTAAGAGTTCACATCGGGTAAGCCTTTGCCTTTTAAACGTAAGACTTTCCCGCTTTGAGTACCCGGTTCAATTTTAATTTTCACTTTTGCATCTACCGTCGGGATCTCAATACTGGTTCCTAAGGCCGCATCAGCGAAGTTCACATAACTGTCATAAAATAAATTATTACCATCGCGCTTTAGCTCCAGATGCTCTTCTTCTTCAATCAGTACCAACAGATCCCCATTGATTCCTCCGCGTGGAGCTGCGTTGCCTTTTCCGCCTACCGAAAGTTGCATACCTTCTGCTACACCTGCAGGAATATTTATCGAGATCACCTCTTCGGCCCTCACGATACCATCTCCATGGCAGGTATTGCATTTATCTTTAACTGTTTTTCCTTCTCCGTTACAACCACTACAGGTTGTCTGTGTTTGCATCGCTCCTAAAAAAGTCTGCTGGGTTCTCACCTGTACACCGGATCCACCGCATAATTTACAGGTTTCCAACTGACCATTTTTGGCGCCGCTTCCTTTACAGGTTCCACAGCTTACAAATTTATTGACCTTTAATTTTTTCTCAACTCCCTTAGCTACTTCCTGCAAGTTCAGTTTTACTTTAACGCGCAGGTTGGAACCACGCATCACACGTCGTCCTCCACCCCTGGAGCTTCCCCCAAAACCACCAAAACCGCCGCCGCCGCCAAAAATATCACCAAACTGGCTGAAGATGTCATCCATGTTCATACCACCACCACCAAAACCACCGCCACCTGATGCGCCGCCAACACCGGCATGACCGTATTGATTATAACGCTGACGTTTTTCAGGATTACTCAATACTTCATATGCTTCAGCTGCTTCTTTAAATTTATCTTCCGCAGTTTTATCGTCCGGGTTTTTATCAGGATGGTACTTAATTGCCAGTTTACGATAAGCCTTTTTAATTTCATCGTCACTTGCCCCCTTGCTTATACCAAGTATTTCGTAATAATCTCTTTTGCTCATTTTATTTTAGACCTCAGACTTAATTTTTTATATTTTATACTATTCACCACCACTAGTGATCGTTGAACCAACGTATTTTTTTAAAGACAAGATGCTGAATCAAGTTCAGCATGACAATCTTTACAGGTGCTATTTTTTAACTTCCAACCACCACTTTGGCAAAACGAATTACCTTGTCACCTAATTTATATCCTTTTTCCACTTCATCAATCACTTTACCTTTCATATTTTCAGAAGGTGCAGGAACATTAGTGATAGATTCCATATAATCAACGTTAAAAGGCTTTCCAATACTCTCTATTGGTTCCAGGCCCTTTTGAGTACACGCCGACTTCAATTTATGGTAAATCAAAGAAATTCCTTCTTTTATAGGTGCAGCATCAGTTACCGTTTCATTGGCTTTAATGGCTCTTTCGAAATCGTCAATGGAAGGAATAATGGCTTTAAATACATCTTCCCCGGCCGAACGGATGATATCTGATTTTTCCTTAATGGTACGTTTGCGGTAGTTATCAAATTCTGAATACAAACGCAGGTATTTATCATTTAATTCTGCAATTTTGGCTTCATAATTCTGAGGCTGAGTGCTTTCTGCAGTATTTTCGGTTGCATTTTCTAAAGCATTTTCCTCGGCGGATTGCTCGTTATTGGACTCAATATTGTCTTCTGTCTGATTGATCTGATCTTTCTCGTTTTGTTCCATAGTAAAAAATTTTGGCAAATGTAGCTAATCAATATGCTTGCCACGAGTAAAAATGAGAAAAATTGTCAGTTTTTAATGAACTTAAACTCAGTTCGGCGGTTATATTCCTGCTCTTTGTCAGAACACGACACCCCATTGGCACATCTGTTCCTGATCTCCAGTTCTCCTTTTCCAATTCCTTTGAGGCGAGATTGATTAACTCCCTTATTTACAAGGTAACCGATTACAGCATTAGAACGGTTTTCAGATAGTTTTAAATTTCCGGCATCATCTCCCTGTGCATCGGTGTGGGAAATTACTTCTAGTTTTACATTTGGATTGGCTTTTAAAATCAATAATACCTTATCCAATACAATTTCACTTTCTGTAACCAGGTTATATTTTGCCAATTCGTAATAAATGTTTTCTGTAACCGTAAGGTCCTTTTTATTGGTCGAATTGAATTTTTTGTACTTCATCGTAATATCATCATCTTCTTCCAGTTCGCTTAGTTTCTCTACGTCCACAGAGAGCAGTTTGTATTCGAAGTTACCGGATGAATTCTTTTTAAACTCAGAAACAATTTCTCCATTTTGCTTCGCCAGGAAAACCTTGGGCCCGCCTTTTGTTTTGGCATTTTGCTCAATACGTATACTTAAATTCTGTGTGGTATCAACCTGCTTAAAAACAAAATCCCCATAACCATCGGTGGAAGTTTTTGTAATAGTATCCGCGTTGCCTTTCACCAGATATACATTATGCTGGGTCAAAGGACTTTTGCTTTTTTCACCGATCAATAGCTTACCGGAAATATCTGCGGTGGAATATGCCGCATTGACTTTACAAATATTCTGAAATGTTTTTTCAAGCACCTCAAAACTGTCAGTTTCCAAATACAAACGGCCCTTTGGATTTACTAAAAACAACGAAGGCATTTCGGAAACTTTAAAAGCTGAAACGGCTTTGTCTTTTAAGCCATTCTCTGCCAGGTAATTTGTTTTTTTTCCGGTGAATTTAGATTTATTATAATTGGCTTCGGTAAGAAGCGTTTGCCATTTGATAAAATCTTTTTCTATGCAAATGGTAACATATTCAATATCACTTGCCCCTTTACAGGAGTTATTCTGGTATTTATTGAGAATCCTTTCCACATCATTGTTAAATGCTATTAATTCTTTGATAGATTTTTCGGAAGAAAAGAAATACACCAGCACAAACCGATCCGTAGTGTTCTTTCCGTTTGGTAAATCAATGTTAGTTGGTTTTTGGTCCTGATTTAATACAACGATGCGCGAAAATGGGATCTTCTCTCCCACCCTTAGTTTATCAGCTTTCTGAGCTTTGAGGCTAAACACTAAAAACAGAGAGGCTAATAAAATTAAGTTTTTCATTTTTTTGAAAATTTAAATTCCGTTCTTCTATTATATTCATGTTCTTTATTGGAACAATCTACACCATTTACACATCGGTTCCTGATTTCGAGTTCTCCTTTTCCTTCCGCGGTCAATCGCTTTTTAGCAATTCCCAGTGAACTTAAATAATCGATTACTGATTCTGAGCGTTTTAGTGAAAGGTTCAAATTGCTGCCATCCTCGCCCTGGGAATCTGTATGTGAAGTCACCGTTAAACTAAAATCAGGATATGAATCCAGAATTTTTTTCATTTTAGTTAATAATTTCTTTGATCCCGATGTTAATGAACTTTCACCCAATTCATAATACAATGTTTCGGTGACAATAAAATCCTTTAATGTTTTGTCTTTAAAATTAGTAAGCTGCATTTCAACATCATCATCTATTTTCATATCCGGTAAAGTCATTAATTCAGCCTGCAAAATTCTGTACTCAAACCCTTTATCCGTTGATTTAAATTTACCAACAACTTTACCTGTCTGGGTACCAAGAAGCACAAAATTAATGTCTTTATCTTTTTCATCTACAGTAATGAGGTAGTCCTGGTTCGCATCCGGAAGTTCCACATTAAAATCGCCGTATTTATTTGTAATCAGTTTAGCAATCGTGTCATTTTTTCTCCCACCAAAAATCACTACTTTTTTATTCGCATATGGCTTGAGATTTTTATCTTTTTCTTCCGTCATGATTTTCAGACGAAGGACTTTTAGCTTGACCATTTCTAAACCGCATTCAATTTCTGCCATGCCTTCAACACTTCTCGAAAATCCGCAAAGCTCATTTTTTTCATTATACACTACTAATAACGGAAAATCAGCTTCAGTTATATTAAACTCTTTAAAGAGAGACATCGCAGGGGTTCTTAACAGTTGGACTGGAATCGCTGATTTCATATCCGCACTGGCTTTTTTCTTTAACTGACCGGTAAAAAAATAAGGAAAAATAATTATTTTCTTATCCGGAAACACAAAACTGCAACCATTATACATGACTTCAGCTAATGGTTCTGATTTTACATCAAAGAAAAGGAATGCTTTTTTTTCCGGTTTGGAACACTCATACACCACTTTTTTTCGGGATTTATCCAGATAATCAATTGTCTTAAAAGGAAGAGTTTCGGGAAGGTTAATTTGACCAAATTGACATTTAAAAATAATACAAAAAGTAATTAAAAAAATAAGTCTCATAATGATCGCGTTATTACAGGACAGAATAAAATTTAAATTCCGTTCTTCTATTCTTACTGTGCTCGACTTCTGTACATTTCACACCATCCTTACAAGTATTTAAAATTTCGGCTTCCCCTTTTCCTAAAGCTTTTAGTCTCGTTTTAGCAATACCTTTAGATGCAAGGTAGGTCAATATAGCCGTAGATTGCTTAACCGTTAATGAACTATTAGCAACTGTTTCGCCATTACTGTCGGTATGCGTAATGATCTCAAGGTTTGTTTTTGGATTCTCATTTAATTTTGAAATCACCTTTGCCAGTTTAGTGATAGCAGCAGGCGACAACACTACTTCTTTTGCCTTAAATAATTGGCTGGTCTCATACAGGTTGTTTAAGCTTTTATCGTTACCTACTTTTGGAGCAGTTCCATAATCGGACATTGGTTTCAAATATGGCATTTCTGCATCGAGCAAACTGTATTCGTATCCAATTTCGTTTTTTGTAAATGGAGAAATAATTTCACCCTGCACCGTAGTTAAAAACACAGGAACGTCTTCCGCTATTTTAGAACTCGATTTGATAAAAAGATGCATTGGTAATTGGGCATTAATATCCTTCACGAAAAAAGAACCGTTTTCATCCAGCATAATCGATTGAATGGTATCCGACGGACTATTCATGAACCATATTTTTTCATTGGCAAGTCCTGTTAACGAACGTTGTCCAAACATGATCTTGCCGGCAATTTTCGTCTGTACATCCGGATTTAATTCAACGTTTCTCTTTTCGTCAAGGTATGAAATGATTGTTTTCAGGCTCGGGTTAACTGCCACAATTTTACCGAACTCGTCAATTAAAAAACTGCTGTTGGTTTCTTTTATTTTATAATTCTTAACAAAAAGATCATTGTAGCCTTTTTGAGCAATGCAATTGTTTAGGTTTAAAAGATCGTATTTAACCAGGTCCTGACTCCAGGCAATTTTATCGCTTTGTAAAGCGACAGAGATCAAATCAAATCCATCGGCCGACTTATATCCAATATCCGAATACTTGGAATAAAGTTTTTTATATTTATAAATATTCTCTTTTGATTTTGAAACAGAAGAGGACCAAAAAAACAAAAGCACCATTTTGTTTTGATAAGGAAAATTAAAACTCTGAATAGAATTATTGGTAGAAGTTAGAACTAAACCCGGTGCGTTGTCACCGACATTCAGCGAGCCATCCTGGCCAAAAAATACTTTTGCGGAAAAAAGCTGCATCACCAACAGATAAAAAAAGGCCTGTTTCATATATTTATTTTTTCTTCTAATCATGTTTTTTATTCCTTCTACTCTTACTATTGGCAGGAGCTGCAGGTGATTGATTTTCAATTTTTAAATTTGATTCCAAAGTCGTTTCCAGCGCCTCTCCTCTTAAATTTTTTGCAATGATAATTCCATTCCCGTCTACCAACACATTTGTCGGAATACTATTAACGCCATAACGTATTGCAGCCGCATTATTCCATCCCTGCAAATCACTCACATGATGTGGCCAAACCAATTGATCCTTTTCAATGGCTTTTACCCAGGCAGCTGAATTTTGATCGAGTGAAACACTCAATACTTCAAATTCTTTTCCATTCTTAAAATCAGAGGCATGGTATTTATTGTATGCTGCCACAACTGCAGGATTTTCAGCACGGCAAGGACCACACCAACTTGCCCAAAAATCAACCAGCACCATTTTACCTTTAAAAGAAGACAGTGTAATCACATTTCCTTTTGGAGAAGCCATCATAATTTCAGGGGCTTTGTTGCCAAGATTAATTCCTTCTACTACATTAACCGTTACTGTGCCTGATTCATTATTCTTTTGACCATCCGCTGCCATTGAAGAAGAAGTCCCTTTTTTGCTTTTACAGGCAAAAAGGCATACACTTAATAAAACGGCTATAGTAGATAATTTCATTCTAAGTACTAATTGTCTTTTCTTATAATTTCAGCTCCAATAGCATTTAAGCGGCCGTCAATATTCTGATAACCTCTGTCAATCTGGTTAATATTAAAAATAGTGCTTTTTCCCTTTGCGCTCATGGCAGCAATCAACAATGCAACGCCCGCCCTGATATCAGGAGAAGCCATTTGAATGGCCCTTAACTGCACTTTCCTGTCTAGTCCCATAACTGTTGCACGGTGCGGATCGCATAAAATAATCTGGGCACCCATATCGATAAGTTTATCCACGAAGAATAAACGGCTCTCAAACATTTTCTGGTGAATCAAAATGTTACCGCGTGCCTGAGTGGCAGTTACCAGCATGATGCTCAACAAATCAGGAGTAAACCCCGGCCAGATTGCATCAGCAACCGTCAACATAGATCCATCAATAAAAGAATCTATCTCATAATGTTCCTGTGAAGGAATATAAATATCATCGCCACGACGTTCCATCTGGATGCCTAAGCGGGAAAATACTTTTGGAATACAACCTAAATTATCATAAGACACATCCTTAATTGTAATTTCAGATTGAGTCATGGCAGCCATACCAATGAAAGAACCAATCTCAATCATATCAGGTAAGATGCGGTGAGTTGTTCCATTCAGTGATGTTACACCCTGGATCGTTAAAAGATTTGAACCGACACCGGTGATTTTTGCCCCCATGCGGTTCAGCATTTTGCATAACTGCTGTAAATAAGGCTCACAGGCAGCATTGTAAATCGTTGTGGTTCCTTCTGCTAAAACAGCCGCCATAACGATGTTGGCAGTGCCTGTTACGGAAGCTTCATCCAACAACATGTAGGCGCCTTTTAGTTTATCAGCGGTTACCTTAAAGTTTTCTGTTTCGTGATCGTATTCAAATTTTGCACCGAGGTTTTCGAAACCGATAAAATGAGTATCCATTCTCCGGCGGCCAATTTTGTCTCCACCCGGTTTTGGCATATAGGCTCTTCCAAAGCGTGCCAGCATAGGACCTATGATCATTGTAGAACCTCTTAAACCACCGCCTTTCTTTTTAAATTCTGCAGAAACAAGGTAATCTACGTTAATGGCATCCGATTGAAAAGAATATTCTTCATGTCCTGTCTTCTCAACTTTTACACCAAGGTCACGCAACAGGTCAATTAATTTATTGATGTCAACGATATCAGGAATATTGCTGATCGTTACTTTCTCCGGAGTTAATAATACAGCGCATAAAATCTGGAGCGCTTCATTCTTTGCTCCCTGCGGGATGATATCTCCTTTTAATTGTTTACCACCTGTAACTTCAAAAATAGCCATATATTATGATGTTGGACGATTGTTATTGTTTCTGTGTTTAAACTTGCTTTTGTTTTTCTTATGACGGTTCTTGTTGTTACCACCACCGGCATTTACCGTGATAGGCATTTGATTATTATGGTTCTTATTCTTCAGCTCATTGGCGTGAGTTAATGCAGAGTTCTCGTCAATTACTAATTCATTATTGGTCATTTCTTTAAATTGCTTGAAAATGACATCATCCGTTACCGAGTCTTTGTTCCAATTGACGTAGGATTTTTTTAAATGGTTAGCAATCAAACGGGTTAATTCATTTTTCTCCGGTCCATCCTCGAATTTTTTAGCCTCATCAATGATGCGCTCTATAGTTTTTCCATAATGCTTGTAACGAATCTTGGTAGCAGGATAAGGAACAATCTTAGGTTTGGTCGTAAATGTTTCTGCATTCGGGCGCGGATACGGTGAATCCACATCCAGTTTGAATTTAGAAATCAAAAATAAATGGTCCCATAATTTATGCGTAAAGTCAGCAATATCCCTCAAATGTGGGTTCAATTGTCCCATGATCTGGATAATGGCCCTGGCGCATTTATTCCGTTCGTCCCTGTCTTCAATGGTAATGCAATGATCAACCATTACCTGTATATTTCTTCCGTATTCTGGTATCTCTAAGTGGGGAAGTTGTGTGTTATATTCCATGGTTTGTTTATAAAGCATAAATATAAGGAATTTTAGACCAAGTTTTGACCCTTTTTAAAGAGATATAAAGACTCAAACGTTGATAAACCTAAAGATTCTGATGCAGGCTTTTGAGAACGTATTTCTTTCCGCGAAGTTAAAAAAGAGAAAATAGATTACAGAGGAATTAACTATTGTGAATTTAAAAATGTTTTACCATAACAAAATCATTCATTAGATATCCGTTTCCGATATCAAAATCTTCTACGCGATCAATTTTAAATCCGTTTTTAAAATAAAAATTAATGGATTTAAAATTCTGGCGATTAACAGTGAGTGTCAATAATTTAGGGCGGATAATTTCAATTAACAAATCAAGAACTTTTGTGCCAATTCCGGTGTTAGATTGTCGCTGATCAATGTAAAATTTATGCAGAAAATAGTTCGATTCTTTTTCAAGGCTAACCGAGACAAAACCGATTGATTTTTCATCACTTCGGATAAGATACATCCGGTGTTTTTTTTCAGTCAGCTGTTCCGTCAAACTCTGAAGACTATAGATTTTATCAAGCATATAATCCACCTGTTTCTGCCCTATAATTGGCACATAATGGTCGTTCCAGATAACCCGGGCCAGTTTTGAAATAGTATCCAGATCTTTTTCGGTGGCTTTTTCTAAGTGTAACATCCCAACAAGTATTTGTGTATCTTTGCGTCTGTAAAAAACAGAGTTTAAAATTGAAACCGAATATACAGCAAAAAATATCAATCAAAAACCGCCGCGCGAGTTTCGACTACAGCTTTATTGAAAAATATACAGCAGGCATTGTATTGGTTGGCACTGAAATTAAAGCGATTCGCGAAGGAAAAGCTTCTTTGGTGGATAGCTTTTGCTATTTCAGAAACGGTGAATTATTCATTAAAAGTTTAAACATCAGCATTTATACAGAAGGTAACTTATATAACCATGAGCCTACAAGGGAGAGAAAATTATTGCTCAACCGCCAGGAATTAAATAAGCTTCAAAAAAAGATGATGGATAAGGGCCTTACCATTATTCCTACTCTTTTATTTACTTCCGATAATGGTTATGCAAAGGTTGAAATTGCAGTTGCCAAAGGAAAAAAGATGTTTGATAAACGCGAAGACCTGAAAACCAAAGACCTGAACCGGGAAATGGACAGAAAATTCAAGTAATTAACATCCTTTATTATTTCGGTTAAAACAAAACAACTAGTTTTACAAAAAATTAAATTTTATGAAAAGATTATTTTTTTTAGCGGCCCTGGTTAGTCTTTCCTGTATTTCCTGTAAGGCAAAAAAGGAAGCTGCAAAAACTACCGAATCAGCACCTCCGGCAGCTAATTTGGCGGCAACACAAGAGTCTCCTAAAACTTATCGTCTAATTGTTTCTTTCAAAAGCAAGGGAGCGGGAACTCCGTCTGAAAAAAGAGCAGCTTTTTTAAAATATGTAGATAACCATCCTCAAAAACCGTCTTATCAAACAGTTTTGTGGGGACGCGAAGGCGAAACCGATTATTGTTTTGACCTGGCAGAATTAGCTTCTAAGAAAGACCAGGTCTTATTTTTAGAAGAGGTAAAGAGAATTACTACCGGAAGTGACCTGATAGACATTTCAGAAAACGCTGAATGTCAGCACAAAGGCAGGTAAATTAGCCTGGAAAAACGTGGCAAAAGTCATTTTTGGGCGTTTCACTACATTTTTTTCAACAAAAAATAAGTTTTTACCGTTAAATTGTGGAAAATCGGGTCAAATCAGACCCGATTTTTTTGTATTTTTGCACCCTAACTAAAAACTAAATTCTTTTTATAATGAACGAAATTGGATTAAAAGCACAAGATGCTTCTGTTGCCCAATTAGGCTTAGCAAA
>JAJNBG010000023.1 GCA_021155905.1 Bacteroidota bacterium
AAATATTTTTTTCATACCTAAGTACATAAGTTTTTACTAACTACAAATATAATCTTAATATCTAAAAAACCTAAAACAATTAGGCGATTTTGTTAAAAAGCAATTACTGGGTATAAGCGGTTAAAATCCTATTTCGCGATTGGAAACAGGGACAAAAATAGAATAAGGGCTGCTAAACTATAGATCAATTTCCAGTAACACGGGACAGTGATCACTGTGCATGGCATCAGGCATTATCACTGACCTCTTCAGCTTTTCATTCAGATGATTGGCAACCAGATTATAATCAATACGCCAACCCAGATTCTTGCCTCTGGAACCCGCTCTATAACTCCACCAACTGTATTGGTGAGGATCCTGGTTAAAATGCCTGAAGGAATCAGTAAAACCGGATTGTATGAATTGCTCCATCCACTCTCTTTCTTCCGGCAAAAAACCGGATGTATTGGCGTTTGATTTAGGATTATGAATATCAATAGGCTTGTGGCAAATGTTATAATCACCGCATAAAATAAGATTAGGCAACTTCGCTTTCAATCCATCAATGTATCCGTGAAAATCAGACAACCACTTCATTTTAAAAGCCTGCCTTTCTTCCCCGCTACTCCCGCTCGGATGATAAATACTGGCGACAGAACACGTATCAAAATCAACTCTCAGCACTCTTCCCTCGAAATCATATGACTCTATCCCGCATCCGTATTCAATGTTATTCGGTTTGATTTTCGTGAAAATAGCCACGCCACTGTATCCTTTTTTCTGCGCCGGATACCAGTACATATGGTAACCCATTTCTTCAAATGCTGTTACATCCACCTGATCCGGAGTTGCTTTAATTTCCTGCAAACACAATACGTCAGGTGCCGATGATTTCATCCAATCCACCAGGCCTTTATTCATCGCGGCGCGTATGCCATTTACATTATATGTTATAATTCTCATTCAAATACTATTTGTGGCTTTAAAAATACAATTTCTATATTTATAAACCGTTATTAGCATGGTGAGTTTTAGGTTAATTTTTATAAAAATAATGCTGTGTGGATTTGTAATTCCGGGAACCATCAAACTCTCGACAAAAAATGCTCCTTTGGATTCTTCTACCTACAGAATTCACTACCCTTTAAAAGCTATTGTATTTAAAATCATTCCACAGGATCCCTTATCCGTTTCTTACAGAACCTTTCCTTACAATTTTGAAAAACAATATTACCATCAAAGCACGTCGCAGTTAACAAAGGATCTTTCACTGCCCGTCAATCCTTTAACACTCGCATTTGCCGGATCCGCCGCGCCGAATGAATCATTTGTATCAGACGGACTGAATAAAAACGGGAGCATCAGCCGGGGAATCAGTTTTGGTAATAACCAGGACGTAGTCGTGAATTCGAGTTTGAATTTACAGGTCAGCGGGAAACTGACACAGGAAGTGGATCTTCTTTTAGCCGCGACAGATGACAACATTCCTTTTCAGGCCGATGGCACAACTGCTCAACTGCAGGAGTTTGATAAAGTATTTGTGCAGTTGAGCAATAAAAATTCAAAGCTCATCGTAGGTGATTTTCAGCTACAGCGGCCTAACAGTTACTTTATGAATTTTTACAAGCGTTCGCAGGGAGCATACTTTGCCAACAACTATGATGACACCATCAATAATAAACCGGTGGTGTTTAAAACACAGGTCAGCGGTGCTGTCAGCAAAGGTAAATTTGCACGTAATATCATCCAGGGAACTGAGAATAACCAGGGGCCCTATCGTTTAAGGGGCGCAGATAATGAACAATTTATTATTGTATTGTCGGGTACAGAAAGAATTTATATCGACGGGCGTTTGTTGCAACGCGGACAAGAAAATGACTACATCATTGATTACAACACGGCAGAATTAACCTTTACAGCCAAACAAATTATTACCAAAGACAAACGTATTATTTCAGAGTTTCAATATGCCGAAAGAAACTACGCGCGGTCACTCTACTTTTTCAGCGAAGAAATAGAATCGGATAAACTAAAAGTGCGATTGAATTTTTTCGGAGAACAGGATAATAAGAACAAAACACTTCAACAAACCCTCACCGAGGCTCAGAAATTAACCATGTTCAACGTAGGCGATACTCTGAATAAGGCTGTGACGAGTGGTGCAGAATTGGCAGAATTTAATACCAGTGACGTGTTCTATTGGAAGAAAGATACCACTGTTGGGGCACTGATTTACAGCGGGGTGTTTGTTTATTCAACCAATCCGGATAGTGCGAAATATCGCGTCAAATACAGCTATGTGGGAGAAAATAATGGTTATTATATTCAGGTATCCACCACTGCAAACGGAAAAGTATACAAATGGGTGGCGCCTATGGGGGGAATATTACAGGGAAATTATGAGCCTGTAATTCCGTTGGTCACACCCAAGAAAAAGCAAATGTTCACCACAGGAATTAATTACCAGTTTACCAAAAATCATGGGATTGATGTAGAAGGAGTGTATACCAAGAACGATATTAACACCTTTAGCAAATTCAATTCCGAGAATGATGATGGCTATGGAATTAAACTAAACAGCAATAACCAAACCGTTATAAAAGCGGACACTATTACAAAACAGCATCTGAACGCCGTTTATAATGTAGGATACGAATACGTTCAGCAGTTTTTCAATCCCATAGAGCGTTACCGGGCCATAGAATTTGAGCGTGACTGGAACCGGCCAACCAATGCACCGATCAATACCGATCAGCACGTCGGGTTCGCGCAGGTCGGAGTTCAGAAAAACAATAAACTTAAACTTTTATACGGCATCAATTTTTTTGATGAAGGTGTTTTTTATAAAGGATTGAAGCACAATGTGCAGAGTTTTTATAACACGAAAACCAGTGAAATTGGTTATAACGGTTCTTACCTGACGAGTAACTACAACTCTCAACTGAGCGGATTTTACAGGCACAAAGGCACTTTCTCACAATCAATCGGCAAAATTAAATTAAATTACCTGGATGAATTTGAACAAAATAATTTCAGAAAAAATACGACAGACAGTTTGCTGTCACGCAGCTATCAGTTCTGGGAATGGGAGGGAAATATTACCAACAAGGATACTACTGGAAATTTATACAAATTGTTTTATAGGGAACGCCGTGACAAGCAGGCATACGGAGGAATTTTAAGAGACTCTACCTTCGCGCAAAACGCAGGGTTTTCAGCGAATGTGAACAGTATCCGAAACCATCCTTTTTCAGTGGTATTTACCTACAGAGAATTACACCTGAAAAATGCGAACCCCTTGTATTTAAAACCGGATAATACCTTATTAAGCCGTGTGGAATATTCTCCCCGCCTGATGAAAGGCTTCATCACCTCCAGTATTTTTTACGAAACCGGCTATGGCCTGGAAAATAAAAAAGAATACTATTATTTACTGGTAGCAGCCGGGCAGGGAACCTATGCGTGGAAAGATTACAATGGCAACGGGATTACCGAAGTCGGCGAATTTGAAATTTCTCCTTTCCCGGATCAGGCCTTATACATTAAAGTCTATACACCAACCAACCAGTATGTGAAAGTACTGCATGACCAGTTCAGCTTTTCTATGAACCTGCGACCCTCCGCGTTCTTACAGGACAATTCTTCTAAAGCGCTCAGATTCATTAGCCGTTTTGCAACGCAATCGGTTTACCGCGTGGATAAAAAATCGAATGATAACGGGAAGTTGTTTACGTTTAATCCAACCGATATCCGATTGGATGATTCGTTACTCACAGCACTTACTTATTCCTTCCGACAAAGTTTGTTTTTCAACCAGAGTGCGGCGGTGTTCGGCACAGATTATACTTATCAGAATAACCTGAGTAAGCAACTACTCACCAATGGCTTTGAAACGCGAGGCAACGAAAGTCACGAATGGAGATGGCGCTGGAATGTGACACGGGCATGGAGTTTGAACAGTACAAATATTTACAGTATCAAATCAACCGAATCTTTGTTCCTAGTAAACCGTAATTATTCCATTGAAGCATACGACCTGGAGCAAAAACTCAGTTATCAGCCGAACACGGCTTTCAGGATCAGTATCCTCTATAAACACAATAAAAAACAAAATATCATTACAGAAGGCGGGCAAAAAGCTGAGTTAAATGACGTTGGATTAGAATTCAAATTTAACCAGGTTGAAAAAGGAAGTATCACCGGAAAAGCTGATTTCATTAATATCACTTACAATGATCCTGAAAATGAAAATACACCGGTGGCCTATGAAATGCTGAATGCCCTAAAAACAGGATACAACTATACCTGGGGATTAAGCTACCAGCGAAACTTATCCAATAACATTCAGATCAGTATTAATTACGATGGCCGGAAATCACCGAACAGTAAAGTGGTAAATATTGGTGGCGCGCAGGTAAGGGCGTTTTTCTAATTTAGTATATTTGTAATATGTTTACAGGAATTATCGAAGGGCTTGCAAAAGTAGAAGCTATTGAAAATGAAAATACAAATGTCCATTTCACTTTTAGTTGTGGTTTTACAAACGAACTGAAAATTGACCAAAGCGTGGCGCACAATGGGGTTTGCCTCACAGTAGTTGCTATCCATAACAATGAATATACTGTCACCGCCATTGACGAGACCATTCAAAAAACAAATTTAGGGACATTGAAGACAGGAGATTACGTAAACCTGGAGCGCTGCATGCCTGCCAACGGGCGTTTCGACGGGCATATTGTACAAGGCCATGTTGACCAAACCGGTACGATCAAATCGATTACTGATAACAAAGGCAGCTGGACCTATACCATAAGCTATGATCCGGGAGCAGGCAATGTAACGGTAGAGAAAGGAAGCATCACCATCAACGGAACAAGCCTGACAGTAGTTGATTCAAAAGAAGATTCATTTTCTGTTTGCATTATTCCTTATACTTACGAGAACACGGTTTTTAAATATTTAAAAGTAAACGATGTGGTAAACCTGGAGTTTGACATCGTAGGTAAATATGTAGCGCGTTTGCTTAAAAAATAATCATGCAGCAAAAAGTAGATTTTTTAATTATCGGGAGCGGCATCGCCGGTTTGAGTTATGCTCTTAAAGTCGCGGACCATGGCTCTGTTTTTATTGTTACGAAAAGCAATGAAGATGAATCCAATACTAAATATGCACAGGGTGGAATTGCGGCCGTATGGCACGACAAGGATTCGATTGAAAAGCATATCCAGGATACATTAATTGCTGGCGGTGGACTGTGCGATGAAGAGGCAGTGCGCGTAGTGGTGACGGAAGGTACCGAGCGCGTAAGAGAACTCATTGAACTGGGTGCTAATTTTGATAAAAAGAAAGACGGCGACTATGATCTTGCTAAGGAAGGTGGCCACTCCGAGCATAGGATCTTACATCATAAAGATATTACCGGTTACGAAATCGAACGCGCTTTACTTACAAGGGTTCGAAAACATAAAAATATTACCATTCTTGATCACCACTATTCTATAGATATCATCACGCAACATCACTTAGGAGAAGAAGTGACCTCTCAATCAAAAGACGTGAAATGTTTTGGTGCGTATATTTTAGATACCAAAACCCAAAAAATTGAAACGGTTCTATCAAAAATCACGATGATGGCGACCGGCGGTGCCGGGCATGTGTATGCTACCACCACCAACCCGGTGATTGCAACCGGTGATGGCATTGCCATGGTTTACAGGGCAAAAGGAAGAGTGAAAGACATGGAGTTTGTGCAATTTCATCCGACATCATTATACAATCCTGGTGAGCACCCAAGTTTTTTGATCACCGAGGCGATCAGGGGATTTGGCGCTGTTTTAAAAACCTTGGATGGCAAAGAATTCATGCATAAGTACGATGAACGATTATCTTTAGCACCAAGGGATATTGTAGCGAGGGCTATTGACAATGAACTTAAAACAAGGGGCGAAGATTTTGTTTACCTCGATTGTCGCCACATCGACCGAAAAGGATTTATTGAGCACTTTCCAAATATCTACGAAAAATGCATGAAACTTGGAGTCGATCCCTTCATTAAAATGATTCCGGTTGTTCCCGCCATGCATTACCTATGCGGAGGAATCCAGGTAAACAAGGAAGGACAGTCCACGATTCATAATTTATTTGCCGTGGGCGAGTGTGCCTGTACGGGTCTTCATGGTGCTAACCGTTTGGCCAGTAATTCTTTACTGGAGGCCGTTGTATTTGCTCACCGCGCTGCGAAAACAGGAATCGACACGCTTTCTTCACTTACGTTTCAGGAAGGAATTCCCAACTGGGATGCGGAAGGCACTGAAAATGCAGAAGAAATGATCCTGATCACCCAATCCCAACGGGAAGTTCAGCAAATCATGAGTAATTACGTAGGGATTGTCCGGTCAGAATTGCGCTTAAAAAGGGCGTTTGACCGTCTGGAAATCATATATAAAGAGAATGAAGCCTTGTATGAACAAACCACAGTGACCCAGAAACTCTGTGAATTAAGAAACCTGATTTGTATTGGTTACCTAATCATTAAACACGCGATTCAACGCAAAGAATCGGTGGGTTTGCACTATATGGTGCATTATAAAGAACATGTAAAATAACACAATATACCAGGGATCATGGTGACTGTCACTTCGAGCTGTTACACTGGGCGAAGTCGAAGTGCGAGAAGCAGCATCTCCAAGACCCAAAATATTCCGGTAATATTGGAATCAGGTTGCGATTTCCATTAAAAATTACCGATCCATTGTATTTTTCACTCAAATTTTTCGTGAAATAAAATATTTTATTACATTTGTAGCCCCAAATGGTAGATGTAGCTCAGTTGGTTAGAGCATCGGTTTGTGGTACCGAGGGTTTTTGAAAGGCTGTCTGAAAAGACGGCCTTTTGTTTTTTAAAACCTTTTTAATTGATTGCCTTCAAACGTCCATTCCGGTGTATCAATTTCGGTGGCGCTTTCATCCAGTTCATACCAGGGAGAAATGGAAGGCTTTTTCCTGTTAACAAGAATATGAATATCCTGCGCCGGCATATAACTCTGAGCAATCATAAATAGTTTTTTTTGCGTCTGCGGATGAGTGGCCATATCGACCACAATCACTGCATGTCCCGGAGAACCCCCTTTAATAAACACATCCCCGATCTGCATCTGTGATAACGGTACTGATTTTAGCTCTTTGGTCAAAGACGCCGTGCCTGCATAATTAAATACCATATTCAGGTATTCCCGAAAGGATGAATAGGATTGGCTTTCTTTGGATGTTTTAATCCAGGTCACCTTATTTCCTTTCACAGCAATACGATGTCCCACTCTCCATTTGGTATAATCCGCTTTAAAACCATTCGTGAAATTGAAATGCAAAGCGTTATATTGTTTGGTCCTATATAAGAATTCTGCCATTAATCTCATTACAGCATCGGCACATTGCTGAAGATCCCGGTTTCCAACATCATAATTTAAAACAGCTGCCGCAACTTTATTGGGTTTCTCATCCCCGTTGTAAAAATGAACCAAAGTTCCATGGGGTTTTAATGGGCTCGTTTGCAGGAATTCGGCAAAAGAATTTTTTTCGGTCTGAACTCTGGCATAACCTGAGGGAGTGGAAAAGCGCCCGGCAATGATTTCTCCTTTTGGAATAACAAGGATTGACGGCTGTTGTTTCCTGAAAGCGAAAAGACAAAGCCCGCACAATGCACAGGTTAAAATTCCGATTTTAAAATAGATGCTTTTCAAGCAGAAGGATTAAAAATATAAATCGTCGGTTTTCAATTTCAGGTAGCGACTTACCGAAAGGGCTGCACTTAGTCCTGAAATCAAAACCCCCAGTAATACAATGCAACCAAATAAAACCGCCAGTAAATTAGGGTCTTGCAACTGTAACAGATCGGGGATATATTTTGTGCTCAATATCAAAAAACCAGCTAATAAAAATCCTGCTACCAGCCCTGCAATGACTCCCTGGCGAATACCTTTCATAATGAACGGTTTGCGGATAAAACCCTGTGTGGCGCCCACCAGGTACATGGTCCGGATCAAAAAACGTCTGGAATAAATCGATAAACGAATGGTGTTATTAATCAAAGCAATGGCCACAATGAGGAGCAAACTGCTGAATACTAAAATATAGATACTGATCACTTTGGCATTATCGTTCACCTGTTTGATCATGTCTTTATGATAGATCACTTCCTTCACAAAATGTCTTTGCATGATTTGTTTTTCAAATCCGGCCAAACTATCAATGTTCGCATAATCTGAATTTAATTTCACATCCAGCGAAGGCAACAACGGATTGTATCCTAAAAAGGTAATAAAATCTTCTCCCAGATCTTTTTGTAATTTTTTGGCCGCTTCGTCCTTACTGATGTAATCTACCTGTTTGGTAAACGCCGAAGAGCTGATTTCCTGCTTCAAAATGTCCAGTTCCGCTGTGGTAGTCGTGTCTTTCAAAACAATCTGGAAACCAATGTTCTCTTTAATGTGGTTAGATAGTTTTTTAGCGTTAATGACTACCAATCCTAAAAGTCCTAACATAAATAAAACCAAAGCCAGACTAATGACCACTGTTACAGAGGATGTTTTTAATTTTTGAGAGGTAGTTCTATTTGACACAGCGATTTATTTTCTATTCACCTAAAATAAGGGGAATATAAAAAGGACGGTCACTTTTAAAAAGGAATAATTAACATGATATTGTTTGTAGGTTCAATATTATATCATTCCAATAAAAATGCATTCACTATAAAATTTTTGTATTTTAGATTAAAAATATTACGGATGCAGCCGAATGTGTTCCTGAAAATAAAATTCATTTTACTTTTTATTGCGTTTAGTCAAAATGCTAAATCGCAAAGCGATTTGGCTTTAACGCCTGACGAACAATATGACGCTAAAAATTACATTCAGGCCCTGGACGGATTATTAAAACTAGAGAAAGAATACCCGGGAGACATTGAGCTTAAACACCGTATTGGCGTTTGTTATTTAAATATCCACACCGATAAAAGTCTGGCAATCCCCTATTTCAAAGCCTGTTATAAAACTGGTAACTATAAGAATGAGTTGTTGCTGGAACTGGCAAAGGCATATCACTTTGCTTATAAGTTTAAAGAGGCTGTCAGTTATTACCATTTATACAGAGAAAAGGCTTCCGGCAAATCAATTCCTCTCGTTGATCACTATATTGAAACATGCGAGAATGCTATTGAATTAGTCAAAAAACCTATCAATATTACCCTGGAAAACCTTGGGAAAGAAGTAAATACAAAATATGCCGATTACTACCCCTTTGTTACCAAAGATGAGAAAACACTTTTCTATACTTCCAGAAGAGATCAAAATACCGGAAGGTCAAGGAGTTTTAACGGCTACTTTACCTCTGATATATATACTTCAAAAGTAGAAAATGGAAACTGGAGCCGTGCAAAAAACATGGGAGTCCTGATTAATACTAACGAAGATGAACAATGTGTCGGTATATCATCGGATGGAAAAAACATGATTATGTTCGTTGACAATAATTCAAATCCCGGCGATTTATTTCATACTGAAATTGTGAAGACCAAGACTTTTGAAAAACCTGTACCTTTTGAAGAACCCATAAATTCAGGTGTATTAGAAGCAGAAGGATGCTATTCCGCTGATGGCAACACCATATTTTTTGTTTCAAACAGAAAAGGCTGTTTGGGCGAAACCGACATTTATACCAGCAAACGGTTACCAAATGGCAAATGGGGTATCCCTGTCAATTTAGGAAATAACATTAATACCATTTATAAAGAAGCTTTTCCTCAAATAAGCGATGACGGCAAAACACTTTACTTCAGTTCACAGGGCCATACAAGTATGGGAGGCTTCGACATCTTCAGGGCCACATGGAATGAACATGAAAAAAAGTGGAATGCACCTGTTAATCTCGGATATCCTTTAAACACAACGGATGATGACATGATGTTTTCTGTTGCCGGAAATAAACGGGACGGTTATATTTCAGCATGGCGAAAAGAAGGCCTCGGTGATTTAGATATTTATAAAATTATTTTTAATAATGTGGAAGAACCACAAACAGCGTTAATGGGATATGTTTCCTTATCTGATACAAGTAAAAAAGAAATTGACGCATTTATTTCTATCAAAAATTTAAAAACCAATGAGGAGTTGGATTCAAAAAACGTGAATAAAATTACCGGGAAATACCTGTTTATCGTGCCTCCCGGAAAATATCAGATTGAAATTACATCGAATGGCAACATTACCATCCAGGAAAATATCACCATACTTGATAAATCGGATTTTAAATCAGAACTGAAAAAAGACTTTGTTTTGCGCAGCGAGCATTTTTCTTCTCCAACAAAAAATGCAAAACCGTAATAGCCATTATAATAAAAGGTCCGGGCGACGCAATTTCGTGCGTTCAATAGATTGCTCATGTCTCCATTCTTCCACTTTTTTTGTATTGCCACTGGTTAGCAATTCTGGTACCTTCCAACCATTATAGTCGGCAGGCCTCGTATAAACAGGTGGGGATAATAAATTATCCTGGAAAGAATCTGATAAAGCAGACGTCTCATCATTCAAAACACCCGGTATTAAACGAATAATTCCATCACATAATACCGCCGCTGGTAATTCACCTCCACTTAAAACATAATCACCAATTGAAATTTCTTTGGTAATGAAATGTTCCCGGATCCGTTCATCAATCCCCTTATAATGTCCGCAAAGAATGATGATATTCTTCAACGTCGATAAACGGTTGCACATACCTTGTTTTAAAGTCTCACCATCCGGAGTCATGTATATGATCTCATCGTAGGTTCGTTTGCTTTTCAAGTCATTGATGCAGTTGGCAATTGGCTCAATCATCATCACCATTCCTGCTCCGCCACCAAACGCATAATCATCCACTTTCTTGTGTGGTTCAATGCCATAATTTCTTAAGTCTACCACATTCACAGAAACCAATCCTTTTTGTGCCGCGCGCTTCAAAATGCTATGGCTAAATGGGCTTTCCAGTAAAGGGGGGTGAACTGTAATGATATCAATGTGCATGCGCAAAATTAACAAAAAAACAGGAATTAACGCGCTTATTGTACGTGTTAATTCTCCCGATCCATTATATTTGCTTATCTAAATTCAATTAATATGAAATATTTTTTATTAGCGCTCACTTTATTTTTTAGCCTGTTCTCTAACGCTCAGGATAATGAAAAAGAGAAAAATAAAGACAAGGATAAAGCCAAAGAAGATCTAAAATTTATTTACCAAGAAGCCACGGTAGAAACAGATGATTATAATATTTATATCATAGATGCTGTGTCTAATATTAAACAGGCAAAATTCAAGATCAAAATTTTCAACAAAACCAATGATTATTTACTGATCAAGCCAACGGAATTTAAATACCTGGCAGGAGGCAAAACATTACTGGGGCACGACAAAACTTATGTGATCTCTCCCAACGAAGAGGAAACAGAAGTGATTGATTTTAAAGGCGCAGATATGCTGGCCGAAAAATTTACGATTGAATTTAAAGGTATTTACAAAGCCTCCGCAGGAGGGAAAGTTTATTCAGTTCCTGATTTTGAAGTTCCTGCGACGAAGAATGATTTCACGGTTGAGAATTTTACCTGTACCCTCAAAAAAGCAGATGTTAAAACAGATAAATCATCCGTGAAATTTGAATGCGTGTATGTTGGTGATGGTGTAGGCATTATTAACCCCATGAAAGCTTCGGCCATCATGCCTGGCGGAAAAGAAAACGCGAACTCCAAAAAAAATCAGCCGATGATTTTAGAAAAAGGCAAAAAAGATGATTTTACATTGATCTATGAAGAAGTTGCCGGTACCGGTGACATGCAAAAAAAAGGCATCGTTGTAAAATGGAATGAAACGCTGAGGGAATCCAAATTATTGCCAATTGGTACAGCAAAACTTGAACTAATCAAAGAGTCGGAGAAAAAATAAAATTACATCTTCTCTAGCCTGCCCCAGACACCGAGTGGCAATTTAATGCCACTTTTTGCCTCCAGGTATAATTCGCCAATACTTAAGTTGGATTTATGTTTTGTAGCAAAAGGCCTTAACAAATTTTCAGGCACCAGGGCAGAAAATCCTAAGGAGTATGCATTGAGTATTAATAAATGCTGTTGTGGATCCAGGATTTGCAAAACACAATCCATCATTTCCAGGATGTTATCTTCCAGCTTCCACTTTTCTCCGTTTGGGCCATGCCCGAAAGCAGGAGGATCTAAAATAATTCCCTTATAAAAATTACCGCGACGTTGTTCTTTCTTGGCAAACTTCAATGCATCGTCTATCATCCAACGGATATTATCCAGGTTGGATTTCTGCATGTTTTCATTCGCCCAGTTTACTACTTGCTTGATGCTGTCCACATGGGTCACATCCGCTCCTGCTGCCCTGGCCGCTATACTGGCACCACCGGTATAAGCAAATAAATTTAAAAACTTTGGTTTCTCTAATGGTTTTAAATAATTATAAATCACATCCCAGTTACAAGCCTGTTCAGGAAAAATACCAACATGCTTAAAGGAAGTTAAACCCAGGCGAAAGGTCAAAGTATCTTTTACTGATTTGCCTGTTTCCTGTAAACTATAGTCAATGGTCCATTGTTCCGGCATTTTATTGAGCATCTTCCACTCTCCACTCGAACTGCTTTTAGGAATGAACTTGACATGAGCCTGCTTTTCCCAGTCTGCATTAGAATATATTTTTTTCCATACTGCCTGTGGCTCCGGACGAATGGTAACAAACTTTCCAAAACGCTCCAGTTTTTCAAAATCACCACAGTCCAGTAATTCATAGTCTTTCCAATGTGTCGGTGTCAGTAATTGCATGTTGTGAAATTATAAATAATGAAGTTAGTTTGAAAATTCCCTGAAATAAGTAGTAAAAAGCAGGCTGTTGATAAAGTGGTGATTTTGAACCAAATATTATATTGTAAATATATAACTTGTACTGTTTATCAATCTATTTTTTATGCAAACAAACCGCTCGGCCTTTGTCACCCTCATCTCTGTATTTTTTTTCTGGGGCTTTGTCGCTGCCAGTAACGATATTTTAATTCCTGTATTCAAGGAAAAATTAAATTTAGAACAATGGCAGAGTCAAATGATTTCTTTTGCGTTCTATGTGGCCTATACGGTTGGCTCCATTATTTATGTCATCGCCTCCAGGTTATCAGGTGGTGATATTTTAAATAAGATTGGTTACAAAAATGGTATTGCACTTGGTTTGGTAATTTCGGCCTGTGGTACACTTTTATTTTACCCGGCGGCACAGTTGGTTTCTTTTCCCTTGATGATCACTGGTTTATTTATTGTAGCACTTGGATTTTCATTACAACAAACGGCCGCTAACCCTATGGCCATTGTTATCGGAAGTCCTAAAAACGGAGCTCAGCGTTTAAGCCTGGCAGGAGGTATCAATAATATTGGAACAACCATCGGTCCATTAGTTGTAGGCTTTGCCATATTTGGCTCAGTGGGTGATCACAACGCGCTCACCGATCTGTCTGCAGTGAAATTTCCTTATCTGATTCTTGGACTGGCATTCTTAATTGTCGCCGTTCTTTTTAAGTTCTCTTCTTTGCCAAACAAAATCGATATCCCAACGGGCAACGTTGCAGATTCCGCAGGAGAAACGAAAAGCATTTTCTCCTACCCTCAGCTTTGGATGGGTATGATTGCTATTTTCGTTTACGTGGGCGTCGAAGTTTCAACGGCCTCTAATTTACCGGATTACATGAAACAGCATGCCTGCATCAAAACGGAAAATACAGCACCTTATATTTCTTTGTTCTGGGCCAGTTTAATGATTGGCCGATGGACGAGCTCGGTAGGCGCTTTTGATATTTCCAGGAGTACCCAGCTTATTTTACGCATCGTGATTCCCTACGCCGCGTTTGGTGTATTTCTATTGGCCAACGTCATTGCCGGTCATGATCTGACACCTTTTTATCCTTATTCTTTCGTGATTTTAATAATGATTGGCGCCGATATGTTAAGCAAAGGAAATCCGGCCCGCCAGTTACTAATATATTCAGCCTGTGGAATCACTGCCTTGATTACCGGAATGCTTACCAGCGGACTGGTGAGTGTGTATGCTTTTATCAGCGTTGGTTTATTTTGTTCAACGTTATGGCCATGTATATACACCTTAGCCATTTCAGGGTTAGGCAAAAAAACCAACCAGGGATCCAGTTATCTGATCATGATGATTATGGGTGGAGGATTCATTAGTTTGTTGCAGGGATGGCTGGCAGGGCCTGATATTATCGGAATCAATTTAAGCTATATCGTCGGAGTATTTTGTTTTCTGTATCTTGCGTTTTATGGCTTTAAAACCAAACAGCTTTTAAAAGGCCAGGGAATTGATTTTGATACAAAAGTGAAGGCAGGACATTAATACTAAATAAAAAAAGAAATGAAAGTAACTATCAACGTTAAGCTCGTTAACTCTAAATTCAACCAGGCCTATGCCGATAAAGAGAATGAGGGTGATGAAACAGAAGATAATATTAAATATTTGTGGGAAGATGAATTTGAAGTTCAGGGAAATGTTGCCAATTTTAAAGTGATCAATAATACCACTTATCTGTTAAATGGTTTATACCCAAACGACGATGAGTTTAGCTTTGAAATCCCGGATATGACCGTGTTAGAATGTACCCTGGATAACGGGTCTGTTACCTTATTACCTTTCTCGAAAAAAGCGATCAGCAAAACCGAAAAAACAGAAGACAAAAACAGCATGACCTTTTTTGTTCATTTAAAAAGTATCCGGGAAATTGTCAATCCAATGACCGGTGTCTATATTTTAAAAGATGATTATCCGGAAGAATTATTAAAGCTTTACAGTGACGAAGAAGAATAATTCTTCGTAGTTCAGGATGATTTAAAAAACTAAAATCTCTTTATAGGTACTCTGATTTTATAAAGCGGTCTGACATGCATAAATAAAAAAAGATGGCTACTACCAGGAGACAATTCCTTCGCCTTTCCGCATTAGCGGGTTCATTCATGGCTTTTAATAAAAGTAAGGCCGTTGAATTGATAAACGATCATTCAGAAAAAGTAATTAAACCTATTGTTATTTCTACCTGGCGATTCGGTATCCAGGCAAACGCCGGGGCCTGGAAAATTTTATCAGAAAAAGGAAGGGCATTGGATGCTGTGGAAGCGGGCGTAAAAATTACGGAGGCGGATCCAAATGAACGAAGTGTTGGGTACGGCGGAAGGCCAGACCGTGATGGGCGTGTAACCTTAGATGCCTGTATCATGGACGAATTTTCCAATATCGGTTCTGTAGCTTGCCTGGAACATATTATACACCCGATTGCTGTCGCCAGGGCTGTGATGGAAAAAACGCCACACGCCATGCTATCAGGCGAAGGAGCCCTGGCATTTGCTTTGGATCAGGGCTTTAAAAAAGAAAACCTGCTGACAAAAACTTCTGAAGAAGAATGGAAAGCGTGGTTGAAAACATCCGAGTATAAGCCAAAAGTCAATATCGAAAACCATGATACCATTGGAATGCTGGCTCTTGATATGAATGGCAATTTATCAGGTGCCTGCACAACGAGCGGTATCGCCTATAAAATGCATGGAAGGATTGGGGATTCTCCAATAATAGGTGCGGGAATGTATGTAGACAATGAAGTTGGTGCCGCCGCCGCAACCGGCCAGGGAGAAGAAATCATACGCATCGTGGGCAGCCATACCGTTGTTGAATTAATGCGTCAGGGATTTAGCCCTGAGGAGTCCTGTAAAAAAGCAGTAGAACGGATTCTTGCCAGCGCCAAAAAAAGAAATAAATCACTGAGTGATATACAGATTGGATTCATTGCCATCAACAAAAAAGGCCAGCACGGTGCTTTCTGCTTGCAAAAGGGCTTTA
Source organism: Bacteroidota bacterium (assembly GCA_021155905.1). Lineage (GTDB taxonomy): Bacteria > Bacteroidota > Bacteroidia > B-17B0 > Aurantibacillaceae > UBA4416. The sequence continues at coordinate 15,906 of JAJNBG010000023.1, forward strand.
ACTATGCAGTGTATTCTCCTGAAATTAACAATCAATTAATCAATGCCAAAAACCTGATTTAATTTTTCCTGATCTGTGAAAAATATAAACAAGTGGCCGCCTTTACTAGTTAATCTTAGGAGTCCTGTTTTTAAGCTAATAAAGCAAGGCCGTTTATCAACATTAATATTTCAATTGCGATAAATCAGTATTTTTAACTCTACTATTTTATCACAACAGTTTTATTTATGAGGAGGTTCATTTATTTTTTAGTTTTCGCTGTTCTATTTTTTTCTCAGGGCTTTTTTGCACAGATACCACACGCGAAGTTTGTTAATCCGTTTGTCGGGACAGGTGGTGCAGGTCATACATTTCCCGGAGCAGTGGTTCCATTCGGAATGGTACAATTAAGCCCGGACACAAGGGTAGACGGAAGCTGGGAAGGTTGCAGTGGATACCATTATTCCGATTCTGTTATTTACGGTTTCTCGCATACTCACTTAAGTGGTACCGGGGTAAGTGATTACGGCGACATCCTGATTATGCCGACCCTTGGTGAAACCGGATTTAAGAATAAAGAATACGCCTCCAAATTTTCTCATTTAAAAGAAAAAGCCGGGGCAGGCTATTATCAGGTTCGATTGAATAACGGCATTGATGTTCAATTAACAGCCACACAAAGAACGGGAATTCATCAGTACACATTTCCAAAAGGAGAAAAAGCGACGATCGTCATTGATCTTCTGCACCGTGATAAAACCTTACACAGTCAGTTTAAATTGATAGACAGCGTGACCGCTGTTGGCAGCAGGATCAGTGAAGGCTGGGCGAACGAACAGCATGTTTATTTTATCATGAAATTCAATAAACCGGTTACAATAAAAAAAATATCCACAGTCCATCTTCCAGGTAAAAAACCAAATGAAGAATTAGAAAAAACAGAAGCGGCTATTTTACAATTTGACAATAGCGACCATAAACCTTTAATGATCAAAGTGGGGATCTCACAAACCGGTATTGAGGGGGCTACAAAAAATTTAGCAGCTGAAGCCAGGCACTGGGACTTTGAGAAATACAAGCTGGATGCTGAAAAAAACTGGGAAAAAGAATTGTCCAAAATTGATATCTCTACGAAAGATGCGGAAAAAGCAACCGTGTTTTATACCGCTTTATACCATTGTCTCATTCATCCTTCCCTGGCAGGCGATGTCGATGGAAAGTATCGGGGACGTGATCATAAGATTCACACGGCAGTTGGGTTTACACCTTACACGGTATTTTCTTTATGGGATACCTTCAGGGCTTTACACCCCCTATTCACCATCATCGAACAAAAAAGAACTGCTGATATCGTTCATTCGTTTTTACATCAATACAAGGAAAGCGGTCGCTTACCTGTATGGGAATTATCTGCCAACGAAACCAATTGCATGATTGGTTTTCACAGCGTTTCAGTAATTGCGGATGCCATCACCAAAAACATTAATGGTTTTGATAAAAATGCTATTTACGAAGCAATGGTAGCTACATCTAATGATAAAGGGTTTGGTATTCCCGTATTTAATCAAAACAATTGTTTACAAATGGAGGATGAATCCGAGAGTGTTTCAAAAACATTAGAATATGCTTACGACAATTGGTGTATTGCCCAGGTATCTAAAAAATTGAATAAAAAGAAGGACTATGAGCTATTTATAAAAAGAGCACAGGCCTATAAAAATGTTTACGATAAACAAACAGGATTTATGCGGCCCCGTAAAAACGGGAACTGGCTATCGCCCTTTGATCCGCGGGAAGTCAATAATCATTTTACAGAAGCAAATAGCTGGCAATACAGTTTCTTTGCGCCACAGGATGTTACAGGCTTAATCATCTTAATGGGTGGAGAAAAAAAAATGGAACAAAAACTCGATGAACTGTTTAAGACTTCGACGGAAACCACGGGCAGGACGCAGGTCGATATATCCGGCCTCATCGGACAATACGCTCATGGCAATGAACCGAGCCACCATATGAGTTACTTGTATAATTATATTGGAAAGCCGCATAAAACCCAGGAAAAAGTTTATCAGATCCTGACAGAGTTTTACAAAAATGACCCGGATGGCCTGATCGGTAACGAAGACTGCGGGCAGATGAGCGCCTGGTATGTACTGAGTTCGATGGGCATTTACCAGGTATGCCCGGGTAAATCAGAATATACAATTGGTTTTCCATTGTACGATAATGTGAAGATTCATTTGGAGAATGGAAAAACGTTTGAAATAAGCAGACAAAATCCCTCACCAGGCTTTCAATATATTCAATCATCCCTATTAAACGGAAAGGTAATCAACAGTTCTTCATTAATGTATCAGACTATTGTAAACGGTGGGAAATTAGAGTTTATCATGCAGGAAAAATTAGACGATAAAAACCTTTTCGGAAAATCTGACTTATTGAGACCTTCCACTTCCATCAGTGATAAACCCATTATTCCTATCCCGGTCATCATCTCACCCGGCAAATTAACGGAAACATCCAAAACCATCAGCATAGAACATCCGGACAATAAAGTCACAATGGTATATACCTTAGATGGATCTGAACCTAGCCTCAACTCTAAAATATACACCGGCTCCTTTACCTGCGATTCATCAACAGTTATAAAAGCAAAGGCAGTACTAAAGAATGAGAGCAGTAATACGGTGACATCCCATCTTTACAAAAAGCCAAATACCTGGACCATTGCATTACATAGTGAATATTCAAAGCAATATGATGCCGGAGGTGATGATGGAATCATCGACGGGCAACATGGTACCACTAACTGGAGAAGCGGAGGATGGCAGGGCTACCAGGGCAAAGATTTCAGTTGCATTGTCGATTTAGGAAAACCTATGCCGATCCAATTTGTGAACACCAGCTTCCTGCAGGATTCACGTTCGTGGATTCTTTTCCCAAAGCTCGTCGAATATTCTGTTTCAGAAGATGGGCTCAGCTACATGCCTTTCGGGACAATAGAGAACGGCGTGCCTGCCGACGATTATTCTCCGCAGATGCGCACTTTTTTTCAAAAGAACACCGATCAAATTAACGTCAGGTTCATTAAAATAAAAGCCACTAATTACGGTAAATTACCAGACTGGCATCAGGGAAGAGGTGGTGACGCCTTTATTTTTATTGATGAAATTGAGGCCAGATAAATAGGTTTTATCGAAAAATAATTTTTAATTAGCATGATGAAACAAACTGTCATTTAATTAAAAATGGCAGGCACCCTGATAATAAAAAAATTGAATTCCTTAATGAAACGCATAATCCTGGCCTTTATTTTTATTTCTTCATTTTGCTCTGCACAGCTTAAACAGGGAATCTGGCGTGGTGTCCTAAGCTTAAATCCCCAGAAACAACTGGAACTACCTTTTAATTTTGAAATCAAAACCATCAAAGGTAAACACCAATTAATTATCCATAATGCACAGGAACGAATTGTGGTGGACGAAACAATTTTAAAAAAGGATTCCTTCAATTTTAAAATGCCCATTTTTGATACGGAATTTCGTACCCGGGTCATTGGAGATACTGCCTTGACAGGTGTGTGGATCAATCATACGAAAAAAGAAAACAATACCATTGCTTTCACTGCCGAATATGGTAACAGCATGCGTTTTCCCTTTGTACCCGGAAAAGCAAATAACTTTTATGATGGAAGATGGGAAGTAACATTCAGTCATGGGCAAGCAGATAGTTCCAAAGCCATTGGATTATTTAAAAATGTAAATGGCAGTGCTTACATTCATGGCACCTTTTTAACCGAGACAGGCGACTATCGTTTTCTCGAAGGGATGATACATAGTGGCAAGCTGTATCTCAGTTGTTTTGACGGTTCTCATGCTTTTTTATTTATAGCGGAGAACAATGGTGAAGAGATCAATAAAGCAGATTTTTATTCAGGAGCTACCGGTCATGATGACTGGGTAGGCAAACGCAATAATTCCTTTGAATTACAGGATCCGGAAAGCTTAACTTATTTAAAGGACCCTAACCAAAAGATTGAATTTTCATTTTACAACGCAAAAAATCAGAAGATCAGTTTAAGCGACGCGAAGTATAAAAACAAGGTCGTGATCGTACAGGTGATGGGAAGCTGGTGCCCGAACTGCATGGATGAGAGTGCTTACTTATCAGACGTTTACAAACGTTATAGCAAAAAAGGATTGGAAGTTATTGCTTTGGCTTATGAACGGACAACTGATAAAGAACGTGCGAAAACAAACTTAACTCGGCTCACTAAACGTTTTAATATCGGTTACGAAATTTTACTCACCGGATTCACGGGGAAAGAAAAAGCTTCTGAAAGTCTGCCGTTTTTAAATAAGGTGATGGCTTTTCCAACGACCATCATTTTAGACAAACAACATAAGGTCCATACTATTTACACCGGGTTTAGTGGTCCTGCCACGGGTAAGGCTTACGAGGAGTACACTCTTAAGACAGAGAAGCTGATCAGTGAGTTGCTTACCAAAAAATAAACATAATTATATCTCAGCAAACAAAAATTAATTTGTGCTAAAAACTGCTTTAACGGTAGTGCTAAGTTTAAAAATTAAACTTTTATTTGATGTTAATTAAAATTTATAATTATGAAAACAAAAGGAATTATTTTGCCACTATTATTCATTTCAATTTTTCTGACGTTTAATGCCTGTAAGAAAAAAGACAATTCCTCTCCTGAGCCTGATAATACGACCAATACACCGACTACTCAAACCGGAAACTACGCGGTATTTGCAAGCAGAAAACAGGCGATCATCACCTCGACGCTAATAAGTTCCTTAGATAATTTTAGCACGGCCTATGCATCCAGTTCTACCCTGATCAATAATAGCCCAACGGTTGGCTCCTTATTAGACATGGGCGCTATGAATTTAAACGGAACTATCTTTCAAAAAAACGCCTATTCGGTTGCCAATATGTATGGTGATAGTACTTCTTCAACCTTTAATACTCCGCATAACTGGATCATTAGTGGAACATCCGCAGTACCTGGCTTCAGCTACTCAAATACCAATCCCTATCCTACTTACACGGGTTACACAGCTATTGCTGACTCTTTCATTGTATCAGGAAACATCACAATTCCCTTAACGAATTATAGTGGCTCTGATGAAATAGAAACCTATTTTGTTACTTCTACGAATCCTGTTGCTAATACGTCGATCCAAAACATCACTGGATCACCTGCTTCTATAAATTTCACCAGCACTGACTTATCAATTATTGGCGTGAATTCAAATGTGTCCCTAGTGATTAATTTCTATAAAAATAATATTCAAACGATAAATGGCAAGTCCTACAACTTCAGAACTGGTTACGGGATTATTAAATCGAACATTAAGTTTAGATAATTGTTTAAGGCTTAAGGTTAAATGATCAAATTAATAAAATATATTCTGATAACATTCGTAGTGGCCGGTTGTTACAAAAAGCCTGTTTGTAAAGGAACAGTCTATTCAAAACACGGAATTCCTTTATCAGGTATCGATGTGACATTAACAGCAACAACAGAACACAATTGGGTGATTGGATCGTAGCCACTACTGATAAAAGAGGTGTCTATTGCTTCGAATTCAAAATGAAAAGACATAATCAGTATTATGTAAGATGTGTAAGTGATAGCGGGACGGGATAGCTCTTGGGGCAAACTTAAATGATACAAAGTTTAATCAAATAGACTTGTACCTTCAGTAACGTAACAGTGATGAGATCTATTACGTTATTAGTTTGTTTTCCACATAACACAAATAGTATTTTTCCGTGGTCATTAATTTCTTAGAAAATCTAAATTAAGTACACAAAACCTGAAAAAGTTCAATTTAGTAAAACAAATTATTATAAGGGAAACGGATCACATGGACTTTTTTCACTGTATCATACACCAGTTTTTTAAAGTCCGCAATATTCTCTTTGTTTTTGGCGCTAATGTAAACGCAGGTTTGATCCAGGTTAGTCATCCAGGTTTTCTTTAATTCCTCCAGCGATAAATTTTCGCGGGTAACCGGCGTCAAATCGTCCTCATCTTTTTTCACATATTTAAAAGCGTCGATCTTATTGAATACCAAAATCGTTTCCTTATCACCCGCTCCAATATCAATCAGCGTCTGGCGCACCACATTGATGTGATCTTCAAAGTTAGGATGGGAGATATCAACTACATGCAATAAAATATCTGCTTCACGCACTTCATCCAACGTGCTCTTAAAACTTTCCACTAATTGAGTTGGTAATTTCCGGATAAACCCAACCGTATCCGTTAACAGGAAAAATAAATTATCAATGGTAACTTTTCTCACCGTTGTGTCCAACGTTGCAAATAACTTGTTCTCAGCAAACACTTCACTCTTACTGATCATATTCATGATCGTGGATTTACCGGCATTGGTATATCCTACCAAAGCTACCCTCACAAATTCTCCACGGTTCTTTCGCTGCGTAGCCATCTGTTTATCAATGACTTTGAGGTCTTCTTTTAACTGAGCAATTCTATCACGGGCAATCCGCCTGTCTGTTTCAATTTCTTTCTCCCCTGCTCCGCCACGGGTTCCGGTTCCCCCACGCTGACGCTCTAAGTGTGTCCACATCCCTGTTAAACGTGGTAGTAAGTATTGGTATTGCGCCAACTGCACCTGTGTTTTGGCATGGGCCGTTTGGGCACGTTGCGAAAATATTTCAAGAATCAAAGTGGTACGGTCCAGTATTTTGACGCCTAATTCTTTTTCTAAATTTCGTTGCTGGGAAGGTGATAATTCATCGTCAAAAATAACGACGGAGATCTTATTTTCTTTAATAAAAGTCTTTACATCACTTAATTTTCCTTTGCCAATAAACGTTGCTTTATCCGGCCTTTCCAGTTTTTGTGTAAATATTTTTTTAGTCTGAACCCCATAAGTCTCCGCTAAAAAAGCCAGCTCGTCCAGGTACTCAAAGGCAAGCTCTTCATTTTGCTTTTTATTAATCACGCCGATTAAAACGGCAGTAGGAATTAATATTTCTGTTGAATGCGTTTCTGGTTTCAATGTATTATTTCCCCTTTAAATCGGTTTCTATATAAACAGCTACAGCTTCAATTTGCCCGGGAGATAAAACCCCTTTGTATGATGCCATGGAATTTTTACCTTCGGTAATAATGGTTACGATACCCATATGGTCCAATTGTGTCATAGACAGGTCCTTCGCCCCGCTCATGGCTAATTTACCATCATTACCGTGACATAAGGTACATTTCTCTTCATAAATTTCCTTGCCCATTTTGGCAACAATAGTTCCTCCGGATTTATCTTTTTTCACTTTCTGAGCAATCCCAAAAGACACGACAATTAGGAAAAAAGATAAGGTAGCCAGAACTTTGTTTTTCTTTTTGTATCCAATAACGGCCAGGGGAATAGACAAAACAACCAATCCTATTTTGACATACATTAAATTTGGTATCTGCGGCATTTGTGTCATTAAAAAGATGCCGGTTGCCAAAAAACCAAAACTCACAATCATTTCCAGCACTTTGGTCTTCTTCTTAAATTTCTCCAACAGCTCATCACGATCACTTAAAAGCAATATCGTTTTTACCATATAGATCAATGTGAAAAGCACTACAAATAAGTAATGAGAATGTAACATGCCTGTTGCCATAGTTGTAAATTAATTGACTCAAATTTAACAAATTATCTTTGATTAAATACGGGAATGTAGTTTTTATACGTATGTGATAATGTTATATTTGTTTTAATAAATCTATGGCTATGTATAAACTTTTTTCTCTTTTTGTTTCCATTTTTCTCATTTCAAATAGTGCGTTGTGTCAGACAACATTTCCTGTAAATGGCGCTCCAAATAACAGCCATACCATTTATGCCTTCACCAATTGCGTGTTACACGTTGATGCAGATCTGACCATTAACAATGCCACATTGCTTATCCAGGACGGTAAAGTTCTGCGTAGCGGAGAGAAACTGGAAGTCCCAAAAGACGCCGTTCAAACTGACCTCAAAGGAAAACACATTTACCCGGCGTTCATTGATTTATACAGCGATTATGGAATGCCTGAAGTTAAGCGAACCGATATTTCCGACATGCCAAAAAAAGGCGCATATGGCTGGAACCAGGCCATTAAAAGTGAAGCCGAAGCACATCGTTTATTTCTGCATAACCAGCAAAAAGCAGATGAATTAAGGAAACTTGGTTTCGGCTCTGTGCTAACGGTTCAAAAGGATGGTATTGTGAGAGGAAGCGGTGCATTGGTAAACCTCACCTCCTTAAAAGAAAATGAAAGTATCATCAAAGACAGGGCGGCAGGATTTTATTCTTTCAATAAAGGAAGCGCTCCTCAGGATTACCCTTCTTCATTAATGGGTGCCATCGCTTTGTTGCGTCAAACTTATTACGATGCCGAATGGTATAAAAACAATCAATCAAAAACAGAATACAACATTTCTCTCGACGCCTTTAATAAATTACAGGAACTTCCGGCGATCTTTGAAGGCAATGATAAATTCAATGATCTTCGCGGGAAAAAAGTAGGTGAGGAATTTAAAGTAAAATACATTATCAAAGGCGGAGGCAACGAATACCAGCGCATCTATGATATCCAAAATTCTGGTTCTCAGTTTATCATCCCGGTGAATTTTCCGGAGGCCATTGATGTGGAAGACCCTTATGACGCAGAACAGGCATCTTTAACTGATTTAAAACACTGGGAAATGGCTCCGGCCAATTTAGCTGAACTTGAAAAAAACAACGTTCCATTTTGTATTACATCAGCCGACTTAAAAGATAAATCCAGCTTTTTGAAAAATCTTCGCAAAGCCATTAAACATGGATTAACTGAAAAAATGGCCTTACGTGCATTAACTTTTAATCCTGCCAGCTTTATTGGTGTTCAGGATAAAGTGGGAGCCTTGAGTCCGGGCAAGTATGCTAACTTCTTCATTTCCTCAACACCAATTTTCGAAGAAGAAGCTGTCATTTATGAAACCTGGAGCAACGGTATTAAACATGCCTATAGCGACCTGTCAGCAGCAAACATCGATGGTTCTTACCTGTTAAGTTACAACGCCAACACCTATAAGTTAACCATTAGCAAGGACCAGGAAAATTACTCAGGCTTAGTGCTTTTAAAAGACAGCATGAAAGCAAAAGCGAATGTGGCTTTTAAAAATAATTTACTGACCTTGAGTTTCCCATACGATTCCACGTTTGCCATTCGTTTCTCCGGTAATTACAATGAATCAGATAAGTCGTTTTCAGGTGCGGGTCAATATGCTGATGGTTCCTGGGTAAGTTTTAAACTCAATAAAACACCGGGAACGGATACGTCAAAAACCAAAACACCAAAGCCTGAGCCAAAAATAAATTACGGAAAAGTATTGTACCCATTCACCTCATATGGTGAAGCATTGAGTGATGGATCTATCAAAGACACCTGGCCTAAGTTTAAAAACCGTTATGATGGAATACTGATTCAACACACAACTATCTGGACCAACGAAAAAGACTCCGTTTTAAAAGATCAGGACGTGTATTTGGTGAAAGGTAAAATTGAACGCATTGGATCAAATCTTGAAGTTCCAAAAACCGGGAACATCAAAGTGATTGATGGTAAGGGCATGCATTTAACACCGGGCATCGTTGATGAGCATTCACACATTGCCTTGTTTAGCGTAAATGAAGGGGCAGAAGCCAGCTCTGCGGAAGTGAGAATGAGTGACGTGATTAATTCAGATGATATCAATATTTACCGCCAGTTATCCGGTGGGGTAACGACCGCGCAATTATTGCACGGATCGGCCAACCCTATTGGCGGACAAAGCTGCCTGATCAAACTAAGATGGGGGAAAAGTCCTGAAGAATTTAAATACGAAAACGCTCCCGGATTCATTAAATTCGCTTTAGGAGAGAACGTAAAGCATTCTAACGGTTTAAACCCTGACCAGGTAAGGTTTCCTCAAACAAGAATGGGCGTTGAACAATTGTATTATGATTATTTTACAAGGGCAACAGACTATAAAAAACAAATGGCGGATTTTTCAAAATTAACGCCTAAGCAAATTCAACAAAGCAAAACCGCAACTCCGCGAAGAAACCTGGACTTAGAAGCCATCGCTGAAATTTTAGACAACAAGCGCTTTATTACCTGCCATAGTTATGTGCAGAGTGAAGTAAATATGCTGATGCACGTAGCTGATAGTATGAAATTCAAAATAAACACCTTCACGCATATTTTAGAAGGATATAAACTGGCGGATAAAATGAAAGCGCATGGTGCCAATGCTTCTACCTTTGCTGACTGGTGGGCGTATAAGCTGGAAGTCATGGATGCCATTCCATACAATGCTTCGATGCTAACCAAGTCCGGTGTGAACACTGCTATCAATTCGGATGACGCAGAAATGGGAAGACGCTTGAACCAAGAAGCTGCCAAAACGATTAAATATGGTGGCTTAACAGAAGTGCAGGCTCTTAAATTAGTGACTTTGAATCCGGCAAAAATGTTACACATTGATGATAAAGTGGGAAGTATCAAAGTTGGCAAAGTGGCCGACCTGGTGTTATGGACCGATAATCCATTGAGTATTTACGCGAAGGTGAGCAAAACAATTATTGACGGACAGATCTACTATGATACAGACGAAGACGCTAAGCTTCGTGACGATATTAAAAAAGAGCGTGCACGCATCATCGCCAAATTAATTGTTGAAAAAAATAAAGGGGCCAAAGTCATCAAACCTCAGCCTAAGAAACAACGTCATTTCCATTGCGATAGTGAAGAAAGCGGACTGTAAGGTCAGTAAAAGTTAAAACTTACCACCAGATCCCGGTGGCCGGTTTGACTATGGCAATTGATGCATCCCGCGCCCGCATCTTTATTAACGCTATAAGCAACCGAACCATCAGCGTTAATTTCTGCCCATAACCAGGAGCCGGCTCTTTTATACATAAAGGCATATTGGCCATTGTGTTGCACCTCTTTAACTACCATGGAGCCGTTTGGAAAAATACTGCCTGCGGGTAATTTTCCATTGTCCGTTAAAGCAGTGAGGGCAATCTTATTGAACTTTAATTTAAACGCCCCATGCGGTCCATTGGTACCGGAATAAACAGTGCCCGGATTATTCTGGTAATACGCAAAGGCCTTTTCGTTTCTACAACTATCGAACAGCGCTTTGTCACTATAGGCGATTAAAGGATTGATCCCTACATCTTTGGTGCAGGAATAAAAAACACAGGATAAAACCGTTGTCCAAAACAGAACATGTATCATCTGTCTTTTCATGTTTTATGCGTTAGTTGTTAAATACCTGGATAACCACGTTGCTTTCAGGGGCTGTTTCCAGTTCGTGGCTAATTCTGAAGACTGCGTAATTGTATTATTAAATACAAGGGTGTTTTCGTCAATACTTTTATCGGCTAACAAATCTTTTATCTGCGAGGCATTGATAACCTCAACCTGGTTATTGCTTTCATACGCAACTAACAAACGGTTTAGTAACTCAATGGAAAAGGCCTGTTCAAGCTCTTTCACAAAGCGCACCTGTTTATCAATGCTGCAACCGCTCGCATTGTATTTATCTTCATTGACTTTAAAAATCAATAATCGGTTTTGGTACAATTCAAACGAAGCGTCAAGGCTTACGTCATGAGCCGTCCAGCTGTTTACAAAATTTTGACAACGGTTTTTAAAGTCGATTACCTGTTCGTTGCTTAACTCTTTGCTTAAGGTATAAATCCAGATGCGTTCCATAACAATTTTTGAATGATTGAGTTGATGTATGCTGATTTAAAGGTATATAGAAAATCGCTATACACTATTTCATTAAACCTCTATTTGTTATATAAATTTACACTTTCGGCTGGCAAAGGCGCACATTCTCAATAAAATTAAGCCATGTTTAAAGCGGGAAATGTTTGTTTCTCCGTAGGTGCGTTCTCTATAGCGAATGGGGACCTCAACAATTTTTAAGTTAAGCTTGTGCGCCCCAAACAGCAAATCAAAATCTCCGAAAGGATCGAACTCACCAAAATATTTTCTGTTTTTGGTCAACTTAATATAATCCTCGCGAAACATTACTTTAGTTCCGCACAAAGTATCTTTAAAACGCTGATCCAATAACCATGTAAATGCCCAGCTAAAGAAATGATTCCCCAGGTAGTTCAAAAAACGCATGGCTTCCTTATCCATCGGATACACCAAACGTGTTCCATTGATAAAATCACCTTTACTACCGGCTATGGCGTCATAGAACTTAGGGATATCTTCCGGCGGAACTGTCAAGTCTGCATCAAGGATCATCAGAATGTCACCGGTAGCGATTTTATAACCTTCACGTACTGCATCCGCTTTTCCTTTTCCTTTTTGCTGCCCTATTTTTATATCGTGAGTCGCTGCATACTTTTGTTGTATTTCCTGGATCTTTTGCCAGGTATCATCCGTACTGTTTCCTTCAATAAAAATAATCTCTACATGTTTTCCGAACTTCGGCAAACGGGTAATCGCGTTTTCAATATTGCCGCTTTCATTACGGGCCGGAATAACAACCGTTGTAGAATACTTCGTTTTATAGTCCTCCGGATTGCTTAACGGTAAAGGTTTGGCGAACGAATATGTATTTAAGCTGAAAAACCGGAATGGAGGAAATTTAGCCAGGAACAAATTAAAAAACTCCGCGATCAATGGAATGTAGAAAGGGAAAATAAAACGCTTGCTATTTCTGTACACATCGAAACCGGATACAAATAATAAATTGTTAACGTCTTTTATATTCAACCAGTTCTGTGTAGGCGTTTTTGTTTTTAAACCGATTAACTCCGCAAATTTTAAAAGCGGCTCCCATAAGGAATTGTAATACTGAACAATAATCTTTGTATTCGGATGGCTTACCTTTTTTACCTGCTCAAATACAGCTTGTATATCATCCACAAAACCGATCAGGTTGCTGATCACCACAAAATCATAAGTACCCTGAAGAGTGATGTTGTTCGCGTCCATCAAGATGAACTCTATATTTTTACCGGCATGCTTTTCCTTTGCCCAGGCGATTTGTCCTTCGCTAAAATCAATTCCGGTTTTTTTACTTCCCGCAATTCCGGCAAGTAAATCGCCACTTCCACATCCTACTTCTAATACAGAACTATCTTCATGAGAAAAATAATTACAGTAGTCTGTGATTTCCCTCCAGTAATAATTTGTGATCCCACGTCCTTTTCTTTTAGCAGCAAGGATGTTAAAATATTCTTTTATGTTTTGCACTATGCGTTAAATTAAGAGGCCTAATTTACAAGTTTAATTTCAATATTATTGAAATAATTAAGTGCTCAAAAACATCAGATCTATATTAAAATCAATGTTTTACTCATTTATTACAGGCAAAGATTTGGTAAAATGCAAATCAGAAAGGTATGAATTTGATTATAATACTTCGGATTTATGATTATAATACTAAAAGGATTTATAACTTTATTATCCGTAAAACCTTGAACTCAATTCCATGCCAAAATTAAAATACATTATGCTTGTTTTTATGCTTAGCCATTTAAGTATAACAGCGCAGGTAGCTAAAAAAAATTTGAATTATGCAAAGCAACCTTATTGGATAGAAATGATGCGTGACCCAAACACAAACTATTTTGAGACCATTAAAGCGTACACTGTTTTTTGGGAGAAAAGAAAAAAGCCAAAAGAAGAGGACGATATAATCGGGCAATCAAAAACTATTGAAGCTAAAAAGAATTTTTTGCAACGCTGGTTTAAATCGAAAGAAGAGCGTGAGGAAGAGGAAATAAAAAAATACGCATTGGATGTTAAAAAATTCAGGCATTGGAAAATTATTACCGAACCTTATGTTCAAGAAGACGGGAAAATACTAAGTGCAGATGAACGCCTAAAAATATGGCAGGACCAGCAAAAATAAACTATACAAAATTACATCCATTACTTATATATCCTTTAAATTATCAGTATGATTAGCATTAAACTATTTTTAATATCTGCATTACTTTGTTTGGGCATATTTTCAATTGCACAGCCCGGCACTATATGGCAGCAAACGGGACCAACTCTTTTCCCCTTAAATGAAAGCGGGCAGGTAAATGGCATTGGACGCGTTTGCCAGCTCAAATTTCATCCATCTAATCCATTAAAAATGTATGCTGTTAGCGCGTCAGGCGGATTGTGGATAAGTAATGATAGCGCTTTAACCTGGGTAAAAACCGGAACAGATAATCTGCCTACAACGGCCTGCGCGTCGGCATGTATAGATTATACGAATGATAATATAATTTATTTAGGAACCGGCGACCCTAATTATTATTACGGTGATTATGGGATTTGGAAAAGTGTGGACGGAGGTGCAAACTGGGCGCAATCAACCACTGGCATGGGTAATAGGTTGCCTGTAGAAATTTTAATGGATCCTAACAATACTAGTATATTAGTTACAGCAACGGATGACGGTATTTATCGAACGGTTAACGCCGGGGCTGGTTGGAGCGAGGTAAAAGCTGGTGGCGATTTCAAAGACATGCAATTTATGCCCGGAAGCTCAAGTGTTCTTTATGCGGTGACATCATCTGAATTCTGGCGCTCAACAGATTTTGGCGCAACTTGGACACAAATTACAAATGGTGTTGTGGTGCCCGGAGGTGGCAGCGGTGGCGGCATGAGGCTTGCTGTAAGTGCAGCCAACCCAAATGTAGTATATCTTGGTATGGTTGCCGATGAAGGGACTATCTTAAAATCTGTTGATGGCGGCACATCTTTTACAACAGTGTACCATAATCCTTCTCAAAGTTTATTAGGTTATGATGCAACCGGTGGCGGACAAGGCGATTATAATTTTAGTATGACCGCCGATCCGGCAAACGAAAATACAGTTTTTGTTACTTCCCACGTTGTTTGGCGAAGCCAGGATGGCGGTGTAACCTGGACGAAATTAACCGATTGGTACGATCAGTTACACACCGATATGCATGGAATTAAGTTTCATCCTTTTTTTTCCAACAAACTTTTTAATATAAACGATGGTGGAGTTTGGCTAAGTAATGATTATGGTGATAACTGGGCGCCAAAAAGCGAGGGACTGAGCGCCACGGAAATATACCATGCGTCGCAAAGTCCAATAAAACGCGATATGATAAGCATTGGGACTCAGGATAACGGCGAGCTATATTTTAATGCAAACCTTTGGCGTACCAATAGAGGCGGCGATTGGTGGAGCAAATCCAGCTTTGATTATTTGACCGATAACATGGTATACTATTATGAAAACGGAAACCGAAGAATAATTAACGGTACTGAAACAAGCTTTAACTTGCCTTTTGGTGCAAACGATGGAATGGTACTGGAATTTACCAATAAACAAAATAAGCTTGCCTTTGTCGGTGACCAAAATATTTGGCTCAGCACAACTTTAAATAATACTGCGCCAACATGGACACAAATAAGCACTTTTAATGAAACTGTTAAAGCTATAAATTCGTCACAAGCTGACTCAACTATACTTTATGTAATTACTGCAACTAACACAATATATAGAAGCGACAATGTACTAGCAGCCACACCGGTATTTACAAATTACGCAAGCCCGGGATCTACCAATTTATTTGCAAGCATAGCAAGTGTTAAAACCAATAGTAACGTTGTTTATATATCATGCGGAAACAAAGTGTACCGCTCCGTTGATAAAGGTGCCAGCTGGGCTAACATTTCTGCAAACCTACCTGCCGTTAATATCATGAAAATATATCATGATGAGTTTAGCACTAACGAAACAGTTTACGTATGCTCGGCAACTGGCGTTTATTATAAAGATATAACCATGACAAATTGGGTAAATATTACCTACAACCTTCCATCAGTAGCAGGGATTGTTGACTTTATGATGTACAATCCGGGTAACGCAGCCAGCTTACTGCGTGTGGCCTATTACGGACGCGGAGTATGGGAACTCCCTATAAATACTAGTATGTCTCCAGTGGCCGAATTTGCTTCCAATAAACAGGTGCTTTGCACGGGTGAACCGGTAACGTTCTCCGACTTAAGTATCGGTAATCCTATAAGTTGGAATTGGTCTTTTCCGGGCGGTACACCATCCATTTCTAATTTGCAAAACCCGGTTGTTACTTATCCATCTATCGGAAACTATAACGTAACACTTACTGTATCAAATGCAAACGGGCCGCAAGTTATTACTAAAACAGCTTATATTGGTGTTGTTGCTCCCCTTGCACTACCATTTTCAGAAGGATTTACAACAAGTGTTGCCCCAACCAACTGGGAAAATTATGATGCAGGAAATGATGATATCGTTTGGAAACAAAGTTTAACGGTAGGCGGATTTGGCACCAACACTAAATCTGCTTATTTCGATAATTATAATAATGATGTAAATAGAAAACGAGATGAGTTAAGAACGCCAAAATATGATTTTACATTCTCCTCACATCCTATATTAACTTTTGACAGGGCTTATGCGCGTTATGACAACGTTAATAATGATACATTGGCTGTATTAGCATCATCGGATTGCGGAATTACTTACGATTTACTTTTCGTAAAAGGAAACACTGCCTTAGCTACTGCCCCTGATAAAGTTCAAAGTATTTTTAAACCAACAGCCTCGCAGTGGAAACGTGACACGGTCGATCTATCAGCATACGCTGGTTTGCCAAGTGTTATGATTGTTTTTCAAAACCGCGGATTTTATGGACAGGCCTTATATATTGATAACGTTAACCTTTATAGCTTATTAGCAACAACTGTTAATGATATAGATCACAATTCAAGCATTAATATATATCCGAATCCAAGTAATGGAATCGTAACTATAGACCTTCTGAAAGCTATGCGCGAAAATTACCAGTTGGATGTATTTAACGCAATTGGCCAAAAAGTATACACAGAACTGTTACAAAATAGTGGGGGCACCATCAAAAAAGACATTAATTTAATCCCTTACGGTAAAGGCTTGTATTTACTAAACTTTACAGCAAACAAAAAAACCACTTCTTTAAAGATAATTATCGAGTAATTAATTTTCGGCGTTTAATTTATCAGCCAAAAATTTTCCCATACTGAAACAAGCCTGCAGTAAATAGCCACCTGTCGGGGCGTCCCAATCCAGCATTTCTCCAATACAATAATGATTGGGCAATTTTTTCAGTTCCAGATTCTGATTAACCTCACTTAGAGGAATCCCGCCAACAGTGGAGATTGCCTCATCCAGAGGAGCAAGGCCTGTAACTACCAAGGGATAGGATTTGATGAATTTTGTTAAAACCCGTGCGTCTTTATATTCTTCTTTAGTCGTATTTTGTTTAATAAGTTCGATTTGTAATCCGGGAAGATTGATTCTTTTTTCCAATACCTCTTTAACCGATAATTTTCCTTTGTTTTCTATCCGTGATCTTATTTCTTCTTCACTTAAATCAGGCTTGAAATCAATGCGAATGTCTGCCATTTCTTTTTCTGACAATTGTTTTCTAACGGCAGGACTCATGGGATAAATACCGCTTCCCTCAATGCCAAAATTTGTAATAACCGCTTCGCCTTTTCTGGCTATACTTCCACAGGTAAATGTACAGTTCTTTAAAGACTGCCCTTCGATATTTTTTAATAATTCAATGTTCCAATTGATTTGATAAGCACAGTTAGAAGGATAAAACGGATCAATTTGGATTCCCTTGCCCATAAAGTAGGGGCTCCAGTTACCGTCACTTCCGGTCACTTTCCAACTGGCTCCGCCTAAGGCAAAAACGGTGATGTCGCTTTGGATATTTGAAGTTTGATGGTTTAAAGTTTCAAAAACTAATTGATCTTCGTTCCAGCCTTTCCATTCGTGATTATAAAAAATTTTAACATCATTCGCTGCCAGTTTTTTTTCAATAGATTTTAATACTTCTATGGGTTTGATCCCTTTTACAGGAAACACACGTTTACTGGTTCCTACATAAGTTTCGATACCAATGGATTGGAGCCAGTTTCTGAAATCTGTGTTGGAAAAATGGTTTAAAAACGGTTTTATAAATTCCCGGGGGTGATAACGTTGTGCAAACTGTTCTATGTTTTCAGAGTGCGTTAAGTTGAATCCTCCTTTGCCGGCTACCAGGAATTTTCGGCCCAGGGCTGCATTCTTTTCGTAAATCGAAATATTAAATTGCATGCTATCTAATGAACAAGCCAGCATCAAGGATGCCGGCCCGCCACCAATAATAATCACATTTTTTTTTAGCACCGCTTATGCCGTGAAATATTTATAAAACAAAGGAATGGTTTCAATTCCTTTGTAATAATTAAATAATCCATAATGCTCGTTTGGTGAATGCAGAGCATCGCTGTCCAATCCAAAACCAAATAAAATGCTGTCCATTCCTAGTTCTTTTTTAAACAAAGCAACAATCGGAATACTTCCGCCGCTACGTGTAGGAATGGGTTTCTTGCCATAGGTTTCTTCCATGGCTTTGCTGGCCGATATAAATCCTTTGGAAGTAATGGGCACCACTACCGGTTCTCCTCCATGGTGAGCCGTCACTTTTACCTTTACTGACTTTGGCGCAACACTCTCAAAATGCTTTTTAAATATTTCACTGATGTTATGAGAATCCTGGTTTGGAACCAATCGCATGGAAATTTTAGCAAATGCTTTGGAAGGTAATACGGTTTTTGCACCCTCTCCTGTATAACCGCCCCAGATACCATTCACATCCAAAGTCGGTCTGATGCCGGTGCGCTCGTTAGTTGAATAGCCTTTCTCTCCCCGCTCTTCCTCAATGTTCAGATCCTTTTTAAATGCTTCGAGGTCAAAGGGAGCCTTTGCCATTTCCGTTCTCTCGTCACTGCTTAATTCCTGAACCTGATCATAAAATGCAGGGATTGTGATGTGATTATTTTCATCATGGCAGGAAGCAATTAACTTACATAAAATATTAATCGGATTCGCCACAGCCCCTCCATAAACCCCACTGTGTAAATCACGGTTAGGGCCCGTCACTTCAACTTCCATATAGGCCAAACCTCTTAAACCTGCATCAATACTTGGAATATCATTGGCAATGATAGAGGTATCAGAAATTAAAATGATATCTCCCTTTAACTTTTCTTTATTCTCAACGATCCAGGGACCTAAACTTGGTGATCCAACTTCTTCTTCTCCTTCAATCATAAATTTCACATTGCATGGAAGCGTTCCGGTTTTCATCATGATTTCGAAGGCTTTTACATGCATGTACATTTGCCCTTTATCATCACAGCTTCCACGGGCAAAAATAGCACCTTCCGGATGGATGTCTGTTTTTTTGATGACCGGCTCAAACGGAGGAAAATCCCAAAGATCAACCGGATCTGCAGGCTGAACATCGTAGTGTCCGTAAACGACAACGGTTGGTTTTGCCGGATCAATTATTTTTTCTCCATAAACAACAGGGTATCCTTTTGTCTGGCAAATTTCCACGTTATCCGCGCCTGCTTCTATTAATCTTTTTTTGACAGTTTCAGCTGTGCGCTCCATGTCCGGTTTATGTTCCGGCTTTGCGCTGATAGAAGGGATTTTTAATAATTCTAATAATTCATTTAAAAAGCGGTCTTTATTTGAATTCAGGTAGGTTTGGATTTGGTTTTGCTCCATTGTTGTAGAATTTTGGTACGAAAGTACTTTTTTTATTTAAAAAGCGATTTGGGTGACTGAAAAAGTTGTTAATTAGTTGATTTTTAGATATTTTTGGGTATATGAGAAAAATTTATTTAGCAATTGTATCGCTCTTTTTTTTAGCGCATACATCAAAGGGGCAGTTAACTACAAGCCAAACGTTGACTCCCCAACAACTTGTACAAAATGTGTTATTGGGTCCGGGTGTAACGGCTACTAATATTACTTTTACCGGTTCGCCCAATGCAAGAGGTAAATTTACCGCAACTGCTTCAACTAACCTGGGAATTGGATCCGGTGTCATCTTAACAAGTGGAACTATTGTTGGTTCGAATAATCCATCAGGCTCTGTTAATGCTCAGATGAATGAAGACAATGGGCAGCCTGGCGATTCGGATTTAGATGGTATAGTTTCCGGCACCGAGAATGCCGCTATTCTCGAGTTTGACTTTGTTCCCCAAAGCGATACGTTAAGTTTTAAATACGTGTTCGCCTCTGAAGAGTATCCTGAATATGTATGTGGAACAGTAAACGATATTTTTGCATTCTTATTGAGCGGTCCGAATCCCTCAGGAGGAAATTACGTTAAACACAATGTTGCTTTAATCCCAGGCACTACTTTACCCGTAACAATTAATTCTGTGAATCCCGGAGTAACAGGTTCTTTCGGTACTGTTGGAGGTTGTTTAAGTTTAGCCTATTCACAGTTTTATGTAAATAACCAATCTCCTGTCAATTCACAGTTAAAATTTGACGGAATGACAAAAGTTTTGAGAGCTAAAGCATCTGTAATCTGTGGGCAAACCTACCATATTAAAATAGCGATTGCTGACGTTAGTGATGGCATCTATGATTCTGGAGTATTTCTTGAAGGTGGGTCTTTTAGCAGTTTGCCTCCGCTAGGATTAAATACTACCAATGCAAATTCAAATATTCCGGATTCTATATTAGTAGAAGATTGTAATACCAATTGTTTTAATTTTATCAGAAACGGGAATATCGCTAATCCTGATTCATTCAGTCTTCAGGTTTCCGGAAATGCGCTATTAGGAACGGATTATATCCAATCCGGAAATCCAGCATTTATCTGGCCAACAAAAATTTATTTTGCTGCAAATCAGGATACCGTTAAATTTTGTAACCTAAGTGGTATACAGGACGGATTAGTTGAAGGGCTTGATACCATAAAGTTTACCATGTCCAGTTTTGTTACTAACACCTTGTCCTGTGCGGCTACAAACACCATCAGATTCAATTTATATATCAAAGATTATACGCCTATTTCAATTTCCCAAAACGATGTTAGCTTGTGTAGTGGTTATTCGACTATATTAAATGCAGGGGCTGGAGGCGGATACCCAGTTTACACTTATACCATTTCCTCTCCATCAGTAAATACTCCTACCTTAAATACCGGACCAGTGACATCTGCAACCGACTATACTATTACAGTTAATGATGTATGTAATAAACCCATAACAAAAGTGGTCACAGTTACACCGGTTGCAATACCAACTGTTGTAGCAACCAATACAATTAGTTGCGGCACCAGCAGTGTTTCCGTTAGTGCTTCCGGTGCCACCACCTACACCTGGAGTACGGGGTTGGTTTCCGACACACTCAACGTTAATCCTTCATCAACAACTAACTATACGGTAGTTGGCGCTAATGGTACATGTACCAATTCCGCTGTTTCAACAGTGTCAGTTGTGAGTCAAATTTCTATTACCGGAAATACTATTATTTGTCTGGGAGAAAGTGCAATGCTCACGGCATCCGGTGGTTCGTCCTATACTTGGGATACCGGAGAAACTACAACGAGCATTGTTGTAACGCCAACTACCAATACGACCTATACATTAACATCAATTGTAGGTTCCTGCACCAACACCGCTATACATACATTAAGTGTCACATCGAATCCTACGTTAACATTTTCTGCGCCGATAGTTTGCCCGGGGCAAAATGCAACGATTACGGTTTCCGGAGCGACAACCTATACCTGGAGCACAGGAACTGTATCAAACTCTATTACTGTAAATCCAACGGCACCTACTTCTTATACGGTAACGGGTACGCTTAACTCATCATGTACAAACACCGCTGTTTATACCCTGACTGTAGTTCCAACACCAACTATTATCCCAACAAGCACAGTTATTTGTTTCGGTGGCATTGCTACTCTCACGGCATCCGGCGCTTCCAGCTACGCCTGGAACACCGGCTCTACATCATATTCTACAACCGTAAGTCCACTGTCAACGACAAATTACACAGTTGTTGGCTCAGTTGGGTCATGCACGAGCATGGCCGTGGCAACCGTGACTGTTATCAATCAAACGCTCTCGATCATTGGCAACAATAACATTTGCGAAGGACAAAGTACAGTATTAACACTGCTTGGCGGCTCATCATTGTTGTTATGGAGCAACGGTGCAACAACATCGACCATTAATGTAACGCCTAATGACACGACTACCTACTCCGTGGTTTCTACCTTGGGCGCCTGTACACAGGGTACGATGTATACTGTTAGCGTATCACCTAATCCAACGATCAGCGTTGTTGGTACCTCGATCTGTCCAGGACAGAATGGTGTAATAACAGCGAGTGGGGCTACTACCTATACATGGAACACTGGCGCGACCTCGAACTCAATCGTTGTAAATTCAAACATCAACACCACTTACACGGTTATAGGCACCTCGCCACCATCCTGCGTTGATACTGCCATATACACTGTGAGTCTTATTACTTCTCAGCCGGTAATGGATCCTGTAAATCCGGTTGTCATATGCCTTGACTCGATAAAAACTGTTCCGATAGTCGTTTCCAGTGGAAATCCGCCCTACCAGATTGACTGGTTGATTCCTTCAAATGGTATCACGCCATATGACACAATGAACAACACCTATTATTTTATGGAATATCGAACACATCCCATTGCGCAATATACGGTTGTTGCTACGGATCAATGCTCTTTTAAAGATACTATTATCGTGTCGATCGAAATCATCGACTGCGAAGTTATCATCCCAAATGTTATTACAGCAAATGGTGATGGCGTCAACGACTATTTTAAAATCAACGGCTTAGAGAATTATAGCGGAAGTGTCTTATCGGTTTTTAATCGTTGGGGAAAACAAGTTTATAATAGCGATGATTATAAAAATGACTGGAGTCCTGATGAAAATAGCGGAACCTACTTTTACACACTTAATTTAACAGATGGAAGAAAGTTTAATGGCTTTTTTCAGGTTTTTAAAGATTAACAAACGATCAAAGCATTTAAGACATATTTATTAATCCTATTTCTAGGCTTATTTAAACTAGCGGATGCCACGCATATCGTGGGGGGCGAAATTTATTACGACTATTTAGGGAATAATAATTACAGAATTAACATGAAGGTCTACAGGGATTGTTTCAATGGAATTCCTCCATTTGATAATCCTGCTTTTCTCACTATTTTTGAGGGTTCGGGTATTGTCATCACCACTTTACAACTAAGTATTGTAAGCGACACCAGAGTTCCCCCTTCAAATAATAGTCCATGTGCACCAACGGCAGGAAGCAACGCCTGCGTAGATGAAGCAATTTATGAAGGTTACGTTACTTTACCGCCTTTGGCCGGAGGTTATATTATTGCCTATCAGAGATGCTGTAGAAATGGAACGATTTTGAATCTGACCAATCCCGGAGGTGTTGGTGCTACTTATTGGGAACATATTCCCGGGCCTGAAACGGCAGTTATAAATAGTTGCCCACGTTTTTCCAAACGACCTCCGATTTATATTTGTAAAGGAATTCCAATTGCATTTGATCATGTAGCTACTGATCCCGATGGCGATTCGTTGGTTTATAATTTATGCACTCCTTTTAATGGCCTTGATGGTTGTTGTCCGGTAATCGGCACATTTCCGGCACTTCCGGGTGGGCAATGTTCCAATCCCCCTTCTTCCTGCCCGTCCAATAATACGCCCCCTCCTTATATTTCAGTCCCATTTGCTCCGCCATATTCAGCATCTTACCCAATGTCTTCCAACCCGGCTATCAATATCAATCCAAACACCGGCTTTCTAAATGGGGTTCCGGACGTTATAGGGCAATGGGTAGTTGGTGTTTGTGTCAGTGAATATCGGAACGGGGATTTAATTGGCGTTCATTACCGTGACTTCCAGTTTAATGTGATCAATTGTCCGTTTGTTGTAGCAGCTGACATTATTTCGCAAACTACCACTAATAATGGGCAAGGAACAGGCTATTGCAATGGGTTTACAGTCTCTTATGCCAATAACAGTTTCAATGGTTCAAGTTATCATTGGAATTTTGGAGACCCGAACACATTGGCAGATACGTCAAATCTTTATAACCCAACATACACTTTCCCTGCTCCGGGCGATTATACCGTAACCCTATATGTAAACCCAAAAACAGCCTGTGGTGACACTACAATTGAAATTTTTCATATTGATTCATTAATTCTCCCGGACTATCTGGCACCTAATGCTCAATGCTTTTTAGGAAATAATTTTACTTTTAATGGTGGCGGAACATATCCGGTGAGCAGCACAATCAATTGGACATTTGGTACCAATGCTACGCCACAAAGCGCCAACACACCGACCGTAAATAATGTTACATTCAATACGCCCGGAGACTACCCTGTCGTATTTACTGTATCTAAAAATGGTTGCACGGCAAAAGTAACAGAAACGATTTCGGTCTGGCAAAGTCCGATGGCATCAATCTCTACGTTTCCTGCAGCCGGCTGTGACCCGGTAATAGTGACATTTAGTAACACAAGTACAGCCGGAACACCTATGACCTACGCGTGGGCGTTCAGTGACGGGACCACATCGTCACAACAAAATCCAACGCATACATTTTCACCTCCCGGGATTTATGGTTTTTCTCTGTCAGTAATTACCAGCCAGAAATGTATTGACACCAGTAAAGTTCTTGCCGTCAATAGTATTACTGTTTTTCCGAGTCCGATTGCGAACTTTAGTTATTCTTCAGCCACTGGACAATGCTTTGATAATAATAGTTTTGATTTTACAAATGCGACTTTTTTTCCAACGCCTGGTGTAATCGCTTGGGATTTTGGCCCTTCCGCTTCAACGCAAACGTCCTCTGCACAAACTGTTTCCAATATATCTTTTAACGCCGCAGGCAGTTATTCAATCATGCTGATTGCCAATGAAGATGGGTGCATTGATACAGCCACGCAAATCATAGAGATATATGATAATCCGATTGCCTCCATCGCACCTCTGATCGAACTTGGTTGCGATCCGATGTCAGTGCCATTTTTAAATACCAGTACTTCTTCCTCTCCTTTATCTTATTTATGGAATTTCAGTGACGGGACTACCTCCACTCAAGCCAATCCAATACACGTGTTTAGTCCGCCGGGTATTTATACGTATACTCTTACCATTATGACTGACAGTAAATGTATCGACACGAGTCAAACGGTTTCTGTTTCGAGCATTACAGTTAATCCATCACCAGTTGCCAATTTTGTGGCATCTCCTTTGGTCACTTCTATTTTTGATCCGGATATTTTCTTTTTTAATACTTCCGGTACAAATAATATTGTTAGCTGGTATTATGATTTTGCTGACGGTTCCGGGTCTAGCGAAATAAACCCCATGCACACATATTTAACGTGGGGAGATTATTATGTCACACAAACAGTTACTAACACCTACGCCTGCCCAAACACCATGACTTTGCTCGTCCGCGTCCTTCCTGAATTCAGATTCTGGATACCTAATGCTTTTACACCGGGAAATAAAGACCATCTAAATGATGTTTTCAAACCTATTGTTATTGGTGTTGAAGATTATACGTTTATGATATTTAACCGCTGGGGCGAATTGATTTTTAAAACCAATGATACAGAAGCTGGCTGGAATGGGACATATAAAGATGCGCCAAGTCCAATGGACGTGTATGTATGGAAGTGCGAATTCAAAAACATTGTGTCGAAAGAAAATGAATCCCGTATAGGTCATGTTACGCTGGTACGATAGTTCTCACCTTAATTTAAAACAACCATGTTCATAAACCTTATTTCTTTTTCCCGTTTGATCACTAAAAATTGCCTTCTTTTGTCGAGTGAATAGCCTGTTTACTAAAATAAGAGACAAACATGCGCTTTGGTATAAAGGCATCGTGTTTACATTTTGTGTTCTTTTCTGCGTTTATCTGTTACCAAAAAATAATTCGCTTCAGTTAAGTAATATCAATGAAGGCGATGTTTGGCTGAATGCTGACCTTATTTCACCTTTTGATTTTTTAGTCAAAAAAACAGAGGATGAATTAGCTCTGGAAAAAAAAGAATCAAAAAAACAAATCGCTTATTTTAAAAAGACGAAAGCGGATGTCACATCCATATTATCGGATATCCAGGAATTATCGGATACTCAAAAACTTACCGTAAAATTTTGTCTTGACAGTATTTATCAAACAGGCCTTTATTTTTCGGCTA
Organism: Bacteroidota bacterium; assembly: GCA_021155905.1. GTDB lineage: Bacteria > Bacteroidota > Bacteroidia > B-17B0 > Aurantibacillaceae > UBA4416. Next base: position 42,057 of record JAJNBG010000023.1, read on the forward strand.
TTCCTACCTCTTATGTAGATTCAGTCGTCTATATTGTAGATGACAACGAGGTTACCTATACGAAAAGATATGCCCTTTTTAATTATGAAAAAACAAAGCACTATTTATCTGAAAACATAAAAGATGAGGTTCTGGTCAATAGAATCCTTGCGCTCTTAAAGCCCAACATTGTGTTTGATGAAATCCTATCGAGTGAGATGGCAATCAATGATGAAGCGGAAGCTCAATACATTTATAAATCTAAAATAGAGAAGGGTGATATACTTGTCAGAAAAAATGATATTATAACTGAGGAACAAAGTAACATCCTGAACAGTTACAATGCTGAACTGACAGATCAGGACACTAAGTCACCACTATTAACCATTGTCGCAGGTCAACTATTGCTTTGTGTGCTGGTAATGGGCATCATGATGTTATTCCTGGCATTTTTCCGAAAAGCAATTTTTAGTCAAAATACACAGGTCACGTTTATATTTTTAATTATCATTGTCATCGTTTTAGTAACCAGTATTGTCGTTACCTACAATATTAATTATGCGTACGCTGTCCCGTTCTGTTTGGTTCCCATACTGATAAGGGTGTTTTTTGACAGCAGAACCTCGCTGTTCAACTTTTTAAATATTATTTTAATTTGCGCCTTTTTTATTCCTGATAAATTCGAGTTTGTTTTTGTTCAGTTGATTGCAGGGATTGGAACCATTTTCAGTGTAGCTGACATGGGGAAGCGATCCAAATTATTTATGTCCGCCTTGTTAACTTTTGTATTTTACGTTTTGGCATACGTAGCCTATCATTTAGTAAACAATACTTCTCAGGCAATCAGTAATATTCAGAATTATATTCCTTTTTTAATCAGCAGTGTCTGCGTTTTATTTTCATTTCCATTGATCTATATCTTCGAAAAGGTTTTTGGTTTTACGTCCGACTTTACACTTTTGGAATTGTGTGATTTAAATTCGCCATTACTTCGCCAGCTGTCACAAAAAATTCCAGGCACCTTTCAGCACTCCTTACAGGTAGCCAACCTGGCAGAAGAAGCGTGCTATAAGATTGGCGGAAATCCTTTATTAGTAAGAACGGGTGCTATGTATCATGATATTGGTAAAATGGTGAATCCTCGCTTTTTTATGGAAAATCAGGTTGGAGAAGTGAGCCCACATGAAGACCTGACATCAGAAGAAAGCGCACAGATCATTATAAGCCATGTGATTAAAGGAGTTGAAATTGCCAAAGAAAATAAGCTTCCTGAAACCGTTATTGATTTTATCAGAACACATCATGGGACCACAGCCACGCGTTATTTTCTACACAATTACAAAAAAGAACACGAAGGCGAGGTTATCAATGAAGATTTGTTCAGGTATCCGGGGCCAATTCCATTTAGCAAAGAAACAGCTATCCTGATGATGGCTGATGGCGTAGAGGCATCTTCCCGAAGTTTAAAAAAATATGATGCGATTGCGATTGATGAATTAGTGGATCAGATTATTAATCATCAGATCAATGAGAACCAATTTATGAATGCAGATATTACTTTCAGGGATATTACGCAGATTAAAAAGATTTTTAAGAAGCGATTAATGAATATCTATCACGTTCGCATTGAGTATCCAAGATAGAATTAACTGTAGCAGCTTTTTAACTGCGATGTAATTTTCACTAAAGATTTTACGTCAATGTCTTTTTCCGGATTGATCCTGTAAATTTTTACCTGCTTCCGGCCTTCGCTTTCCAGGTGAGGGAATTCAATTTGATACCCTTTTAAAAATCCAATATAAATTTCATGTTTACGTTTTGCACTGTAGGACATATAACAAAACCATTTTCCTTTGTAGTTATAAAAAGGAGTATTGAATTTGATATGTTCTTCCAGGCCTATTTCCTCTGTAAGAAATCTCCTCAAAAATAATAAAGCGGATTGTTGAGGTTCGGGGATCGATAAAAAGAAATGATCGATAGATTCCATGAAAAAATTATTTAATAATCCCTGTAAAACCGGTGAACACTGGTCTTAAGTCCTAAATAAATATAGGGTGACTGCAAATGATAATAGAAATCATCATCAATGCTTCTTTGAATATAACCAACTTCCAGTCGTAAATTCATTTGTGGAATCAGGTAATAGGTAAACTTAAGATCACTTTGCATGAGCTTTCGTTGGTTGCCCTGAGTTGTTTTATGTCCATATTCACGAGGACGTGTCGTATAGCTTGAAAAAATATTTTGTCCCATATTAACCCCTAAACTATCCATTCCTATTACTGCCGACAAACCCTGGAAGCTTAGCATCCAGCGGTTGGCTCTATAGCTGATGAATCCCAGGTACTCTTTGAAATTGGCGCCGAACGGGTGCGCCAAAGCCTGTCCGGAATGTGCATAGTTTTGCTGAACACTACCGTGTGTATACGTGTAGGGTCTAACCTGGTTGTATTCAACCTGAAGGGTCAGTCCCTTTACTTTAAAAGCATTGATGTATTTTGCTCCCAACTGCCAGCCTTGTTTATTTGCCCACCATCCTTTACGGGCTCTGATCTCCTTTAAAAAAAATTCATCGGCAACAGCCTGCGCGTATAGTTTTAAGGTTCCAAATAATTTCGCAGAAGCGTTCAATCCCATCATAGAGTTATCCGCCGATCCAACCGAATATTCCTGTGGACGGTAAAAAACAATTGGGTTCAGATAATTAACGTCAAAAGTCCGTACCCGGTTTGTATCTGTTCCCTGCCAGACTACGTTTTCGAAAAAAGAAATATTAAACTCCTTCAGTGCGTTAAAACTCAAATAATGAAACGTTCCATACTTGTTTTGCAAACTCTTTTGCGATCCATCATAACGTGAAAAATCCTGCATCCATGAATACCAGACATTATATTGAATTTTCCAGATGTTCGCATTTATTCCAAAGTAAGGGTTGTTGTTAGAAAAGTCAGACAATAATAAAGAACGGTAACCATCTCCGATAAAATGCTTGTCTTTTCCCAATTGGAAATTAAATGTTTTGTTGGGGCTATATGAAATATATCCGGTTAAATTTGAAAAACTATAGCTTCCATCCACATTTTTATAGCCTCGTCCAAGACCAGGAATTATCGCGCTTGTTTGTACGCTTGTATCAATAAAGCCAGGGTAACTTACCCTACCGCCCAAAGCGGTTAGCGCAAATGTAAAATCATTATTAATATTTAACTTAACATTAGCTCCTCCAATCATCTCCGGAACAAAAGCAGAAGAAAGTAAATCATACCCTGCCTGCAGATCAATAACTGGCAACAACTGTAAATGATACTGATTTCGTTTGCTTGGTCCTTCGTTGAATGTTTTGCTTAGAAAAAAATTTTTGATGGGATGGTGCAGAAATTCAATAGAAGTATCCGAATAGTTCTGTAGAGTTGATGAAAGATATGGCTGGAATGAAGAATGAAATGTTGTTTCGGGATTCTTTATATTCCAGGAATCAATGCATTGCTCTGTTTCTGAATTAATAAAAAGGTTTTGCGCCTGTGGATCGGTCTGAGAAAAAAGTACTTCTCCTGAAAAACAAAAACAGAAAACAAAACTCCTGAGTAGAAGTAATGAGTTCAAATAAGTCTTTATTCCCTTCAAATCCATCGTTAATTTTCTTTTTTCTTCTGAGCAGCACGGTAAGAAAAATGCACAAACAGAATAAACAATCCACTACACCCAAGTATGGCAATTAACGACAGACTTGGGTTCAAATAGTAACTTAGTAATGACATAGCTACAGTTGCGAAACTATAAAAATAAATGATGATCACCGTTTTGACGTGAGAATATCCACAATCCAGTAAGCGGTGATGTAAATGGTTCCGGTCTGCTGCAAAGGGAGATTGTCCTTTTGCTGCCCTGATAATAAAAATCCTCAAGGTATCTGTTAAAGGATAAATCAACGCGGCAATAACAATAATCGGGTTCGAGATCCTGACCCAGAAATCATCAAGTCTTGATGGCGGGTATTCAATTAGCTTTATACTTAACACACAGATAAACATTCCAATGATCAGGGAACCACTATCGCCCATAAAGATCTTGGCTGGGGAAAAATTAAAAATTAAAAACCCTAATAATGCGCCTGATAAAGAAAATGACAAAGATGCGAGCGTGTATTCATTTGCAAAAATGAACCAGGTACCAAATACCGAAGCAGCAATAAAGCCCACGCCCGCAGCTAAACCATCAATCCCATCTATCAGGTTCATTGCGTTTACAACCACAATGTACGTAAACAATGATAAGAAGACACTTCCCCATTGAGGGATTTCATTAATTCCGAAAACACCATGCAAACCGGTAATCCTGATATCACCCATTAGCACCAGAATTAATCCTACTAAAATATTGGCAAATAATTTCTTCACCGGAGAAGTTCCGATGATATCATCCTTTACTCCAACAAAAAATAGCACCAGACTTGTGGCCACTAAAATCTTAAACTCTTTAACCGATTCATAGATCTGGTCATATTCGTGAAGGTCATCAATATTATACCATAATGAAAAAGAAAATAAAGTTGCTGCATAAATGATAATACCTCCAATAGTTGGAATAGCCCTTTTATGAACTTTTCTGTCTTCCGTCGGCAAGTCAATCAGGCGCTTTAAAACTGCTACCTTAATCAATGCCGGAGTGGAGTAAAGAACAACAGCAAATGCAGTAATGAATACTAAAATTAATATTGCCATAAGTTTATTTTAAAAATCGTAATAGGTGTTATATAAGTTTGATTTTAAGCTGATGGTGTAAAATCTTGTTGTGTTATTTGATTCATTAAATCCTAAAAAATCCTGGAACCTGTAATTATAACCTAAAGATACATTAAAATTATATGCAGGATTAATAGTGTAACCAATTTGAATTTTTGAGATTGTATTATTATACAAGGCGTATTTATTTAAAGTTAGCCATTGCAAATTTAGTTTGGCATTCAGGAAAGCCCTTTTGAATTTCATATCTCCAAGCAAAACCAATTCTTTTCCGTATCCTTGTGTGTATGCCAGGTTCTGGCTATAATGAGAAAAACTCTGGTTACTATAAGTACCAAAAGGACTGTTGTACGAGCCCTCCGCAACATCATTGTATTCGGCCTGCAACATTAAATTTTTTAAACCAAAAGCGTCAAAATACCTGGCTCCAACCTGGTATCCAAATGTATTTCCAAAAGCAAACGTATTACTGAAATCGTCTCCCATAAATTGACCGTAAACTGAAATCTTATGGCTAAGTTTTATGTTTGCTGTAGCGCCAATGACTATGTTATTTTTATTATTTAAACCATAGAACCCCAGGTTCGAAAAAATGACAGGATTAAAATATTGCCACTCGAGATGCTGCCTGTTCAAACTATCAGCCGCTCCCCAAATCATTCCTTGGAACAATCCAATATTTATTCTCCGGTTTACATTATAACTCAAATACTGAAAGGATACGGCTTTCTTTTGAAATAATGGCTCGGTAAACTGAGGCGTTAAAGCTCCGCCGGTTGTCAGATTCATCAGAACGGCATAAATATTCGTGTATTGTAATTTCCCTTTTAACCACTCCGACGTTAGTCGCAGATAGGGATAATTAAATGCATTATCGCTCAACAAGATTGATCTGTATCCGTTTCCTATTTTTTGTTTTCCATGGCCGATTTGAATGTTCAGTTTTTTTATAGGCTGGTATGAAATAAAACCTGAAGAAAACGCGTAGTCATAACCCGTTGTTTTAAAAACCTTATAACGGCCTTGCCCGGGAACAATTTTTGTTTGATTGTTATAACTGGAAATATAATGAGGAAACTGGCTTTGATTTTCCGAGAACATCGTCTCAAAGTAAAAATCTTTTCCGATAGCGCCACTGGCAATAAATCCCCGGGTGTTGGTTGAGATGCGTTGTGAATTTGTTGTATCATAAGTAGCGTTACCTGTCTCTATGTTTAACAACGGATCTATTTTAAATTCATATTTTCCCGACTTCGGTTTGATATGAATTAAATGATCGAAAAATACTTTTTCAATAATCGGATCGTCCGCGAGGTATTTGAATATGAGCTGACTGTCTCCGACAAATTCATATTTTTTATTAAAAAAAGGAATATAAGGCTGAATGCCGGAGTGAACCTGATCGGAATCGATTCGTGCTAATTGTCGCTGGGTAAACGTATTAAAAAAATAGTCGTTTGGGAGATTATAAAATTGCGCGAATAAGGGCTGGGTTAATAGATAAAAAATAAAAGATAAAAGATATTTATATCTGGTTAATACTATTCTTTTATTACTGGTACCAATCACTTTTCCGACAAGTCTTTATCTTAATATTTATTTTGGTGAATTACCATTGCTTAACGCCTTCTTTATTTTTGAAATCTTCGTACACCTGCTTTATACCTTCCGGTAATTCAATTTTATGTTTCCATCCTAATGAATGCAAATACGAAACATCCATTAACTTACGTGGAGTTCCGTCGGGCTTTGAAAGATCATGTACAATTTCGCCGGCATATCCTACGATTTCTTTAACCAAAAGGGCAAGATCTTTAATTGTCAGATCTTTACCAGAACCAATATTAACAAACTTCTCCCCATCATAAGTGTTCATCAAATACACACAGGCATCTCCCAGGTCATCGGCGTGAAGAAATTCGCGCATTGGTTTACCAGTTCCCCACATTTCAACGGACGGTAAATTGTTTTCTCTGGCATCATGAAACTTCCTTATTAATGCCGGTAATACATGTGAATTATTTAAATTATAATTATCATTCGGGCCATACATATTAGTTGGCATAACCGAAATAAAATTACAACCGTATTGACGTTTGTAGCTTTCGCACATTTTAATACCTGCAATTTTTGCGATGGCATAAGGTTCATTTGTTTCTTCCAATAAACCCGTCAGCAAATACTCTTCTTTTAAAGGCTGTGGTGCCAGTTTAGGATAAATGCATGAGCTACCCAAAAACATTAGCTTTTTCACGCCGCTCAAATATGAGTTATGAATCACATTATTTTGGATCATTAAATTCTCATAAATAAAATCAGCTCTATAGATATTGTTGGCCTGGATGCCGCCAACTTTAGCAGCTGCCAGAAAAACATACTCAGGTTTTTCAGATGAAAAAAAAACACTAACAGCCTGGGAATTGCGTAAATCCAATTCTTTAGAAGTTCGTGTAATGATATTGGTGAATCCTTTTATTTGAAGATTTCTCATAATGGCAGAGCCCACCATTCCACGGTGTCCTGCAATGTATATTTTGGAATTAAGTTCCATGTTCGTTTTGTAATTAAAAAAACCTCTTGAACGGAGGTTTAAATTTTATTCTTTATAATTTAAAACCTTATGGCCACCCTCTAATAAATATTTATCTCTTTTAAATAATTCCACATCTGCAGCTACCATTTCTTTGCACAATTCCGAAACTGTATAAGTCGGTGTCCATCCCATATTTGTTTTTGCTTTGGCTGCATCTCCAACTAAAAGATCAACCTCAGCCGGGCGGTAATATTTAGGATCAATCTCCACTAATACTTTTCCTGTTGCCGAATCAATTCCTTTTTCATTCTCTTCCTTACCTTCCCATTTCATCTTAATTCCAACCTCAGCGAAAGCCATATTGATGAATTCACGCACTGAAATTTTTATGCCTGTTGCCAACACGTAATCTTCCGCTACATCCTGCTGCAGCATGCGCCACATGCCTTCCACATAATCCTTAGCATGACCCCAGTCTCTTTCAGAATCGATATTTCCCATGAACAATTTCTCCTGTAAACCAAGACTGATCTTTGCTACAGCACGGGTGATTTTACGGGTTACGAACGTCTCTCCGCGTAAGGGGCTTTCATGATTAAATAAAATACCGTTACACGCGTACATTCCATAAGCTTCACGGTAATTTTTAGTGATCCAGAAAGCATATAATTTAGCAACGCCATATGGACTGCGTGGATAAAAAGGAGTAGTTTCTTTTTGTGGAATTTCCTGCACTAAACCATACAATTCTGAAGTAGATGCCTGGTAAAATCGTGTCTTTTTCTCAAGTCCTAAAATACGAATGGCTTCCAGGATTCTTAATGTTCCGATTCCATCAGCATTAGCTGTATATTCCGGAGTATCGAAACTCACTTTTACATGAGACATCGCTGCCAAATTGTATATTTCATCCGGCTGCACTTCCTGAACAATTCTGATCAGATTTGTGCTGTCCGTCAAATCACCATGATGCAATTTGAAATTGACGTGTTTTTCATGCTGATCCTGATATAGATGATCGATCCTATCCGTGTTGAATAATGAACTTCTTCGTTTAACGCCGTGTACCGAATATCCTTTACTTAACAGCAATTCAGAAAGGTATGCCCCGTCCTGACCTGTTACACCTGTAATTAATGCTACTTTACCCATACTTACTTTATAGAATAGCAATATTACGAAAAATTAACGAAAACTTTGAGGGATTTTTATCTCATAATACGCTTGTTAAATGAAGTTTTTTAATAGCTTTGCTATCAAAATTATTGGAATGAAAACGACATTTGGCAAACAAAATTATCAGATCTTTATTGCGGGAATTGTACTAATCATATTGGGATATCTACTCATGATTGGCGGCGGAAGTGAAGATCCAAATGTTTTTAATCCTGCTATTTTTGATACCCAGCGTATCACTATTGCGCCAATGGTTTGCTTACTTGGATTTGTGACAATTATTGTGGCAATCATGTGGAGACCAAAAACCAAAAACGAAGAAGCTTAAACTTCTTTTTACTTTTTTTATATGACTTATTTTGAAGCGTTAATTATTGCCATTATTGAGGGCTTAACGGAGTTTTTACCCATTTCTTCAACCGGCCATATGATCCTGGCTTCTTCTTTAATGGACATCGACAACCCACGGTTTGCTGAAACCTTTGAAATTGTTATTCAACTGGGTGCTATTTTAGCTGTTTTGTTTCTTTACATCAAGCGATTTTTTGTCAGCATCACCATTTATTTAAAGTTGCTCGTTGCTTTTCTTCCAACAGGCATCATTGGTTTACTGGCCTACAAGACTATTAAACTTTACCTGTTTAACCCTTATGTGGTGAGTGTTTCTTTAATTGTAGGAGGAGTTGCTTTACTGTTTTTGGATAAATGGAGTGCTAAAAAAGAATCAGAATATAAAGAAATTGAAGACATCAGTTATATAGATGCTTTAAAAATCGGATTGATTCAATGTGTCTCCATGGTACCGGGTGTATCAAGATCAGCCGCTACAATATTTGGAGGAATTTTTTCAGGGTTTAACCGTCAGCAGGCAGCTGAATTTTCGTTTTTACTGGCCATTCCCACCATGTTTGCAGCGTCAGGTTACGATTTACTGAAAGAAAAAGATAATATCCACAGTAATGACATTACCATTTTGGTGTTTGGTGCTTTAATTGCCTTCATCGTAGCCTTTGTTGCTGTAAAAGCCTTTGTGACTTTTTTAAACAAGTATGGGTTTAAACATTTCGGTTATTACCGGATCATACTTGGCATCCTGTTTTTGACTTATGCTCTAAGCACCGGGCTTCAGCTCACAGCATAATATTTTTCAGAAATTTATAATCATAAAAAAATCGTGATGGATTTCTCCACCACGATTTTTAATTGGTACTAACGATTGCCTAGTTCTTAATAAATTTCTTATCCGTGTAATTCTTTCCTTGTTGAACCCTGATAAAATAAACACCTTCAGCTAATTCATTTAAAGGTATAATGACGCCTGTGCCTTCCCGTATTTCCTGAGTTAAAACGATCTTACCTAATACATTCGTCACTGTTATCGATGTTGCTTCTTTAACCTCAGCGCTAAAAGAAACCATCAGTTCAGAAGAAGCGGGGTTAGGCGAAACTGAAAAAATCTCTGGATGAACCACTGCTGAAACACCGGTAAAAATATTGAAATTGTTTTTCACATTAGATTTGGATTTGTTGATTTGCTGGGCAGTTTTCGCAGTCGCGTTGCAACTGAAGCCATTACCTATCACCCTATAGATTGCATTTGGGAAACTTGAAAAACCAGGATCCGTTAATGAAGTCTGATTTCCGGCACAACTTCCAACTGTAATCCATGTATTGGTGCCAGTATTATCTCTGATTAAATCAAAAGTAGATATTGGGGTTAGCGGCTGGAACTCTACATTGTACATGTTCCAGAAAAAGCTTCCGGAACTATTGGTGAGGAAATAAATTGTATTATGATAAGGGCTCATTGTACTGTAATTTCCACAAGTATCACGTATCTGCAATTTATAACGATACGACGTAATATTAGGGTCTCCGTTTGCAGGCCCTATACTTCTTGCCGTATCAATAAATAAACTATACGCATTCTGATGTTGGGCTCCAATACGTCTATAGTTATTAGTACTTACTTCACGGTATACAATGAAACTATCCACATTATTATACAGGGTTTTGTCCCAGATAATGTTGTTGTATTGAGAAATGGAATCCACCGTTACCTCACAAATATCAGGCGTTTGTGGCATTACTAAAGTCACACTAAATGTCGCTGAACTCATACATCCATTAGCGGCCTGGGAATTCACCGTATAAACACTATTAGAAAGAGGCTGAGCATTTATGGTAGAGCTGACCACAGAACCCGGTGACCAGGTATAACTGGAAGCGCCACTTGCCGCCAGAATATTAGGACTATTTAAACAAGCTATGTTTTTTCCGGATACAGTGATGGTTGGATTACTAATGATGCTAACATTGATAGTAGCACTATTCACACACCCATTAACATCTGTTCCGGTGACTGTATATGTTAAGGACGCTGTTGGTGTAACGGCAGAACCATTAGTAACGCCATGACTCCAGGTATAAGAATTTGCACCCGAACCGTTTAAAGTCAGCGTATTACCAGCACAAACGGCTGTTGGCGATGCGGAAGCCGAAACCGATGGTAACGCATTAACGAACACTGTACTAACAGTTGTAGAAACAGAGCCACAAGGATTTGTACCTGTAGCAACCACACTAAATGAAGTAGAAGCGGTATAACTCATCACCGTAGTTGTTCCGGTTACCGGACTAAAGACAACACCTGTGGCGCCAACAGCACTCCAGCTATAAGTAACACCTGCTTCCGGTGACACAATACTTATTGTATTAGTGGCTGATGTCCCTATACAAAGCGTATTATTTGCGGCACTTGAAGTAATCGTAGAAGGTAATGTGCAACTCAGTTTATGAACAAAAATTTCGTCGCTTCCTGCTGTAGTTAAACTGTAAGTACCAGCACTTGGATCAAAGTCACAGGTGTTGGTAAAACGGCCGGTTGTATAAACATTTCCACTGGCGTCTAATGCTATGCTTTTACCTTCGTCACCACCTCCGGTACTTCCCCAGCTTTTTGCCCAAACAAAAGCGCCGGCTGCAGTTAATTTTGAAACAAAAACATCCATGCTTCCCGGCGTGATGGTGTATGAAGCAGTAGCACTTGGATCAAAGTCGGCAACATCTCCAAAATTACCGGTTGTATAAACGTTCCCTAAAATATCCGTCTTTATCGATTGACCGGCATCGTAACTTCCACTTCCAATTTTACTGGCCCACGAATAATACATATTTACAGTGCCATCCAGTTTGCAAATGAAAGCATCATAACCTCCTGAAGTCGAAGCTAAATTTGCAACGCTCACATCCGGATCAAAATCTGCTGACCCTCTAAAATATCCGGTTACTAAAACATTACCCGACGGGTCATTTGCAACAGAAAAACCCCTGTCACTATTTGTGCCTCCTAATTGAATCGTGTTAGAGCTCCCCCCTGTACTAGTGCTACGTCTCGACACAAAAACATCCTCTGATCCAAACGATGTCAAATATCCAATAGATGTCTGGCGGTCAAAATCTGTGCTTCCATTAAAATACCCGGTAACAAATAAGTAAGACCCTGATAGAGATAACCCGAGCCCTTCTTCGTCTGAACTTCCACTCATGGCCTGCGCCCAAACAAACGTTCCGGCTGAGTTCAAACAACTCACGTAAATATCTTTAGCCCCGTAATTTGTCAGCGTATACGTCCCTGCGGGGTTAAAATTCGCGGTACCATTATAATAACCAGTTGTATAAACATTGGCAGAATTATCAACAACCACTGCATTTCCCTGATCGTCTGAAATACCACCCATCCTTTTGGCCCAGCTATAAGCGCCGGCTGTGGTTAGTTTTAATACAAAAATGTCACGCCCTCCGGCAGAAACCAGAGTATTGGTAGTAGCAGATGGGTTAAAATCGACTGTGCCTGAAAAACTACCCGTAGCATAAACATTCCCTGACGCATCTGTTGCCAAACCATTTATGTATTCCGTAGATGCATTTCCGATTTTAACAGCCCATTGAAAAGCACCGGATGAATTTAATTTTGAAATATAAATGTCATATCCTCCTGCTGTAGCAGTTAAATTAAAAGCCGTTGACGTGCTTGGGTCAAAATCTGAGGTCCCTGAGAAGGTACCCGCCGAATAAACGTTACCGCTGGCATCAGTACAAACAGACGTCGCGTTGTCTGAAGATGCGCCTCCCATCTGTTGTGCCCAAACAAAGTTCTGACCATATCCTGCAAGATTAAAAAATAGAGTGCAGATAAAAAATAGAGTAAATTTTTTCATGTGTAATTTTTAAAAAATAGTAGGTAAAGATAAACTATTTTTTGAATGTCAATTGTTAAAAAGGGAAGTGTACTTCCGATGAATTATCGAAATAAGAGGATGATAATGAGTTTGAAGGAGTTAAATGGGTTTAATAAGGAATGATGGCTATTCCAACCGAAAAAGGATTAATGCCTTTTGGTCCTCGGTCTGTAAACACTTCGCTGAAATAATAACTGGCTGTTAAGCATACCTGTTCTACACCAACTCTAAAAACGACGCCGTAACGCAAGGGGTTTACATTTTTAATATTATATAAACGAATACGCCCATCCGCATCATCACTCTTCTTAAAATTGGAAATCACATACCCGACTTTTGCACCTAACATTAATTTAAAAACACGTGTGGTTTTAGTTCTGAAACGTAATTCCAACGGCACCTCAAAACTTCGTTCGTTGTAGCGGTTAGCAATATAGGGTACCGTCTTAGGTTCGAGAATTGTAGTTACATGCTTGTTTGTACTGTCCAGCTGATAAATAAAATTAGCATTGGAGCTGTAGTTATGGCTGTAAAAGCCCAATCCATAACCAAAACTAAAATTTGAATTAGAAATAGGTTTGTCAAACAATGTGTAAAATCCAAAACCAAGACATTTCCAGTCTGTTTTAATTGTGGACGGGGCTCCTAGCCATCCTGTATAATTAGCTTCAAAAATGAGCCTGTCTTTAGGATCAGACTTGTAATTCTTAAGATCAAATTCCGAAATCTTGTTTTGTAGTTTCGACGTGTCTTTTTGTGCTTTCAATTGAAAACATAAAACCAAAATACTTAAACAACAAATAAATTTTTTCATGACCGATACCAAAAGTAAATGGTTTTTTGGAGATAAAAAAACTATTTAAATTATCACAAAATATCAGCCTTTTGCCTTGTTTTATGTACCTTTGTTATCCAAATTTTAATGAATGGCAAAAGCAGGTCCTATCGTTTGTTCGTTTTGCGGACGGGATAAAAAAGAAGTAAAAGTTTTAATAGCAGGTGTTACTGGCCACATTTGTGATGTGTGTATTTCACAGGCTTATAAAATTGTAAGTGAAGAAGCAGGGGCGCAGGGAAACCAGCAGGTTCAACATGCCTTAAATGTTCTGAAGCCGCATGCCATTAAAAAACATTTGGATGAATACATCATTGGCCAGGACGAAGCAAAAAAAATACTGAGCGTAGCCGTTTATAATCATTTTAAACGCGTATCGCATGTTGCCGATTCAAAAGAAGATATAGAAATTGATAAATCCAATGTGATCCTGGTTGGTGAAACAGGAACCGGTAAAACCTTAATGGCAAGAACCATTGCGAAATTATTAAATGTGCCGTTTTGTATTGCTGACGCGACTGTTTTAACGGAAGCCGGTTATGTTGGAGAAGATGTTGAGAATGTATTGACCCGTTTACTACAGGCTGCGGATTATGATGTTGCCAGTGCAGAAAGAGGTATCGTATTCATTGATGAGATTGATAAGATCGCGCGCAAGAGCGATAATCCTTCCATTACGCGTGATGTGAGCGGAGAAGGTGTTCAACAAGCCATGCTGAAATTATTGGAAGGATCTGTTGTGAATGTACCGCCTCAGGGAGGAAGAAAACACCCGGATGCAAAAATGATCCAGGTAAATACCCGTAACATTTTATTTATTTGCGGTGGAGCTTTTGACGGTATTGATAAAAAAATTGCCCAGCGTTTAAATACGCAAGCTGTTGGCTATTCGGCTTCTGTTGCTGCGGATGATATTGACAAGTCGAATCTATTGCAGTATGTATCTCCTCAGGATTTAAAATCCTTTGGGTTGATTCCTGAATTAATCGGTCGTTTACCAGTACTAACCTATTTAAAACCTTTAGACCGTGCGACTCTTCGTTCGATATTAACGGAGCCAAAAAATGCGTTAATTAAACAATACGTTCATTTATTTAAAATGGAGGGTGTTAAATTAGAGTTTGATGAAGATGTTTTAAACCTGATAGTAGATAAAGCACTGGAATTTAAATTAGGTGCCCGTGGCTTACGTGGAATCTGTGAATCCATTATGGTGGATTTTATGTTTGATATACCGAGTGATGACAAGGCATCTAAACATTTAACCGTTACCCTGGATTATTCCCTGGAGAAATTGAAAAACGCGCGGCTGACCCAATTGTTGGTGGCTTAATTCAACTTATTTTAAAATTAATTTTTAATCCAAGCCTATCTGCTTTTTTATTTTAGCAGGAAGCTTTGATGCGATCAGCTTATATGATTGCCCGGCATAATGTTCCCATTGCTTTTTAGACAATCGGTTAATGTCATCCAAATGAACCCATTTATACCTTGCTAAATAGGGCGCCGGCATAAATCCTTCCTGTTGGGAAAGTTCATCAAACTCTTCGTCAGATACTTTAAAGGAAGCTGAATTAGGAACGGCATCCGGAGCCGTGACCAAAAACATTTTATCACCTACATTAAAACACAAATGATCTTCCCATTTAATGTCCTCTGTCATTCCTTTAAATTTTTTACAAATCGTTTGTAATTCTTCTATTGTCATATCAGCTCAGTTTTTTAATTACTTTTTGCAGACGTGTTTTTTTTGTTTCTTTTTCAAAGTCGGGCAAACGTGAACTCAGAACTTTCACAAAATCCTTTTTGTATTTTTCTGTGATCACAGGAATGGCGTCTTCGGCGTATTTCGGTAATTGGTTTGTCGCTGCACCTTTCATCATGTCCAATAATAACGTCAGCGCATTAGCTTCGTATGTTTTTTGAGAAGCCAGTTTCGTTAAAATACCAACGCCATGGTCCTTCGTAATGACAGATCCTTTTTCGGCAATGTCTAAAATTTTGGGCAGGTGCGCGTAAATACCTTTGGGATTAATAGCAGCAATGCAATCCAGAGCAATCATCGCACCCCACACCAGACGATTATTTTTATTATCCAGCAATTCTAAAAACACTGTGTCGTATTCCGCAATTAATTCCGGTATCTGTTCCCCGATTTCATACAATACCTTAATGCAGTCGCTTTGAATATTTTTATCTTTATTATTTAAATTTTCAACCAGTTCCTGAATGGCTTTTTTGTCTGAAGATTTAATGATGACACTTGCCAATTCCTTATTAGGTTCTGTAGTACGGATATTATTAGTAGATGCTAATTTATTTAAAACCGTCATATTACTTTTTCCATTTTAATGTTTGCTCTTTCGTAATGACCTGCCTCCAGTTCCACTTCGCGAAATCCATATTTTTCATACAAATGAATTGCTGAAGATAAAGTCCGGTTAGAATATAAAACCAGTTTATCGATTCCGAGCCGCTTGCTTTCATTAAAACAATGCTGCATCAGAATATTGCCAATACCAAGGCCTTGCGCACTATCCGTCACTGCCATTTTTGCAAGTTCATAAACATTCTCGTCCACTATCATTAAAGACACTGTTCCAACAATTTCACCTTTGTGTCTGGCATAATAAATATGTCCGCCTTTATTAATGATTTCTTCGGTTGGGCTGGACAACTGTATCACATCATTTGGCTCCACTTTGAAAAACTTCTCAAGCCATTCTTCATTCAGCTTTTTGATGGGCGCTTTTAAATCTTCCGAATAATCAATAATATCCACGCGGTCACCATGGGATTTTGGCTGAGAGATTACGAGAAATTCCAGATCTGTTTCTCCCTGGTTAGAAATCTTATGAAGCGTTTGCTTTGGAACATGGATGCTTTCATTGCTTTTAACGGTAGTCATCTCTCCATTCATTTCAAATGACGCCACTCCGGATAAAATATAAAAGAGTTGCTGCGTGTTTTTATGATAATGCAAAACCTCAGCGGTGCTTTTCGGCATTCGCTCTTTGATGACACTTAGCTCATCCGATTTTAATAAATGCCAGGCCTCGCAATTTGCTCCCCAATTGTAATGTTCTAAACTCTCTAATGATATCTGCATAAAAAAAGGCTATCCGTAATGGATAACCTAAATTTAAAAAATTCCCTAATAGTATACTATGCTTAAGTCAAATTATTATGCTTTCACACGGGCTAATTTAATGATACGAAGTTTATCCAATAAAAGAATAATCGGGTAAGTCGGGTCAAATTCATACCATTTAGCAGCGAAATTTGGCTTTGATCCTGCATGGTGGTGGTTGTTCTGGAACAATTCACCCATCATTAGAATATCCAGAAACAAGGTGTTTTTAGATTTATCCCCTGACTCAAAATTACGGTAACCGTATTTATGTCCTGCCCAGTTTACAATAGCACCATGGATTGGCCCGATTAAAAAATGAATCGGAAGCAAAAGGAACATCCACCAATGATTAGCGAAAACCGCATAAAAAGCAACATATACCGCTCCAAATCCAATACGGGTATACCAGCTATCCGCAATACGATCAATAGCAGGGTATTCCGGGAAATTACGATCAAACTTTTCTTCAATCACTACCCGCTTGTTTAAAACATCATTGTATATTTTTTTTGTATGCATCATCATCGTGAACACTTCTTTGAAAAAATGTGGTGTATGAGGATCCTGTTCGGTATCACTGTAGGCATGGTGCATACGGTGTAAAATAGCATATGCACGGGGATTCAAATAAGAAGACCCTTGAGTCACCCATGCAAAAATGTAAAAGAATTTTTCCCAGAATTTGTTCATGGTAAACATTTTATGGGCGCCATAACGGTGTAAGAAAAAGGTTTGTCCGAACAGAGATAGATACCAGTGAAGTATTAAAAATAAAAGGATAATCATGTGTGTGTTATTATGTAAGTGACGTAAAGGTCAGCATTTAAAATGGTTTTTTGGTGTCCGTTCGACGAAATCTGACCATAATCATCTAAATTTAAAACAAATTTTTGCGTCTTAAACAATCAAAAAGAGGTGTGTTTAATTTATTTAACAATTTTTTAATAGACTACTTAGCAACAGTTATTTTATCATAAGAGATTATTTCATCTTTTTCTAATGTTAAAACATAATACATCCCTGATTTCACATTTTCAAAATCTATCGTAACGCTTTTTCCAGTAATAGTACAGGTTTTTATATGTTGATTCATGACGTTTACAACTCGTACTTTTGAGCCTGTCATAACTCTTTCATAATTAATGGTTATGTATGAATTTGCAGGATTTGGGTATAGATTTCTTTCAACGTCCCTTTTACTTTCCCTTATCGATGTTGCTAAAGAATATTTTGCTAAAAAATTTGTGACTTCAGAAGAACTTAAGGGTGCTTGAAAATAGCCCCCGGCATATAATTCTGAATTATGAACAGCCAGGGATAATACCGGACCATCAAAGCCGTGAGCCATAGGCATCCAATTGGTTCCATTCCACAAAGCAATGTGGGAACAATCTGTAGTTCCATCAGCCGACTTAAAGAATCCTCCGGCTACAATACCCCCATTAAATTCAATCAACGAAACAACTTCAACAACAGGGAAAGAAAAGTCACCCAACATACCACTTCCTAAAGCCGTCCAATTTGAACCATTCCATTTTGCAATATTACCTACAGGTAAGCCGCCTATTAAATCAAACGCTCCGCCAACATAAATGCCGGAACTATTACTGTACATGCTAAAAATCGTACCATTGATGCTATCAGTCATTGCTGACCATGAAGCTCCATTCCATTTTGCCATTTTAGCTGCAGAAACACCAAATGAATTACTAAAAGACCCTCCAACATACAAATCATTATTATAAACCGCCATACTAGTTATAGCCATAGGCGGGCCTCCGCTCCAAACAGGCGACCACGATGTGCCGTTCCATTTTGCAATAGAGTTTGCATTTACTCCTCCTGCTAATGAAAAATTCCCTGCGGCATATAATTCATTATTATACACTGCTAATGAAGTAACAATATCATAAGATGCCTGACCGATTATTCCGCCTCCTAACGGAATCCAATTAGTGCCATTCCACATAGCAACGTTATTTAAAATTATTTGCCCTGCTCTTTCAAAATTTCCACCAACCACAAGGTTTCCATTAAAATTAATACTAGTCAGTACTTTCGGATAATTTAATGCTGCTCCCGATAAACCTTGTGCTAAAGAATCATAGCTACTTCCATCGAAAGAAGAAATAGCCAGAGTATTAAGCATATCACAACTCGTAAAATGCCCGCCAATAATTAATTTAGAATTAAATGATGATAGTGAATGGACACTATTATTCGGGCCGCTGCCGGTGGAAACAGGCATCCAAATTTGAGCTTTTACAGCTATCGAAAAAAAACAAAAGATCAGCGTTCTATAAGTGGTTTTCATTTTAAATAAATTAAGTTGTTTTGCCATCAAACTAAAAAACCCTCTACAATATTTGCAGAGGGTTTATAAAATCATTCTTTAAACTACCCATTCAAGGCTTCCGCACCAGCTACAATCTCCAGGATCTCCGTTGTAATAGCCGTCTGACGGGCTTTGTTATAAGAAATCTTCAGATCACGTAACATATCTTTGGCATTATCTGTCGCTTTATGCATAGCAGTCATACGGGCGCCATGCTCTGAAGCGAAAGAATCCAATAAGGCTTTGTAAAACTGTGTTTTTAATGAACGTGGGATCAAATCTTCTACGATAAATTCTTTGTTTGGTTCAAAGATATAATCTGTTGCGCTTCCACCGCCAACAGTTTTCGTAGCTACAACCGGTAAAAACTGCTCAGCCTGCACAATTTGTACAGCCGCATTCTTAAACTGATTGTAAACTAAAATTACTTTATCAAATTGTTTAGTTACAAAAGCCTCCATGATTTTTTCGGCAATCGGAGCAACTGTATCGTATTTCAAATTATCAAATACTTCGTTTAATCCGTGAGGTAAATCCGTTCCGTGGATGCTGTGATCTGTGCGTTTAAATGCATCGTTTGCTTTTTTTCCTATACTGATCACGGAAACATTTTTTCCTACATAATCATCCTTAATTAAGCTCCATGCCTTTTTAATGGCATTGGCATTAAAACCTCCTGCTAAACCACGGTTGGAAGAAATAACAATTAATAAAACATTTTTGTCATTTGATTCACGGGCATAAGCATTCTCAGATGTATCAAGACTTGAACTAACATTTTGCAAAATTTCCTGCAATTTATTAGCGTAAGGACGCATTTGTGTAATAGCATCCTGCGCGCGTTTCAATTTAGCAGCACTCACCATTTTCATGGCACTGGTAATCTGCATGGTTGAACCAACGGATACAATTCTATTTCGTACTTCTTTTAAATTTGGCATCTTTCTTTAGTTTTTAGTTATCAGTGTTTGGTTTTTAATAGTGTTATAAAAACCAAACACTAAACATTTAAAACTTATTTTAGTACTTAGCTGATAATTCTTTTGCAGTTGCTTCTAATACACTGGTAATTGAATCATCAAATTTACCTGCTTTTAAAGCATCCAACTGTTCTTTATGTTTACGCTCACAAACATCTAAAAATTCTTTTTCAAATTCTTTTACTTTGTTTACAGGAACATTACGTAATAAATTCTTTGTTCCTAAATAAATGATTGCAATTTGTTGTTCCACACGTAAAGGAGATGCATTCGCTTGTTTCAAAATTTCCACGTTACGCGCACCTTTATCTAATACTGATTTTGTTGCAGAATCTAAGTCAGAACCGAATTTAGAAAACGCTTCTAATTCACGGTATTGAGCCTGATCTAATTTTAAAGTACCTGCTACTTTTTTCATGGATTTAATCTGAGCGTTACCACCTACACGAGATACAGAAATACCTACGTTAATAGCAGGACGAACCCCTGAGTTAAACAAGTTAGTCTCTAAAAAGATCTGACCATCCGTAATAGAAATTACGTTTGTTGGAATATATGCAGAAACGTCACCCGCTTGTGTTTCAATCAAAGGTAAAGCTGTTAATGAACCCCCACCTTTAACAATTGGTTTTAATGATTCTGGCAAATCGTTCATGTTCTTAGCGATCTCGTCAGAAGCATTAATCTTAGCAGCACGCTCTAATAATCTACTGTGAAGATAGAAAACGTCACCCGGATACGCCTCACGTCCTGGAGGACGACGTAATAATAAAGAAACCTCACGGTAAGCAACTGCTTGTTTAGATAAATCATCATAAACAATTAATGCAGGACGACCGGTATCTCTAAAGAATTCGCCTACTGCAGCACCAGCGAATGGAGCGTAGAACTGCATTGGAGCAGGGTCAGAAGCGTTAGCCGCTACTACTACCGTATAAGCCATTGCGCCGTTCTCTTCTAAGGTGCGAACAACGTTCGCAACAGTAGACCCTTTTTGAGCAATCGCCACATATATACAGAATACAGGTTTTCCTGCATCATAAAATTCTTTCTGATTAATAATCGTATCCAACGCAACCGTTGTTTTACCGGTTTGACGGTCACCAATAATTAACTCACGCTGACCACGGCCAATTGGAATCATCGCATCAATCGCTTTGATACCAGTTTGCAATGGCTCAGTTACCGGTTGACGGTAAATTACACCCGGTGCCTTACGCTCCAAAGGTAATTCATAAGTAACTCCCTGGATAGGTCCTTTACCATCGATAGGATTTCCTAAAGTATCAATAACACGTCCTAACATACCTTCACCTACGTTAATAGATGCGATACGTCCCGTACGTTTTACTGAAGAACCTTCGCTGATTCCTGTGCTTGGGCCTAATAAAACAGCACCAACGTTATCTTCTTCAAGATTTAATACAATTCCTTGTAAACCTGTTTCAAATTCAATCAACTCTCCTGATTGAACTTTAGATAAACCGTAAATACGAGCGATACCATCACCTACTTGTAATACAGATCCAACTTCCTCTAACTCAGCTTCCGATTTGAAACCTGATAATTGTTGTCTT
>JAJNBG010000024.1 GCA_021155905.1 Bacteroidota bacterium
TATTACGACATCCAACGTCAGTTGTTTTGGTGGAAATAATGGAACAGCTACCGTTACAGCAGGTGGTGGAACTCCGGGATATACCTACACCTGGATGCCGGGTGCGACTACAGGATCTATGGTTACGGGATTAAGTATTGGTGTTTTCTCTGTTCAGGTAAGAGATGCCAATAACTGTATCCATACAAATACTTATTCCATCTCACAACCAACAGCGGCCCTTGCTGCATCTGCAACATCCAGTGCTGTGGCATGTTTTGGCGGAAACAGCGGAACTGCATCAGTGACTGTAACCGGTGGAACTGCTCCTTATAATTATAACTGGATGCCAATGAGTGTTAACAGCTCTACAATTGGTGGCCTTTCAACAGGTGTATATACTGTTGGCGTTTCAGATTTTAAAAATTGTACAACAACGACGACTGTTTTGGTAACACAACCAACTCTGGCGTTATCGGCGACAGCGAATAGTGTACCAACCAGCTGTTCTGGAGGTTCAGACGGAACAGCCACAGTGACGCCTACAGGAGGCACCGCTGGTTATACATATTCATGGTCTCCAACGGGAGGTACCGGCCAAAATGCGTCCGGATTACCACCGGGAACCTATATCATCACCATTAGTGATGTCAATGGTTGTCAGACAAACGTTTCAGTAAACGTTTCATCTCCAACACCTGTTACCGGAACGCTAACAGCGATAGATGCTGCCTGCGGCTTAGCAAATGGATCCATTACTTCTCAGGTTTCCGGAGGAATAGGTCCATATACCTATACCTGGAGCCCTACTCCTTCTAATGCTCCTTCAATCACAGGATTATTGCCAAATACCTACACTTTATTTGTCGCAGATTCTTATAATTGTATTAGAACCCTGACAACAACATTAATCAATATTGCAGGTCCGACACTAACGGTAACATCCATACAGCATGATTCCTGTTTTGGAGGCAGCAATGGTGTGGCGACTATTAATATTACTCAAGGAACCCTGCCTTACACAACAAGCTGGTTACCATATGGCGGAAATACAATAACGGCCACCCAACTGACAGCAGGAACATACACAGCATATGTAACAGACGGCAGAGGCTGTTTAAGTTCAATTACTGCAACTATTAATCAGCCCACACCGGTCGCAATTTCAATAAACACAATAGTTAATGTTTCCTGTTTTGGCGGAAGTGATGGTTCTATTACCGTTAATGCTTCCGGTGGCACTCCGTCCTATACATATTCCTGGTCTCCTTCAGGAACAGGCCCTAGTATAGATAGTCTGGCAATTGGGTCTTATACAGTTGAAGCCATGGACTCGCATTTCTGTACTTCTGTTATTTCTATCAACGTCAGTCAACCCACTGTGTTGACTTCTACAATTACAAGTGTAGTGAACCCAATATGTTTTAATGGTACTGGTAGTACTTCTGCTTCAGTTAGCGGCGGAACGGCACCTTATACCTATTCCTGGACAACCAGTTCTTTACAAAATGGAAGCACTGCCATGAATATCCCCAGCGGAACTTATACTGTATTTATTGATGATGCCAATGGATGTAAAACTTCAAATACCGTAACTCTGACACAACCAACCCAGGTCATCACACACGCCGGATTGAATGACACCATTTGTTTAAGTTTATCCGGAGCAGTGACGGCATCGGCTACAGGTGGCGGCGGTGGTTATTATTATGCATGGAACCCACCAGGAAGCATTAATGCGGGCACCCTTACAATTAATCCGGCAAACACCACAACCGACTACACAGTAGTAGCGTTCGATCAGAATGGATGTGCTGGTATTGCTGATACGGTAAAAGCAGTTGTTTACAGTTTAACTGCAGCTAACATTAATGCGATAGCTATAACGCCAATTTGTTTTGGACAGGGAACAACGATATATGCCAGTGCAAGTGGAGTCACTGGTCCATTAACCTACACCTGGAATCAGGGATTAGGAAATGGTCCCGGAGCTTTTGTTACTATACCAACCCAACCAACAACTTATATTGTGACGGTAATTAATGCTTGCGGAGCATCCATCGTCGATTCGGTCAGAGTAGATTTTATACCTCCACCGGTAATGGCAGTTAGTTCTAATGGAACATTGTCCTGTATCCCAACGGCATTAACTTTCTTTGATAATTCCGTAACCGGAAACGCCGGTGACCCAATAACCAACTGGAACTGGAATTTTGGAGATGGCACATCATCTGCCTCACAAAATCCAAATCATATTTACACCAGTCCGGGAACTTATTCGGTAACTCTAACTGTGTCAACAAACGGCGGTTGTACCAATAACACCAATTCAACACCGCTTGTTGTGAGCGCATATCCATTCCCTGTTGCATCGTTCACTATAAACCAAAATGTATTTAATTTACCTTATGATGAATTAATTGCTACAAACCTTTCAACGGGAGCCGTTAGTTACAACTGGAGTTTTGGCGATGGTGGAACTTCAACAGCTGTACACCCTCACTATACCTATTCCACCGTTGGCTTTTATGATATTCAATTGATAGCGACTTCCGCTTTTGGTTGTTCCGATACAGCTACAACAAGAGTTTCAACGGATGCACAGGTAGTCTTTCCTAACGCGTTTACACCTAATGAGGATGGTACAAACGATGGCTATTATATTCCGGGAAGTTTAGACAATGATATTTTCTTCCCATATGCTTCCGGTGTTATCGAATACAAGTTCCAGGTATTCAACCGCTGGGGTGAATTAATTTTTGAAACAGACGATTTCAAGCAAGGATGGAATGGCTACTACAGAGGGAAAATATGCCAGATTGGTGTGTATGTTTGGAAAGCATATGTTAAGCTAAACAATGGAAAAGTAGTTAATTTAACCGGTGATGTTACGTTATTAAGATAATACATGAAATGAACAATTACTTTAAGATAATTATTACCTGCCTGTTTTTTCCAACGACGCTTGTTGTTGGACAGGATATGCATTTTACACAGTTTTATGCTTCGCCTCTCTATTTGAATCCAGCGTTTACGGGGGCAAATGTGTGTTCGCGTGCAACATTAGTATATAGAAACCAATGGCCGGGAGTGAAAACCACCTACCGATCATACCTCTTATCATTAGACCATTATTTGACAAAACAACATGTTGGGATTGGCTTACAAACAGGAGTTGATGTAGCCGGAACCGGTGGAATGAAAACCACGATTGTTCATCCTTCCATTGCTTATGAAGCGAAAATTACCAAAACCATTATGGTGAGGGCTGCTTTGCAGCCTGGTGTAACTATTAAGAGTATTGATTTTGATAAATTACTTTTTGGAGATCAGATTGCACGTGGAGGAAATACCGGAGCAAGCTCAATCACAACTGTAGAAACTCCTACACAATCCAAAGCATTTTTTGACATCGGTGCGGGCGGATTAATTTTCACGACCAATTTTTGGTTGGGTGCTTCCTTTGCACATCTTAATAAACCAAATGAATCTTTGACCGGTGCAGAAGGAGTTATCCTGCCAATCAGATCCAGTGTGCACGGAGGAGGTAAATTTTATCTGAATCCTGATGAAAAAGATCCTGACTTAAGGCGATCCATGTCTTTGGTGATGCACTATAGAGGACAAGGCGAATTTGACCAGTTTGATGTCGGAATTTATTACTCCCAGTTAGGAGTTAATTTGGGAATATGGTATAGAGGTTTACCAGGAATAAAAGCGTACAAACCAGGGTACAGTAATAACGATGCAACGGCCCTTATTATTGGATATCAAAAAGACCGATTAAGCATTGGCTATAGTTATGATATCACAATTTCTCAACTACAACGTTTAACCAAGGGAGCACATGAACTCACTCTTTCCTACCAATTGTGTAAGTTTAAACAAAAGCAAAAACGAGTTTTGGTTTCCTGTCCTAAGTTTTAATACTAAAACTATTTATTTTTCTTCAGAAACTCTTTTACTAATTCCTCATCCGACTTGCCTAAATTCCGGATGCAGGCATTTGCATCGTTGGCATACGAGCTCTGAGGATATTCCCTTATAATCTGGTGATAAAGTGTCCTGGCTTCTGACTCGTTATTTAATATAGCAGGATCATCATATAACTGGGCCAATAAAAACATGGCCGCTCCCCGACTTTTGAATTTTGGAAACTCATCGATGCATTTTGTAAAAAAAGACTGGGCCTGTGTATACTTCCTAATCGATTGTGCCACCTGTCCGGCTTTGATTAAAAACACCGGCGCTAAAGTGTCGGTTTTACAATTGGAGGAAAATTCATAAAACGCTTTAATCGCTTTTTCAGCATCAGACGTATTAACGGCATTTGCTTTTAATAAAACTTCATCTAAACGTTTGGCTTGATTTAACCGTGAAGCACAATCATCTGCAACAACAATTGATATTCCCTTTTTAGCTTCCTGTTTTTGTTCAGAGGTAGTTTCAGTACTGCAGGAAATAAATAAAAGAGAACTGAATAATAATGATCCGATTTTGTATACCATAATTATCGTTTAGGTTGAAACACTCTGGTCTTATAATCTGCTCTGAATTTCCCTTTGGAGATGTCTGTTAATTTGCCGCTGATTAATTTCCGTTTGAACGGATTTATTTTATCCGTAAACAGCACACCTTCGATATGATCGTATTCATGCTGGATTACCCGGGCTATGACACCATCGTAGGTTTCTTTGTGTTTTTTAAAATTCTCATCAAAATATTCAATGGTTAATGTGGGTTTTCTCAATACATCTTCCCTGATTTTAGGAATACTTAAACATCCTTCATTAAATTTCCACTCCTCACCCGTTTCCTCGATAATTTGCGCATTGATAAAAGTCTTTTTGAAACCATCCATCTGCTTCATTTCTTCCGCTGTAAATTCAGGCTCTTCATCTTCATCCACTTCAGCAAATGGTGTAGCGTCGACTACAAATAAACGAATCGCTTTCCCAATCTGAGGAGCAGCTAAACCCACACCATTGGCTTCATACATGGTTTCAAACATGTTTTTTATTAGTTCCGGCAGATTTTCATAGCTCTTATCTATGTCAACGCACTTCTTTCTTAAAACCGGATCGCCGTAAACTACTATTGGTAATACCATTCCTTTATTTATTTCTTTATTTAATATTTAATATTTAGATTAAAGATAAAAGACCCAAGATTAAAGATTGCTTATCTTAAATCTTTAATCATACATCTTTTATCTATCTTGTATAATTCGGTGCTTCCCTTGTAATCACAACATCATGCGGATGACTTTCCTTAACACCCGCTGCGGTGATTCTGGTGAATTTAGCATTTTGCAATGCCTTAATATCTTTTGATCCACAATATCCCATGCCCGCTCTTAAACCGCCAATCAACTGGTACATCACATCCGCTAAGTGTCCTTTATAAGGAACACGTCCACTGATTCCTTCAGGCACTAATTTTTTAATATCATCTTCTGCATCCTGGAAATAACGATCCTTGGATCCTTTTTGCATGGCTTCCAGCGAACCCATTCCCCGGTAAGCTTTGAATTGGCGTCCTTCGAATATAATGGTCTCTCCCGGACTTTCTTCCACACCTGCAAACATTCCACCCATCATAACTGTATGAGCTCCCGCTGCAATGGCTTTTACAATATCACCGGTATAACGAATACCACCATCAGCAATAATCGGCAGACGGCCTTTTAAAGCAGCGGCTACTTCCATGATAGCTGTTAACTGTGGAACGCCGACACCGGCTATAATACGTGTTGTGCAAATAGACCCAGGGCCAATACCAACTTTAACGCCATCGGCACCTGCTTTCATTAAATCTAAAGCAGCAGCACCGGTAGCGATGTTACCAACAACGACCTGGAGGTCTTTATATTTCTTTTTTACTTCTTTTAATTTTACGATTACTCCTTTTGAATGCCCGTGCGCTGTATCAATAATAATCGCATCCACTCCTGCTTCGACTAAAGCATCCACACGCAACATCGTATCAGCCGTTACACCCACAGCCGCTGCGACACGTAATCTTCCTCTGTCATCCTTCGCTGCATTTGGACGTACCTTAATTTTAATGATATCCTTGTAGGTAATTAATCCTATTAATCGCTTGTTCTTATCTAAAATCGGTAGTTTTTCAATTTTATGATCCTGTAATATTTCTTCAGCCTGCTTTAAGGTAACACCTTGTTTTGCGGTCACAGCTTTTGCCGCAGGAGTCATCACTTCTTTCACCAAACGTTTCAGATTTTTCTCAAAACGCAAATCACGATTGGTAACGATTCCTACAAATTTTTTCTCTGCATCAACAACAGGTACTCCACCAATTTTGTTCTCCGCCATAATTGCTAATGCATCACTGATCGTCGCCGATTGGATAATCGTTAAAGGATCCACAATCATTCCGCTCTCGCTTCTCTTCACTTTGCGCACGTGCATAGCTTGCTCGGCAATGGTCATATTTTTATGCAAAACCCCGATTCCTCCCTCCTGGGCAATGGTAATAGCCATCTGGTATTCGGTTACGGTATCCATGGCGGCTGAAACGATTGGAGAATTAATACGGATGTTTTTAGTAAACTGACTTGAAATATTTACCTCACGAGGCAATACTTCTGAATAAGCAGGAACTAATAAAACATCATCATACGTTAAACCTTCAGGAGCAAATTTGTTTGCTAAAAGTGTTGATGCCATAAGAATGAATTTTCGGTGTTAAAATTCGGGCAAATATACTCAAAAATTTCTGTTAAAAAAATCAGAATCAGTTATTGTTAAGTTCTTCTATTCTCTTTTCCAGTTCGACCTGTTCATTATACTCTGCCTCCAGGTCCCTTTCTTCTTCCGGCCATTCTATTTTCGCAGGTTGCGGGCCATCTTTTCTGTAACTATAGGCTACTAAAATACCCGAAATGGTGCCAAATAAATGTCCCTCCCAGGATATGGTTCTGTCTATTGGAAAAATTCCCCAGGTGATGCTGCCATATGTAAATACCACAAATGCCGAAACCATCATCAACTGTTTATGCTTACGAAACACGCCGCTAAAAAACAAAAAAGTAGAAAATCCATAAATCAATGTACTGGCTCCGATATGGTAATTCGGAATCACATCATTATTGCGTCCTCCAACCCACAACCATATCCCACTGATGATGTAAATCCAACCAATGGATTGCCAGGCGATGGGTTTATAAAAATAAAAGATCATGGACCCGAGGATTAAAACGGGCAAGCTGTTATTCAGAATGTGATTGATATCGCCGTGGATAATCGGTGAGAATAAAATTCCCTTTAAACCCGATACTGTTCTCGGGCTGACGCCCAGTAATGTCAGATTTAACTTATAGTACTCATCAACCAAAAATACAGACCAACAAATTACTAAAAATAATATGGGATAGAATGCAACTGAGACGAGCTCCTTAATTGGAAATTGTTTCATTTTAAAGGTGATTGTGTATTGCTATATCCAAAAACATACCATCTCCTAAAAGACTGACATTGGGCAGGTATTCAAGTCAGACTGTCACTAAATTAAAAAGCGCCGAAAGAAATTAACTTTCGGCGCTAAAAAACGATTTACAAATTTCTAATTTGTTTTCCCGGGATACACTTTCAATGCTTCTTTTAAGCAAATAATAGCGTTTTTAAGGTCTTCCTTTTTCAATACATAGGCCAAACGAACTTCATTGGTTCCGGCGCCTTGTGTTGAATAAAATCCGGATGCCGGTGCCATCATTACGGTTTGTCCTTCGAAAGTAAACTCTTCTAATAACCATTGACAGAATTTATCAGAGTTGTCAATCGGCAAACGGGCGATGCAATAAAAGGCTCCACTTGGTTTCGGGCAAAATACTCCGTCAATTTTATTTAATTCTTCAATCACAAAATCCCTGCGCGCAATATATTCAGTTTTTACGCCTTCAAAATATTCTTTCGGTGTATCTAATGCGCCCTCCGCTCCTATTTGTCCATAACTTGGCGGCGATAAACGTGCCTGGGCAAATTTCATTGCTGCCGCCATAACCTCTTTGTTTTTGCTGATCATGGCGCCGATACGGGCACCACAAGCACTGTAACGTTTAGAAATGGAATCCAGTAACACGACATTATTCTCAATACCGTCTAAATGCATAACTGAAATGTATTCTTTTCCGTCATAGCAGAATTCACGATACACTTCATCACTTAATAAAAACAAATCATATTTTTTTACCAGGTCACGTAACGCTTCCAGTTCTGCTTTTGTATACAGATAACCCGTTGGATTACCCGGATTACAGATCATGATTCCTTTCGTTTTTGGAGTGATCACTTTTTCAAAATCACTGATTGCCGGCAACGCAAAACCTGTTTCAATATAACTTCTAACCGGAACCACTTTAACCCCGGCAGCCATCGAAAATCCATTGTAATTAGCGTAAAATGGCTCAGGTATGATCACTTCATCACCTTCATTAAAGCAGGTCATCATGGCAATTTCTATTGCCTCTGAACCACCGCAGGTAATGATTACTTCCGTGGAATCAATATTAATATTATAAGATTTATAATAACCGCATAATTTCTTACGATAGCTTTCGTTTCCTGCACTGTGACTATACTCCAATACCTTTACATCAGCTGTTTTCACTGCATTTAAAAAAGAGGCAGGAGTTTCAATATCAGGCTGCCCGATATTCAGATGGTAAATTTTTGTGCCGCGCTTTTTAGCAGCTTCGGCAAATGGAACTAATTTACGGATCGGAGAAGAAGGCATTTCATGTGCCTTGGCTGATATTTTTGGCATAACGCTGTTTTAATTTTGAAGAGCAAAAATAAGCATTTAATGGTTTCTTTCCTTATTTTTTCAAAGCATGATTTAGTGAAGGATTAATCTAAAAAACACTAAATTTGATTCCTCTGCTAATTCATGATTTCAAACAAACGAAAAATAATAAACGATCCCATTTATGGGTTTGTGACCTTACCGGACGACTTGGTTTATGACCTGATCAACCATCCTGTTTTTCAGCGCCTACGCCGAATCAAACAATTAGGATTAACGAACCTTGTCTATCCCGGCGCATTGCATACCCGTTTTCATCATGCCATCGGTGCGATGTATTTAATGACGGAAGCAATCCAGGTGTTAAAATCAAAAGATGTAAAGATCACGGATGATGAATGCAGAGCTGCTACCATAGCTATCCTCCTGCATGATATCGGCCATGGACCTTTTTCGCACGCATTGGAACATACGATTGTAAAAGGAATTCATCACGAGGATATTTCTGCCATGTTAATGGATGAACTGAATAAAGTATTTAAAAGCAAATTGTCTTTAGCGATTAAAATATTTAAAAACGAACATCCTAAGAAATTCCTGCACCAATTGGTTTCCAGTCAGCTCGACATGGACAGGCTCGATTATTTGAACAGGGATAGTTTCTTCACCGGCGTTTCTGAAGGTGTTGTCAGCAGCGACCGTATCATTAAAATGCTGAATGTAAAAGACGGACAATTAGTAGTTGAAGCAAAGGGCATATACAGCGTGGAAAACTTCCTGATCTCACGGCGTTTAATGTACTGGCAGGTGTACCTTCATAAAACCGTGTTGAGTGCAGAAAAGCTGTTAGTGAATATTTTAAAGCGCGCTAAAGAATTGTCCTTGAATGGCGAAGACCTTTTTGCCACTCCGGCCCTTTCCTTATTTTTAAAGAACAATTTCAGTAAAAAAGATTTTATCAATAAACCTGAATTACTTCAGCAATTTGTACTATTGGATGATTACGATATTATGGCTTCTGTGAAAGTATGGATGGGTCATAAAGATCCTGTTCTTTCTCACCTATGTGGTAACCTTATTGACCGAAATTTATACAAGATCGAACTGCAAAACAAGAAATTTTCCGCTACAATGGAGAACCAGTTACTGGAGAAGGTCATGAAGAAATATAAGCTCACAAAAAAGGAAGCTTCTTATCTTGTATTTACAGAAAGTGTCAATAACAGTGCGTATAATTCACATTTCCAGATACATATTCTTCAAAAGAATGGCGCATTGATAGACGTGGCAAAAGCTTCTGATCAGCTAAATATAAAAATGCTGAGTAAAAAGGTAACCAAGTATTTTATCTGCTATCCTAAGGGAATTTGATAATTATTATAATCATAAAAAAAAGCCGGACTTTCGTCCGGCTTTTTTTATTTCCTATCCAGGCATCCTGCTGATTTGTTTTTCCATACTTTTGAGTTGGGAAACTATTTCTTCATTTTTAGGCTTTAGATCCTTTGCCTTTTTAAAATGCTGTTTTGCAATCCTGTATTGCATACGTTGCGCCTCAATATTACATAGCTGAAGGTATGCGGCAGCAAGACTATCTTTATCAGGAATACCAGCCTTTACGGCTTCCATTAAATGAATACGAGCCTGCTTGGTGTTGCCTTTTTTCAACTCAATAAATCCTAACTGCATCAAGTTAGAGCCTTCCATATCACCGGTAATTTTTGATTTGATCTTTAAGCTTTTCCGGATATTGGATTCGGCTTTATCAAGATCATTAGATGCCATGGACAAATTGCTTTGTAACATATAGTAACCCGAACGGATTGGCTTAAATAAAAGTCTCGGGAATTTAATTTTATTTAAATAGAACATCGCTTTATCAACATCGCCATCAGTAACCGCCTCCTGAACAAGACGCATAGTTCCCATCATGAAATAAAGCACTAAGGAAATAATCGCGAAACTATAGCAGATCCAGGCAGTTACGGGATCGAGGAATATGTGTGCCAACACGCCTAAAATTATAAGGGCAATGATGATTTGTAAACGGTATAAAATGTAAAATCTTAAAAATTTCATATGAGGGTTATTTACTTAAAAACTGGTTTATTTCGAGCGCCAAAGATACAATTTTTAGTGAATCATCAGTTCGGGAAATAAACGCCGTTACAAATTTATTCAAAAAAAAACGCCCTTCTGTTTTCAGAAGGGCGTTTCAATTTTAAAAGGATCTTATTCAATAATCAATTTTTTAGTCACTTTTCTACCATCAATGTTAATTGAGATAAAATAGATTCCTGAATTTAAGTGATTAGAAGAATTAACAGTATGCTTCATAGTGATACCGGCAATACCGTTCAATTCATTTCTTTCAACTACTCTTCCGGTTACATCAAATACTGTAATGTCAACATTTGAACTTGAAGGAGACGTAAATTCAACCTGAGAGGAAGAACTTGTAGGATTTGGATAGATCGCTAAGCCTAAAGAGTTTTCAAATTCATCCAATCCAACAGTACCTGTGATATTAATGTTATCTATGTACAAGTTTTGTGACTCACCTGTAGTAACATCATTCTGGAACCAGAAACGGAATTTCACATCTTTCTTATTTGGAATACCTTGCGTATTTAAAAGAATAGAATTGTATGTTTTTGTTACCCATTTTGGATTTGGTACCGTAGAGCTCCATGGAATATATGGCGCATTTACAGTTCCACCACTGGTAGCCATTTGGGTAGCAGTAAGTCCTGATAAAGTTTTCCATGACCCACCACAATCAAAACTGAATTGTACTTTAAAGGTATCAGCAACAACTCCGGTTTTTCTCGCGAAAGAATAATCAAAAGATAAACTGATATTAGTTGTATTCGTAAAATCAAATGGAGGTAATTCCATAATATCAATGTTAGAAGCAAAGCCAGGCCATGAAGTTGGCACATAATTCGCATTTGGAAGAACGGCAGATTTGGAAGAAGTTCCGGCTCCGTAATTAGCTGATTCCCAGCCCGGAGTTCCACTGTTTACATTTACAAATTTCATTCCTTCAGGCCACCATTGTCCACTCTCAAATGTTTCACTATATGGTAATGTAGTTTGAGGAGCATTCCAGTGAGTTGTCACGAAATTATCTACTGTTTTAGATGAAGTTCCGTCTGCATTTGTTACCGTTAAAGAAACAGAATACGTTCCCGGAGTTGCATAAGTCACAGACTGGGTCGCCAATGTAGAAGTAGATGGTGATCCTCCTTCGAATTGCCATAAATAAGTCATAGGCGCAGAAGAATTGTAAGAAGTACTGTTGAAGGTTAAAGCCTGCCCGGCACAAGTCATAAAATTATTTGCAGCAAAATCAGCAATTGGTGCACAAGGAGTATTAGGTGTAGGATTACCTGCAGCATCAATAATTCCTGTAAAAATTAAATTGGCAACACCGCACAAAGAATCTCTTGCAGCAATAGAAGATAATGCTGTAGTTCTCATTTTACCCCTTTGTCCTGCAGTAAACATTTTAGGACAGGAAGAATAATCCATAATGTTTTCAACGTTTGGTCTCACGTCTGAGCAACTCGCCATCAAGGTAGGAGAAAGCTCAGTACTTGTTCCAACATTAAAATTATAGTCTTCAATTTCTCCGCTTACCGGTGTCATTGTTGGTCCTGTAATAGGTGTATTAGCCGTAATAATTCTCATACGGTAGATACCAAACATACCGGTAGGCATTGTATAAGAAGCCGTAAAGGTTTGTGGTCCAAAAAGACCGGCAGGAGAAGTATAAACAGTTTCACCGGCATCAACAAAATCTCCATCCTTGTTTCTATCTAAATAGATCATAACGTAATTATTGTCTGTATATTTTGCCATACTTTGAACTGTTAAAGTATTGGCAGAACCCGTATTAAAATCAGTTCCATAAACCTCTGAAAAATCAGAATAAGCACCTGCTGTACCATTTGCAGTAACCGTCACATTAGCTGCAGTTGAAGTTACTGTTGTGGCTGTCATTGCAAACAAAGGTTTTGTTATATTACCAACCAATGAATTCATAGGAGTAATAGAAGTTAAAAGTCCTGCAGTATTTGTAGGAACTCCAAAACTAAACTTAACAATATCAGAACTATCAATCGGATTGGTTACAGTTGGTGCGAATAAATAGTTTCCTGCTTTAGGACAGCTACTGAAAAAACCAGTTGTTGGAGGCGTATCAGCAATATCATCGTTACCACATTCAGTACCCGGTTCATTTGTTGAACCAAAGGTGTGAGCTAATCCTAACCAATGACCAATTTCATGACTTAAAGATCTCGCATCCAATCCATTTAAAAAATCATAGCGGTAAACAATCGCATCAGCCGGATCGATTGGGGATGTACCTGGTAAATAGGTATATCCAACAATAATTCCAATAGATGAACCAATAATATTTTTAACAATATAAATATTTAAGTATTTGGTAGGATTCCAGTTGCCTGCAGCCATGGTGCTATACTGATAATTGTAGAAATCCCCCTGGGACCAGTTTGTTTTTTCGTCATAATGACGAACGATACCGTTTGTACAATTTCCCTGAGGATCTTTTTTGGCCAATTGAAAATGAATATTCGAATTCACATACAAAGGCTTATAGAAATTATCGATGTTGGCCGTATCCGAACCTTCTCTCGCAAAATCCCTGTTAACCTGGGCTAACGCGTCTATCAAATCCTGGTCGGGAATATTTGTTCCTGTTCCAATATTCTCACCTAAGTGCAAAACATGAAATACAACGGGAACAGTAAAGGTATAATTTGGGGCAACCGTTCTTGAAGTAGCTGCATTTTGAAGAAAAGCCTGGTATTCAGCATCAGAAGCCGCGGTTGCAGCGTTTAGTTTAGCTGCGTAACCCGGAATGTTTTTTAAATGATGTTCGCGTGCCTGGTATGTACCGCAAGGCTGAATCTGTTGGGCATTGCCGGAAAGTGCTATTGTTAAACAAGCCGTTGCACTAAGTAATAGTTTTTTCATCTTTTATATAAATTTATATTTTAAATAAATGGGGATTTATTCTAATCACAAACTTAACGATTAATTTAAATAATGCAAAATATTGTGAAAAATTTCACAACACATCCTTTGTTTAAAAATCAGCCTATTTATAGTGAAATACAGGAATTACTTTATTTCTTTCCAGTCAGTAAGATCTCTTATTACAACCGATGCACAGGTCATTCCAAATACTGCCGGAATGTACGAAATAGTACCATAAGCCGATTTTTTGAAATTAGTACCGTCTGTTTTCATAATGGACCTTTTATCCGGTAACTCTGTTGAAAAAACCGCCTTAAATCCCTTTTTAATGCCCACTTCCTTTAGACGCTTCCTTAAATAATAAGCCATCGGACAATGGCAGGTCTTGGAAATATCGACGACTTTTAATTGAGTTGGGTCCATTTTACCACCTGCACCCATCGAGGAAACAATTTTATGCCCCATTTCCATGGCGGTTTTAATCAGATGTATTTTCGGAGTAATGCTATCAATCGCATCAATAACATAGTCAAACTGCTTTTGGAGCAACTGGATCATTTTCTCGGGATCCTGAAATTCCGAAATAACATTGAGCTTTACATTTGGATTAATCTGGAGCATGCGCTCCTGCATCAATAACGCTTTGCTCATCCCGTGAGTAGTTGATAATGCCTGTAATTGCCTGTTTCGGTTAGTCGGATCAACCACATCGCCATCAACAATAGTCAACTCTCCCACCCCGGCCCTGCATAATGCTTCCGCGGCATAGGAACCAACACCACCTAAACCGACAATCAGCACATGAGCTTTTTGTAAATTATCCAAACCCGTGTCACCTACTAAAAGGCGCGTACGCTGCATCCAATGTTTATCTTCCATTTCTCAAAAATATGTCTGTAAAATTACGGTAAATTTCTTCTTTTAAATTATCTATTTCCACATTAAAATGATTGGAAGCCAGGTCATAAATTTCATGTATCGCAACATTCGCGTTGGTATCAGTTTCCAGGAACGTTTTGTTTAAAGGAACTGAGCAAAAATCAAAATTTTCTTTCTTAAAAATTATGTGATTGAAAGAAAGGTAAAAACCATGGCCTATCAATTGCAGAGCAAGCTCCTGCGATTTATTAAATCCGTGAATCATTAACGGAATTTTAGTTTGATATGGCCTGCATATATCGATTAATTCATCGAACGCTTTTACACAATGAATAATCACCGGTTTCTGATATTTCACTGCCAAATCCAGTTGTTGAATAAATTTTTCTTTTTGCATTTCAGGATCAGGTCCTTTCAATTTGTCCAGGCCACATTCGCCAATGGCGAGGCAATTTGTATGCTGAATCCATTTTTCAAACTCATCCATGGAAATATCAGTGTCAGCATCCCAGGGATGAATCCCTACTGAGAAAAAGCTATCCGAATAAACAGTGTTGTCAAAACCAAA
Organism: Bacteroidota bacterium; assembly: GCA_021155905.1. Taxonomy (GTDB): domain Bacteria; phylum Bacteroidota; class Bacteroidia; order B-17B0; family Aurantibacillaceae; genus UBA4416. The sequence goes on from JAJNBG010000024.1 coordinate 15,197, forward strand.
ACGGTTATTAAACAAAAACACACCATCATCTTTCGATAAATGGTGTGTATGAATATTAATATAGGGTATTGTTTTTGTCACACTGAGCGAAGTCGAAGTGCAAAAAAATTACAATGCCTGGGAGAATCCTTCGCGGATTTCGTCCGCTACGTATAGTCCGCCATACAATTTGTCTTTTATTTTAGAGAAACTTTCAATTGTGTATTTCACATCTTCCAACGTATGCATCGCTGTTGGAATTAAACGTAAAATGATCATTCCTTTTGGAATTACCGGATAAACCACCATCGAACAGAAAATTCCAAAGTTTTCACGTAAATCAATTACCATGTTAGTTGCCTCAGGAATAGAACCACGCATGTAAACAGGCGTTACAGGAGTATTAGTTACACCAATATCAAAACCGGCTTCCACTAAACCTTTTTGTAAAGCGGAAGAAATTTCCCACAATTTGGTTCTGTATTCAGGATGTTTATTGATTAATTCCAGACGTTTTAATAAACCATACACCAATGGCATTGGCAAAGATTTAGCAAAAATCTGAGAACGCATATTATATCTCAAATAAGTAACAACCTGTTTTGTTGAACTGATATATCCGCCAATTAACGCAAATGATTTTGCAAAAGTCCCAAAATAAATATCAATACCGTCCTGGCATCCTTGTTGTTCACCTGTACCACCACCATTTGGTCCTAACGTGCCAACTCCGTGTGCATCATCCACAAATAAACGGAACGTAAATTTTTTCTTTAACTCAACAATTTCTTTTAATTTCCCCTGGTCACCACGCATACCGAACACACCTTCTGTGATCACTAAAATACCACCACCGGTTTGATCAGCCAGACGCTTGGCACGCTCTAATTGTTTTTCACAATCTTCAACATCATTGTGTTTGAACACAAAACGCTTACCCATATGTAAACGCACACCATCCAAAATACATGCGTGACTCTCCGCATCGTATACAATCACATCATGCCTGTCAACCAATGCATCAATCGCCGAAACCATTGCCTGGTATCCGAAATTACAAAGTATGGTATCTTCTTTTTGTGATAACTTGGATAAGCCTTTTTCCAGTTCTTCGTGTAAATCAGAGTTCCCACTCATCATTCGCGCACCCATTGGTAAAGCCAAACCAAATTTTTCAGCACCTTCTGTATCCGCTTTTCTAACTTCAGGATGATTAGCTAAACCCAAATAATTATTTAAGCTCCAGTTCAATAGTTTTTTTCCTCTGAATCCCATATGAGGGGAAACATCGCCCTCTAATTTTGGAAATGTAAAATATCCGTGGGACGCTTTTGAATGCTCACCAATCGGACCCATGTTCTTTTCTATTTTCTCGAATATATCTTTCATGCTACTATTATTTCTGGTTAACAAATTACAATGTGTAAATTTAATAAAATTCCCTAAACCTTTATTAAATTGGTTTTTTTTAGGCGAACAAATTTATTAAAGCGCAGTTGGCTACCGCCAATGAGCATTTAAGAAATGAAGTTCAACGACAAAGAACGTAATTTAATAGAGGTTTAATTATATGACTTTTTTGATGACCCGTAGCATGTGTGAATACTTTTTATTATCCGAGTGGAAAATGCCATAATGATCAAATTTATCAATACGCACACAGCCACTCGCATGAATGATTTGTTGATTCTCCAAAACCATCCCTACATGAACAATATTCCCGTCCTCGTTATCAAAAAAAGCTAAATCTCCTGCCTCAGCCTCTTCTACAAAACTCAGGGCTGTTCCCAACTCAACCTGCTGACTGGCGTCACGAGGTAACTGGTATCCGTTTAACTTGTATATCACCTGCATGAAACCGGAGCAATCAATTCCAAATGGACTGCGCCCACCCCATAAATAAGGAGCATTTAAAAACAAGTAGGCTGTTTCTTTCAATTCTTTGACTGATTTCTTAATAGTTGAATCGCAGCTCTGTCCTTCAAATAAAAATTCAGAATCACCACAGTTTAGTTTTCCGTTTGAAAAATTGGGCAATGTAGCGCCAACGGTAATAGGGAAAACGCTGTTCCGATCTGATCCTGAAATAACCTGTACCAGTTCTGAACTCAAAATGGAGCTTTGCAAAGATTTATATTCTGCATCAGAGATGCGTGTATGTTGTTTGGCATTGAGCCAGCAGGGGTAATTATCATAATTGGTTGCAATTTTCAACCAATCTTCCCCATCTTCAATAATGGTATAGGTTTCTCCAAACAATAACTGGGTCACCATTTCACTTGTCCCCGATGGCTCTTTCCGGCAGGGAACTATACTGAGAGAACAAATACCAAAACTCATGAGGCTAATTTAGCCTCTGAATTTGTATAAATTACAGGTAAACCAAATAGTTATTCACTATCAATTATTAATTGAAGAGATAAAAACATTAGTCGTAATTTTAGGCTCTGTTTCTATCTAATCATCCTAAATGAAAATTTTATATTCCTATATTAAATCCCACAAAGCCTTATTGTTACTGGCACTTTTTTTAGCGGCCATCAATCAATGTTTTTCCTTGTGCGACTCCATTATTACCGGTAAGCTTTTAAACGAATGCGGTGTTGGTCTGCCTAATTTTCATAATAACTATCAGGGCTTTTTAAAAGTATTAATTGGCTTTCTTGGATTATCCATGGGTGCAGCGATGATGTCGAGAATTGCGAAAAACTTCCAGGATTATTTTACCAATATTATTATTCAACGGGTTGGTGCACAAATGTATACCGACGGCATCCAAAAAGCACTTCAACTACCCTACCAGGATTTTGAAGACCAGCGAAGCGGAGAAACTCTTGGTAAATTGCAAAAGGTAAAAATCGATTGTGAACGATTCATCACGTTTGCCATTTCCATGATTTTCCAGTCGCTGGTAGGTATTACCTTTGTTGTAATTTATGCCGCGAATATTCATTGGTTACTTGGCCCGATCTTTTTAGCGACAGTTCCGGTGATCGCTTTCATTAGCTCTTTTTTAGGAAAAAAGATAAAAAAAGTATCTAAAGAAATCTTAGGGGAAACAACGGCTTTGGCGGGAGCTACCACCGAATCCTTACGAAATATTGAACTGGTAAAAAGTTTAGGATTAACGGAACAGGAAGTCAATCGTTTGAATACGACGACTATTAAAATCCTGGGGCTGGAATTAAAAAAAGTGCGTTTCATCCGAAGCTTAAGTTTTATCCAGGGAACAACGGTTCACTTCATGAGAACAATGCTTGTGTTCTCCCTTTACCTTTTCCTGTTTCGGGAAATCATAAAACCGGGAGACTTAATTACCCTGATGTTTTTCTCTTTTTTCTTATTTAATCCACTTCAGGAATTAGGGAACGTTATCGCTACTTATAATGAAACCAGGGCATCGATGGAGAATTTCGAAAAGCTCATGAACTCCAAAAGTGAGGCCAAACCTGACAAGCCTCAAACGATTGGTAACATCACCAACCTGCGGTTTTCTAACATTTCGTTTAAACATCAGACGGCTAACTCCCATGCCGTGAAAAATATTTCGTTTCAGGCTAATGCCGGCGAAACCATTGCTTTTGTCGGGCCATCGGGAAGCGGAAAAACTACGCTGGTAAAAATGCTGGTGGGTTTATATAATCCTGAAGAGGGGGATATTTTTTACAATGAAAAAAATGCCAAACATATTGACCTGACTGAGTTACGACAGCAACTTGGATTTGTAACCCAGGATGCACAATTATTTTCAGGAACCATCAAAGACAATTTATTATTTGTAAAACCGGGGGCCACAGATGATGAAATCAATGAAGTACTTCGCAAGGCGGCCTGTGGTAATTTATTAAAGCGTGCGGAAAATGGCATTTATACTACTATTGGCGAAGGAGGAATTAAAGTCTCGGGCGGTGAAAAACAGCGTTTGTCCATTGCACGGGCATTATTGAGAGATCCACATCTGTTAATTTTTGACGAAGCAACTTCCGCATTGGATTCCATTACAGAAGAAGAGATTACGCAAACCATACGGGATATCTCAACTAAAAAAGACCAGATCACAGTATTGATTGCTCATCGCTTGTCAACGATTATGCATGCCGATAAGATATTTGTTTTGGAACATGGCGAAATTATCGAACAAGGTAAGCACGAGGATCTATTAAATGAAAAGGGTTTGTATTATGCCATGTGGAGGCAACAGATCGGAGAGAGAAAATAATTATTCCCCGGGGGCAGACTCTTTTTGTTTTATTCCAAAAATAAAGCGAAGTCTCTTTTTATAATCTTTTTTTATAGGATAGCTTCTGTTATCAGTAATATTGTTAAAGATCAAAGCAATAATAAGCAGAATTATTACACCAGTTAAAACAGGACAAAGTACATACATATATCCGAGAGCCTTTATCTTCTCACTGCCGATATTAGCAATGATCGCCGTTGCGCCTCCGGGTGGGTGAAGGGTTTTGGTCACCTGCATCAGTACTATGGATAAAGAAACGGACAAAGCAGACGAAAGCCATAATTCATCAGGGATTAATTTGTAAATAGTGACTCCAACAAGGGCACTAACTAAATGTCCGCCAATTAAATTCCGGGGCTGAGCAAGTGGACTGTTAATAGCACCATATATTAAAACAGAAGTAGCTCCAAAAGATCCGATTAAAAATAAATTGTCATGCAGAACAAAATACTTACTGTTTATGAATCCGATAATACCAATCCCAAAAAAAGCGCCCAAAAAAGTAAACAAATGTTCTTTTTTGTCAATCAGTGTTTCCTTGTAAAAAACAAATTTTACTTTTCGATAACTTCTTTTTATTTTTTCTGCCGGCATTTTACAAAGTTCGAATAAAAAATTACTTTATCTAAAAAACTCAATAGAATCAAATTTCTATTGGACAATTTTATTTGGGAGCCAAGTCCTGTTAAGTCTTTTTAACAGGCTATTTTCGGGTTCTCTATTCGGCCTCACCGATATACATAAACAGCAATGGAGAATCCAGGGAATAAGTTCCATGATTTGCAGTCACATCCATTACGAATTTAATTGAAAAGGAATCATTCAAAACCAGGTCAACCTTTAATCTTACCTTACCCACAGCTTTTGAAATATCCATCTTTTTTGAAAAGCACTCATAACCGGAATACGCAACAGTCACATCCGGGCTTAGCACCAATTCCTTAAATGATTCAATCGTATTAAAAAAAGCATCCGTGAAAGGTTTAAGAATTACCAATGAATCCGATTTTGTTTTGGCATTTTTATTTTTAAAAATTTCGGTTTGGTTTAACAGGCTCACATAATAGGAAGAATCTTTTTGGCTCACCGCCCTGAAATTTTTCGTGAGGAGAGAATCAATATTTGAAAATGTGGGTTGAGAAAATGATACCGAAGCAAGGAAAATGAAAAAAATAAGGATGTGGTTACGATATTTCATGGATCAGTTTTATTAATTTTTGTTTTTCTGATTGCCAGTTATTTTCGATGGCAGCGATCACCGTATTGCTCTTAAATTCAAGGTATTCTTTACTATTGAGGAACCCTTCGATTTGTTGAGCGATATGTAATGGCTCATGATTTTCAATAAATGTGCCAATGTGATACGCATTAACTAATTTTTCAATTTCAGGAAGACGTGTTGCCAGAATGGGAATACCGGCATGCATGTAGTCGAATACTTTATTGGGCAGTGAAAAATGGTAGTTCATATTGGAATCCTTGTCAATCGTCACACCAAGGTTAGAATTCGCCGTATACTGTTTCAGTTCCGAAGCAGGAATTTTATCAACGAATTTAACTTTATTTTGCAGTTGCAATTTTATAACGCTTTCTTTCAATTGCTGAATGACATCTCCGCTTCCTACTATCAGTAAAAAACAGGTATCATTCAAATAGCGAAACGCCTCTACCAATTCTTCCGCTCCACGTTGTACATTAATACCGGCACCCTGTAGAATCACTATTTTTTTTCCAATAGGTAGGTTCAGCTCCGTACGTGATTTTAAACCGACAACCTTTGTATAATCAGGAATATTCCTCACAAAAATAAAAGGCACGTTGTATTTATTGGTAAAATAATCAGCAATACTTTGATTAACGGTAATACAATATTTCAATTTTGGAACGATCCAGGCTTCCAGTTTTTCCCAAATCCTTTTCTTTGAAGGATTAGCCTGCAATTCCGGTACCTCACAAAAAATCTCATGACTATCATAAATTAACGGAATACCTTTTATTTTGGAGACCAGATAATTTGGCAATAAAGTATCAAGATCGTTGGCCCATAATGCATCTGCCTTTGTAAAAAGTAAAACAAAAAACAAACGGACATTAAAAAAGAAATAAAACTGGGGACCTTGTTCGAATAGCAATTTCATTCGTTTGCAATCATAATCTCTTTTTTCCATTGGCCTGGACGTTCTTTGTTCGCGGCCAACTAATAATACTTTATAATTCAGGTCGAACAAAACCGAACAGGAACGTGCTACCCTCTGATCGGTAACCAGATCGTTAATTACAGAAACTATTATTCTCTTTTTTTTCACTCTGGTTTAAAATTACTGAAAGTAGATGATAAACCTAAAAAAGAATATAAAATGATATAATCAATTTCTCAAAATGATATAAGACATTTTTTTATTTGAGAATGCATCTTTGTAATAACGATCATGATTCATTCAGGATCAAATTTTGTTTGATGGGGAAATTATTATATGACAGGTTGGCGCAAATGGGCATTCAAGAACACGAGGATTTTCCAACCTTCTAATCGTGACCAACGAATCGGTAGGCGAGTTTGTAGCCCATTTATAGTAATGGCCCCATTAAACAATTTTATTTTTTCAAAATCAGATCTTTTTAAACAGATCCTGAACTGCCCGGTGCGGATTAATTAAATTTTCCTGCAGTTGTTGTTCAATTTTAAAGATCTCTTCCTTGATTTGAGGGTTTGCATAAAAACGTTCGATCAGCTCATCATTGATTGTTTGATGCAGCCATTGCTTGGTTTGATTGGCACGTTTCGTTTCAAAAAAATGGTTCAGTGTTGTATGTCGCTTATATTTATCAATCATATCATACACTTCTGCAATGCCTTTATTTTCAGTACTTGAACAGGTTAACACTTCAGGGATCCAGTTACTTTCTGTTGGTGGAAACAGATGTAAGGCTCTGGCATATTCTGCTCTTGCCGATTTAGCTTTGTCAATGTTCGTTCCATCCGCTTTGGTGATCACCATCCCGTCTGCCATTTCCATAATGCCCCGCTTGATGCCCTGCAGTTCATCACCGGCACCTGCCAACATCAGCAACAAAAAGAAATCGGTTAATTCATGTACGGCGGTTTCACTCTGTCCTACTCCAACGGTTTCAATAAATACATAGTCATAACCTGCAGCTTCGCAAATAATAATGCTTTCTTTTGTCTTACGGGCAACACCGCCCAGGCTCCCCGAGCTCGGAGAAGGACGGATGAATGCTTTTGCGTGAATCGATAATTGTTCCATCCGGGTTTTATCCCCTAAAATACTTCCCTTGCTCAACTGACTGCTGGGATCAACCGCCAACACGGCTAATTTATGTCCGCGTTTAATGACTTCCAAACCAAAACTCTCGATGAAAGTACTCTTCCCTACTCCAGGCACACCGGTAATTCCTAAACGAAATGAATTTCCACTATGCTTAATCACCGCGTTGATAATCTCCTGTGCATTTTCCTGGTGTTCATGCCTGGTCGATTCAACCAGAGTAATGGCTTTACTCACATAAGTGATGTTTGACGACAAGATACCATCTACATATTCATTGATATTAAAAGCCTTACTCATTCTAATAACAAAAATAGGATTTAATTTTTATGAATTTTACCTTTTACATAATTCCAGATCAGGATGTGTTTCTTCGATGCAAAGAAATGATTGATCAATTCCAGTAAAATAAAACCCAATAAAATAGACAAACCGTATTGAATCCACTCCGGTGTATCATTTACCAATACTTTCTTTCTACCGGCCAAACCGAATAAATTTTTCGCACTCCTTCTTTCTGTTACATAATGTGTAAAAGAGTTCGTGATCAAAACACCCACCGCAAAGCCAACCAGGTTACCCAATGTTTTTTGAATCACCACATTCGTCATGTATTTGCGGTTAAATTTTTTGAAAAAAGGAGTTGGTAGTTCTTCTATGCCCAGCCAGGTGTTCTTTATTTTAGAATAAATAACCTGGTTGTTTTTGTCTTCCTTCAACCAATTGGTGAATTCTGTCTGTTCTTCTGCATTTTCTTTCCCTTCAATATGTTTGGAGATCAGTACTAATATTTTAGGGTCGTTCATGTTTTAATTATTATGTAATTCAAGATACAATTCTTCTACCTTCTTTCGGGCCCAGGGTGTCTTCCTCAAAAATTTCAAACTGGAATTAATGCTGGGGTTCTCTTTGAAACAATTGATATCGATGTGATAAGCAAGACCTTCCCAGCGATAACGTAACAACAACTCTTCCAGGATCATCTGGAGTGTTTTTCCGTGTAAGGGGTTATTTTTTTGTTCTGCCATTATCTATTTAAACTTTTTGTTGCATTTGTTCTAAAATTCCCTCTTTGAAGAGGGTGCCCAACGGGCGGGAAATGTCTATAAAGATCTCAATTCCTCTATTTTAACCTCCAAACAACTTATAACATCATTTATATTTTTCTTAACGTCCAAATCATTAAATCTAATAAAATTCACTCCTAATAGTTCTAATAATTCTTGCCTTTTAACATCATTCACCTGAATTTCTGAATTTAAGTGGCTATTACATCCACTTCAATCGCTAACATCAACTCATGACAATAGAAATCAACTATAAAATTATCTACCGGCACTTGCCTGTGAAATTCAAACCCAAGACTTTTATTTTTAATTTTTTTCCACAATAGAACTTCTGATAAAATACCCTGTTGACGCAATTGTTTTGCTAAATCTTTTAATTCCGGATTATATGGTAAAATTTTATTTTTCATAAACATCCTCCGTCCTGCAGACACCTCCTTCAAAGGAGGAATAAAAAACACTACTTAGTCAAACTTTCTGTTGCTTTTCTCACACTGCCATATTTTAATAATAATGCTTTAGCAGCTTCATAATCTTCCAGCCCGGTATTTTTCATCACCATGCGCGTTCCTCTATCCACTAATTTATGATTGCTCAACTGCATGTCCACCATCTTATTGCCTTTCACCCTTCCCAACTTGATCATGACAGAGGTAGAGATCATATTCAACACCAGTTTCTGTGCTGTGCCTGATTTCATACGCGTTGAACCCGTAACGAATTCAGGTCCTACAACCACTTCCACCGGAAATTTGGAAACTGCTGCCACCGGTGAACCACTATTACAAACAATACAACCGGTCTGGATATTATTTTTATTACAAGTCTCTAATGCACCAATCACATAAGGAGTCGTTCCTGATGCAGCAATTCCAAGCACTACATCGTTGGAGTTAATTTTATATTCTTGTAGATCTGTCCATCCCTGGTTCACATCATCCTCGGCAAATTCAACTGCTTTCCGGATCGCGGTATCACCACCGGCAATCAGTCCTACCACAATACCTTGTTCGATGCCGTATGTTGGCGGACATTCGCTCGCATCCAGTATTCCCAAACGGCCGCTGGTTCCTGCACCCATATAAAACAAACGGCCACCAGCCTTCATTTTTTCAACAATTACTTCCACTAATTTTTCAATTTGAGGAATGGCTTTGGCAACTGTTACCGGCACCGATGTATCTTCTTTATTCATATTTTCCAGCAACTCATGAATACTCATGGTTTCCAGGTTATTGTAGTATGAATCCGCTTCTGTTGTTTTTTGCATGTTATTTTACTTTTTTCATAGGAAATTGTTCAGTCTTATCTTTTCCTTCCACCTTTCCCGATATAGACGCAACTAAAGAATCTTCAGTAATCCGGTTGTAAGTTATTTTTGTTGGAAAATCATGTGTTGGATTTTCAAATACCAGTTGCTTGTCAGAAAAACCAACCAGTTTAAATGAAACCGGCTCACCATGGTTCTGATCTTTCACCGATACATTATAGAACACTTCCTGATTTTTTTGTTCCAGTGTGATCGATTCATAAAACACGGTGTCTTTTTGATTCACCACTACGGTACTCACACCTTCATACACCGAATCGTTTTTCAGCTTCCAGGTTTCAGTATACACGCCATCAACAGATTGACTTTGCCAGGTCCCGATGAACCACTTCGCAGTATCCAGCAGATTTATATGCTTTGCAGTATTTTCAGTTACCACTTTTGTGTTTGATTGATTACAGGAGCACAGTATGCTCGCAAAACCTATCATTGTTATTTTAATTAATTTCATAAGTCTATTACATCCTCCGTCCTGCGGACACCTCCTTCAAAGGAGGAATTGGTTCTATTCCCTCTTTGAAGAGGGTGCCTGAAAGGCGGGAGATGTTTGTTTTAAAATTCTCTATAAATATTTTATCTCATTAATTTTCGCTTCAAGGCAACGAATCACATCATTCATATTTTTTTTAACCTCCAAATCATTAAATCTAATAAAATTTACACCTAAAAGTTCCAATAATTCCTGTCTTCTAACATCATTCACTTGTACCTCTGAATTTAAATGACTGTTACCATCTACTTCAATCGCCAACATTAATTCGTGACAATAAAAATCAACGATATAATTATCTATTGGAACCTGTCTGTGAAACTCAAATCCCAAACTTTTATTTTTAATTTTCTTCCAAAACAATACCTCTGATAAATTCCCTTGTTGACGAAGCTGTTTTGCTAAGTCTTTCAATTTTGGATTATATGGTAACACTTTATTCTTCATAACATCCTCCGTCCGGCGGACACCTCCTTCAAAGAGGGATTATTTATTTTTAAGCAAACTGTTTAACATCCTTGTCGTTGATCTCTTTTCCGCAAAGAATAATTAAACGCTCGATCACGTTTCTGAATTCACGGATATTTCCTGTCCAGTCTTTTTGCTGCAAAGCTTTCAGAGCCTCTTTTGTGATTGTTTTAACCGGCATCCCATAATCCGTACAAATCAAGTTGATGAAATGCTCAGCCAGCTGAGGGATATCTTCCTTGCGATCATTTAATGATGGTACCTGGATCGGAATCACGCTTAAACGGTGAAACAGATCTTCCCTGAATTCACCTTTTTCTATTTCTTTTCGAAGATCTTTATTCGTGGCGGCAATAATTCTTACATCCACTTTAATTTCTTTATCTCCGCCTACCCTTGTAATTTTATTTTCCTGCAAGGCACGTAATACTTTAGCCTGCGCCGATAAACTCATGTCACCAATTTCATCCAGGAAAATAGTTCCCCCTTCCGCTAATTCAAACTTTCCCTTGCGGGTTGCTACCGCGCTGGTAAAAGCACCTTTCTCGTGCCCGAATAATTCACTCTCAATTAATTCACTTGGGATCGCTGCGCAATTCACTTCAATCAAAGGTGCGTTAGCCCTGCTGCTCTTATTATGAATTTCACGCGCTACTAATTCTTTACCGCTTCCATTGCTTCCGGTGATCAACACCCGGGCATCCGTTGGAGCCACTTTTTCGATCATGTCCCTGATGTTATTCAGTGCCTTTGAATCCCCGATCATCTCGTAGGACTTCCCAATCTTCTTTTTTAGAATTTTAGTTTCCGTGACAAGAATAGTTTTATCCATCGCGTTACGGATCGTCACTAACAATCGATTCAGATCAATTGGTTTTGCCAGGTAATCAAAAGCACCTTTCTTCACGGCGTCCACCGCTGTTTCAATATTGCCATGACCACTCATCATAATCAATGATGACTCCGTACCATGTGCCATCAGTTTTGCTAACAGTTCCGTACCATCCAATTTTGGCATTTTAATGTCACTTAAGATCACGTTGTAATTACCTTTCAAGGCCATATCCAATCCCTGCTGACCATCCTCTGCTTCATCCACCACATATTTTTCAAACTCTAAAATTTCTCTTATCGTTCTGCGGATTGCTTTCTCGTCGTCTATGATCAATATTTTTGGCATAATATTTAGTTATAAGTGTTGAGTTATAAGATATGAGTTATAAGATATGAGTTATTGATTTAATGAACCAACTTATCATTCATATCTCATAACTTATATCTCTATATAATTTTTCTTCGCAATTGTTTAATCTCTCCTTTGATCTTTTTACTATCCAGACGTTTCGCTTTAGCGGCTTTACTTACTTTGGTAGGCTTTCTAACCTTGGCCACTTTAAAACCCGACAGGATTAATTTATAAAATTTTTCTTTGAGTAATTCCTTATTTTTTAATTGGGTCCTGTCGGTTTGTTCCTGGAGATGAATCGTGGTTTCTTTCTCCAGTTTCTTGTTTAATTTTTTGAGCAGTAATTCTTTTTCATCCTCAGTCAATAATTCTGATTCAGAAATATTAAACCACAATTCCACTTTGGATTCAACCTTGTTCACATTCTGCCCTCCTGCCCCACCGGAACGGGCCGTTTTAAAGACACATTCTTTAATCAGCTTTCGTTCTTTTATGTCTTCAATCGTCTTCATTTTTTCTTAACCGCCAAGCCATTGTTTTCTTTCACCCCAGAAATACTGAGTTTGTTCTCGACTTCGCTCGAACTGACACTATAACTGCCAACCGCTCCTGCTCACTTTTTTCTTGTCACTTTTGTCCCTTCAGTCCCTTTTGTCTCTTCAATCTCCTTTGTCTCTTTAAAGTCTTTGTTTCACTGCCTCAAATAAAATAACGCCTGTTGCTACCGATACATTTAAAGAAGCAATATTTCCTACCATCGGGATTTTCACCTGTAGGTCGCTGCGTTTTAAATACTCATTGGAAATACCGTTTTCTTCAGAGCCCATGATGATGGCAGATGGCTTTGTAAGGTCCGCATTGAAATGATAGCTGCTCGTTTTTTCGTGACAGGCGATGATCTGCAATCCCGATTCCTTTAAATATTCAATACTGTTTTTTAAATTATCCACTCTGCATACTTTCATTCGGTTCAAAGCACCGGCACTGGTTTTCACCGCATCGGCATTAATTTGTGCAGCACCACGACTAGGGATCACAATAAAATCAACACCTGCACAATCTGCACTTCGGGCAATAGCACCAAAATTACGCACGTCCGTGATCCTGTCTAAAATTAAAACCAATGGCACTTTTCCTTTTTCAAAAGTTTCCGTTAACAGGTCTTCTACTTCATAATAAGTAATCTGTGATACAAAAGCCAACACTCCCTGGTGATTCTTAGACGTAATACGGTTGATCTTTTCAGGCGGAACAATTTGAATTGGAATATCCAGGTCCTTAATAGCCTTACGCAACTCGCTGTACAGTTGGTTAGACAATCCTTTCTGTATAATGATCTTGTCAATTTCTTTTCCGGCATGAATAGCCTCAATGACAGCCCTTGTCCCGAAAATTAAATTTTCAAGATTTTCTTCTTTATGACGGTTATCTCTTCCTCGGTGGTTATCCATGTTATACTAAATTGAATTGCTTTAAATGATGATTTGCATGTTTATGCAGTAAGTGTAACCACTCTTCGTAATTGAACTCACCAAAAAAAGGATTCAGGTTTTTGGAACCCGGGCTTGATTGGTAATAATCCATAAACGCTTTGATCTCGTGCTCCAATTCTAAAATGGCATCATCAATCGACTGATTTCTTAAAGGCGCTGGAGCCTCACTCATCAATGCATTTTTTGTATTCTCTTTAAATGGCGTATCGCTCAAAGCAAAAGCTCTTACTTTAGGCAGTATAGATTCAGGCGTTTGGGCCGGTAAAATTATTCTGCCATAGGCATTTGCAAAGGCATCGGTCATGTGTTCTATCATTCCCTGTGGTGATAAAACACCCCATTGACCTGGTTCATTACCCTTTAATTTCTTCAGAACAGGAATATATTCCTCTTTGAAAAATTGTTCATTTGAGTTCATACACAAATGTATGTTTTTTAAGGATTTTATAAAGAAAAGAAGGCCAATTATATTAACATTTTGGGCGTTGCCTGCGGCCGGGCTTTACGCTGCAATCTTTTGCAAGAGCAGGCAAAAGGATTTTCGCTACAATCCCTAACGCGTTTTAATTCACAGGAATTCATATCTTTGTAATACATGAAGCGCAACAGATTCATATATCTTTTTGTGATCGCGATTGCAAGTTCCTTATTGCTTTCCGGTTGCTTTTTATTCAGGGGTAAAAATAAATGTGATACCTGTCCTAGTTTTAATCATAGCAAAAAGAAAAAGAAACATTAGTTTTCATTTGCGTGTTCTAATTCCCTCTTTGAAGAGGGTGCCCGAAGGGCGGGAGATGTTCTTTTAGTTTCAGTTCTTCCTAGATTAAAGGTTACAATATATTTGTCATTGACATCCTCCGGCCTGCGGCCACCTCCTTCAAAGGAGGAATTTATTCCTTGCTACTTAATCTTAAACCTCAGTCCCGCATACAACATTCGTCCGTAAATCGGCCCCCACACCATACTGGCATCAAAATATTTATTGAAGGGAGCATCACTTGCAACAATGGGATTGGATTGTTTATAATCCAACGCATTCTCTACTCCAACATAAATATGAAAATCCGCTTTATTCAATTTGGTCAGGTAAGTAATTTGCGCCAGCACATTATAAAAATCCGGAGAGTAAGCAGCACGCTGATATGCTTCAGGATTATTCAATGTTTGAGGCAAACGCTTTTTACCATTGTATTGCAAAGTCGCATCAAACAACCAGTGCTTGCCTTTCGTCTCATAACTTAAGTTCACAAAAGCACGATGTTCCGATACCAGAGCTTTTTGCAATAATCCCGATCTGTAATTAACTTTTGTGTCTACAAACCGATACGCCGTTTTTATATTCAAACGCTTACGGATCTCCCAGCCAAATTCAAACTGCGCGGTGTTGGAATACGATGGCCCATCCAGGTTATAAAATAAAACCTGTTGAGTATTATTATCCACATCCACCACGACCTGCTGCGTAAAATCGGTGCGGTACAAATCAACCGTCACATACGCATCCTTGTAATTCAATTTCATTTTCTGAGTAAAGTTGAATCCATAGTTCCAGCCAGTCTCCGGTTTTAATCCATAAGGCATGTTCAGGTCAGATGGTGTAATGATCCAATCCCTTGAAGTTGCCATGAGTGGCGTATTCTCTGCCAGTATATTGGCCGTTTTTAAAGCTCTTCCTCCACTGACCCTGAAAACGGTTTTATTTCCTTTCAATGCATAGCGCATATGGAGGCGCGGTGTAAAAAACAATCCGTAATAATTATGGTAATCCGCTCTTAAACCGGCCACCACGTTAAATTTCTCTCCTTGGTTATGGGCAAACTCTGCAAAAGCACCACCTACTCTTTCATCCCGTTTGAACTTAAAGAAGCGGTACGTTTCATCCACCTGATCGTTCATGAAACTGGCGCCGAGCTTGTAAGTGTTATCCGTGGTTTTAATTATGCCCTGGAAAATATAATTGGCATAAAATGTTTTTTGCAAACCGGTGTATGTATTTAATCCATACACATTCTTCTGATCATGATTTAAATACGACAACTGCAGTCCCATACTTGTGCCCGGTTTTTTACGGAACACAAATCCTGTTTTACTATAGAGCTCCCATTTTTTATTATTGATCCCGATCTTATACAGTAAAGAAGTATCCGTATGGATTCCTCCGCCACTATGTCCGTTCATATTTAAGAACTGCCCTCCGTTTCTCACATCTTCCAGGTAACCGCCGCCAAATTGTGCTTCAAATGATTTGCCTGAATTGTAGGAATACTTGTTCATGATGTTGTATTGCTTGCCCGTTGGAATATCCATAAACCCATCTTTGTTCAGGTCTTCCTGCATCGGGTTAAAACTCATATGACTCAGTATACCAGCCGCGAATTTTTCATTGAAGCGGTGTTTCGCATTCAGGTTATATTCGTTACGTGCATTCTGGTTAACGTAGGCATTAAAGTTCAGGCGATCCGATGTTTCAGGATTCTGTAGCTCTGTATTGATCTGCCCCGTTAAACTCTCATAACCATTGATCACTGAACCTGCTCCTTTACTCAATTGTATGGATTGAATCCAGGTTCCGGGAACAAAGCTAAGGCCATAACCATTTGCCAAACCTCTCATGTAAGGCATGTTTTCTTTCGTGATCTGCGCATATTGTCCTGATAGGCCCAGCATCTGAATTTGTTTGGTACCGGTTACGGCATCCGCAAAATTGACATCTACGCTCGGGTTGGTTTCAAAGCTCTCCGATAAATTACAGCAGGCCGCTTTCATTAAAGAATGCTCATTCAACGTTTCCATTTTAATCGTACTCATGTACGACAGTTCCGTACCGGTGGATTCATACACCACTTCCACTTCATTCAATTCTACTCCGCCTCTTAATTTGATCGTCAAAAATTTAGTGGTGTCTTTAATAACCAAAGTATCGCTTTTATAGCCAACAGCAGTAACCACCAAACGATTGGTTTCAGGACTTGACGGAATGGAAAACAAACCGTTCTCATCCGTTGATGAACCAACAGACGTATGATCCCAGAAAACGGTAACACCCGGTAAAGGCGTGGTTTCTTTCTTGTTTTGTGAAATTTCAACAACCCGTCCTTTCACCTGCCCAAAATAAGGTACAGCAAAAAGAGACCCCAACAGGGCAAACCATAAACACTTTCTCATGGTTATTATTTAGGTTCTTTACACTCGCCATGCTCATACTTGCAGCAGTTTGGCAATTTGGTATAAGCTTTCGCATCAGCTTTCTGACTTGCAGTTGCGTGGCCCGCTTTAGCAATGGCAGATTCTATCTGCGCCAGTGTCACTTTGCCGGTATCGTAAGTAACCGTTAAAATTTTCTTGTCTTTATCCCAGTTACTGGTCTTCACACCTTTGATATCGGCCGCATTCTCTATGCGGTCTTTGCATTCGCCGCAATTACCTTTTACGGAAATAGTTGAAGTTATGATTGTTTGTGCCTTTATATTCATGGAACATAACAAGCCGAATAATATGATGATTGTTTTCATTTTTTATATTTTAAATGTGTTTATTAAGTTATTGAGTTAAAATTATACCGTTTGGTTTTGAACCGACATTTACCGTCGTGGTAACCGAATGCGTTGAAACATTAATCACTGAAACCGTGTTTGCACCCTGGTTAGTGATATAGGCTTTACTGTTATCAGTGCTAAAAGCAATAGCATGTGCATTGGCTCCGGTGATTATATTGCCCTGTGGCGTCCAGATTCCTGAAACCAGAGTGTAATAAACTACTCTGCCATTTGTTGCATCGGATACCCATAATTCAGAATTAGCAGCATTATAAGCAACATAGCCCGGAGTAAATCCTAGGTTTATGGTGGCAGTAACCGTGTTAGTTAAAACGTCAATTTCAGAAACAGTTTGCGAGCCTTCATTATCAGCATACATTTTTCCATTACTTGCTGGCCAGGCACCCACCGGGTCAATTCCCGTGTTGATTGTTTGAACGACTGTTTTAGTAACAGGGTTAATCACCGAAACAGTTCCATCTTTAGAATTGGCAACATAAGCCTTTGAACCGTCGTCGGAAAAAGTTACCTCGGAAGGTAATTTACCAACGTTGATAGTGTTTTGAAGAGTCCAGTCACTGGTTTTGTAAACCATCACCGTTCCGAGAACTGAATCTCCCTGCGGGATCCAAAGCTCCGTCCCTAAGGAATTGTAAATGGCATTATGAGGCAACTGGTTAACACTAATTTCTTTATCAATATTACCGGTAACCACATCAATGATCTGGATTTTTTGGCCCGCAAGTGACCCGCCATGTCCGGAATGCCCACCGCTTAAATCCTTGCTGGTGATGGCAACCGCTAATTTTGTTTTAGCGGGATTTAAATAGATGTGATGAGGAAAAGTGGCGCCGTTTAACGAAATGGTTTCTGTTACCTGGTTGTCTGATAAACGCATTACGGATATGGTATTTGAACTTCCATTGACGATGTATGCGGCAGGATAATTAATGTTCAATGGAACCGGCGTATGCGTATGTGAATGATCGTGTTCCTCGGTATGCTGCTCTTCCTTTTTTTTGCAGGAATTCAACGATAAAATTGTTGCTGCAATAAAAGCAATTGGCAATAATGTTTTTATTTTCATATTGGAATAGTATAAATGAGGATTTGAAATTTTTTGTTACACTGGAATATTGTCACATCGAGCGGAGTCGAGATGCATATCCAAAGTTCTCGACTTCGCTCGAACTGACAGTTCAATAGCGAAAACCGGAACTAATACAAAATCAAATTCTTATTACACTACAGGAAACCAACTCTTGCTGAACAAGATCAGGTGGATGGACATTTTTATGAGAAAAAAAAGCAGTGTTTATAAACTGAGGAGCAATTAAATGATTGATAGAAGAAGCCAGAATAAATAATTGATTTACAGGCGCTTTAAGATCCTTCGCTAAAGTCTGAAAGGTAAAGTCTTTTTGAAATGCCACATGAATAATTTCATTTTTGCAACAGCCCTCTTCCATATCAGCTTCCTCTTCTTCACCATCACAGCAGGATTTGGTTTTAGAGAATAAAGTCACCTTCTCCAGTTCTCCACCGCAATAGTGAGAAAAAACAGATACGCCAATAGTAGACATCACATAGATGATGACAACAAAAGAGATAAATATTTTAGAAAATCTATTTTTCAAGGCTGTTAATTTCTCGTCACAAATTTATGATGAATTCTAACTCAAAAATAACAAATTTGTTAAAGAATTGCAAATCTATGACCCCGCAGGAAGCACAGCTTAAAATACAGGAACTCTCCAAAGAACTGGAACAGCATAATTACAACTATTATGCACTCGATAACCCCACTATCAGTGATTTTGAATTTGACAAGAAGCTGGAAGAACTGATCTTCCTCGAAAAACAATTCCCTGAATTTTTATCTCCCAATTCGCCGAGCCAGCGGGTTGGCGGACAGATCACCAAAGAATTCAAATCGGTGAAACACCAGTATGCGATGCTTTCGCTGAACAACAGTTATAATGAGGAAGACCTGTTGGATTTTGACAGACGTGTGCGTGAAGGATTAGGGATGGCTTCGGGGCTTCGAGAGCCTCAGCCACCATCAGCCATTGATCTATTTAGCGCTTCGACTTCGCTCAGCGGCCAAATAGAGTATGTGTGTGAATTAAAATTTGATGGTTTGTCCATCAGTTTAATTTATGAAGAAGGAAAACTGGTGCAAGCCATTACCCGCGGGGATGGCGTGCAGGGCGACGATGTGACCACCAATGCCAAAACCATCAAATCTATTCCCCTGCAATTGAAAGGAAATTTCCCGAAAAAGTTTGAGATCCGTGGCGAGGTTTTTATGTCACGCCCGGTGTTTGATGCCATTAATAAAGAACGCGAAGAGATCGGGGATGCCCTGATGGCCAACCCACGCAACGCAGCCTCCGGAACCATGAAAATGCAGGATTCGGCACAGGTGGCCAAACGCAAACTGGATTGTTTTTTATACCACGTGTTGGGGGAAGATCTTCCGCATCCTACTCATTTTGAGAACATGCAGTCCGCTAAATTATGGGGCTTTAAAATATCCGAACAGGCCAAATTATGTTCCGGCATTAATGAAGTATTGGATTTTATCCATCACTGGGACAAAGAACGTTTTAAACTGCCCTTTGACATTGATGGCATTGTGATCAAAGTGAATAACTACAAACAACAAAAGAATTTAGGCTTTACCGCCAAGTCACCGCGCTGGGCCATTGCCTATAAATTCAAGGCTGAACAGGTCAGTACCGAATTGCAAAGCATTTCCTACCAGGTGGGAAGAACAGGTGCCATTACACCGGTTGCTAATTTAAAACCCATTCCTTTAGGCGGAACTACTGTGAAACGCGCTTCGCTGCACAATGCCGACATCATTGAAAAACTGGATGTACGAGTGGGTGATTATGTGTTTGTAGAAAAAGGCGGAGAGATCATTCCTAAAATTATTGGCGTGGACCTTACCAAACGCAAATCGGGAACAGAACCAACGCACTATATCACGCATTGCCCTGAATGCAATACGTTGCTGCAACGCAACGAAGGAGAAGCC
The DNA here is from genome assembly GCA_021155905.1 of Bacteroidota bacterium. Classification (GTDB taxonomy): domain Bacteria; phylum Bacteroidota; class Bacteroidia; order B-17B0; family Aurantibacillaceae; genus UBA4416. The sequence goes on from JAJNBG010000024.1 coordinate 35,316, forward strand.
AATCATTTTTGTCCGAACGAAAATGAATGCCCGCCACAGGTAATTGGAAAAATGGAACACTTTGTTTCCAGGAAAGCCATGAACATTGACAGTTTAGGTGGCGAGACCATTGTGCAATTATTCAATGCCGGCTTGGTTAAAACCATTGCCGACCTGTATGACCTGAAGAAAGAACAGCTTCTGCCATTGGAACGCATGGCCGAAAAATCAGCCAATAATTTAATAGAAGGTTTAGAAGCCAGCAAGCAGGTACCTTTTGAACGTGTGCTCTATGCCATTGGCATCCGGCACGTGGGAGAAACCACCGCCAAGAAAATTGCCAAAAAGGTAAAGTCACTGGATGTGTTAATAAATGCCAGCCGCGAAGAATTATTGGAGATCGATGAAGTTGGAGAGATCATCGCCATAAGCATCGCTGATTTTTTCAGCAATGAAAAGAACCGGGAGATCATTTTAAAATTAAAACAAGCCGGTCTGCAATTTGAATTAAGTGAAGAACAGCAACAAGGCGGCAGCGATAAATTAAAAGACCTGACCTTCGTCATCAGCGGCGTGTTTGCCAAACACAGCCGCGACCAATACAAAGACATGATCGAACTGCATGGCGGAAAAAATTCGGGTTCCATTTCCAAAAAAACCAGCTTTGTATTGGCCGGTGATAACATGGGCCCTGAAAAATTAAAGAAGGCGCAGTCTTTGGGAGTGAAGCTAATTACTGAGGATGAGTTTTTGGAGATGGTGAGTGGGTAGAATTGTTATATTTATGAGAAAGAAACATCTTATTAAAATAAGATTAAAATAAAAATCAATATGAACGAAATTAAATTGACTAGCAAAGCTGAAATGTTAGCTGAAAAAGCTGAAAACCTCAAAGCTTTTAGCGGCCTAAAACTATCTTATGTAAAAAAGCAAGTGGCACTTATACTAGGACAAATTGGAAGAGATGGTATATTCGATGAATATACTAAACACGATATAAGCCACATAGATTACATGCTGGATTCCTTAGATTGGATAATACCAGATGAAACTAAATTACTGATGACCCATTCAGATTGGTTAATGATTACTTTGGCTATTTATTTTCACGACTTAGGCATGCTTGTAACTAAAGATGAATTCAGAGACAGAAACAAAACAACTTTTCCAGCATATAAACAATCAATACTTGAAGGGAATTATGGCATGGATTTTAAAGAAAAAGTATCGGGTTTTGGCAACCAAGAAATACAAGACAGATTTATATATCAAGAATATGTTAGAAAAACTCATGCTGAAAGAATCAAATACTGGATATTAAATGAAGTGAGTTCAAGTTTTCCTAATGAATTAGCAGTCGTAAAAGAAATAAGAAACCTTATTTCGAATATCGACAGCCTATTTAGAAGAGATTTAGCATTAATATGTGAGAGCCACCATTTATCTGACCTTGATGATTTGGAAAAGTATAAGCCAAATCAACAATATGGGACATCGAATGATGAAAAAGTAAATTTACATTATTCAGCATTGATTTTAAGAACTGCCGACCTGCTTCATATTACATCCGACCGAACACCTTCAATTGAATTTAATTTAATCAATCCCAATGATCCAATTAGCCAAGACGAATGGGCAAAACAAAGTGCAGTAAAGACAATAAGGCCACAGCCGAAAAAAAAGGAAGGTATTATCGATAATTCGATTCCTAAAGATACTTTTGAAGTTATTGCTTTTTTTGAGGATGAAAAAGGTTTTTTTGGACTCATTTCTTATTTAAATTATGCAAATAAACAATTAAAGGAAAACTTTAAATACAATGAATTGGCAAATAAACAATCTGGCCTAAATTATCAATATCCTTGGCGGAACATTGATGATTCAAGTATTGAAACAAAAGACTTTGAAAAAAGACAATTTGAATTTATCCTTGATCAGACAAAAATATTAGATTTATTAGTGGGCCATACCTTGTATAACGACTCGTCTGTGGTTCTACGAGAATTAACCCAAAATGCTATCGACGCTTCAAAATTGAAAAAATATGAATTAGAAAATGCTAATAAATCCTCAAGTTACGTACCGGAAATAAAAATTGTTTGGAAAGAAAAAGAAAGGGAATTGTCGTTTATTGATAATGGAACGGGAATGACACTTGAAATAATACAAAACCACCTTTTAAAAGTAGGCTCTTCAAGATATCAAGACGAAAATTTTAAAAAGAAGCATCCTGATTTTTCACCAATAAGTAGATTTGGAATTGGGCTTCTAACATGCTTTCTAATTGCAGATGATATTGACATTATTACAAAATCATCAGAGAGTGAGAAAGCTATTTTACTCAAAATAAAAAAAGTGCATGGCAAATATTTACTAAAGTATTTGCCTGTTGATAAGCAGCCACATGAAATTATAAATCATGGAACGATTATTAAGTTATATGTCAGGGCTGATGTAAAGCTGCTAAACATAGAGCAAGAATTAAAAAAATGGATCCTTGTGCCAAATTGTAATTTATCTTTAGAAACAGACGAGAAAAAAGTGAAATTGGGTTTTGCTAAACCATCTGAAGCACTAACTAGTCATTTAACAGAATTAGGTTACACTGTTGATGGAACTTCTTTAAAAGTACATGAAGTGTCCAGGGACGGAATTACTATTGCATTTGCTTTGAAATATATAGAACACTGGAAGGAATGGGATTTTTTAGAATATAGAGAAATTGATCGTTTTTCCGTACCTCCAATTGGAACCTGTATTGAAGGAATTAGAGTTGATTTCAATACACCTGGTTTTATTGGGAGAAATTTATATGCTATAGCAAACACTTCTGGAAAAAACGCGCCTAAAACCAATGTTGCACGGTCTAACATAGAAAAAACACCTGAACATGAAGCTTTACTTTCTGTAATATATCAACTGTATCTTGAACATATATCAAACGAACTCGCCAACCTAAGAAGAGCTGGATTCTCAATTACTTGGGCTGCAAATGAAGCTAACTGGCTATTGAAATCATTTTCTCGCAATACACGTTCTGCCGCAAATAGAGAGGTCAAAATTGAGGATATTAATTCATTTGAAAAAGCTCTTTCTCAAATCAAATGTATTTTACTTGAAAAGAAAGAGAACAGGGAGTTGGTCAGCCTTTCTGATTTAATAGGATATGACCATTTTTGGTCGATAGATTGCGCCTCTTATTCATCAGCCGATTCTTTAATAAAAGAAGTAAAATCATCTAATACGTCCGCCCTTGCGTTATTAAAAACTATTTTTGGAAAAGAAGATTCAAATACCGATCATATTGATTACTTATTTTGCGATCAACAATCTCATGGTGTTTTAAATAAAATAATTTATGACACCTTTCAAGTTGATTCAATTAAAATAATTTCAGAACAAAGAAGACTGGATTTGAGGTGGTCCGTAGTTAAAACCAAAATTTGGGAGGAAATTGATTTAATTGAAGATGATTATTCGAGAAGGATTTCTAATAAGTGTTATGTTCAGTTATCTGATATTGATATTGATGAATCAATTAGTCAAATTGCTATCAATTCATCAAATGCTTTATTTATTCTAAAAAATTCTGAGTTAAATAAATATTTAGTGGCGCTAATTGAAAAACTATCAGATAGAACCTCAGAAGATATATTAGTATTGTCTAAAGTTGTTAGTTTAATTTCTGGATTATTTTATTATAAAGATCTTGATGCTGCTAAAGTTGAAGAATATATCGACAGCAATTTCAAAAGGAATAATATTAGGGATTTAGAAAAAATAGTTTGGAACAAAGTCAACAAACAAGAATTAATATCCACAATTCTAAAGACAGACTTTATAAAATATGACACGACTATTTGGTATAGAAGGGATATGTTTTAGTGAATTTCCCACTCTGCTCATGCTCCGCTGCATTATAATTCTGCGGTAATTAAATAACAATTACTTGAATATGGAAAACCAAAAAGAACAAGCAATTTTAAACGGCCGCTTTAAACTGATCACTGAGTTTAATGAGATGAGGGCAAGCCAATGGGTAAGAGGATTTGGGATCAATGATGCCAATGGAAATGAAGTTTTGCCATTGATGAGTTCATTTGACCTGGATGGGTTTGAGGAAACAGGAGATATCTTAAAAGTGAAATTTAAAATCTTTCCCAATGGCTTAAAGCAGTATGCCGTAGAGATCGATCCGGTAAACCGAAGGTTTGCTTATGAGGGCAATACATTCGCTTTGGATCGTTTCGAAGAGACTTTTAAGAAATAAGTTTTTTACAAAACAAGTTGATACTTTTGCAAAAGTATCCAAAAGCATCTTTATCTTACTTTTTTCCTTGATGAAAAAAGTAACAAAAAAATCAAGAACGAACGCCTCCCGATAGCTATCGGGACCAACCTTTTTTGGGCGCACAGCGCAAAGACTCCCAAAAAATGATTGTAGTTCACACCGTTCGTCCAGTCCTCGCGCCATCTACAGTCAGAGCTTTATCATGCTATTGTGAGATATTGACGTGCTATAAAACCAGGGTGGCTGTAAAAAAATCATTTTATACCTCTGTAAAGTCATTTCCTATTAATCAAAATCCATTTTATACCAGTGAAAAATCACTTAATACCTCTGTAAAATCATTTTCTATTAATCAAAAACCATTTTCTACCAATCAAAAACCATTTTATACCTCTGTGAAATCATTTTCTATTAATCAAAAACTGTTTTATACCAATCGAAAATCATTTTATTCTCCTGTAAAATCATTTTCTACCAGTCAAAATCTATTTTCTACCAGTCAAAAATCATTTTATACCCCTGTGAATTCATTTTCCATTAATCAAATTCCATTTTATACCTCTGTAAAATCATTTTCTACCAGTCAAAAATCGTTTTGCACTCCGTTGTCGCGGACATGTTGTCCGTGACCAGCCGAAATTAATTGATAATCCGGAGAAGATAATTTCATGGAAGACCTATATGGAATTGATACAAATCAAAATTTGTCATTCCCGAAAATAATTCGGGATCCGAAACATAAGTCACGGATCCCGAATTTATGAGTGCCTGATGCGATGTTATTTTTTCACTACTATTTTTTGCATGATGGTTTGTCGCTGATCAGTTATTCTGATAAAGTAAATCCCTGAATTCAGATCCTCCATAGAAACAGAATAATTATTTGAATTATCCAGTTTGAAATGCCTGATCGTTTGTCCTAACTCATTTTCAATAGAACAATCCGCTTTCCCTGTTCCGCTTATGCTGATGTAACCGGACGAAGGATTAGGATATATCTTCACGGCATTGGAGTTTAACATGGAGGCCATACCGGTACACAGGTCAACAACAATCGAAGAAGTGTCAGAATTAGTGCAGGTGTTGGCATCTGTGTATGTATACACAATAGCAAATGTTCCGCTTCCTGCCGTATTAGGATTAAATGTGTTTCCACTAACCGCTGTGCCACTGTATGTACCACCTGAAGGAGAGGCATTACCCAGAGTCATGGAAGTAACGGTAACACATACCATCGATGTTGACTCATTATAAACCACACTTGGTAATGCGTTGCCTGTAACCATGATAGTTTGTGTTGGCGAAGTACCACAGGTGTTGGTGGCGCTTACCATCAGCGTACCACCTGATGCCATAGCCATCGTTGAGATGGTATTAGTGGAACTGGTACCCGGCCAGCCTGATGGCAGCATCCAGTTATATGACGTGGCATTGGATATAACAGGTACACTGTACGTAGCGGCAGTTCCTTCACAAAGAACGGTGGAACCACTGATAGCAGATGGCATTACCGGAATGGTATTGACCGATACTGTTACTGCCGGTGAAATGGCTGTACATCCCATGGTGTTTGTTACTGCTATTGAATAATTCCCACTGGCATAAATAGCAGTGGTTTGAGTTGTTACACCATTACTCCATGCATAAGATGGAAAGGCGGTGGACATCAGTACAACGGAATCGCCCATGCAAAAGCTTGTGGGCCCATTGGCCGTAACTACAGGATCAGCCATCTGGCATAATTTTAACAGGAAAGCATCGGCAATGCCGTTAGATGTCACATTATACACAGCAGCTCTTGGATCAAAATCAACAGTATTGTAATAATAACCAGCCACGTATATATTCTCATTATCATCCACATAAATGGATGCGCCTTCATCAAGACCCGGACCTTCAAAACTTCTTGCCCACACAAAATTTCCCGCATTGCTCAGCTTACTTACAAAAATATGCGGTTCAAGGTTATATACTGCCGGACCCGGATCAAAATCAGCTGTGGCGTTGGAAAAACCGGTTGTATAAACATTTCCGCTCTGGTCAATATCAATAGCGTAAGCGTACTCGGCGCCAGCACTCGCCCCCAGTTTTTTTGCCCAAACCAGGTTTCCGCCGGCATCCAGTTTGGCAACATAGGAATCCGGATCAGCTGAACTGGAAGTTGCTAACGTATAAGTTCCTGATCCCGGATCAAAATCAACCACACCTTTCAAGAGACCAGCAGTATACACATTTCCCGCAGCATCGGTAACAATAGCGTTTCCTTTACCATAATCCGCTGTTCCACTGAAACTAACAGCCCATAAAAAATTGCCGGATGCGTTCAGTTTAGTCACATAAGCATCATCGTTCCCTGAAGATGTGATGGTGTAAGTTGCACCGGAAGGATCGAAATCTGCAGTATCATGAAAACCACCGGTTGCAAGAATATTTCCTGCGGCATCCACTGTTACACTAATACCAACATCACTTCCGGGCCCGCCAAAGCTTTTAGCCCATATCAAATTTGCGGCCGTATCAAGCTTACTGACAAATGCATCCGCAGAACCAACGGCAGTAAGGTTGGTAACTCCGGCTCCCGGATCAAAATCAACCGTATCGTAAAAGGTACCGGTCATGACGATGTTACCCGCCTGGTCAAAACTAAGTGAATTGGCATTTTCACTGTTTGAACCTCCAAATGTTTTTGCCCAGACAAGAGATCCGTTCTGATTTAATTTCACCAGGAAAATATCATATCCGTTGGCAGTCACACTATATGTTCCTACACCCGGATCAAAGTCTGTGGTCCCGGTGTAGTTACCAGCGATATAGGAATTACCGGCGGAATCAACCAACATCGACCATGGCGTATTAAAAGTTCCAAGTCCTCCCATATACTTTGCCCAGATAAAATTTCCGGCAGGGTCCATTTTGGTAACAAAAATACCGGAGGTACCGGGCGAGTTTAAGGTATAGGTCCCCGGCCCCGGGTCAAAATCCATGGTACCGCTAAATGCGCCCACCATGTATATGTTGCCTTGGTCATCAAAACCAAAATCGTGTGCTACATCGGCCTGTGTTCCTCCAATACTTTTGATCCACATTAAATTTGCATCCTGTGATCTGAGAACAAATCCGTTAATGATCAGTATGACCATTACAAAGAAAGAGTTCAATCTCCGTTCATTTTTTTTAGTAGTTGTATAGTTCATGGTTCTTTTTTTTAGTTGTTTAAATATTACAAACCCGCATTGGGCCGGCGTTAAATTTAAAACCGGGTAGCCCCGAAGCATATAATAATCGTTGAAGGCTAAAATTTAATAGCCAGCCTGATAATATATTGTAATATTAATTTTAGGGATTGTGGGATAAGTGTAAATGGGTGATAGTATAATATCATTTACTAATTTAGTATCTTTCGTTGCATCCTCAGATTCATGAATATGGAATTCAATCCAAATAATCCTACTATCAAGCTCTGTCTCCAGGGAATGGCCTTGGAAGACGCCGGCCAACCCGAAGAAGCACGCACAACATTTCTGCAGGCCTGGAACGAAGCATGCAACGACTTTGAAAAATTTATCGCGGCATTTTATGTTTCCCGGCAACAGAAAAATGTTCCCGACAAAATACGCTGGCTTCAAACTTGTCTTGCTCTTGCCTTGAAATTAAATAACGAGGCGGTGAATGGTGCCTTGCCTTCACTCTATTCAAACATTGCCAAATGCTATGAGGATTTGAGAGACCCGGAGAATGCGAAAAAAAATCATGAGCTGGCCATTTCGTTTTCAGACAAACCATCCGATAATGGCCCTTTTTATCACGGAACAAGGGCGGATCTTCAGGTCGGTGATCTGCTGACACCGGGAGGCAAATCGAATTACAAACAGGATCTCGTTATGAATCATATTTACTTTACAGCCCTGGCTAACGGAGCGGGACTTGCAGCAGCCTTATCACAAGATGATGGTCATGAACGGGTTTATATAGTTGAACCAACCGGTAGCTTTGAAAATGACCCTAATGTGACCAATAAAAAGTTTCCGGGTAATCCAACACGTTCCTACCGCACGAAAGAACCTTTGAAAATAGTTGGTGAAGTCACAGATTGGGTAAGACAAACACCAGAGGACATTAAAAAATGGCGCGAAAAGCTTGCGAATAATAAAGGAGAAATAATTAATTGATCATGGAAAATGAATACAGAAAAAGCATAAGCCATTTTAAACGGCCGATCACTGAATTTAATGAGATGAGGGCAAGTCAAATGAGTAAGAGGTTTGGGATCAATGAGGCCAATGGAAACGTGATTACCATTGATAAGTTCCTTTGACCTGGACGGTTTGAGGAAACAGAAAATTCTATAAAAGTGCGCTTTAATATCTATCCTAATGGTTTAATGCAGTATGAAGTGGAGATCGCTCCGGTGAACAGAGCGTTTATTTATGAGGACAATACCATTGCCATAGGACGTTTCGCTGAGACTTTTAAAGAATAGAATTTCACATCTTTTCACATATGAAAAATCCGGGAAACAATTGCCGGTACTGGCCTTACAGATGTTACCGGTAATCGAATAAGAGAAAAACCCGCTCAAAACTATCGTACCTTTACAATAGATTTAGTATTAAACTAAAACATTGAAATCATGAAAACATTAATTGTAATGGCCTTAGCAGGAGTAGCTCTTACCTGGGCCGCCAGATATTTTAAAATCACATCATTTGAACAGGTTAAAGATTTGGTACCTGAATTAAAAAAGGTAATTCCAAACATCAAACAAATGATGGCACATAACTAGAAATAGTTTTTTGAGCCCGGATATACCATCCGGGCTTTTTTATTTTATAACAGTACTTCTTTTAAGGTGTAAATATTTCTTTCTGATACTTTTGCTAAAAGTATCCATCACGCAAGACGTGACTTCTTCTTTTTCTTTTTGCTTGAACAAAAAGAAACAAAAATTCAAGGCGAAAGACCAACCGCCATTTTTTGCGCGCAAGGCTGCCCAGGAAACGGAGTGAAAACCTGCACACATGCTGGCTCTTCGCTAAAAAAGTTCACTGAACTTTTTCTTAACGCTCAGCCCCGCACTCTTTCGCCAAAATCAGCCGCACTATTACCAACGTATGATAGATATGCTAAGCATACACTATCAAAGTTTTATAGCACGTCTATATCTCACAAGAGCATGATGAACATCGACTCTATATTAATGGCCTATTAAAATTTTGCGTAAAAATCAAGCAGTATCAAATGCGGGAGCATGAGCGTAGATGGTTTGGGCTGTTCGCGAAGCACTTTCAAAGCATCAGCTTGATGCCGCGCAGATTTTAGCTAAATTTTAATAAGCCTTGATTTTTTTGTTAAGCTACACACAGGCTGGCTCAAACATCCACTGGATGCTTGCCCTATATCAAGACAAAAAGTTAGTCCAACCTTAATTCTCTGAAACCTCGATCATATGGAAAGGAAGATCTACCATGCCTTCAAAATTCCTGCCGGCAGCTAAAATATCTTCGTCATTTTCTTCATACAACCAGTTTACATTTACGGGTAAACCTGCGCCTTTATTAAATTTTTCCAGTTTCTTGAATACGCTTAACAGGCAGGCCGAAGAACTACTATTATAGTATTCCAACTGGATGTTTAATACCGTATTGTTTTTAGGATTGGAAAGGTATTTATCGAGAGCGGAAAATAAAGGATTATAAAATTCAATGGAATTTTCAGGAATAGAACGGCCGGAAATATTCAATTCACCCTTCTCCATATCAAATTTAATATCGGGTGTATTGGCAGTGGCAGCTATCGTGTATTTTTCCATCGTTCAATCTTTAATATAAAAACTCTAATCTGAGTTAGAGTGTAGTTCCGGAGTTAAATTTAAAGAAATTTATTGATTAGAAACATTAGTTACTCGTGAAACTGTAAAACGAACAAGTAAAAACACTATTTAACTGAGCGAATAAATTATTGCTTTTTATTGATTTTTAGACTGAAAAACAACAATAAATAGTGTAAACTAGGTTTATCCTTCTTGATTTTTCGTTTATCCCGAAAAAACGACCAGTTATCGGAAAAAAGATGCCAGTTATTTATTCCCGCTTCCGAGCCGCTAAAGAATAATTAGATTTACCCTGTATTCATTAAAAACCACTATATGAAAATTAAATGCACACTATTATTACTATTGGGCTCTGCGCTTTTGACGCATATTAAAGCCCAGTCTTGTTCCGGCGGATTTATTTTCCAATACACCGGAAGTACTAATATGGTCTGGTTCCAGGACCATTCCAATTCAAATCAAAGCTGGCAAAGGGATTACACCAACTGGGATTTTTCTGATGGCACACAGGATACGGGAAAAGCACTCGTTCATACTTTTCCTCAGCCTCTCATTTATAATGTGAAAAAAGAAACTAAATTTTCAGAAATTGGAAATCCGTCCAACTTTTGTATTGTAACAGACTCTATGTATATCGATGCCTCCATTCCGGGTTCGATGATATGCAATCCTCACTACAAACTCAAATTACAATGGATAACAGGCTCCACTTATGGTATTTCCAGTTATTACAGTGGATGCGGCTATACTCTAAAGGAGATAGCGGTTACAGGACCCATCTTCTCGGTGCCCAATGGTCCAATGCCAAGCTATTATTCAACCAGCCAGAATTTTTTTACCTATAATTTACCATCCATTGATTCAGATTATGTTTTTACCCAACATGTCATTCTGCCTACAATTAATGGCAACAGTGGTGCCATTGCAAGCGGCAGAATATTGACACACGATAGTATCAAAACAACCCCACAGGATTGTCATGCTTCTTTTTTTATGTTACCGGCTGATAGTTCGATGAATAACTGGACCATTCAGAATTATTCTTCTTCAGCAGGAACACTGTCTTATTTCTGGGATTTTGGAGACGGGGCCACATCAACCCAGATCAGTCCGTCACATACCTATTCAACCGTTGGAACCTATACTGTTTGCTTAACGGTGAACAGCGGAACCTGCTCCGATACTTATTGTTCAACAGCCTTTACCGATTCCACACAAATTGGTTACGGAATGAAAAAACTGAATGTCGTTCACATGAATATTTCCAATGTGAGTGTCGGGGTTTCAGAAAATTCAAACAACATTGGTAAGATAAGTTTGTTTCCTAACCCGGCGAGCAATGAATTAAACATAGCCTATAGAGAGAAAGAATCCTGCCAGGTAACAGTTGCTGACCTTATTGGCCGCCAGCATATTCAAATCGATACCGATAAAAATGCTGACTCCGTCAAATTAAATATTGATCAATTACCGGCAGGTATTTATGTGATTCAATTAAGATCTCAGGGCAAGGCGGTCTACAATGGTAAATTCATTAAAGAATAAAATACACCGACATTATAAAAAAAGAACTACCAAATAGGTAGTTCTTTTTTTTATTCTAATTGAGCAAATAATTCTGCCAGTTCAGTTTCGGTTAAATCTCTCCATTCCCCGATTTTTAATTTATCGAGTTTGATATTCATCACCCTCACTCTCTGCAATTTGATAACCTGGTAATCATAGGCATTACACATCCGACGAATCTGCCTGTTCCTGCCCTGTGTTAAAATAATACGGAAGATCCGCTTGGAATTTGGCTCTCTTGAAACGATGCAAGGTTTTGTTTTCACTCCCTCAATTTCTATACCTTCTGAAATCTCTTTCAGGAAAGCTGTCCTCACCGGTAAGTTCAGGGTCACGATGTATTCTTTTTCGTGCTCAAATTTGGAGTTTCCTATTTTATTAATGATCTCTCCGTGATTAGTCAATAAGATCAGTCCTTCCGATTCTTTATCCAGTCTTCCAACCGGGTAAATTGCCTGGGGATGACCAATAGCATCAATGATGTTATTTTCGATTTTCTCGGAGGTACATTCAACGCCTTTAGGTTTGTTATAGACAATATAGGTCGGGATGAATTCTTTCTTCTCCAGTTCTACACCATCAATTAAAATCACATCACCTTCTTTTATTTGAGTACTAAAAGTCGCTACTTTCCCGTTGACCGTGATTCTTTTTTCTTCAATCATATCGTAAGCTTTACGCCTTGATGTAAAACCTGATTGGCCTATGTATTTATCTACTTTCATTTTTTCTAATTTGGGCCTGACCCGATCCGCCAGCTGGCGGATCGGGTCAGGCTTTTCGTTTCAATCTTTTTGGGCTTCGGGAGACTCAGCTACCAAAAAGGATTTCCACTGCAATCCTTAACGCGTTTTAAATTTTATTCAACTTATTTGTCCGTTCGAGTGATTTTTCGCTGCCTCTTTTGCGAAAAATTGTATCGAGAACTCTTTTATCACCTTCGTTCCTCAGGCTACTCGAACTGACGTAATTTCCAATCCGCAAAATCAGTGAGATCTGTGGGAAACTATTTCTTCTTTTTCTTTTTTCCTTTATAAACCTGATCTTCCTTCTCGGCGTCGGCAATTAATTTTTTCCAGTTATCATTCACATCTTCGGTTAATGCAAGTGTTTCTGAATAATCTCCTTTGTTTACTTCAAGCACCGTGATCTTTTTATCCATGAAACTTTCGATCTCCTCCAACACGGGTTTTTCTTCCGGACTGCAAAAAGACACCGCTACACCTTTGTTGTTTCCACGGCCGGTACGCCCTACCCGATGCACGTAATTTTCGGCTACATCCGGCAGGTCATAATTCACCACATAATCCACGTTGGCAATATCCACACCGCGGGCACTAATGTCAGTGGCGATCAATAATTTAAAATCCCCATTCTTATAGCCATTCATCACTTCCATCCGGCTATCCTGATCTTTGCCACCATGCATGGTCTGGCTTTTGATCCCCACACGGTTCATGGCCTCAAACACCCGCTCTGCTCTCACTTTGGTTCTTACAAAAACCAAAATCCTGCTTTCCGGATTTTCATTCACGATACGTTCCAAGAAGAAACGTTTATCATCCATGCTCACGAACATCACGGAGTGTGTTACATTTTTGGAAACAGGATCTTTGGGAGAAATCTGTATACGGATCGCATTACGAACCAGTGAATACGCCAGTTTCTTGATCTTCTCATTAATCGTTGCTGAAAAGAAAAGTGTCTGACGATGTCTCGGTAAATATTTAATTAAATCTTCAATGTCTTTATAAAAACCAAGATCAAGCATTAAATCCGCTTCATCCAGCACCAAAACTTTAATGTCTCTTAATTTCAAATGTCCCTGGTTTACCAAATCAAAGACACGGCCGGGAGTAGCAATCACGATATCCACGCCATCACGTAATCGCGCAATCTGAGGATCCTGGTCCACACCACCAAATATGCCTAGTGTTTGAATATCTGTATACTTCCCGAGTTTATCAAACACCTCGGTGATCTGAATGGCTAATTCATGGGTCGGCACCATCACAATGGCCTGAACACCATGGCCGGGCCCGGCTTTTTCAATTAAATGTATAATCGGAATGGCAAAGGCAGCCGTTTTACCGGTACCTGTTTGTGCAATGGCCAATACGTCTTCTCCATTTAAAATATTCGGGATGGCTTTAAACTGAATATCAGTTGGCCGCTTAAAACCCAGCTCATTCAGGCTTTGTTTAAGTTCAGGAATTATATGGTATTCTTCAAATTTCATGTCTTGCAATAAAGCATAAAGATAGCAGAATTAAAGCAGCTATCCATGCACTTCATCTAATTGATCCGGTCCAGGTAAAACAATAAAAGCTTATACAAAGTATCATATTCCCTGGTAAACGAAGGAGTGTTATAGTCGCCGGGGTTGCCGTAAGACAGGCTTTCGAAACCAATCAGCAAATGTTTAAAATTGTCCGGATTCATTTTTTCCAGGAACAATTCCCTGTTTCCATCCAACAAGCGATGTATGTCCAGCGCTGATTTATGCGCAGACGCATTTTTGTAATTTTTTATTTCGTCAATTAAATCTTTCAAAACCATATGTAAACATACTAAAAGTAAAATAGATGTTTGCTATAAAATTCAAAGCTTGTATATTTATTGAATCAATCATTAATTACCTCTTATGAAAAAAGTAATCGTTTCAGAAAATGCTCCTAAACCAATAGGACCTTATAGTCATGCCAATATGGTTCCTGCCTCAGGCAATTTCTTATTTGTATCAGGACAGGTGGCAAAAGATGCCAAAACAGGAGAATTAATCTTAGGCGACATCAAAAGTGAAACAAAAAAAGTCATGGAAAATGTTTCCGCAATTTTAGCGGATGCGGGAATGGATTTGACGCATGTTGTCAAAGCCACCATTTTTATGAAAGACATGAATAATTTCGGAGCGATGAATGAAATGTATGGTTCCTTTTTTAGCGGCAATTATCCTGCCCGTGAAACTGTTCAGGTGTCTAGATTACCATTGGATGTGAACGTGGAGATTTCTGTGATTGCGATGAAGTAATTTATAAAGTATTTTTATTATTATTTGGGCGTTACCCTCCTTTGGTCGGGTCAGGCTTTCCGCTCCAGTCTTTTGTTCGTGCCTCACAAAAGGATTTCCGCTGCAATCCTTAACGCGAAGATATTTACAAATGTTAATCTTCGTCCTTTAACTTTTTTCCTTCCAAAATTATTCTAAATTTGGTTTAACCAAAACCATTTTCACATGAAAAAGATCTTTACCAATTCTCTTTCAATTATTATTTTATTGATCAGCTTTACTAATTCTGCCAATGCACAGGCCTATCGAAAAGGCACATTAACTATCAGTATTTCTGAAGGTTCTACCCTTGCCAATTATGCAACAGATGATATCAGCGGGCCAAAACCTGTTCCCATTTATAACGAAGTAATGCCGGGCCTGAGAGATCCATTAGTGATTCAATATGGCGTTTCCAAGCGCTGGAGCATTGGCTTAAGTTCGGGTAATGATATTTTCACGGTGAATCCCTCAAAATTTTACGGCTTTTCTACCAGCGATCAAAAGGTAAAAGTGACAACCTCGGAATTGACTTTTGATGTCAACTACCATGTCTTTGTCAATAAACGATTGGACCTTTCGGTATTTGCCTCCACCGGTTTATTCTCTATTAAGATGAAAGGAAACGACGGTGATAATTTTTACAATCACGAATCTAACGGAACCATTGTACGATACGGTACCAAAGCACATTACTATTTTTGGAAACGTCTGGGTGCTGTAGGTATGATCAGTTCCTACCTTGCCAATTCTTCACCAAAGGATGTGAAGGGAAATAACGAAGCAAAAACCTACTCTACCAGAATTAACGGAGTAGCGATTGAAGCCGGTTTCTGTTACCGGATATTAAGATAAAAACTAGATCTTTTCTTTAATTAATCCCGATCTTCTCAATAAGGCTTTCGGATCAGCTTCACGGCCCCTGAAACGCTGGTACAGAATAGAAGGGTGTTCACTGCCGCCGGCAGATAATACATGCTTATAAAAAGCATCTGCTACTTCTTTATGAAATATACCATCTTCTTTAAATGCTTCAAACGCATCCGCGTCAATAACTTCCGCCCATTTATAAGAGTAGTAACCGGCTGAATACCCGCCCGGGAAAATATGAGAGAACGAACAGGATGTACAGGTTTCCGGAACAGATGGCATCAGATCAGTTTTAGCCGTCACACTCATTTCAAATTCCTTCACGTTCGCGATATCTTTTGGATCCTGGCTATGCCAGGCTAAATCTAATTGCGCTAAACCGATCTGACGAATGGTGGCCAGACCACTTTGAAAATTGGAGGAGTCAATAATCTTTTGAATATAATCTTCCGGGATCGTTTCACCGGTTTCGTAATGTCTTGCAAACAAATCAAGGCATTCCTTTTCATAACACCAGTTCTCCAGAATTTGGGAAGGCAACTCTACAAAATCCCAGTACACGCTTGTCCCTGACAGACTACTGTAATGTCCGTTAGCACACATGCCATGCAAGGCATGACCGAATTCATGAAACAAGGTTGTTACTTCATTAAAACTCAAGAGCGATGGCTTGCTCTCCGTTGGCTTAGTAAAATTACAAACGATGGACACATGTGGACGGATATTTTTTCCATTCACTATTTTCTGGTTAACAAAAGAAGTCATCCACGCACCCTGGCGCTTACCTGCCCTTGGAAAAAAATCAGCATAGAAAACCGCTAAAAATTCTCCATTGGTATCTCTCACTTCGTAAGTTGTTACATCCTTGTGATACAATGGAATATCATTACGTTGAATAAAAGTCAATCCGTATAAACGACGTGCCGTTTCAAAAACACCGGCGATAACATTCTCCAGTTTAAAATAAGGTCTTAGCAACTCGTCATCAATGGCAAACTTTTCTTTCTTTAATTTTTCCGCATAATACGGCACATCCCATTTTTTAAGGTCTGAAGGACCGCCAATCGACTTGCTATATGTTTTTAATTCTTCCAGCTCCTCTTTTGCAAAAGGAAGAGAGTTATCCAGCAAATTATTTAAAAACGAAAATACTTTTTCAGGAGACTCCGCCATACGCTCTTCAAGAACAAAATCGGCGTGTGATTTATAACCCAGCAAAACCGCGCGTTCATGTCTTAATATGGCAATACGTTTTAAAACATCCTGGTTATCGTGTTCATTGTTTTTGAATGCTTTCGAACCATAAGCCTTGAACATCTGTTCTTTTAAATCTCTCTTTTCCGAATAGGTCACAAACGGCCCGTAGCTCGGGTAATCCAGGGTGAATATCCAGGCATTCTCTTTGCCTTTTTCCTTAGCGGTCATCTTTGCTGCTTCAACCGTTCCTTCGGGCAGGCCTGCAAGTTCAACAGGATCTGTAATAACCAATTCAAAAGCATTACTTTCCGCCAGTACATTTTCACTATAGGTAAGTGACAATTGTGACTTTTCTTTATCCAGTGCTCTTAATCTTTCTTTTTGGGAATCATTTAATTTAGAGCCATTCCTTACAAAACCTTTATATGTTTTATCCAATAAAGTACTTTGTTCAGGATTCAAGGTCAAGCCGCTCCTGTTATTATACACCTGCTCTACTTTTTTAAATAGCTCCAGGTTCAGCATGATGTCGTTGGAAAAATCACTAAGCTTTGGTGAGATCTCTTTCGCCAGGGCCTGCATTTCTTTGGAGGTTTCTGCCAGATTGAGATTGGAAAAGGTCATGCTGACCACCTCCATTAAAGGACCAACTCTTTCAAGTGCTTCTATCGTATTGGAAAAGGTCGGTGTTTCCTTGTTGCCTACAATCGCATCAATTTCTTCCAATCCTTGTTTAATACCCTCATCCAGGGCCGGCAAGTAGTGTTCTACTTTTATCCGGTCAAACGGAATAGTATTAAAAGGTGTATTAAACTCTGAAAAGAAAGGATTCTCCATAAATTTTGTATGTGTAGTTGGACATTAAAATGCCATTCAAATATACTATGGTTTAATGAACGATCATCGAAAAAAAATTTCTAATTTGATTATAAATAAGTTCATAAATAGGGTTCCTATTGTAACAAAAAAATTATTCTTAAATATCAACCCGAGACCCGGGCGGCATAAATTAAGTACGCTTAAAGCCTTGTAAAATAAATGCAAATGTTTACATTTATTAGATGTACCATTTAATCAACATCAGACATATTGTACGACGGCTGTTTCTGCTTTTGGTTTTCCTATTTGATTCTTTTGGATTGAAAGCCCAGAGCGCAGTTACCGATTCATTGACTCTTCTTTTTGAAACGGCAAAAGCCGATACCACAAAAGCTTATTTATTGCAGGACCTGGGAATGAGTGTTTACTTAAGTGATCCCAATAAAGCCATGAGTTATTGGCAACAAAATGTTGCTTTTATAGATGGTGTTATTGAGAAGGCGGATAGTATATCTTTCAAAAGCCTTTCGCAAACCAAAGCCTATTCGCTCGGTTCCATTGCGTATATCAATCAGACATTAGGAAAAATTGATGAAGCGATTGCCAATAACAATGAGGCCTATTTAACGATGGAGAAATTAGCCGATAAAAGCGGTATGGCTGAGATCCTGAATAATATTGGTATCATTTATATGAACCGTGGTGATCTGGAACTTTCAAAAGCCACTTATATCAAGTGTACCAGGTTGTTTAATGAAGCAAAGAACTACCAGGGGCTCGGAATGGCCTCACAAAACCTGGCACTAATTTACAAAAACCAGGGAAAGATCGCCCAGGCCATTATCTTCTATAATTTATCCATGCGCATCAGGGATGCTATTAAAGACAGCGTTGGACTGGGACATTCCTATTACGAACTGGCCATCATTTACCGTTTGCAGAATGAACCGGAAAAAGCAAAAGAATATTTTAAAAGGAGCATAGAAATCCGTCGCCGTGTTTCTGACCTGGAAGGACTCGGAAATAGTCTGAATGAATTAGGGGCACTATTGCTGAGCGAAAAAAAATATAACGAAGCCAAACAATTGTTTGATGAAAGCATCGGTTATTTAAATAAAATCAATGCCCTTGGTGGCTTATCGTTTGCTTATTCAAATTTAGGCACCTTAAGTCTTGATTTAAACAAACCCGATTCTGCGATATTCTATTTTTCAAAAGCTCTTGATCTGAGGATTCAGAATCAGGATGAAAAGGGTCGATCCTTATCTCTTTACCTGCTGGGAAAAACCTGGCTGATCAAAAACAATTTACAAAAAAGCGAAGAGCTTGGGCTGCAAAGCTTTGAATTGGCGAACAAATTCGGCTTTATGGAAACCAAACAAAAATCAGCAGAATTGCTAAGTACGGTATATGAAAGAAAAGGAGACTTCGCAAAAGCCTTCCAATATCATAAGGTGTTCAAGCAATATTCTGATAGCCTCTTCAACAAAAATACACAGAAGAAAGCCCTCACACAACAAATGAGTTTTGAGTTTGACAAGAAACAATCAATTGAAAAATTAGAACAGGAAAAACGTAATGCTATCACTAAAGAAGAACTAAAACAGCAAAAACAGCAACGCAATTATTTTATTGCCGGGTTTATCCTGGTGATTCTGCTGGCCTTGTTTATTTACCGCGGCTACAGGCAAAAACAAAAAGCCAACCTTGAGCTTGACGCTAAAAATATACTCATTCAACACCAGAAAGAAATAGTTTTAGAAAAACAAAAAGAGATTGTTGACAGCATTAATTATGCACAACGTATCCAGAGGGCTTTATTGGCAAACGAAACCTTATTGAGTACTAATTTACCAGAGCATTTCATATTTTTCCAGCCAAAAGATATTGTGAGTGGTGATTTTTATTGGGCTGCTAAAACTGTCAGTTCTAGTGGAGCCGAGAACTTCATTTTATGCACTGCGGATAGCACCGGCCATGGTGTTCCCGGGGCCATCATGAGCATGTTGAATATTTCGGGATTGGTTGAAGCAGTGGACGGACAAAAAATATCAGAACCAAAAGATATTTTAAATTATACGCGCGATAAAATCATTAAGCATTTGTCAAATGATTTAGGTTCTGAAGGTGGAAAAGACGGCATGGATTGCAGCTTAATAAGCTTCGATCTAAAAAACCGGATATTTACTTATGCAGCTGCCAATAATCCAATTTGGGTCGTCAGAGATAATCAATTAACAGAATTAAAACCTGATAAAATGCCTGTTGGAAAACACGACAAAGACTATCTTTCATTTACACAACATACCTTTGAACTCAGGCCCGGCGACTGTGTCTACACTTTAACGGATGGTTTCCCTGATCAGTTTGGTGGTTTAAAAGGAAAAAAGTTTCTATACAAAACTTTAAAGGAACTGTTATTAAGCATCAATCACATGTCAATGCATGAACAGCAACAGGCAATTCAGTCCGCATTTACAAACTGGAAAGGTGACCTGGAACAGGTAGATGATGTGCTGGTAATTGGAATCAGGGTTTAAGAAAATTTCTTAAACCACCATTGCCGTTTTACTTACATTCCTGTATAAGAAAGAAGTATAGATATGTCTGCGCGCAAAACGTCCCTGTGAATCAGCATTTACTAATTTAACGTAGGTATTTTCTGGCACTCCAAAATATTCATAACCGCTACCATCCTGAAAATCGATGCGCAAACGTTTACCGGTGTATGTAATATCAGCTATCTGTGAATTAGCGGTTGTATTATTATAATCTGCTAAAGTAGCTTCAATGGTTTCAGGAGCAATGCTTACTAAGAAATGATAAGCCTCAATGATTTTTTTGCTTTTTTCTTCCACTTCCAGTTTTAATTCTTCATTATCCTGGATTTTATCCGGATGAAATTCTTTCATAAAATTGCGGTAAAGGCTTTTTAACTCACTTAAGGTCACAGCCTTATCCACTCCCATTAATTTTCTGTATTCAACGATCTTTCTCATTTTACTTCTCTGTTCAGGCATAACGAAACTATTAACCTGTTATTTCCCGGCAAAGATAGGCTAAAAACCAGCAGAAAAAACATGCAAACTCCTGTATTCGACTAATTTCAGGCACTTAACATTTTTTAAATCCGGTCTTTTAGGCATATGCCGTAACTTTAGTACAGTTAAAATCATTATACGATCATGAAAATCATAAATTCCCTCATCCTACTTTTTCTGGCGCTCTCATTTACTTCTTTTGATAAGCCATTTATTGCAAAACCTTTAAATACTGTTCAGGCGACAGACAGTATTCCTGAAATAAACCGGCAGATTGTTGCTTATGCAAAAACGAAAATCAAAAAAAAAGTTGGTAGAGGCGAATGCTGGGACTTTGCAGCGGAAGCTTTACAAACTGCAAATGCCAAATGGGATATGAACTATAAATTTGGAAAAGAGATCGATTATAAAAAAGAACAGGTTTTTCCCGGCGACATTATCCAGTTAGAAGGCGTAATCCTGAATTATGAAATCAACGGGATGAAATACACCGAAAAAATGATGCATCATACTGCCATTATTTACGAAGTGAACGCTCAGAACAGTTTTATGATTGCCCATCAGAACAACGGCTTTTCAGGAAGAAAAGTGGGGGTTAGTTCGCTGGATCTGGCGACTTTAACTAAAGGAAAGTTTACGATCTACAGGCCGGAGAAATAGAATAACAATTTATTCAATCCTGAATTTAAGACAATTCCTCCTTTGAAAGAGGTGGCCGCAGGCCGGAGGATGTCAAATACGATATAGAAAAACTAGAACAACATCTCCCGCCCTTCGGGCACCCTCTTCAAGAGGGAATAAAACTAATTTTCATTCCTCGCTACATAAATAATATTGGAGGTCAACTTAGTTGTATCCAATACTTCTAAAGTCAAATGAGGAAACTTAGCAATGGTGTCCTTAATGAGAGTACCGCTGACAAAATGCAAACCATCACTTTTTGTTTTATTAAAGCCAAAGACTTTGGTACTCATAAACTCAGTGTACCAAGTCCCTTTTTGACGGGTGGCAATATCTTTATCGGCATCACGGATAACTAATACACCACCCTTATTTAATTTGGAAACACAATTTTCAATTACCTGAATTTGTTGGTCTTCTTTTAAATAATGAAGAACGTCACTGATGATAAATCCATCGGCATCCGGAAACTCATATTGCGTGACGTCACCTACATCAAAAGATAACTTCTCTGATTTATCCACGCAGTTATCTGCCACCGCTATTTTTTCCTCATCATAATCCACTCCAAGGATCTCACGCTGCCTTCCTTTAAACATCAGCATGTATGGCAGAAATCCATAACCACAACCAACGTCGACGATTTTTCCGGTTTTAGGCATGAGGCTTTCAAACAATTGATAATTACTTTCCAATCCGGTTTTAATACGGCAATACCATTCCAGTATTGGCCCTTTAAAAATATAATTGCGGATTAACCGTGCCCTGTAATATTTTACTGTCTCGCGTTCTTCCTTTAATAATTCATACTCTTTACGCATCAATTTGCAAATAGCCTTCGAACGTTCCTGATAGGTAGCACCAAAAGACGCATCGGTTGGTTTGATTCGATCCAATATTTTAACCGCCAAAGAACCGTCCTTGAAATGAAAATCCCCTTTGGTCACGGTGTCCCCTGCTCCATGCAACAACAATGGAATGATATCTAATTGCATTTGTTCCGCTAATAAAAAAGCGCCTTTATGAAAACGTAAAATATCGCCCGTTACGCTCCTGGTTCCTTCAGGGAAAATTAAAATAGAATAACCTTGTTTCACCAGTTCCCTTAAGGAAGGAACACAATTTTCATAACCGTCAGATGCCCTATAGTAATCTGCTTTTTTTACGATCCAGCCATAAAACGGAGAATTGTAAACCCAGTCATTGGTAAACACCACTATCTTCGGATATAACTGCAACGTTAGCGCCAGATCAATGTGCGACTGATGATTGGAAACAATAATCGCCGGCTTTTCAAAGGTCTCGTTATGCGTGTTAATGATTGTTTTCTTCACGTTAAAGAAACAGGCCAGGATAAAACGAAATGTGTACATGATGATATAATGAAATATCAGTTTACGCGTAGAAGTCTTTGCCGGAAATATGGTGAACAAAATCAGACCACAAATAGTAATCAATAATGATCCGATCATAAATCCTAAAAATCCCACAAGAGTGATAAGGATATATTTAGCGGAGTATGGCAATTTACCTTTGTACCGCCTGTTCAACACCATCCAGTTAAATAACAAAGGTTGTGCAATAAATGAAATAAAAACCACGCAAACCATCCCAATGATGGTAATGACTGCAATCGAATGTAATGCGGGATGCTGGGCAAACACCATTACCCCTATTCCAATAATCGTAATGAGCGCTGACAGTAAGATGGACGATTTAAACGAATCCAGGTTCTTCTTCCCGAACTTATACTCATTCAATAAACCATCCATGATAAAAATACTGTAATCATCACCTAAACCAAAAATAAAAGTGGAGATGATAATATTGATGATGTTGAATTTAATACCAAATAAGGCCATAATTCCTAAGATCCATAACCAGCTGATCAGCATCGGAAGGAAATTAATGACAGCAAGTTCGATACGCCCGTGATTCAGTAACATAAAGCCAAAAACCAGTATGGAAGTAATCAATAAAATGGTGTTAAAATCTGAACTGATGACTTCAACAAACTTGGCAGTCAGGTTTTGTTTATCGAACACCACAATGTTCGGATTGTTTTCAAAAGTTTTATAAATAAGTTCCCTGTTTTCAGGATCAACCTTTACCTGGTTAATGATCGAAGGATTGCCATTAACCTTTCCAATCCATTCTTTAAACAGTAATTTATTCAGGGTATCCGTATCTGCTTTTGAAAGTGTTTGAGGATGAGTATCCATCAGCTGGTAGAACGATTGAAATGCTTCTGCTCTAAATTTATATGGTAAACCCGCTCTGATCAGCTCTTGCCTGATACTGTCTTTTTTAGCAGGCGTAAAGAAATCGTTCCAGCGCCGGATACGCTTTTTTTGCTCTTTCTCTGAAATAAATAAGGAGCTCACCGAAGAATATTTCTTAATCAATCCCTGTTTCCTGAATTCCTCCAGCTTTTCGGATACAGCGATGTTATTGTCCAGAGCTTCGTTCAGGTCTTTTCCATTGCTAAACACATACACAGAACGAGCTGCAAAATTGTTCACTTCATCAAGGTGTTTTTCAGCGTCGCGGGTCTCTTTGGTCATGAAGCTCATTTTGTTCATGTCGCTTTCAAATTTCACATCCCCGGCGAAAAAAGTAAACACCAGGGTTAAGACAAAAGCAGAAATCACAATCACTTTGTTTTTATCAAAGCGATAAGCCGTTAACCGATCAATCCAGGAATGATGTTCGTTTAGCTGTTCAATTGGAACAGTGTCTTTTCTAAAACTGAACTTTAATAATTGCGGCAGCACCAGAATGGAGAATAACATGGCACCGATTAAAGAAAACGCAGCAAACAATCCAAAATCATGTAGTGCTTCGGATTTGGCAAAAAGTAAACTCAAAAACGCACCAACGGTCGTCGTGCATCCAATTAACATTGGGACTGTGAGATCCTTTAAAACAGTTTTTACGTCCCGTGTATGTTTATAGTGCGTAAAGAAATGCAGTGAATAATTAATGGCGATTCCTAGCACAACCGCTCCGGCTCCAATGGCAATAGCCGATACTACCCCCTTTAACAGAAATAAAAAGCTGAGAGCAAACACCATCCCGAATCCCACAGGGAACAAAATAAAAATAGTAACCAATGGATTTCTGAAATAAACGCCTAACAATAAGGCGATCACAATAACTGCAATGGTTGATGTATAAATACTGTCCTTACGCAGCTGGATAGCATTTCCGGCGGAAACGACACAGGCGCCAAAAGATTCAACCTTTATGACATCATCCGAAAAAGCATGACAAGCGCTATCCGCTACTTCAATCAGATGTCTGTTTCCTTTTGTATCGTTGGGTAAATGCGAAGGAGTGATCACCATCAGGAGATGCCGGTGATCTTTCGTCACAATATGGTTATTATAGGTTTCGAAATTTTCATCCAGCTGAATGTTCTGTAATTTCTTTAAAGCAATAGGCGTAAAATTTAAAGGATCCCGTTGAATGTATTTTCCCAGGGCCATTCCCTGCGGGGACAATAAAGTAGCATAATCTCTTTCGAGTGTAGCCTCAATACTGTCTTTTTTAATTAAACCGGAAATCTTCTCATAGTCTTTAGCCTCGAGAAACAACGGTAAATTGTGATAAAATAAATCATAGATCTGCTGAAAACGATCATCGGATATAATAAATGTAATATCCGAGTAATCTTCTTTATTTAAATTTGAGATTAATTTATTGTAAACCGAATCACTGCGTTCAATCAGCTGATCAATCTGATTTGAATCTTTAGAGGAAACATGAATGATTAATTTATCTTTTGATTTTAAATTATCTAAAATAGAATTGATGGACCTTGAATTTTTATCGGAAGGAACAAAGCGGGTGATATCTTCTTCCAGTTTAATTTTTGACGCCAGAAAACCTAATCCACTGCATGCAGCTAAAATGAGTATTAAAAATACCAGCTGACGTTTTTTGAAAAATGTATATATGAACCAGGAAAAATTAAACATAGGGTTTAAAGATAGCAAAAAAGGGGTTTTTGGCTATGAAAATGGTCAAAAAAATTTGAGAAAATCAGTCGCTTAAAATGCTGTTTGAGTAAAGCTATACTTAATAAAAACATGAATAAAATCTTTAATGGACAAGAAAAAAACCGTAAACTTGAAAATCAAATGTTTTTTGATTTTGAATAAATATGTTATTAGTTGAACTGCTTTATAATCGTAATTTATGTCCATTTTAATAGCCGATAGCGGCTCTACAAAAACAGATTGGGTTCTGTTAGATAACAATAATATAATTATTCAGTTTCAAACGATTGGCTTCAATCCTTATTTTCAGAGCAGTGAAGAAATCTCTAATGAAATCAAAAAAACGTTGATCCCGGTTTTGCAAGACCAGCTAAGCAGTATCAAACACATTTATTTTTATGGGGCAGGTTGTTCTACCCCTGAAAAAATACAAGTGGTGAAACAAGGTTTATATTTTGCGTTCGGAAATATCTTCTCCGAGGTCAATCATGACTTGCTTGCCGCTGCCAGGGCCTTATGCGGTCGCGAAAAAGGCATAGCCTGTATATTAGGCACCGGAAGCAACAGTTGTTTATATGATGGAAAAAGCGTGATCGAAAATGTCCCTTCGGTCGGTTATTTCTTCGGGGATCATGGCAGTGGTGCAACCATTGGCAAAACCTTTATTCAAAATTATTTTGATAAAAAATTACCGGTTCATTTAGCGAGTGCTTTTGAAAAAGCCGGTTACCATCGGGAAGCAATTTTAGAAAATGTATATAAAAAACCGATGCCAAGTAAGTACCTGGCCGGTGTCATGAAATTCCTTTCCGATTACAACAATGACAGTTACGTCAACACTATCATCAAAAATTGCTTTCTCGATTTTTTCGATGCACAGGTATCCAAGTATACTGATGCTAAAAATTTACCCGTTAACTCTGTAGGCTCCGTTGGTTTCTATTACAAAGATCTTTTAAGCGAGGCCGCCAATGAAAAAGGCTTCGCAATTGGCAACGTTATCAAATCCCCGATCGACGGACTAATCAAATACCATAGCTGATGTCAATTGTCATAATTCCGCTAACCGCTCTGCTAGCTTCCATTCTGACTTTTTTTTCCGGCTTTGGTTTAGGAACCATTTTATTACCTGTCTTTTCGATATACTATGATCCACCAATTGCAGTTGCATTAACGGCCATAGTCCATTTTTTAAACAATGCCTTTAAGATTGGGCTCGTTTACAAAAGTATTAACTGGAATGTCGTTTTAAAATTTGGAATACCTTCTTTAATAGCAGCACTGGGTGGAGCTTTCCTGCTTAAAAACTTATCTTCCCAAACAATTGTCCTTGGTCACTATTATTTAGAGTTAACAGAAATCGATTATCAAATTACTCTATTTAATCTTGTCATCGGCCTGCTCATTATCTTCTTCTCATTGTTTGAGATTATCCCTTATTTTAAAAATTTAAGTTTCCATGAAAACAAATTAACCCTGGGAGGTTTATTGAGCGGATTTTTTGGAGGGTTAAGCGGACACCAGGGAGCCTTACGAAGCGCTTTTTTAGTCAGGCTGGGATTAGCAAAAGAATCATTTATTGCCACCGGCACAGCGATAGCCTGTGTAGTGGATATCGCCCGGATGAGTATTTATGCGCTCTCTTTTAATTTCATGCACGTTTCTAATAACGCAAAGGTCCTTATCATTGCTGTTTTAGCAGCATTTGCGGGCGCACTGATCGGAAATAAATTATTAAAGAAAACAACCATTGGTTTTTTAAAATGGTTTGTGACGTCGTTTATGATTGTGATCGCCTTATTGATGATTCTGGGAATACTGGGTTAATTTTGTATATCGGAGTATATCTGGAAACTTCTTTAAATGCGTGGCGAACTACCTGTCCGGTTTTGAAGTTCTATCATTAAAAAGTCGAGAGTAGTAATATATTTATTCTTTTGTGTTACCAATTGTACTTTTGAATAAGGGTCATTAATTTCGTTAATAATCCCGTCAAGCAATGAAACCCGTTCCTTTAACTGATTGATTTTTTCTTCAACTTCCTGAGTTGTCAAATTTCTATAGGTCATTAAGGACAGAGCAATTGATACTTAATAAAGGTACAGTTAAAAACATATTCCGGACTTGCATCTTTCACAGGTGAAAATATATTCCGTTTGAACAATAAAAAAAAGGCATCCGTTGGGGATGCCTTTTTTTTATAATACTAATCAGAATTTATTTAACCTGATCAACAACCGCTTTAAAAGCTTCAGGATGATTCATTGCTAAATCAGCTAATACTTTACGGTTTAAGTTGATGTTCTTAGAGTTTACTTTACCAATAAACTCAGAGTAACTCATTCCATACTGACGAACACCTGCGTTGATACGTTGGATCCACAATGAACGCATAGTACGTTTTTTGTTTTTACGATCACGGTAAGCGTAAGTTAAACCTTTTTCAAGGGTATTTTTGGCGATTGTCCAAACATTACCTCTTGCACCCCAATAACCTTTGGTTTAGTTTCTGGTTAATTGAATAACCGTTGTACTCGGGTTAATTTAAAAATTACATTGCTAATAAAAACTTGATGTTGTTCATATCACGCTCATGTACTAAGCCTGATTTGGTCAACGCACGTTTTGATTTAGTTGATTTCTTGGTCAAAATGTGACTTTTGAAAGCATGTTTTCTTTTAATTTTGCCGGTCCCAGTTACAGAGAATCTCTTCTTTGCACTAGAGTTTGTTTTCATTTTTGGCATTTTGGTTTATATTATTTATTTGTTAGTACTCTCTTTAATTATTTGGTCTTTTTAGGAGCCAATACCATTAACATTTTCTTCCCTTCCAATACCGGCAATTGTTCTGCTTTACCCCACTCTTCCAGTTCGGAAGCAAAACGCAATAATAAAATTGTTCCCTGCTCTTTAAAAACGATCTCACGACCCCTGAAGAACACAAACGCTTTTACTTTACTGCCTTCCTGTAAAAACTTCATCGCATGATTTTTCTTGAATTGATAATCATGTTCATCTGTATGTGGCCCGAAACGAATGTCCTTAACCACAACTTTAGATGCTTTAGCTTTTACTTCTTTAGCTTTCTTTTTAAGTTCGTATAAATACTTACCGTAATCAACTACCTTACAAACAGGAGGATCAACATTTGGTGCAATCTCAACTAAGTCCACTCCT
>JAJNBG010000064.1 GCA_021155905.1 Bacteroidota bacterium
CAGAGGCATAAACGACGATGTAAATAAACAATGAAACATATAAAAGATAATGGAAGGTGTAAAATGGCTAATAGGTGGCGTGAAATGACAAATGGGAGGCGGAAAAAGTAGAGGAGGAAAATTTGGCGATTCGTTTTTAATATTATCTGAAGAAATGTTGGATCTATCGACTTATTATACTATTTAACGAAATACTATGAAAGCATGAGCAGAGATACTATTTTTGCCGCCTTTAAAAAATTATGATAAAGAACTTAATTCTTGCGGCTACTGTACTTGTATTGTTCAGCAGCTGTTTAACAATGAACTATGGAGGTAAAAAGCCAATTTTCTTAGTTGATCTCCCTCTGAATACAACAGCTGTTAAAAGAAACGGTAAAGAACTTGTAGTTAGACCATTAATTGTTTTTAGCGAGACACCGGTCCGAAAGATTTTAAAACCACAACCAATTGGAAATATACCGGCACTGCATTTAAGGTTAGGAGAAATAATAAGATTGAATTTGTGGTTGACGGTAAATCTACCTTTTATGAATTCAAAGGAAGCGCTACTCTTGGCATTATAGTTATGATAGCTGAAACGCCTATTACCCTGGGTATTGGTCCGATCGTAGATCTTGCAACAACTTCATATTTTCATCCCAAATCAAAATTCATTGACGTGAAAGCAATTCTGGAAGGAACACCGCCGCGCAGTAAAAGTGAATTGAGGGAATACGTGCGTAGGAATTCTGCTACAACTGAGGGCCGTAGTTTTAATTAGCAGATGCTTTTTGAGAAGGTATAGATTTTTTACCAATGTTCATACTCTTTTACCCATCTAAGACTATCAGGATATGGAAAATAGTATTTCTGAAAGTCTGTTTCCTGCATTAGAATATCATTGTGTTCAGGATCGTAGGGATTGTATATAACCAGGAAAGTACGATTAATAAAAATGTCGTTTTCTAAAAGTGCTCTTCCGTCTTCATTTGTGATTATTTTCTGATCTTTTGTTTTGAATTCATAATGGAATATTCGCGATGATCTATAACCCTTGGATATTTTAGTTATTTTTCCAACAGTAACAATTCCATTTTTAGTTAAAAAATAACTTCGATAATGTTCGGACCAGATTGCTGCAATTACCAGCGTAAGGGAAATAATGGCGGGAAGAAATTTTTTAAAGGTTGGCTTGGGTTTGTTAGGATTGAGGCTTAAATAAGAGTGAATTCTCATAGTACCATTGATTTTATAAAGGAATAATTAAGGTTTACAATGTAAGAATTACAGAGGATTAATTACCGAAATCATCTTAGCTTTATCAAGTACCATTAGCCCAGTCCTTCAATCAGCAATTGAATATGCGCCGACAAACTACTCAATAAGTTTCCTTAATAATTTATTAAAGCGCTCATCGTTCATGTATTTATAGGTCTTTGTAGCAATATTCGCGCCTAAATTGCTATAGCTAATGAGGTCCCCGTTTTCTAAATCTACTAGATAAGCGTAGTCATTGATTTTGTCAGATTTAATAATAATAAGTTCACTGTAATTTTTTACATCTTTTCCATCTTTTATTTTTTTTGTAATTTCTGACGATGGCAGAATCTGGTATTTTATATTGAGTCCGTTAAGGCTGGCGTTAGTTAGGCCATTATCCATTAGTTCTTTTGGAATCAGCATAGTGGTTGTTTTTAATTTTTCTTTTGATTTTTCCAGGTAAGTATTGTATGCTTTAATTGCTTTTCTGAAACTCCCAAAATCATTAGAGAAATTTTTCGTCACCGAACAAAAGAGCATCGTGTAGGTTAATGCCTTATCGGATAAAAGATCAACATCTTTGTCGGCCCCAATAACAGTCGCCGTTTTATCGTCTTTCGCTATCATATTGTCAAATGATAACTCAAAAATAATGTTGCCATCGGTTGGTTTCATTTGATTGACCACACGAAAATGAGTATTATAAAAATTTCCTGATTCGCCTTCGGTTTCATAATCTGAAACGGAAACATAACTGCACGATAAATCTGAGGGATCTTTAAAATTTTTTGTTCTAATGTTTGTTGGTTTTATCCAGTATTTATTTAGCGCCCATTTTACATTTTCTTCAATTGTATCCGATTTACCGGTATTCAGAACGACATCTTCTGTCTGTATTTCCGGTCGGTTCAGGCAATCCATAAAAGAACTGGGGGGCAGCACTTGTGCCAATTTCTTCTGTGCGGAAAAGGAAAGCAGGAGTAGTAAAGCAATTTTTTTCATCTGTTGTTTTTAGGAGGTTAAAATATATTTTGAGGCGTCAAAAATAATAGATTGTCCGGCTCAATGCAATTATTTCGTTGAACAGATACAATTGAGTTGTTGAACTGTTGGTTATGAATGATAAAATGCTTTTGGGCAAGGAGCTAAGAAATGAAAACAGGAATACGAAATATTTCCGTGACAAAATGGTATTTGCGTATATATTTGTATGATTGTATATGCCAAAAAAAACGACTGAACATTTATTACTTCCGCTTTTCAGGAAATTCATCAATGAGGTTAAAAAAGGGAAACATCTTCAGAAAAACGGAAAAAAGATCAAAAGCGCCAGCATTCGCAACTATGGTTATCTTGAACTTCTGCTTCAGAAATTCAGTGTTGAAAAGCAATTTGACATCCGCGTGAAGATTACTACCCAGCTTACTCAAAAACAGTTTGAGGACGAAAAAAAGTACTGGAAAGATTTTTACCTATCCTTTACCGGATATTTATACGATGATTTGGGTCACCACGACAACTACGTTGGCCGGATGATCAAACTTCTGCGCAGTTTTTTTAATTACCTGATCAACGAAAAAGGAATGAGTATAGGATTCTTTCACCGCAAATTTTATATTCCCAGCGAAGAAGTGGATATTGTAGTGATATCTCCCGAGCGTTTAAACCTGTTGGTGCATTCTAAAGAACTGGAAGATAGATTGGACCAGGAACTTAAAAAGGTGAAGGACGTTTTTGTTTTCGGTTGTGCAGTAGCATTGCGTTATTCCGATCTCATGGCGCTGAAAAA
Source organism: Bacteroidota bacterium (assembly GCA_021155905.1). Classification (GTDB taxonomy): domain Bacteria; phylum Bacteroidota; class Bacteroidia; order B-17B0; family Aurantibacillaceae; genus UBA4416. The sequence goes on from JAJNBG010000064.1 coordinate 3,032, forward strand.
GGAAAACGTTGAAACTATAAACAACCGGGTGTATATAAAGGTGCAATCTAAAAAGACCCAAGCCTATACCCGGGTAAAACTACCCGAATACGCCATTGGTATTCTGAAAAAATACTCGAAATTGTACACCAATAGAATTCTTCCTGAATTTAATAAAGTGTACATGAATAAAAAGATAAAAGTCATCATGGAAACTTATGGATTTGACGAGCCCATTTCAAGGACCCGGCAGAAACGCGGGATTCCGGAACCCATGTACAAGGACGCGAAAACAAAAAGAACCTACCGTTTTTGCGATGCGGTAACAACGCACACCATGAGGCGTTCGGCCATTACTACGATGTTAAGTCTGGGTATGAACGAACAAATGGTAAGGCAGATAAGCGGGCATGCTTCGGGTAGCAAGGAATTTTACCGTTACGTGGCTTTTGCGCAAACGTATATTGATACGGAAATTGATATGGTTCACGAAAAACTGAATTCAAAACGCTTTGAATTAGAAGCGAAAATATAGCTAAAACACATTTTTTTAAGTAAATTTGAAACATCAAAGAACTCTGTAATCCCTTGCTACTTCAATCATCCAACAATATTACTTACTATGCCTTTGGCAGCCAAATGCCAGGACGCTCTTACCAGGCCACAAGCGGCTACAGGTATGGGTTTAATGGGAAGGAAAATGATAATGAAGTGAA
>JAJNBG010000052.1 GCA_021155905.1 Bacteroidota bacterium
TCAACACGGCCTGGGCAAGCCTCGCGTCAGGTACAAGTGCTTCGTTCTCTTATGAAACCTGTTTAAAAAATGGCTTAGTGCCCGCAGGTAATGTAACGTTTACAAAAATCGGAACAGAAGCTCCATACACGGTTTCTCTCACGGTTACTTCAGGACCGGTTGTCTGCACCAATGTACCTGATTTACCGTATTCATCTACAGGTATATTTTATGTCGACACCTCAACCGGTTTAATAAAATACAAAACAAGTTCTACTGCTTGTCTTGCTTATACACTTTCAGATTGTCTTCAATTCTGTAGTGTAGATATCACACCGGCTACAGTATCTAAAGTGATCAGCTCATCTGCAGTAACCTTCGATCATGTGTGGGATTACGATGCTAACCTGTATCCATCCATACCTGTTTTATCTTACAATAATTACGAAATGGGTAAACGCGGTAAATGGCGTCCTCTCAGTACTTACGTATACAACACCTCTATTATTGGCGGCGCACAGGGAACCGAAAGAAACTACAAAGATGCGGGAACCTATCTTTTAGAAATGTTCAACTGGAAAAACACAGCTTTAAACAATACCAGTAAATGGATCAAAGCAAGTACGGTTACAAAATACTCAGCCAGCGGCGAGGCACAGGAAGAAGTAGATGCTATTGATATTTACAGTTCGGCAAAAGATTTACAACAGTAATACAAAGTTCGAAGATGGTGTAGCTGCTAATTTTCCGCAGTACATGACCTCGTCCACAAATCCAATTGCGCACTCCGGCATTGCATCTTATAGTCTCGCGGCAGCAGGAGCAAATGATTTTAAGTTCAATAAATTTACGTGTAACGCCAATCTTGCTGCAGGTGGATTATCTGTGAAAGTGTGGGTTAAGGACGTTACTAAAAGTCCGGCTCCTGTAAAAGGTAACTTCATTGTTACATCACCTTCATCAACAACGCCGTTGAACTTTAAAAAAGTGGCGCAAACCGGTGAGTGGGGTTTATATGAAGCAAAAATTGCAACGCTCACCAATGGTTGGGAATATCAGATACAATTCCAGAGCAACCTCAGCGCAGGAACAATTTACATTGATGATGTAAGACAGCAACCGTTGAACGCGCAGGTAAACGCGTATGTCTATGATCCGTCTACGCTTCGGTTATTGGCTAGTTTCGACGATCAGCATTTTGGTATGTATTACCAATACAACCAACAGGGACAATTGGTAAGAAAAATGATTGAGACTGAAAGAGGAATGAAAACCGTGGGCGAGTCACAATATAATAGTCCGACTAAATTCAGAACACCTGGATTGTATTAATGAATATTTAAAAAAATAAAAATCTGTAACCATGAGATATTTAATAATTCTTACAGCAATTGCCTTGTGTTCGTTTAAATCAGGCGAAAACCAACTTAAAGAAATACGATCGGTGTTTGATCGTTTAAACACTCTCCCCTCTTCTTCAAAAGAATCCTGTTACATGCATTATACTGTTATTTCGGTTGCTAACAATAAGGAAATGAGCAATAAGCCCTTGGTAAGCAAGGCCGATTTTGAGGTGTTCGCTTCCGAAAAACAGAACAGGATCTACAATCGCGAAATAATTGTGTTAAAGGATCAGTCCAACACATTTACCATTCTTCCCTCCCGTAAAACAATCTATATCTCAGATGCCGTAGTTGGGAAAAAGAATGAAACACTTTATGATAAACTCAAAGTAATACAGGATAGTGTTTTCGCCAATGCAGAAAAAATTGAGACAGAGATAGTGAAAGATAAAGCGTATAATAAAATTATTTCTATTACGCTTAATAAACGCTTATCGAGCTACCTCGAGATAAAAAAAATAAGTTATTACATCCAATCCGAAGAAAAACTATTAAACCGTGTTTTTGTCGAGTACATCGAAAACAAACCTTATGTAAGTGTTGATTATATATTTAATAAAACCGATTTCGCCTGCAAAAAAGAAGATATGTCGGAATCAGTTAAAAAACTGGTGTTTGTAAAGAACAATAAGTTGATTGAAGCCTACCGCGGCTTTAAGGTAATTGATAGTAGAAAAAAATAAACATTTTGTTTTAAAATGAAGGCGATAAGCTGCAATCATCAGAACACATTCAACACATTAAGAAAAAACAATAATATGAATAAAAGTATTTTTTTTAAGATCGCCTTCGGGATAATCCTTTTGGCGTTTGGCGGTTCATCAGATTTATTTTCGCAAACCTTTTCTAAGGTGGCTAAAGTAAATTTTATGTATAATACTTCTCCCGTAAGCAAGTCGCTTTACGTCAAGTCCAATATTATAATACCAAGATGCGATCCCGAACCAAGACCCATTGTTCGCAAAGCGGTGTTATACGCCTTATTGGATTGGAAAGGCAATTACGATAATACGCCCGGCAGCACCACACAGTATACTGCAACCATAAATATTCAGGGCTATAGCAGTTTCACCGGAACCTCCGGTTTATTGGCCACCTATGTGCACACGCTTATTGTGAATACCAATAAACCTCAGTCGTATGTGGCTATAGATTTTACGGGCCTGCACAGCACGGTAAGTCGTTTTGTTGTAACCACCACGTATTTAACTTCGGGAACAGCTAATCCCAATGTTCAGGCCGTGGTACAAACCGATGCGTATTATAGCGAAGAGTTTGATTACGATGTAACAAATAACCTGGGAGCGGGCCCCATGCTAACCGCCGCTACTCCTGTCATCAACCAGAACGAAATTACATTTAAATGGACAAGCGAATGCAACATACCAGCTCCCAATCATCAGTTTCAGTTACTCCGCTTATACAATACCAACACTTCTAAAACAACCAGCGAGAGTGATGTGGATGCTTTGGTAGATTGGAACAAAGCCTTAACTATTGAAACAGGTAACAGCTTACAGGAACTCACATTAACCATGGCCGAGGGTAACGGTTATTACCTGTGGCGAGTAAGACCCATTGGTAATGCTTACGAGGGTGGCATTGCCGACGATCGCAACTGGGGCCTCTGGAGCACTACAGGAGCATATACTCAGGGTACAAGCAGCGGCATTACCAATGTTCTTGCAGTTACAACGGTTGTTAATCCTTATCTGTTGTTTTACGTGCAGCCTGCAGCCGACGCGGCGCACAACTGGATATTTTCGCGGAGTTTTGTAGAAGGCGACGCTTTAAAAAAAGACCAGGTAAGTATTGGCGAAAGTATTTCCTATGCTAACGGTCTCCAAATGGTGCAACAGGTTCAGGCTAAAATTTCTTCCGAAGATAAAGTCCTTGCTCATCAGACTATCTACGATTACAGTGGCAGGCCCGCGCTTAACTCGCTTCCTGCTCCAGTCAATCAGGGAACTTTAGGTTACATTGCTTCGTATATAAAAAATTCTTCTTCGGTAAATTATACAGCGGCAGACTTTGATGAGAATTCAAACTATTTAAATCCTGGTACTTTTCTCACAACGGATGGAGGCCCGGGACAATATTACTCTGATAATAACAATCTCGAAAACGATATACCTACCGCCGATGGTTATCCTTACAGCCGTGTTCTTTATATGCGCGATGGAACATCAAAACCTAAGGAGCAATCAAGCCCTGGTATCACGCATAAATTAGGCAATACCGCTTCCAACAAACACACCACCCGACATTATATTTCAGGTGTGGCTCCTATCGAAGTCATTACTGTTTTTGGCGACGAAGCTCCCGATGAAAAAAGTGTCATTAAATCCGTTACTACCGATGCCAACAACCAGTCTTCTATTTCCTATATCACAAAAGAAGGACAAACCATCGCCAGATGTCTTTCGGGCCCTCCACCTTCTAATCTCGATGCGCTTCCATCACTCCCAACCACACCCTTAATGATCGATTATTACATCGATAATAATTCGGCGTATGGTACTCATGGTTTAATTGCTCAGAAAAGCATTGTACTTACCGAAAATACAAATGTGCAGATCACCTACAACATTACTCCCAATTCATTTTCAGATAATTGTTTATCATTTTGCGCCACCTGCGATTATAGTATAAATATCAGGATCATTGATAATGATAATCCGGAGGCGACGCCACTTTACAATTACACAAAAATTATTAATCCAACATCCGGAACCAGCGGTTGCGTTGGCACACCATTAACCGATTTTTCAACTCCGGTTACAGTTAATCTGGATGCGGGCTCGTATACCATTCAACGAACGATTGAATCCAATCAGATCAATCCCTCGGGTAATCTCAGTGCTACGCCAGCCGCTATACTTCCCAATACGCCGTACATCGATCAGTACGTAACACAATTGCAAAACGCTATTCAGAATAATTTTACCAGCGGAACAGCTGTGGTAGTAGATGATGCCGGTACAGCCGTCATTCCTGCTGTTACGGTGCCTATGGCAACACTTTGGTCGTATCTGAATGTTCTGCCTGGTGTTGAGCCCGATCTCAATGGCTTGTATACATTGTTAGATGTAACAACGCAGGATCATGTTAATCTTAAAATTAATTGCGACATCATTCGTATTCCAATTCAGAAATGTCCTTCGGAAGCTTGTCCTCCTTCAAACAATTTCGAGCAATATTTAATAGACTGGTGCGCGGCTAAAGGATTAAGTTACGCTACTGTTTCGGCAAAAATAATTCCGGGTTATTCAACGGGAGAATTCAATAGCGTTATTGCGAACATGATCGATCCAACCTGTGGCGGTTACGATTGCGTAGAACTGTTTAAATGCTGGAAAAATTTAATTGCGAGTTACGAATCGTACGAAAGTATGTCCGGCACTTCATTAGCAGCCTCATTAGGTGGCATGAGCATGCCGCCGGGCACAGTGTTTACTCCCGATTATCTGGATATGTTTTTAAGTTGCGCCGGTTATAAAATAAAAGGCATTTCGTCGGCTGTTGGTGGAGCAGGTTGTTCCAATCCTGGTTATAAATTCCACCCTTATGCATATTTTAATTACGGGGCCCAATGTCTCAATTGCGAAAAAGCGTTTTATTCTGTTATCAATGGCGGAACTGCTACTTTTCCGTATACAACCCAAGCCGATTTTATTACTTACTACAATACTTTCACTGCGGTTCCTTATACCATCGCTGTAACTAACGCTTATGGTTCGGTGACCGTTTCACCTAAAGAAGATTTTAAAAACTGTATTAAACTATGCAACACCACCGGTGGTACCGAAACAGCTGCTGTTTTCGACGGTACTGCAGAAGGCTCCTGCAAAACAACTTGCGAAAGCAGGTACAGTGGTTTTGTAAATCAGTTGATACAAACGTATCAGGACAGTGGAAAATATGTAGAAGGCGATGCTTTCCTCCTGGTGTTCAATACCAGCGTCAACCATTATGTATTTAGTACTACACCGCATACACCAGGAACATATATCACTTTAGAAACCATTTACTGCCAGGCTCAAAAACTGGTAGAGGCCTGTAAATCAAATTGTGTATTAACGCCTGTTACCAGTGGCGGTGTTACCAGTCTTGGTACATCTTCCGAAATAACAGCTATGAGCAATGCCATGTATGGTAAGTACGATCTTTGGTTAAATGGTAGTCCTAATTGCGTGGCCACGTATTCAACAACCAGCGCATTGCCAATGGGTACGCTCATAAAAAATATGATCGCCGCACTCAACCAGCAATTGGCCAAACAACGCGATGCCGCTGTGAGCGATGGTATGTATTGGGATTTTAAATCTTTTTTATCCGGCGATTTCAGTAGCTACTTTGCAAGCAATGGCGGTTGTGGCACCAACCAATATGTATTTGTTCATCCTAACATTCCTTCTTATTTCGATTATGAACTTATCAGCGGTTCAACATACCGTTTGGTTTATTATTTCAACAAAGTATCATCGGGGCTTTCGGGTATTTCACCAAAAGTATTATACAGCAGCAGTTTATTAACCGCGGCTACACCGTTTGGTAGTTTTGGTTTCAACTATGTAAACTCACCAACTAAAACAGGATTGGTCGCCACAAGCGATCTTATGTCAACCGGCGTGCAGGCTTATCATATGGGTTCGTCATTTGCGGTTGTGAATGGGACTTCAGGTCAATTTACACAGTTAAATATTTACGGTGGCTTGTACACCGGCGCTTCAACATTGTACAAATACGAATTAAGCACAACAAGTTCTTATGGTTATTATAAAATAGAATTATGTAATAACATTAACGGCAATGGTGCTGTGTCCTGCGACAATATCTGTTATAAAATAAACCCGGTGCCAAACCTTACTACTTCATCTCCTTCCTTTACCGAATCGGGCATTACCTATTTACCGGTCAGCTGTGCGCAACAGGCAGCCAGCGAAATTATCAATACCATTAATAATCAAATGTCGCTTATTATCAACAATTCTGAGGCAAAGCTAAGGGACTTGTATAAACAAACCTGTATCGATCAGTTAACCGACGAACTTAAAATAAGCTACGGTTTAAAATATCACCATTACACTTTATTCTATTATGATAGAGCTGGCAACCTTGTAAAAACAGTTCCGCCAAAAGGCGTGGTAACGGGTGCCACATCGCGTATGGTGCATCCTGCTCATACCATGGTAACCGAGTATGCTTACAATTCGCTTCAACAAAAGGTGCGCCAGAAAACCCCGGATGGCGGCGAAAGTTTATTCTGGCCCGATGATAAAGGGCGCATTCGCTTTTCACAAAGCGCTAAACAATTTCTTAACAGTAAAATGTCGTATGTAAAATATGATGCATTTAGCCGACCTTACGAAGCCGGCGAAATGCCCGCGTCTACCAGTCCTGTCAATGATGCGAACAACAACAGTTATCCAACACCAGGTCCTCTCCTCACCAATATTATTAAAACGTTTTACTCAACTCCTGCCAGCGTCATGTACTTTGGCGGAAAGAGCCAACGCTATTTACAGAATCGCGTGAGCTATGTATACTCCGATGTGGATGGCCTGGTTGGCACTACTAACGATCAGGTAAGCACCTATTACAGTTACGACCCGCATGGCAATGTAGAATGGCTCATTCAGGATATTCCCGATCTCGGCAAAAACTACATGTCCTACGAATATGATCTCGTTAGCGGAAATGTTATTAAGTCAAAATACAACGAAGCCTTTCCCGATAAATTTTTCCATCGCTATTCTTATGATTCTGATAAACGTATTAAATCGGTAGAGACTAGCAAAGATGACGTGTATTGGGAAAAAGAGGCCGACTACAGTTATTACCTGCACGGCCCTTTAAAACGTATTGAATTGGGTCACGATAAAATTCAGGGTATCGATTATGCTTACACCATACAGGGTTGGTTAAAAGGCATGAATCACATCGAGGCCGCCCACGATCCTGGAAAAGACGGTAACGAAAGTGGTAACAACAGTTATATCCCAAAAGATATGTATGGTATGATACTCGGTTATTACGAGGGCGATTACATACACAAAAATTCCCGCCTCAATTCAGCCGCTACTAACCCATATCATTTACAGGCAGCAACCGGACGCAATCTCTACAATGGAAATATCTCTTCATGGAGCAGCCGTTACGATCTTGATGCCATAAATACCTGGAATGTTTCTCTTCCTTTCGAAGATAAAACATTGGCAACCGGCCGTCAGTTTGAATACGACGAACTCCAGCGTATTAAAAAAGCACAGTACCTCACGCGTAATCCTGCCTGGGCAAGCTCGGCTAATTACCTCGAAACATTTAACTATGATGCTAACGGAAATATAACTAATGTTGAACGTCATAGCTTCGGCTCCACTCCTGCTTTAAGAGTCATGGATAGCCTTACCTACTGTTACCCTGCCACCAATAACCGTTTAAATTACGTTGGCGACACAATATCTGCTTCTAAGTTTAGCATTGATATCGACGATCAGTCCACGTTAAATTATTCTTACGATGCCAGCGGTAATCTAACCGCTGATCTGCAGGAAAGTATTACTGCCATTGAATGGAACCCGGCGGGTAAGGTCACCAAAATTGTAAAAACAGGTACCGGTAATAACAAAACCATCGAATTTTTATACGACGCCAGGGGTCACCGTGTTGCTAAAAAAGTGTACGACCATACGGCTGCCGATCTTCAGCTGGCCACCGTTACTACCTATTATGTCTTAGATGGCTCGGGCAATACCATGGCTTTGTACAACCGCACCAACACAGGCACTTCTCCTAATTATACCGCTAAATTCGATTTGCAGGGTCAGCCTGTTTATGGCAGCGATAGATTAGGCGAACGAAATTTAGCGAACGAAATTTTCCGTACTGTTGCTTATACTACTTCTACTCCACCGGCTAAACAAAATTTACCTTCAGCAATACATACCAGTGGCTGGCCAAAATTACCTATTCCTTTATCCAATACAGTTGCCAAACAACTCTATACACGTCGCCTTAATACAAACAGCGCAACCAATGGAGCATCCGACTTAGGTGTCAACGAACAATCGGTGAGCGAATCAAGCGGACCAACTATTGCGCACGGTCGCAACCAGGCAGTCATGATGGATGAATTCGGCAACGTTATTTTATCAGGTTATGTCCATACCAACTCATCAACAGGTACCACTGGTATTGGGCGTTTGTATGCTTACTCCAATTACTTTATAACAAACTCCGATCTCATCAACGCTAATCCCGCCTGTCAGTCCATGTTTGTAAAAAAACCGGGCTCTGCCGGCGAGTATTATTACATTACCATTGGTAACGACAATAAACCTTACTACCATGTTATCGATCTTACTACGGCTCAGCTTACCAGCTATAATAACCTTATCGAAAACGTTGCCGGTTATGGGCAGGGCATGGCTATTATCGACGATCGTGTGGGCGAAGGTCTTCCTACGCTTTACCTTCGTAATCTTTCTGGAGGTAGCACCAGCATCAAATTATTTAATATCACAGCAGATGGCGTTGTACCAAGTGGCATTACACCGGTAACATTTGCTTCCGATGCAACGGGTGCCGAAGGTGAGATGCAGATATCAGCTGACGGTTTAAAAATGGCCGTGGCTAATATAACCGGTGGCGTTGGCGAAGTCAGATTGTACAATATTACTTCCAATCATCAAACATTATCTTACCAGGGCCGCATTGTTATGAATGCAAGCAGCACGGCTCGCTACGCCCAGTTTACCTCTGGCGATTTGCGCATTTATTTTACCGAACGCACCACCAATACTAAAATATTTTATGTGCCTGTAGTTTTATTAACAGGCGGCGCCAGTCTTACCATGGGCAGCGCGGTAACAGTAACAACTATTACATCACCATTGGTAAGTGGTATACGTCGCGGTTCCAACGGCAACATCTATTACACCACCAACACCACGGCTGTACCCAACACGCTTAACATACACATGATAAGCACTACCGAAGGCGCCTTTACAGTGGGTGGTCCAAATGCCATTGCAAGTATTATTACCAATGGTAGTTTACCTTTGGTACCGCACATTATCGACTACAGCTCGCCAATAACCATACCACCGGTGTTGGCGCGAACCTACAAACAAAAGGTGTACGAATTAAAAGATCATTTAAGCAATGTGCACAGCACGGTTTACGATTACAAAATTCCTTTAAGCGATCCGGGTAACTTAATTTTAGACAAACGTTTTGATAACGCTACCACCGAAAATTTTGTAGTAGGCACAGGCTCACCTGCCGGCACAACGGTTACTAATTTAGAAAACCGCATGCGTGTGTTTGGTACGCTTAACTCTGCCGCGCATTTAAACATGACCTCCATTACTTTGCCTGCTAACAACACTTACCTCATTAGTTTCGATTATGTAGCCGGCACAGCCTCCATGGCCAGCTACTCACTTTACACTACAGGTGCCCCGGTAAATCTAACAGGCACTTTAACTGTCGGCGGACGTTACAACATCCCTGTAAAATTACCTTCGGGTGTAACCGCAACCGATATCAAGTTTATATGCCAGGATGCTGCTGCCAACAAAACGTTTTTCATTGATAACTTCTTGATCAAGAAAATAACTTCTACCATTAACGATCCTGTAGTAGTGCTTGATCACACAGGCATTACCCCATCAGGCTGGTCTGGCACTAACGGTACAGTGGCTTACGCAACCGGCAATATCCAGTTAAGCAATGGCAGTTCTGTAACCAACGCTTCCATCAGCAAAACATTTGCTTTAACACCGGGCTTGGTTTATAAAATAAGTTTTAATCTCACTGCATCAGTAGGAGGCTTTACACCTCGCGTTGATTTAAAGTATACCAACAACGGCGGCACCCAAACCGATTACAGGGGCTTTATCAGAAGTACATCAGGAGGGCCAACATCTTACGAATATTACATCGTACCTGAGAGTGGCAGCGGCACCCTGTCTTTTACATACGAAAATGGCACCGCGCAACCTTATGCTTTAACGATAAACAATTTAATAATCACTCAGTACCAGAACCAGAGCAAAGCTCTCTACGCAGCCTCTGTACAAAGCATGCAGGATTATTATGCCTTTGGTATGATCATGCCAGGTAAAAATGCTTCAACACCAGCGTATAGGTATGGCTTCCAGGGACAGGAAAAAGATGATGAAATTAAAGGAAGCGGAAATAGCCTGAACTATGAATACCGCATGCATGATACAAGGCTAGGAAGGTTCTTTGCAGTTGATCCTTTGGCATCGAAATATCCATATAATTCTCCTTATGCATTTTCTGAGAATAGAGTAATAGATGGTCTTGAATTAGAGGGTTTAGAGTGGGTTTCTTTTAATGGGGATTATGCCGTAAATATTTCCAAAATGACCGATGATGAAGTTGCAGAACTATTTGCAAAAAACAATGCAAATTTTGATTCTGATTGGTTAGATTCTGATGCGAAAAATGAATATTGGGAAGTAAAGACATTTAAAAATGAATGGAATTGGAGTACAGGTACACGAATTGAGAAATACTTATCTAAAAGTAGTCGTTACGATAGTAAGAAGGACAACCCCGTTCCATATTTTGTTGAATGGGACAGAACCCTTTTGGAATACATAACGGCACAGGAATGTAAATTTGATAAGCCTGGAGGATGGTGGGATGGCATGTGGTTTGGTGCCAATGCAGTTGCGCTTATTTTTAGTGGAGGAACAAGTTTAGCTGCAAAAGGCATAACTGGACGTATGATAGCAGCTGGATCATTTTTGTATGAAATTGATGAATTGATGGCAATGCCCGATGAAGAAACAATCTTAGGTACAATTATTGAAAAAGTCGGAGGTAAAACTTTTTTAGATATATATAAAGGTTTCAAATTCTATATCGATATTAAAAAAGGCACAAAAGCTCTCATCGAAGTTGGTATAGATATTGGGGACGGTAAAATAGTTAAGGGTTTGTGGGACGCAAACAACTCAGTTTTTGTCAAAGGAAAAGATATAATAGGCGCTGTGAAATCAGTTTATGACAAGCACAAAGAAATGGAGGATAACAAGAAAAAGAACAAGGAGAAAGAGAAGAAGACGGCAAAATCTAAGGGAAAATAAATATATAGAACCTTATAAATTTAAACAGCTAGAGCAGAATATGTAGTCCTATTGTTTACAAAATCCGGGTAATCAACCCGGATTTTGCATTCCCGGTTTTCTTAACTCAAATCTGTAAAACTCATTTACATTGTTTTACAAACTCTATCAGCGAATTAAATCTGTCTTTCAGCGAATCAATTACCCCTTCTTAATAAAAAATCCCCGGCGACCTTCGCCAGGGATCTTAAAATCCGGCAAGGCTATCCCCCAACAACCCTGGCGAATTTTGGCTAATGTAGGTTCTGTCAGCATTTCTATAGCGTCTGATTTTAAAAAACCTTACATTAGGCTCCTTAATTAAAACCCTTTATTCCTATGAAAAAAACATCCCATTTACTTGCTGTTATTTTTGCCATTTTTTTCCTGGCAGGTAACAGTCAGGTTGTAAATTATTATGGTGCACCGCTTTTCGATAACTCTACTTCTACCGGCCGCGGACCCAACGGCACAAGCGCCCACGCATACATGCGTGCCTGCGGACTGGTTAGAGCTGTTGAACTAACTAATATTGCTGTAAACTCAACCATTACCTCTTTTGGTTACACACTTAACGCAGGGGCAGCAACAAATGCACCCGTAGGTAATTATACGCTTTATCTTCAAAATACAAGTGATGCAACGTATAATAAAGGAACCAGTTTCTCTGCCGCGATTGTTGGCATGACGCAGGTATACGCCAACACCATGACTATCCCTATTTCCGCAACAAGCACTTCTGTTATTGTAACATTAAGCACTCCTTTCGTTTATACAGGCGGCGGAATTTATGTTGCCTACGATTGGTATTGTGCCGGACCTTATTCTACCGCATCCGCAGTATACCGTTGTAATTCGGGAGGACTTTCTCCGGGCCTTGCCAGCAATGCTTCTGCAACCAGTCCGGCGCCTGATGCATTGGGCACTACAGCATTCAGACCATGTTTCCTTTTCGGAGTGGCTAACACATATACAAACGAAATTGCAATAATTGGAATGGAAGCCCCCGGCCGGCTTTCAGGAGTACAAGGCACATCGCATTCTGCTAAAGCGCTTGTAAGAAACAATAGCAACATCACCATTTGCAACGTTCGCTCCAACACTTGCCGGGTTAAATACTCTGTCTGTAAGCGTTCCTTCCGATGAATTAAATACAAATAACTCTGCTACCTATTCTCAAAGCATTACCTGCAACGAATGGTCGCTCAACCCTGCTGTATCAAATTACTCAATGGGTGCAGTTGGATTTAATACAGGATCAGGAATCATTGCATGCAGTTATACTAATTCTGCGGCTGCTACTCTCACGGAATTACGTGGTTCCATCAGCACCAATACACCATCTATTGGTAACGGATGCTGGGGCGTTTTATTAAGTTCTACCGGTGTTGTCATTGCTACTACCAATACCGTTAATATTACAATGGCTTCGTTGGGTACATCCCAAACTTATACATTTGCCACTCCTCCAAATCTTACCGCAGGCACAGCTTATTATATAGGTTTTGCCCAGCCTACAGGCACCGCAGGTTATTTCCCAATGGGTACATACACTACAGCTTATGTACCTTATCTTAATTACGTAACTACTACAACCGTTGGCGGCACACCTGCTCCGCTAACCGCTAACCTCGGTTATTTCGGAATTGAAGCTGTTTTCGCGCCTACACTTGCAGTATCTGTTAATGCTGCAACAGTTGTTTGCGGAAACACAGCTGTACTGTCGGCAACTACCAGCGGTTCTTACACCTGGGCAGCTGGCCCTTCAAACACCAATTACAGCGTAGTAGCAAACACTAATAGTATTTATACAGTTAACGTTTCAACTTCTTATGGTTGCACCAATTCAGCAACTGCTCTTGTTACAGTTGATCCTATAACAGTAACTGCCACAAGTAACACAACAACTATTTGTGCCGGCAGCCCGGTTATCATCAGCGCAAGTGGCGCAGGTACATATACATGGAATGCAGGGCCAAGTGTAAACACAGCAAGCTTTACCGATACGCCAACAACAACTATTGTTTATTCTGTTCAGGCTGGTAATGGGCCCGGTTGTTCAGGTTCTGCAAGTGTTAGCGTAAATGTTAATCCAAGCCCAACGGTTATTGCTATTGCATCAAACAATATGACAATGTGTATTAATCAAACCAATACGCTTATTGCTTCGGGAGGCGCCACCTATTCGTGGACCACAGGATCATCGTCGTCGTCCATCATTGTAACTCCTACAGTGGCAGGAACGTATTCTTATGTTGTAACCGGTTTCGACGCTGTCTCTTGTCAAGATACCGGAGTCGTTACTCTGAACGTAAGCGCCTGTACAGGTGTTGAAGAAAAGAATGCGACAAACAACAGCGTTAACATCTATCCTAATCCTTTTAATTCTCAGTTCACTATTGTTTTTGAAAATGAAACAGAAGGTAAAACCGAAATCATGATAACAAACATTCTTGGCGAAATTGTTTTACGCGAACATGTATCGGGCACAAGTCATTCTCTCAATCTAAGCAATCTGCAAAGCAGTATTTATTTTGTTACGGTTTTACAAAACCAAAAGAAAGTAAGCTGTACCAAAGTGCTTAAACAATAAAACAAATTTTCTTTTTAATACAAAATCCCCGGAAATTATCCGGGGGTTTTTAATTTTTATAAGTTACTCCGTTCTTAAGATGGCATTTTAAGGATAGGGTTTTTTAACCGTCAATAAAAAATCCCTGCCGATTTACGGCAAGGATCATAAAATCCGGCAGGGCTATCCCCCAACAACCCAGGCGAATTTTGCCTAAATGTAGGCCGAGTTATGGCCCGGTAAAATGTCAAAAAAATTATTTACATGTTGTTTTGTTACCTGATTGCATTTAGAAAAACAAAACCCCGCTCCACACAGCGGGGTTTTTCAATTGTGCAAGTGGTGCTTACACAATTGCTTTGTAGAATATGTCGCCCAACTTCACATCAACACCACAATGCTTTTAGTTTATAATTACTCTTTGCGACTCTTCGTTATTTTTATCTTTTATTTTTAAAGTATACATTCCTTTTTTAAATCCCGATGTAGATATAGATAGTTCCATCAATCCCATTACTTCAACATCCGAATAAACTTCTTTTCCGTTACCGTCGTAAAGACTAACGGATACTGGCGTGTTACTGTCCTTAAAATGAATAGTTAAATTATCGTGTACCGGGTTAGGGTAAATTTTTACTTTGCCGCTTAATGGCTGTTCTTTTACGTTACTAACGTTAGTCTGGCCAAACACCAGGGTTGATACAACCATTAGTGTTATTATCAAAATCGTTTTCATATTGCTGGGTTTTTAAATTGTTATTATGCTGTTTCTGATAATAAAACGGGCCTCAAAGTAATTACCCTACTTTTTTTATGAAAAAATTTTAAACCCGTGTCTATGAAGGGCTACAGCCCATTACGCAAGTGGCGCCTGCAAAATTACAGAGTTCTCTGTAGCTTTAGTAAATTAGGAATACGCAGCGGCGAATGCCAGCATATGGTTTAAATTTCTTTCCAACAATCCCTTCATGTTAGGAAACTCTTTTTTTAAATCAGATGCCAGTTTTGAAATAACTTTTGTTTCCCCAACCTTCTTTTTGTTGCTGGGTGAAAATAATGTTTACTATTTGCCAGTACAGTTGTAATAATTCAGCATTTACTGCAATTGTGCCTTTAGCCACTAATTACGAATACAACCTTTAAGCTGGCTAAGAATTTTTCCGTAAGTAATTGGTAGTTTTGATTTCAAGTTCAGAACCCATACGCTGCACCGATGTTGCATGTAAACTCATTAAATAGTTTTGTTTTACCGGAAGTATTAAACCTGATGAGATAATCGGCGCTGAGATTTAAATTAAATCTGCCTGCTTTTTCACTTTTGAGTTTGGGGGAATAGGTCAATGCAAAACGGCCACGAATAATTTCGGACATTTTAGATGTATTGGCGAGCGATTGGTTATAGGTGCCGCTTAGAGTAAGTTTGAGTTTGTTGTTTAATATAGCACGACTCAAATTTATATTCGGCCCATAATACAAAGTTTGTGTATTTGAATACATTAAACTGTTAGCATTTATACCAATTCCTAAACTGGTTTTACTTACAGAATGACTGATGTTATAAAAAAGTAACTCGTTAATGGATTGCGTTTTCGAGTCGTCTTTTTTTTGAGAGTTGAGTACATCAAAGTTACTATACAAACCATGGCTTTGCGATGCAACCTGGTATGATCCATTAAGTACTACGTTTTGCTTTACGTCTTTGTTCCCGAAATTATATAAAGCTGAGAAGGAGCCATTTTGCGAAAGCTGAAAAAAATGTAGTGTATCCAGGGTGCTATTATAAAAAGGATCGTTATGTAGGTTTTGTTTCGTAAGGCATGAAAAATTACTATAACCAGCATTTACTGACAGCTTTCTATTAACGGTATAAGAGGCATTAAACGACCCAACAAAACGGTTTGATGTTGTAAGTTTTTGATTATCCAAATTATTATGTTGCATACCTGCATTCGCGCTGATATTTAACCTTCCATTTAATAACGTGAACGATGGTGAAAAAGTGACGTTCTCAAAATCATTGTTTATGAAGTACGCTCCCAGCGTTACATAATCCGGATTAATTCTTTCATAGTTAATTGCAAGGTTGACTGTTTTGATTCTGTAAGAGACACTGCTTTTAAAAGCATGCATGAATAGTTTGCCGCTGTTTGTGGCATCGGATAGTGTGTTTTTTACAAACGTACTTATTGCCCACTCGGCATCAAATGTCAGTTTTTTTAAAAGCGTAGTTTTTCCAACCAAACTCACTACTGAATTTTTCATTGGGCTAATGTTTGAAGATCTGCCATGTATAGAACCGGGATCATCTTTTGCTAAGAAATAAATTATTTTTAATGCATGGCCCTTGTCTTCATATCCAATATAAGATCCCATGCCGGTTCTTTTGTAAGACATATAAGTATCGGAGTTTAATTCATAGTCGTACTCACGGGCTTTTTTGAAAATGCCAAACAGGAGAGCCACTTTAAATTTACCAGGAGTAAGTTCTACCCCAATGCCGGTAAAAGGGTGACTGGCCTGCGTGTATTGCGAAAAGTTTAATGCAGTTATCCCCACATAAGCTTTTGCCCATTTATAGGAAGGTGTGAAGCTTTGAAAGTTGGCAGGCTGCGAATATCTTACCTGATTGCTAGTATAATTGAATGTGAAAGGAAGACTAATACCTAATATGTTTCCAGTAACATTACCGTTAAAATAATATGTGAAGGGTTGTCGACGGCCCGATCCATTTGCAGAATAAAAAACTGAAGATACATCTACTCCACCACTTATTTTTAATAAATTCTTTTTACCGATGTCGTCAAAATTCTGACCTGAATAACTTACAGGTCCAATACATAAAATAAAACAAAACAGTATCCGGAAAGCAGTTGTCAAACTAAGGCTTATTTATCAGAAAAGGCTTGCTCCTTGAATGAAATTCACCAATTAAGCGAAGAAAGTAATTCCCATTAAGGAGCCAGCTAACATCTATTGGAACATTAATAACATTAGCATCGTAGAAATTCTGTTGATAGCGTTGAATAAGAGCGGCATCCCAAACCTGGAGGCTTGCATTTTGCTTTTTATAAAATTCTACTGCTACATTAAATGATCCGGAATTTGGGTTTGGATAAACTGAGAAACTTTTTATTCCATTATTATTTACATGCGTTGCAGATAAAGAATCTAAACCTCCAAAGTGAATTATTTTATTTGTTGTAATTGTGCAAGTGCCATAGAAGGATTTCAACATCACCATAAAACTTCCAGTATCAGGGCAAGCTATTATTCTGGTAACAGGGCCTCCACCCAAATCCAGAATGCCCGGTGGGAGTATCCATTCTATTGAATCCGCCGAAGGGAAACTGACATCTACTAAAATGATTGTGTCGTTCTTCTCACTAAATGAATTAGCCAGAAGCTTTGGAGTCGGCAAGTTATCCGTTGGACTTAATAGAGTTGAAAAAAACTTCTGACAACCGATTGAATCTTTTATTGAAACCTGATAAGTTCCGTAGAAAACATTGTTAAACAAATTGTTATCGTAATATGTGTTACCATTATCAATGGAATATTTATACGGTGGGATTCCTCCTTTTGCGAAAATTACAATAGAGCCGCTTGAAGTATTGGAACAGCTGCGATACGTTAATGTTGAATCCTGAATATCGGGAGGAACAGTAATTTTAATTGTGTCGGCGCCAAAACAACCATTTTGCGTCAAAGCCTGAACATTATATAGCAAAGTTATAGAAGGGCTGGCGTTGGTCGAGAATGATGTTGCTCCATTATTCCACGAGTACGATATTCCTGCTAATGTTCCTAAAACTGAAGCCGTAAGTTTTACACTGGAATTTTTGCAGATCATAGTGTCACTGGTACTATTTAATATTAATTTGTTACTCTGTAAAACCTGTACTGAATCAAAATTTATACATCCGTTAGTAGGGTTATTGATCTTAACAATATACGTTCCTGGACTATTTACGACGGTAGGATTGTTCGTGTTTGAATTTAATGCTCCCTGCCAGATCACTGTACAGTTAGATGGAGAAAAAGAGGCGCCTAATGTAGCCGTGTAAACACTACAGTTAATTTCAAAAGTGTTTGAGCTCAAAGAAATTGTTGGCAATACATTGTCCTGGCCTACTAATATAATAAAAGAAGAATCAACGCAATTGTTTAATAAGCGAGTTGTAATGATCTTAAAATTATTTTGCGTGGTTGTTATTATCGGGTTCGGAAAAACAGAGTTTGTCGCTATCGATTTCCAGGTAATGGCTACACCTGAAGTATCAGACCCTGCCGTAACTGTCACAAAGGGCTTTAGACAGGTAACTGTATCAATTGGAACCGATACCCCCTGATACAAATGAGATGTTATTTTCGAGTTTGGTTTTACCTTGTTTTCATTTACCATAACTGTTCCGCTATCTTTACAGCCGTTATTAATATCCTCAACAATCATAAAATATGTCCCCGGTGTCTTTGTATAGTATGGCTGCACACTAATAATTGGGCTTACGCTTTTTTTCCATGATATCAGTGTATTTGTATAATTTGTAATTCCCTGAAGAAGAACTGAATCGGGATTGCAAATTATAGTCTGAGGTGAAACAGGAAGGATAAATTGTGGCTTGGAATTAAATATAATACTGATACTGGATGTTGAAGAAATTAAACCACAGTCATTCGTTCCGGTAACGTTTAATGTTCCACCTATTGAATTTCCTGAGGTAAGTAGTTTTATTTTGCTTCCGTTCCCCAAGGGAACGATAGTAGCATTTGATCCTGAAAACGTCCAATTATATGTTGAGGCATAACTTATAGGAGCTGAAAAAACAGACGACCCTGTGTCGGGGACGCAAATACTTATTGAAGAAGTGGTATTAGATCCCTCAACCGGAATATTTATCGAATTACGAATCGGTTCAAAACAGTATATGTGAAAAGGAGAACCAAGACTATTCCTGTTTTTAATGAAAAGTTTTTGTCTTATCATTTCAAAAGTATAATCGCTTATTATGGGCATACCCGGTAAATTAATATTCCATGGCTTTATATTGCCTGTCATCAAATCAATTACCTTTACACAATAATTGTTCGCTGGCGAAAGGGTGACAGAATTGATTTTATTAAAATTTCCTTTGGCAATCAAATCGTTACCATAAAATTGGATTTTATCCACCCATGTATTTGAAAGTGGTCCTATTCCCTCAAATTGCATTGAATCTGGAAGCAAATTAAGTCCCAGATCAAATACTGCAAAATTATTTCGGGTCATTCCGTTTACTGAGGAAAACTTTCCGGCTACATAAATTTTATCGTTTCTTTTCTTCATGTCATAAATAGCCGATCCGGACTCAAAATCGGGGGCGGAAGATTGAAGTTGTCCGCTTTGACTATTTAACACAATCATATTCCTGGCAATAAGAATACCGGAAACAGACGCGGTAAAAATTCCGGAAAGAATAATATTACTTCCAACAATAACAGAGTTTCTTATATGTCCCTCAATACAGCCTGAACTACTTCCTGGAGAAGATGACAACAGTGAATTAAAAGTAATGTCTGATCCTGTGTACTTATTTTTAAGGAAGAGGGAATAATAATTAAAACCCGAACTGGAATCTTTTTGAAATAAGAATAGAGAATCGCCAATAATTTCAAAAGTGGAAATCTCCTTAAACGAAGGATTAATTGCTGGTGAATACGACCACAAAGGAGGACCAACAGAAAATGTTGTATCTACCTTTGTAAAATAATACCCAAAGTTAGTATAAATCGCATTTTCCTTTTTTAGACATTGCCTGGATAAGGCGGAATTATAATTATTAACTGGAAAGGATGGAGTTGCAACCTGATATTTGCTTGCAATAACGCCAATAACCGGATCATTTTCAAAGGAATGTTTATTAATCATGTTGTGCATTCCAGATAGAGAATAAGAATAAGCACAAGGCGAGTTCCAGGTAGGACAACCGTTTGTTACATTGTAATATACTCTATTACTGATCGAATCAAACGCAATGCTGCTAACAATAGAGTAAGCATTGGTATTTATAAGAACCGGTTGACCGATTGCTAACCAGCTTAAAAATAACAGGAAAAGTAAAAATATTTTTTTCATTAGTAGATTATCTTGAATACATCACTTATTATACTCTCGGCTCCAGAATACATTACGGCCTTAATCCGATATAAATACGTGTTTCCAATTTGCGCGTTTAAATCTTTATAATTGAAGGTGTTCCCTTCAATTGTTTTCAGAATTGAAATCTCCTCGTTCTCTTTCCCTCTATATAAAATAAATTTTTCAATATTGAACCCGCCATATTGCCAGTTTAAATGAATGCTTTTCAATTTACGATCAACACTATATTTTAAATCAGTAATTTTCCGGGTGTATCCTGTTTCATTTTTTACTGTAATTGGATCTGAAGCTGATTTGTTACCGGAAGAATCGACAGCCACTATCTTGTAGAAGTAAATTTCACCTGACACTACGCTTGTATCCGTAAACCACTCTGTTGAATCGCCTGGGATAACAGATATCGCTTGATATGCAGAATCAATATCACGTTTTTTCATAATTGAATGACAAGCAACGTCATCACTATGACTTAAAATAAATCTTATTTCCACTTCGTTAGAGTGGCATACACCTTGCTTAATAATTGGCGCAGACGGCGGAATTGTATCAGGCCTTTTCACCCGAAGTATTAAACTGTTTGCCGAAGTATTAAAATTCTGATCAGTCGCCGAAACACGGTAATAAATGTTTTCTGATAAAGTCTTTAGGTTCAATTTTTCGGTATAAACAGTATCCTTAATAAATTTATTGTTGATCTGCGCAAATTCATCCTTTATGGAATTGGCCCGGAAAAGTTTGTATCCAATACAATCTTTGTTCCCCTTCCATTTAATTATTACAAGACCATTCTGAGTAACATGTCCTTCGAGCCCGATTGGAATATCAGGGGGTAACGTATCAATTATAACAGCATATCGCGAATAAGAAAACACAGTGTCTCCATCAAAAGTGATGGCACCTGCTTTATAATAATTTGTTGTACTAAGAATAGTGTCTGTGTATTCAGTGTTTGGTCCGGTGTAAATCATTTTGTAAGGGCCGCTATCTTTCTCCGATTCAACCAGAATATATTCTTTAACTTGTTTTGCGTCTTCTTTAACTGACATATTCCACTTTATAAATGTTTTATTATTACCAATAACATTTACGCAATCCAATACCGGCATTGAGCTCAGAGTTCCCGCATTATAGACAGTAATAACATTTGATGGGTCCGATTCCTCGCCAAAAAAATTTATCCCTTTAATTCTATAAAAATATTTCTGGTGCAGCGCGGGCATTGTATCAGAGTAAAATAAATATTCTTTGTTTTTTTCAGATTGACTGGTAAACAAAATCGCTGGGGAAGAATTAACTCTTTTATAGCTTACGCTGTCTTCTGATCTCTCGATATTATAACCTCCATACTCTTCTTTATATTTTGAGGGGTTCCACTTAAGGTTCATTATACTTCTTTTTTGTTTGCCTACTAAATCGTTTATGACCATGTTTCCTGATAGAACAGTGGCGTTTACATTAATTATTTCAATTACCTTTTTCTCGCCTTTATTATCAGTATAATAAATTTTGTATTCATACCTGGTTTCATTATTTATTGTACTATCCTGAAAATACAGACCACAGGCTTGTGCAATATCAGAATCGAAGTCGCAAGACAACAGAAGCATATCGTAAATTATTTTAGAGCGCTGTTTCGCTTTGGATATCTCCAATTTCGGATCGGGCTTGTTATTGTATAGCGCTTTATAAACAAAAGCTCCCTTGTTTTTATCCTTTTTAATCAATCTTTCCCAACTTTTGAAATCATTTGCGTTATAACATTTTAATCTTTTAACCAGCAACGTTTCGTTCACAAAAACTTCATTTTTCATTTCACGTCTCATTATTTGCAATGTAGATGAATTGATCGCTTCAAAACTATTCTTGTCAGCAGGAACTATTCTGAAAATGAGTCGTCCTTTTTTTACAAAACTTTTCGAAAAAATCTTTACTTCCCTCTGTCCAAATACAAATCCTGACAGAAAAATGAAAACAAGTGATATTTTAATAGACAATCTCATTAATTTGATACCGGGTCGCATTTTTCACCGTAAGAAAAATTAAATGCAAAGTCTCCGTTGACTTTATTAAAAATACTATAAGAGCAATTTAAAACACCTTCAAAGAAAACTGGTTTTGGTGCCCGTGCTGCAATAACCGCTGTTACATCCGCACTAAAAACCGGAAATGAAAAATCGTTATCAATAATACAAGGATAACTTAATGTTGCACATCCTAAGAATGGAATGCAAGCCTCTGTCTCATATGGACAATCTGGCGGAAATTTGAAATTTCCGTTTATTGCAACCGCTCCACTCATATGAAGATAAACCGCACCATTAACAAGCCAACCGGCCATTCCGATTTTTTGAGTTCCACATGTAGAGTTTGGGCCATAATTCGTCATCATTATATCAAATCCCATATCAAAACTGTAAGAGCCTGATACGTTGAAAAAACTTACTCCAAGTGTCTTCGTTAATGCCGACGATATTCTAGCTCCCGTGCAAAATCCACCGCCGTTTTGTAATTGCGACTGATTTCTGTCTCCAAGAACAGAAGCCACAGATGATATTTGCGCAACCGCTGGTGGAGGCGCCATTGGTGGCTCAAGAGAATTTCCCACCATGAAATAAAAGGGGGCATTTACCATATTCAATATGTTAATATTATTTGGGTTTGAAGGACTTCCGATTTTTAGATACCAGATCTGAGGATCGAAATGAATTTTAAAATATCCTACTCCGGTAATTACCTGGTAAGAATTAATGTTCACCTGCGCCATTGCATCAAACACTTTGTTTTGCGCATCGAAGTACATAGACATTCTTCCCTTAACAGGTGCTTTATCGCGGTTCGGGACCGAAACCATAGAGTAAACATCTCCAACCAAAGCCACTGTACCCAATCCTCCTGCCGAAGTAAAATTGATCTCCAGCATAAGATCGCCATTATAAGGGGCCTGGCTCAAGGAGTATTCATAACTTACGCCAGCTTTTAATCCAAGTGAAACGTTGTTGTTTGGAATATAGCTTAAAGCATTTCCGGTGATACCGGATGAATTCTTATTAAGTGAAACCAATTCGGTTTCTGAGGTTTTATTTGGCGACATGTGATAATATAAACCTCCCATAAGCCCGGTAATTTTTACAGGGAGCCCTCCGAGGTTAAAAGCTACGGGTACTTTAGCGTCGACATAAAAAAATCTATAATCCTCTTTACTTCCAAAACAAACACTGACCGACGCTGGTTCCTGCATTATTTTTTGAATGGACATACTTAGACTTCCCAGAAACGCATCGCCATATATTGGATCATCATCCTTAAATATTACTGTTCCCGAAAGAGTGAACGGAGATGTTTGAATATCTATACTAAACCCGTTAAGAACTGTTTTATCGTATTTCCATTTGGTAATATTGTATGTTACCGGTTCAGGGCCCGAATATATTTTTTGCCCCGTTTCAATTTTACTCTTCAGAAGAATTGACGTGCCTACGCTAAGGCTGTTGCTTCCCTGATCGGACAGATTAAGTGTAACACTGAACCCCAGAATCGGGGCCCCCTGATTTATTCCAAATGTAATATCGTTTATTGAAATCGGATAATTAGCCGCTCTCGTCTGTCCTCCATTAATATTATGTAAACTGAATACTCCGTTAGTTATATATGGCGCATCAGTGCTTAAGGTAAGATCCTGAAATGCGAGTTTGCCTCCATTGGAATTAAATTTCTGATGATTAAATGCGATTAACCCATTAAGATTAGCGCTCGGTTTAAAAGTAGATCCTTCTTTTACAACTATGATCTTAGAATTATTGTTCAGGCTCAGGTTAGCTGAGAACGCGTTGAAACTGATATTAGAGACAGGATTAACTATAAAAGTATAATCCATTTTCTGTGAAGAATAATTATAATTTATGTTTGCGGTATAGGCCAGTGATTGCGTACTATCCATAACAGGGAGATGAATGCGCCCCCTAAGTTCTCCGCCGGATAAATGATTGGTGGTAAAAGTGGCTGACAGTTCATCCAACGAAAAACGCCAGCCACTCATGCTTCCTTCACTAATAGAAAAGAGATTGTTTACTTTGAAAAGACCAGAAACTCCCATGTTATCGATAAGTAGATTGTTTACTGTAATTTGCGTTCGCTGGCCTGCTTTAGAAATTTCGGGTGGTAGTTTTATTGTTAATGCTTGAAGGGAGAAGCCTGTCCACATTTGTGGTGTTACGATATTGGGATTGTTATAACCAGGAGGAAAAAGCATTGTTGGAGAATTCTGCAGATCACTCATATCTACAATGGCATTGGTTACTTTAAAGGACCAATCCGAAAGCCCGGTAATTTGAAATGGTGTTATATTTACACTAGCAATAAAATCATTGATGTGTTGGGTATAAACCTGAAACGTTGCGGTGACAACTGTATCCGAGGTTTGAGAAGCATCAGGAATTAATTTTCCTTTATTGAAAATAAAATCGCCGCTAAGATTAATTGCTTTAAAACCGTTGCAATCCCACTCTACCCAATTTTGTCCGTTATTTTTTAAGCGAAGACTAACAGTTGCGTTTATCCTGATGAGATGATTGCTGACGAGATAGAGCCTTGCTTGCTCTCCCGAAATTACGCCTGAGGGATTAAACTTTACATTACTTGCCTTGAATGCGAGTTTTTTGAGCGTGCCAGGAAAATCGATTGCTGCATAAGCGCTGAAATAAGCGCCCGTGGGTTTAAATTTCATAGAATCGATGCCAATAACATAACGCGTGTTGCCAATTTGTTTTATTACACCAAGCGGAAGATTAGCAACTGAATCAGGATTTAACTGATGTATATAATTGCGGCGTTCTTCAACATCATTAATAACCGAAACAACAGTATTAATGTCTTTTTCTGCATTGGCTTCCAGCACCGCATTGTGATCCTTAGAGGGCTGAGCGTTTTCGCTAGGGCCCTGCAGTTGTGCGAAAGTGAACCCTTTCAGAAAGAGAAGAAAAATTATTATTTTGTTTTTTGAGGACATTGTGAAAAACCAAAACTACTATCACATTGTCTTAAATTTTTTATGAATTAACGAATCAGATCTGCGAGTTAAGGAGCAGTAATTGCAAGTGCGTGTAGCTAATTGTTTTGTGATGATCTGGGAGCTTTCATGTTCAACTCTACTGGTTGACAAAGCAAAAAAAGTTTTCTGTCAGGCATATTCTAGTCCTGCGAAGTTAGAAGCGCTGAAATACAAGAGTCGTCTCGTTAAATTTTGTCAATGAAAAACATTGGAAATTTCCTCCCCTTTTCGTATCTTACAATTACAATGAGCAACCCCTACAGCGAAGAAAATGTTCCCAAAATTTTTAACTGGAATGAAGCCATACGTAAACGTCCCGGTATGTATGTGGGCGATTTACGCATTACCGGTTTTAAGGTTATGCTGGAATATTTGTTTGAAGAACTTGTGGAAAACAGTTCGCAAAAACCTGTTTTTGAAATAGAGCTTTGGCCAAACATACAACTGCGGTTTAAAATAACCGGAATTGATGTAAACACTATTATTGAACGCATACACAATTTAAAAAACTCGGAGCCGGGTATAATGGACCTTAGTCTGCGCGTGTTAATTAGCCTGGCGCAGGATATTACAATAAGAGCTCACAATACTCCTGCTTGCATTGTGCTAAATGCTAAGGAGGGTAATTGCGAAATTACAGAGTTAAGCTCGTTGGAAAAAGAAAATTGCGTTTATATAGATTACGTGTGTGATAAAACTATTTTTAAAGATCTGCAGGTTTCTTATCACACGCT
>JAJNBG010000025.1 GCA_021155905.1 Bacteroidota bacterium
AAAAAATAAGTTTATGGACAATAAACAAACACAAAAGAAAATGCCTGAAAATGCTGAACTGGTTGTAGGACTGGATATCGGAACAACAAAAATTGCCGCGATCGTTGGTTATAAAAACGAACATGGTAAAGTGGAAATTTTAAGTATCGGCAAATCCGAATCATTAGGTGTACACCGTGGCGTTGTGGCTAATATTGAGCAAACCATTGAGTCTATTAAAGCTGCGATTAAAATTGCCGGCGATAAAGCCAATATTGACATTGAAGAAGTGATCGTTGGTATCGCAGGACAGCATATTAAGAGTATGCAGCACCGTGGTATGGTAACACGCAAATCTTTGGATGAAGAAGTTTCTCAGAATGATGTGGATCAATTGATCGACAACATGCACCGCTTGGTAATGAGTCCGGGTGAAGAGATCATTCATGTGATTCCACAGGAATACATCATTGATAACGAAAGCGGGATCCGTAATCCAATCGGGCACTCGGGAATTCGCCTGGAAGGGAATTTCCACATCATTACCGGCCAGGTTTCTGCAGTAAAAAATATTTTTAAATGTGTGGACAGAGCAAAATTAACTACTGTTGATTTACACCTGGAACCATTGGCAAGTGCTGATGCTGTTTTAAGCGATGAAGAAAAAGAGGCAGGAGTTGTTTTAGTGGACATTGGCGGTGGAACAACCGACGTGGCTATTTTCTATGATGGTATTATCCGTCATACTGCAGTAATTCCATTTGGCGGTAACATTATTACGGATGATATCAAAGAAGGATGCGGAATTATCAAAACACAGGCTGAGCAATTAAAAATGCGTTTTGGTTCAGCTTTGGCACAGGAAAACCAATTGAACGAAGTGATCTCTATCCCGGGTTTAAGAGGTCGTCCTCATAAAGAAATTTCCGTAAATACATTGGCCCAGATCATCCAGGCTCGTATGGAAGAGATTTTAGAATTTGTGTTATTCGAAATTAAATCTTCGGGCTTCGAACGTAAACTGGCAGGAGGAATTGTAGTAACCGGTGGTGGTTCACAGTTAAAACACTTACCTCAACTGGTAATGTTAACCACGGGTATGGATTGCCGCATTGGTACGCCCAACGAACATTTAGCCGGAGCTGACGATGAATTGAAAAATCCAATGTATGCAACCGGTGTTGGTTTGGTAATGAAAGGCATTGAAAAATACGAACGTGAAGCAAAACGCGGAAACAATTCTACAAAAGCAGTAGAAGAAAAAGTATTAGTTGAAACCGTTGAATCAAAACAAAAAGAACAGAAAAAAGTAACCGGTCACTCTAAACAAAAAGTAGGTAACTTCTTCGATTCCTTAATCAGCAAGGCGAAGGACTGGATGAGTGATGACGTAGAATAGTACCAGATAAAAAGATTAAAGACGCAAGATTAAAGATTGGCTTGTCACTTCGAGCGGAGTCGAGAAGCAAAATAAAAGAACCAAAAAAAATAAAAATTAAAACAACATACCATGATGCAATTTGAATTACCACAGGAAGAAAGCTCAATTATTAAAGTAATTGGTGTTGGTGGCGGCGGAAGCAACGCTGTGAATCACATGTTCCGTTTAGGAATTAAAGGCGTTGATTTCATAATTTGCAATACTGATAAACAGGCTTTGGAAAAAAGTCCTGTGCCTCATAAAATACAACTGGGCCATTCACTCACAAGAGGATTAGGTGCAGGTGCAAAGCCTGAAGTAGGCCGTGACTCAGCTTTAGAAAGTATTGAAGACATTAAAAACCTGTTGAAGGATAATACCGAAATGGTATTTATCACAGCAGGTTTAGGCGGTGGTACCGGAACAGGTGCGGCACCGGTGATCGCATCTATTGCGAAGGAATTAGGTATTCTTACCGTTGGTATTGTAACGATTCCATTTTCATTTGAAGGAAAAAAACGCAGAGAACAAGCTGAAAAAGGCCTGGAAGAAATGAAGAAGTACGTTGATACTCTCATCGTTATTGGCAACGATAAATTACGTGAGATCTACGGAAGTTTAAAAATGACTGAAGCATTTGCTCACGCGGATAATGTATTGACCAGCGCGGCTAAATCCATCGCTGAAATCATCAGCTTACACATGCATGTGAATGTGGATTTCAACGATGTGAAAACAGTAATGCAGGACAGCGGTGTGGCCATCATGGGATCAGCTATCGCCAGCGGTGAAAAACGTGCTTTACGCGCTGTAGAAAATGCATTGATATCTCCTTTATTAAATGACAATGATATTTCAGGTGCACGTCATGTCTTATTAAATATCATGAGCGGAAGTGATGATATTGAAATGGATGAGTTTGGTGAAATCACTGATTTCATTCAGGAAGCGGCTGGCGGTACGGCAGAATTAATTACCGGTTACGGAACAGACCCTTCATTGGGTGACAATGTTTCGGTAACAATCATTGCGACTGGATTCAACTCGAAAATGAATTCAGGTTATGAAGCACCAAGCTTCCAGGAGCGTAAAATAGTGAGACTGGATGAACCAACTGTTACCAAAACAGAGCCGGTTCAGACATCCATTATTGATGAAATTCAAAAAGAAGAGCCTTTTATCTTTACTAAAACAGAAGAAGAGCCAATCGCGAAGATTGAAAATACAATCGCACCAATCGTGAACGAGATTAAAGAAGAAGAGAAGCCTGCTTTCAAAGTGTATTCTTTAGATGAGACTCCTGAAACACCGGTAACGTTTACAAACGAAACAGTAAACCAGGAATTCATTATCAATGATATCTCTGATGAAACATTTAACAGCGAAACGATCCAGGCAGAAAGCAATACACGCGAAGAGCAGATCCGTTTGGCACAGGAGCGTATCAAAAAGCTAAAAGAACTGACCCTGAAAATGAAAACACCGGAAGGCTTAGCTCATCTGGAAAAAGAATCAGCATGGCAGCGTAAACAAGTGAACCTGGATAATAACAGTACAACACCATCCACGGATTCACAAGTGTCACGTTATACCTTAGGTGAGAATAATGAAATTCGTCCGAACAATTCCTTCCTACATGACAATGTGGACTAATTGATCACATATAAAAAAACCCTCGCAGAGATGCGGGGTTTTTTTGTTTTGGATAATAAATAATTCATTTAAAAGGTAAGTCACTGTCTTTGTCTTCAGATATATCAACAGGCATCCAAGGATACTTATCTGTATCAGCTATAAAATTCTTCGACGAATGATTAAAACATCCCTAGAATTCAACTAAAACAAACAATTATTCTCATAGGAAATTCATTTAAACCTTCCGTCAAAATACGTTTTAAGAATAAGAAAAATTTAAATGGAGAAATAATATCTGAAGTTCTTTCTTCGAAAGCCATATAGCTATTATTGGGACGTTCTTGCTACTGCCGGATCATTTAAGTCTTTTATTAACTTCTATACTTATTTCTTTATCCGTATCATTAAAATTGACGTATCGTATAACAGGATCAATGGACTTCCCCTCGACAAGTATTCTATAAGGTTTGTTTTTCAATGCGACTAAAATAAATGTCATGTAGTTTTTATTCGGACGATACACCCCTTCAAGCACTCCTGTTTCAGAATCATATACAGAAAGGCGAAGATCGTTTAATGTAGTTTTGTCATCAATTTTATTGGTATTTATATTTCCATAAATAATTAGCTGAGTTGATTCATTAAAATTAACTTCATAAATATCTGCGTCGCCATAACCACCTACCCGGCGCGAGGCAAAAAATGCCTGCCCATTATTACCATGTTTCACAAAATAGATGTCGTCATTTGTTGAGTTTACAGGCATTCCCATATTTTCTATTTTGGTCCAGTTACTGGATTCCGGATTTTGCACAGCTTTAAATATGTCATATTCACCCATTGTGTTATGGCCCTTGGAACTAAAATAAAGCGTGTTGTCATTTTTATCAATAAAGGGTGCGTCTTCATCTTCTGTTGAATTGATATGAGGTCCAAGATTGAACGGTAAACTATATTTTCCATTCATAAATTTCACAATTTTATACAGATCTTTTCCTCCATATCCTCCGGGCCTGTTACTTGAAAAAACAATTTCATTTCCATCAGCAGAAAAGCAAGCACTAGCCTCCAGGTACCCTGAGTTAATTTCGCGGCCCAGCTTTTCCGGCACCGACCAATTTAACCCGTCATATTTTGTAATATATAAATCGCCTCCTGTTTGCTTTTCGTTTGTCCGGTAAATTATCAGCTCATTGCCCGAGGGTGAAAAAGCCACGCATGCATCGTGTGTAAACGTATTTATAGAATCACTTAATGAAACCGGAGCAGATAACCCTCTACCTGTTTTTTTTGTTATATAAATATCTTCAAAATATCTCCCATAAACATCTTTTAGCCCTCCTGTACTTCCGGGCCTTCTGGATGTGAAAAACATACTTTCATCAAGGCTCCAGACTAATGGAACATATTCAGGGTAATTTGTATTAATATCTTTGCCTGCATTTTTCACAACATAGGTACCTTTTTGAAGTTCTTGTTGTAGCGCTCTTTCGCAGATTTTAATATACTTTGAAACGTCATCTGCCTTTATAATAGAATGGGCATTTACCGTTTTAAAATAATAAAACTCTTCCAGTGCTTTTCTTGTTAGCCCGTTTAATTGGTAAACCCTCCCTATATAAAAATGCGACTCAGGTATTTTGTCTTGCGTTTTAAAAAAATAATTCAGGCAGGAGGTATCTGTCTTATCTAAATTAAACAAACAAAGGCCAGCTTTATATATGTAAGTGCTATTTGTTGAATCTAATTTTATTAACTTGGAATATGAATTAAAGGCTTTTAAGTAATCCAAACTTTCTAATTCAGTTTCAGCCAGTTCTGACTTTATCTTAATTTCCCCCTTATTGCTTTGGGAAAACCCGTTTCTTACAGAAAGTAATCCTAACGCCAAGATTAAACAATATTTTAAATTTCCTCTCATATATTGTCTTTATAAAGTAACATTCGAGTTTTGTCAAAACTCTTCTGGTTATGTTGTGTTTCATGTAAGTGTACGTTTCCTATTCGAAATAGTTTCAGGAAAACAACAATTCAGGAGAATTTCCTTTTTCTTCTTTCAATTGTAGCTGTAATAGTTTATTTATCATGCTCCTCGCACGTCTTATATAACAAATTCCCAAAATTATCTGCTAAATTTGCTATCTTAGTTTTCCATATGTCACAAAGTGCAAATATGAATTTAGAATACTTCCAGAAGAAAGAACACTACCTGGAAGTGATCAATCAATTTGCCATTACCCTCCTGAATTCCAAATCAACCGATGAGATCGTTTGGACCGTAGCCAAGAATGCCATTGCCAAATTAGGTTATGTGGACTGTGTGGTGTATTTACTGGATGACAAAGGAGAATACCTGATTCAACGGGCGGCGCATGGTGCAAAAAACCCCATTGATCTGGACATCCTGAATCCCATTAAAATTAAAATAGGAGAAGGCATTGTTGGTAATGTGGCATTGAAACAAAAAGGAGAAATCATTTCGGACACCAGTAAGGATTCCCGTTATATTTTTGACAATGATATGGCTCTGTCGGAAATTGCCGTGCCGATGATTCATGACAATAAAACTATAGGCGTGATAGACTCTGAACATCCGGAGCGGAATTTTTTTCCCGCTGACGATCTCAGTGTCTTAACCACGATCGCTTCCATGACGGCTACCAAACTGGTACAGGCCTTTTATGACCAGAAGATCAAAGACCACCAGACGAACCTCGAATATTTAGTAGAAGCAAAAACAAAGGAGCTGAGTCATACGTTAAGTGAACTGAAATCGCAAACCCTTGAATTAACCGACAGTATCAGTTATGCCAAACGTATTCAAAAAGCAATCCTCCGAAACCCCGCATCGATCAAAGATGTTCTTCCGGAAAGTTTCTTTATCTATAAACCCAAAGATATCATCGGTGGTGACTTTTATTTAGTTGAACAAATCGATCAGAAGATTGTTATCGCGGTGGCTGATTGCACGGGCCACGGTGTTCCTGGCGGCATCGTCAGTGTGGTATGCGGGAATGCTTTAAAAAGAGCCATCCGGAAGACAGGCTTACTGAATGCCGGACGAGTTCTAGAACAAACCCGTGAGTACGTTATTGAAACGTTTGAAGGAAGTGAAGAAAGTATTAAAGATGGCATGGACGTAGCACTTTGTATTTTCGATACCAGCACAGGCCTGCTCAATTATACCGGCGCTAATATCAGCCTGCATTTTACTAGTAACGGCGTGCTCCATGAAATCAAAGCAGACAAGCAGCCGGTCGGAAACCATGTGATCAAACTGCCTTTTACCAATCACATGGTACAATTGCAAAAAAATGACAAGATCTATTTATTTACCGATGGTTTACCCGATCAATTTGGAGGTCCGAAGGGAAAAAAATTTAAATACAAGCAACTTCGCGAACTCATTCAATCTTCCCAAGCCGCCAACATTCAGCAACAGGGTGAACTGATACATGCAGCTTTTGAAAACTGGAAAGGTCAGCTAGCGCAGGTAGATGATGTATGTGTGGTGGGAATCAAACTGACCTGATCAGGCTACTCAACAATTAATTTCCTGGTTGAATGAATGGATTCATTGCTTAAACGGATCGCGTAAATGCCGGAAGGTAAATTCACATTCTCGATTTTCACTTCTCTCCTGTTTTCCAGGTTGACCTGCTCTGTAAAAACTGTTTTACCGGCCACGTCATAAATAGTGACTTCAACACCTGTTGCATATGCTTTATCAAAAGAAAGAGTTAAAGCATGATCCTGCATTAAAGGATTTGGATAAACCGAAAAATCGACGTGGTCAATAAATTCAACTGTAATAATATTAGAATATGTATAGGTGACGTCAAAATCTGTTTGTTTCAAACGATAATAATTAATACCTCTGTTAGGAGCGTTATCAGTTAGCTGATAATGGCTCAATGAGGTTGCGGAGTTCGTTGCTTTCACAATTCCTGCTTCTTTAAAATCAATTCCATTGTCACTTCGTTCAACCGTAAAAAAATCATTATTTATTTCAGAAGCGGTACTCCAATGTAATTCCACTACTCCACCCGAAGCATGTCCTTCAAAACTGATGAGTTCAATTGGTAAAGCCCCGGAAGACGAATTAATGACTCCACTATTGTTTGGGCCGGTTCCAGGGTTCCCGTTACTGGAGGCAGGGCATCCTGTACAGCTGGTTCCACCATTTCCGGAAGCTGTAGTAGTGGTTACGTTGACCGTTGGTTGCGGGGATGAAAAGATAACTACACCTTGTCCGCCGCCCCCGCCCGCACCATGAACTCCGGAAGTCACGCTCGAACCGCCGGTTCCACCGTTTGCCGTGATGACTAAATTACAGGATCCCGCTATACTGTATGAATTTGCCTGCATAATGATCGATCCACCACCACCTGCGCCTCCGGCGCCATCATTACCGCCATTGGCCGCTGAAGTTCCGTTCGCGGTAATCATCAGGGAACCGCAACCACCACTTGTGACGATTGTATTTGCTTTGAGAAAAATAATACCGCCACCATTGCCTCCCACTGTTCCATTACCATCATTCTGATGACCGCCGCCGCCGCCTCCGCCCATAAAAACACGGTTTGCTGTAATTTGTGCGCCTAATCCAAGGCCTCCGATTCCGCCGGCACTCGGGCTGCAGCCTGTCCCGGCAGGAACCCAACCCAGGCCGCCTGTTCCACCAGCAGTGTAGTTTCCTCCACCTCCTCCACCGGCATTCACATCATTGCCCCCTCCTCCACCGGATAATACTTTACCTCTTCCACCGCTAAATGCAGCATATGTGTTTTTATAAATACCTTCGCCTTTCCCGGCATAACGGGTAGCAATAGCAGTAGCATAATTGCTATTGTCACAGGCCGAGTAACCATTGACGCTATTCCTGAGTCCACCTATGAACCCAATGGAATTAGCTGATATGTTATTATTTAAAGTTAATGTATTGGCGACTTCGATAGCGATCACGCCACCTATATTTCCATCCCATGCTAAACCAGTGATGTTAGCCGTGGTTGTATAATTAGCTCCCAGGTTTCTGAGTGTAACCAACTGTAAAGATGAATTAGCACCTGTACTAAATGTATTAAGCATCGGAGCGGCCAATGTAATAGTGGTGGGTGTACCGGTTGCCGGCGAACGTGAACTGATAATTCCTATTTCATAAATACCGGCTTTCGCAATATTACCAAGGTCGCCGAAAGACACTACATTAGCCGTATTCGTTCCAATCACATTGTCCTGCATTTGCATGACAATAACTCTTTCGCCTACAGTAAATGCGTGATTTACCTGATTAACATTAGTAACGGTGAGTGTGGTGTTCGCGCCATTTACAGCAGTTGCTTTGGCGTAAGCATTTAAAATTTGTCCCTGAAGCGAACCTGATGCGACAATTAAAAAAACGTAAATACTTTTCATATAATTTGCCTTTTTAGGATGAAAACTCAATACTTACATTCTTTAACGTTAATTAACGCGGAACGTTTCGTTTAAGGCTCTCTAAAATGAAAAATAAAAATCTGCTTTGATTTAGTTCGAGCGGCAAAAATTATTTGACATATGATTTGAAAGGTTTATGCTACGATACATCTGGTTTATCTTTGTTGGCAATATATAAATCATAATTTCATTTTAATATTACCTTAGCGGCCTTGTCGAATCATCTAAAAAACAAAGAGCCATGTGGAAAGAAGAAAATAATCAATTAAGTCGTGATTTTAAGTTTAATAATTTCATTGAAGCTTTTGCTTTTATGACCAAGGTTGCTCTTGTTGCAGAAAAAATGAACCATCACCCGAACTGGAGCAACGCTTATAATAAAGTAAATATCACACTTTACACCCATGATGCCGGGAACAGTGTAACAGATAAGGATAAAAAGCTGGCTGATGAAATTGATAAATTATTCAACGGCGGCAATTCAATTTTCAAAAACTGAGTGTTATATTTGCTTAAGAACCCAATCATAAAAAAGCCCCAGAAAATTCCGGGGCTTTTTTTGTGACTTTTTTTAGTCATTACATTTCTTTGATTGTCTTTCAGCGGAAGTCAAGTGGCGATATTATGTGTTTAGTTTGAAAATATGAACTCGATAAAGAAACTTTCCATAACATATCTTATTTCACACAAAATAATTGAAAGGTTTATATATATCACAGATATTTTTTCTCAATTCATAAAAATCCGAGTGAATTTGGACAATAAGCACATTTCAAAAACAAAAAAATGCTCGAGCGTACAGACTGAATGATGAATAATTTTTCGATTCCATAAAATCTACAGAATCAAAATGTAACTTGCTAAAAATAAAGCAATAGGCTTTCAATAATGAGGGACATTTTGAATTCAAAATTAGACCAATACAATTGACATCCTATTATTATATCCCTAGCTTAGATTAACTAAACATTAAACCAATGAATAAAAATTACTTAAAATCATTTGCCACAATTTTGTCGGCTTTCATTTTTTCAAGTGTCATTGCACAAACATCAGGTGATGCTTTGTGGAATAAATTTCAGTTTAAAGAAATTAGTGGCGAAAAAGTAAGAAGAAATTCTTTTCCGACCAGTTACCATTTGTTTCAACTGGATCTTAATTTATTAAAGTCGAAACTAATGGATGCCCCGGTATTGTTTTCCAATAACGGTCAGCCTTCTTTGGTATTGGAATTTCCAAACGCAGACGGCAATTACGAAAAGTTTAATGTTTATGAATCTTCCATTATGGATCCTTTATTGGAAGCAAAATTCCCAATGATTAAAACTTATGCGGCGCAGGGTATAGATGATCCAACTGCTACCATGCGATTCAGTGTAACCCAGTTCGGA
This sequence comes from Bacteroidota bacterium, assembly GCA_021155905.1. GTDB lineage: Bacteria > Bacteroidota > Bacteroidia > B-17B0 > Aurantibacillaceae > UBA4416. Next base: position 9,865 of record JAJNBG010000025.1, read on the forward strand.
TTACATACCATGTCTATTTCCGGAATTAAAAGCACCGTTTTTATTGACCCTTATACAAGCGACCTGGCTACTTACATTGTATATGACAGAAACAATTTAGGTACAAATCCTCAAAGCTTTGAGTGCTTAACGGATGAAAGCGTTAATTTACCCTCATTACAGAAAAACAATGGAGACGGTGTCTCATCTGTACAAAATATAAATGACCAGAAATTAAGAACCTACCGTTTGGCCCAATCCTGTAACGCTGAATATGGAAATATTTTTGCAGGATCAAGCAACCAAAAAGCAAACATTCAGGCGCAAATGGCTATCACCATGAACCGTGTGAATGGAGTATATGAAAGAGACCTTGCGATTCATATGAATTTTGTTGCTAATAATGACTTAATCATTTACTATGGTTCAACCACTACAGACCCGTGGTCAAATGAATGGAATACGAAAACAGCGCAAACAATTGATGCAGCTATTGGAGTTTCGAACTACGATATTGGTCATAATTTCAACACCTCAGGAGGAGGAAACGCCGGTTGTTTGTCTTGTGTTTGTTTAAGTTCTTCGCAGAGTGGCACTCACAAGGGCCGGGGTTACACCGGAAGTCCTAATCCAACAGGGGACCCTTTTGACATTGATTATGTAGCTCATGAAATGGGCCATCAATATGGAGGATACCACGTAATGAATACCTGTAGCCGCAGCGGAAACGGAACCACCGAAGTTGAACCTGCCAGCGGTAGTTCAATAATGGGCTACGCCGGGATTTGTTCTTCAAACGTTCAAAACGCCAGCCACGCTGATTTTAATTATGTCAATATTCGTGACATCAGCGCAAACATTAAAACAGGAAACAGTAGTTCCTGTGCAGCCATTACAACTTTAACTAATACACCTCCGACTGCAAGTGCCGGCCTGGATTATACGGTTCCGATTTCAACCGCCTATATATTAGAAGGTACAGGATCAGATGTAAATGGCAACGCTTCTCTAACTTATAACTGGTCTCAGAATGATCCAACCCAATCACCTGGAAATGCTGCCCCGCAGCCGACCTATAGTGTTGGGCCATTATACAGGTCATTTCCTCCAAGTACTTCCCCTAAACGTTATATGCCTGCTCTAACAACAGTATTAAATAATACCTTGAATTCTACCTGGGAAAAAACTCCATCTGTGGGTAGAACAATGAATTTCTCGTTTGTCGTGAGAGATAACAACGTCGGTGCTGGCCAAACAGCTTCCGATTTAATGAAAGTAACAGTGAGCGCAGCTGCTGGTCCGTTTTCTGTTACTTCTCAGAACACAGCTACAACATGGACAGCAGCTACAACACAAACCGTTACATGGAACGTAGCAAATACAAATACTGGAGCCGTTAACACACCAAGCGTTAATATTTTTCTATCAACCAATGGCGGCATGTTGTATCCTATCACTGTAGCGAGTAATGTTCCAAATACAGGAACCGCCGTAATTACGGTTCCTTCGGTGACAACAACAACAGGACGTTTAATGGTACGCGGTGCAGGTAATATTTTTTACGACATAAACAACGCTACCTTAACAATTGTGAATGCTCCGGCTTCCGCCGCTCCGGTTTCTAACTTCAGCGTAGCGTCCTCTAATCCTTGTACAGGTTCATCTGTTCAGTTAACCGACCAATCTTTAAACGCCCCTACCTCATGGACCTGGACGGCAACCTCTTCTACCGGAGTTACTTTTTCGAATGTGAATGCGCAAAACCCAACAGTGACATTTGCAACGGCAGGAACATACACGGTATCCTTAATGGCAAAAAATTCCTTAGGTACCAATACATCCACCAAAACGCTGACCGTGAATACCACTCCAACAGTTGCCGTTAATAGTTCAACAATTTGCGCAGGAGATGCGACCGTTTTAACAGCGAGCGGCGCGAGCACTTATAGCTGGAGTACTTCTTCTGCAGCTCCCAGTATTTCAGTTTCCCCGACATCGAATACAACTTACACAGTGAGGGGGACAAGTAATGGTTGTTTCAATACAAAAACGACCATGGTTACTGTCCGTAATTTGCCGACAGTTTCTTTATCCATGTCATCCACTTTAGTGTGTGTAAACGACGGAACCATGAGCCTGGTTGGAACTCCGACAGGGGGATCATTTTCAGGAACCGGTGTCAGCGGAAATGCCTTTGACCCTTCTGTTGCAGGGTCAGGGACTTTTTCTCTAACATACGCTTATACGGATGCCAACTCCTGTGCTAATACTGATGTTAAAGCCATTACGGTAAATCTTTGTACCGGTTTGAATGAATTATCGATTAACTCATTTGTAGCATATCCAAACCCTACCAACGGAAACTTTAACATCGACTTTAACAAAGCCATCACTAACCCGATAGAAATAGAAGTGTTTGACGCGATTGGAAAATTAGTACTCACACAAACCGTGTCCACAAACCATGCGGTTATTTCTTTAGAGTCATTTGCCAAAGGAATTTACAATGTGAGATTGAAAACGGATGAATCCTATTCTATTGTCCGTGTGATTAAAGAATAAAAAAAACAAAACTACACTACTACAAAAAGGCTGCTTTAAAAAGGCAGCCTTTTTTAGTTTACCTATATGAAGCTAGCAAACAAAAATGCACCCGCGTTTTAAGAAATCACAAAAACGAGTACGTTTGATCGACAAACTAGGTTCGCAAAATTACACACCTATTTTTTTCTTGAGAAATGACTTTGAGAACTATGTAAATCTTAAAGCAAACGAACTAAGCCTTAAAGCCAGTAGCTAGGAAAGAAAAAGTCTCTCAACATCATGTAAAAACAGGCTAATGAGAGACTTTATTTTTGAGAGTAATTAAATTATTTTTTAGCAGCAGTGTACAAATCGCCAACCTTAGCCCAGTTGATCACGTTAAAAAACGCAGTCATATAATCCGGGCGACGGTTTTGATAATGCAGGTAGTACGCGTGTTCCCAAACATCCATTCCAAGAATAGGTGTTCCTTTGCAATCCGCGATATCCATTAAAGGATTATCCTGGTTTGGTGTAGAGCAAATACATAATTTGCCATCCTTAACACATAACCATGCCCAACCTGAACCAAAGCGAGTAGCTCCAGCGGCCGCGAAGTCAGTTTTGAATTTTTCAAATCCACCTAAATCCGTTTCAATCGCTTTCGCTAAATCACCTGATGGCGATCCCGCATTTAAAGCAGGCGTCATAATTTGCCAGAACAAAGAATGGTTATAGTGACCTCCGCCATTATTACGAACTGCCGCAGGGTATTTGGAAATATTTTTACAAATATCTTCAACACTCATGTTCTCCGCATCCGTTCCTTTAACTGCATTATTCAAATTAGTAACGTAAGCCTGGTGATGCTTGCTGTAATGGATCTCCATTGTCTTAGCGTCAATGTGTGGCTCTAATGCGTCATACGCATACGGTAAAAGGGGTAATTCAAATGCCATATTAGTTTTGGTTTTTTGGGTTTATATTTGTTTTAATTGTGTAATTGTTTTTGAAGGGTCGGCGCTACCGAAAACTGTATTGCCTGCTACTAATACATCTGCTCCTGCCGCCAGTAATTTTTTATAATTGTTCAGATCCACGCCGCCATCTATTTCAATTAAGGCCTTTGACTTTTTTGCAGTGATTAATTTTTTGAGTGATTCTACTTTGGTATAGGTGTTTTCAATGAATTTTTGTCCGCCAAATCCAGGGTTTACGCTCATCACACATACCAGGTCAATATCAGCAATGATATCTTCCAGTAAATGAACAGAAGTATGCGGATTTAAAGCGACGCCTGCTTTCATCCCTGCATTCTTAATATTCTGAATAGAACGGTGTAAATGTGTGCAGGCTTCTATATGAACAGTTAAAATGTCAGCGCCGTTTTCTTTGAATAAAGTCACATAACGATCCGGATCTTCGATCATTAAATGGACATCCAAAGTTTTCTTTGCATGTTTCTGGATGGCTTTCAAAACCGGGAAACCAAAAGAGATATTGGGAACAAAAGCACCATCCATGATATCAATATGGAACCAATCCGCGTCTGAATTATTAATTAATTCAATATCGCGTTGTAAGTTTCCAAAATCTGCTGATAAAACTGAAGGGGCAATGATATGCGACATAATTTATATTTGCTTTCAAAAATATAAAATTAAACACATTTCAGGGATTTTTTGTTTTAACCCTTATAAACAATTGCCAAGAGGGCAAAAAAAGGAGGCCAAACACAAGCCTCCTGATTTCTAACTAAACATAAACACACACTATCCTAAATAGCCCAATAAAACTTTGCTCCTTGAAGCGTGTTTTAAGCGGCGTACTGCTTTTTCCTTGATTTGTCGAACTCTTTCACGGGTAAGTTCAAACTTTTCCCCGATTTCTTCCAGGGAATGTGAATGCCCACCGGCCAAACCATAATATAATTTTACAACATCTGCTTCCCTGGCAGTAAGCGAAGTTAAGGCCCTGGAAATTTCATTGCGTAAGCTCTCCAGCATTAATTCGTTATCCGGCGATGCTTCATGTTTATTCTCCATTAATTCATACATGCTTCCTCCGTCTTCCAGGTTACCCAATGGCGCGTCCATACTCATATGACGTCCCTGGTTCTTCATAGTTTCACGAATATCTTCCGGTAAAATGTCCAGTATTTCTGAAATTTCTTCTGCTATTGGTTCGCGCTCCAATTCCTGTTCCAGTTTGGCAAACGTTTTATTAATCTTGTTGATAGCTCCGATCTTATTTAAAGGTAATCTAACAATCCGGGATTGCTCAGCTAAAGCCTGTAAAATAGACTGACGGATCCACCAAACCGCATAGGATATAAATTTAAACCCACGTGTTTCATCAAAACGTTGAGCTGCTTTTATTAAACCCATATTACCCTCATTAATCAGGTCTGGAAGACTTAAACCCTGGTTCTGGTATTGTTTAGAAACCGAGACTACGAAACGCAGATTAGCCTTTACTAACTTATCCAGCGCCTGTTGATCACCCTGCTTTATTTTCTGAGCTAACAGTACCTCTTCTTCTGCCGTTATTAATTCTACGCGGCCAATATCCTGTAAATACATATCAAGCGAAGCTGTTTCGCGATTAGTGATTTGTTTGGTAATTTTCAGCTGTCTCATAACTCAAGAAATTAAATTATATTTTAAAATGTTCAAAACACTTACAAATAGACTATCCCGGTGTTCCTGAATTGTAATACGTTAAAAAAACAGAATCGTTACACGGTTTTGAGTGAAAGCATAGTTTAAATGATTGAATATGAAATCTGATTTAGGGGCAATTTTTTAAAATCTGTGATTGTTGAAAAATGAAGGCACTTTCTGAGTAAAATAACAGTTTCTACAGATTTTAAATTCCGATATTTATCCTTGAAATGTTACATAATTTACGCATACAGAATTTTGCACTGATTGAAGAAACGGAAGTTCGTTTGAACCAGGGCTTAACCGTAATCACAGGAGAAACGGGAGCCGGTAAATCTATTTTATTGGGTGCCTTAGGTTTAACATTAGGGAATCGTGCTGATGTCAGCTCTCTGCATCATAAAACCAAAAAATGCATCATTGAAGCTCAGTTTAATATTGCTGCTTACAATTTAAAACCATTTTTTGAAAGTCATGAACTGGATTATGATGAGGATACGACCATTAGAAGAGAAATAACCCCTGAAGGAAAATCAAGAGCATTTATTAACGATACGCCAACTACCTTAAATGTACTGAAAGAATTAGGTGATCAGTTAATCGACATCCATTCTCAACATGAGACCTTATTATTAAAGGAAACCAATTTTCAGTTTGAACTGGTTGATGCCTTTTCGAAAACCATTCCTTTATTTAATGATTACAAAAAACAGTTTGGCCAACTCAGTAAATTAAGAAAACAATTAGATGATCTGACAGCACAGGAAACCCAGGCAAAAAAAGAACTGGATTACTACCAGTTTCAGTTCAATGAACTGGAGGAAGCTTCTATAAAAATTGGTGAACAAAAAACACTGGAAGAAGAAAGTGAAACGCTGGAAAATGCAGAGTTCATCAAAGGTAATCTGGTGAAATCATCTTTAGCAATTTCCGGTGGTGAAGAAAATATTGTGTCTGCCCTTGCTTTAGTAAAACAACAATTGCAAAGTGTTTCCAAATTCGGCAAGCAGTTCAATGAATTATTTGAACGCATCAATTCTGCGACAATTGAGTTGAAAGAACTGGCCAGTGACATTAATAATTGTGAAGAAGATGTGATTTATGACAATGCGCGCTTAGAAGAGGTCAATATTCAATTGGATAAATTAAATCGCTTACTGAAAAAACATGGTGTAAATTCTGAAGAAGAATTACTGGGTATTAAAAACGATATCGAAACAAAGCTTCAGCAATTTTCGTCCCTGGAAGTAAGTATTGAAAAAACGCAAAAGGAAATACGCGCTTTAGAAAAACAATGTCAATCTTTAGCCAAAGATTTATCCGATAAGCGACAAAACGCCATTGCGGGCATTGAGCAAAATATCAAAACCATGCTCAGCAGTTTATCTATGGCAAACGCGCAGTTTAAAATTGAACTAAAACCACTGGATACTTTAACGGCTAACGGACTGGATGCTATCTCTTTTTTATTTACCGCGAATAAAGGCGCAGAGTTTAAAGAATTGCATAAAACGGCATCAGGTGGGGAGTTATCCCGTTTGATGTTATGCCTAAAAGCCTTATTAGCAGAGCGCACTGCTTTACCGACTATTATTTTTGATGAGATCGATACAGGGGTTAGTGGTGATGTTGCGGATAAAATAGGTAATATTTTATTTGCCATGGGAAAAAGCATGCAGGTAATTACCATCACCCATCTACCGCAAATGGCAAGTAAAGGCAGCAATCATTTATTTGTTTTTAAATCCGACACCAAAGATAAAACGACCTCCAGTATTAAAACACTATCGCCCGAAGAACGGGTCGCGGAAATTGCAAAAATGTTGAGTACGGGCACTCCTACGGAAACGGCTTTAAAAAACGCGAAAGAATTACTGAATGCTTAATCTGAACCATTATTAGTATATTTGTCCAACTAAAAAAAACACTATGGCTTACAACTTATTAAAAGGAAAACGCGGAATTATTACCGGTGCATTAGACGAAAATTCTATTGCCTGGAAAGTTGCACAAAAATGCCACGAAGAAGGCGCTACTTTTACATTAACCAATGCTCCTATCGCTATGCGTTTAGGAGAAATAAATAAATTATCCGAAGAAACCGGCGCCAAAATCATTCCTGCAGATGCGACCAGCGTAGATGACCTTACTAAATTATATACCGAATCAATGGACGTATTAGGAGGTAAAATTGATTTTGTATTGCACTCTATTGGAATGAGCGTGAACATTCGTAAGAACATTCCTTACACTGAATTGAACTACGATTTCTACAATAAAGGAATTGATGTGTCGGCGCTGTCATTTCACAAAATGCTTGCTGTTGCCCATAAACTGGATGCCTTAAATGATCATGCTTCTGTTGTCGCGCTTTCATATATTGGCGCACAAAGAACCTATCCTTTTTATACAGATATGGCTGACATTAAAGCGATGTTAGAAAGTATTGCCCGTACCTTTGGTTACCATTATGGTAAACAAAAGAAAGTTCGTATCAATACGATTTCCCAATCACCTACTAAAACATCTGCCGGTAACGGCATAAAAGGATTTTCCGATTTTTATACTTTCGCCGACCTTCAATCTCCATTAGGAAATGCAAGCGCTGATGATTGCGCAGCTTTTACTGTAAGTATGTTCTCAGATCTTACCCGCATGGTAACGATGCAGAATTTGTATCACGATGGTGGTTATAGTAACACAGGAATTAGTTCTGAATTACTCGAAAAAATTCAGGGATAAGATATTCATAACATAAATAATGCTCTTCGGCGTTTCACTAAATGGCAACATACAATTTAGATATTAACGCGGAAGAGCATTTTGATTTTGATGTTTTCTCTATTACTTCCACCGAGAGTATTTACCGTGTCGTCCATGAGCTAAACCAGGCACTCGACATTGATCTTCAATTGAACGATCTACTGGATTTTACCCATAAGGAAGGAGAAGATTTTTATTTTCCCCTCTATGGTTTTATCCATGAAGATCTGAACATTGAATTCAACTTGCTTCCTAATCAAACCTCGTTTCAACCGAAAGTTGAAGGGGCGCAACCTAAAGAACCGGATCTTTTTGCTGGTAATATCGAACAAACCACCAGGCTACTGCCTGAGCTGGAGAATTCGGATTATTTCCTGATCATTAAAGGCGACAATCGTTATTTATACAACCATACCATTTTTGAATCCATAAAACTGAATCCATCTTTCATCATCGTACGGGAGATTTTTATTGACGACCTGAAAGACAAAAAATCAAAAGGTAATTTATTGTTTTAAATTTTTGATAAGGCCAACCAATGCAACAATGCTCCAGGTGCCCTCTAAAATAATAAATGGCACGGAGCCCAGTAATATGCTACCGTAACAAGCAAAAGCACCTCCAGTGATATTCATTACAAAATAGAGTTTTCCATTATCCGCGATGTATTTGAAGGTATTTAAAAAGAACGCTAATAAAATTAGTGATACACCAATGGTACTGATCAAATCTGTATAGTTCATTATGATTGAGTTTGAGTAATTCCAATTTGTTTCAGGTGCTCCCAGAATAAGGGATAGGATTTCGAAACAACTTCCGGATCTTCAATGCAAAGTTCCTCCACTACTAAACACAGGGGCGCAAAACTCATCGCCATGCGATGATCCTTGTATGTTGAAATGGCTAATATACTATCATACTTAAGCGGCGTTGTCTTGATCCATTGAATGCTGTTGTCAGATACTTCCAGTTCAATACCTGATTTCCGGGCTTCCTGTTGTAAAGCAGCAATCCTGTCTGTTTCCTTCACCTTCAATGTTTGCAGTCCTGTAAAACGGAAAGCACATTCTAATCCAATACAAGTGCACACTAATGTTTGGGCTATATCCGGACACTCTACTAAATTTAACTCAAACATTCCTGACAGATGATTAACTGATTTTGTCAGAATGATTTTATCTTTATGATATTCTGTGGTTACGCCAAAGCGTTGATATATCTGTTCGCATACCGAATCCCCCTGTGTGGATACGTTAAATAAACCACTCAATATGATTTTTGTCTGAAGCGGAGAAAGCGCCACCATGCTATAATAATAAGACGCTGCTGACCAGTCTCTTTCAACTTTGTATTCCGTTCTTGAATAAGAGTAAGGCCGTGGACCTACTGTAATTTGATTATCCAACCAACTGACCTCAGCGCCAAATTCTTTCATGATGGCGATGGTCATTTCTATGTAAGGTTTTGAAACCGTTTCATCCGTAATATGAAGAACAAGCCCTTCCTTGAAATAAGGAGCGACTAATAGCAAAGCAGTAATAAACTGACTACTTACTTTTCCACTGATTTTAACCGCTCCACCGTTTAATGGTTTACCTTTTATGATCAGAGGGGCGTAACCCTCTTCCTTCTTATAGGAAATATCAGCGCCCAGTTCTTTTAATACGCTCACCAGGTCTTTTACAGGTCGCTGTTGCAAACGCTCAGAACCCCTTAATTCAAAATTTCCTTTTTGTAAAGAAAGGAAAGCGGTTAAAAACCTCATATCCGTCCCTGCATGCCCAACATCAATTACCGAAGTCTTTGCGTAATTGCTCAATGCCGATTGTAAATGCAGGGTATCATCAGAATCTGAAATATTCTGGATGCCAAAATCCAAACCCGATAAAGCTTGAATGATCAAAACCCGATTGCTGATGCTTTTTGAACCCGGCAGATCAATTTCTGCAGGAAATAAATGCTCAGGTTTTTGAAGTTTCAATACCATCAATTAAATTTTAAATCCAACCGTTAACAAGAGGCAATGATTATTAATATACATGCTTGAAGGCGCAAAGGATTCATTGAAATAAAAAGGAGATAAGCCGTATCGAAATTGAAGCTCCACAAAAACAGCATTATGTCTCAAGCTCGTATTTTTCTGAAAACCTCCACCAACACTCAGGAATGAACTATTCGATGGATTAAACGCGGGGCTTTTAAATTTCAGGGGCTCACGCTGGTCTACCAGGGAGTTACCATCTTCATTCACCTTTAAATGACTTTCAATAATCCAACGGTAACAGTAACCGGCAAATATATAGGAGGAATAAATGGCATTGGTTTCTTTCTGAAAAGAATGTTTTATCTGAATTGGGAAATCCAGTTCGTGAATCGTGAGGCTGTACTTATATTTTAATCGTCCGGGTTCATAGAGCTTCAAACTGTCAGCATAAAAATAATAAGAGTTAAAATTGACGCCGTGAAACATATATTCTGCGCCAATAAAGAGAAAATTCTGATTGTTCTTGTCCAGTCTGATTTCTTCTTTCCAAGAAAAATTAAACGCCATTTTTGGTTTGGCTTTCGAAGCATGATTCTTATTTGTTTTGTAAAAACTTAAAACCGGTGAAATCCCAAACCGTGTTTTTACGATCGGATTTTTCCGGCGGTTACGCAATTGTCTTCCTCCATCTTCCTGTCCCAACACAGCAGAAAAAATAAAAAGTAAAAGAAAAACAACTGAATATTTAAAATAATAACTCAAGAATATAAATATACAATTTAATACGAATCCTCTTTGAAGTGGGAGTTTTGGTTATTTTGCCAAAGGAGCTTTGTACAGGGGAACCGTACTGCATGGCTCACCATACATGATTGATTTAACCAGCGGCCGTAAACCTTTTACCAGTTCAACATACGCGTGAGTGGAGACGGGCAGATTACTACAACCCTTAATGACCACACGCTTATCTTTATAATCTTCGTAGTGAATCGTCTGGAGCGCTTCATGAAAAACAACAGCCTCTAATGTGTCTGAATTCCCAAACACAATTTTTTTAGCGAATGGTTCTAAAGCAATGCTCACGAGCATGTAAGCCCAGGTAGGAACTACCGCGTCCGCTGTACAGGTAACAGCTACCAATTTATCCTTATAGGTTGTCCAATCATGCTGTTTAATATATTCCCTGAAATCTTTTTCTTTTAAGATCAATTCATGAAACAGCAACGGTTTTAAATCAAATAAAACCCGTTCACCTTTTGGATAAAACTCTTCCAGATCAATTGTAATTAAACCACTGTTGGCAACCTTATTTATGATCTCTTCTGACATCTTATTTTTGAAAAATTCAATTACATGAACCCAAGTTCCAGTTGAGCAACCTCACTCATCATCTCTTTTGTCCAGGTGGGTTCAAATGTTAGGGTCAATGTTGCTGATTTTATTCCCTGAACCAGTTTCAATTTGTTTTCAACCTCGGCAGGCAAAGTTTCAGCTACCGGACAATTTGGAGAGGTGAGTGTCATGGTAATTTTAAGCTCATTCTCGTCATTCAGATCAAGCTCATAAATTAATCCCAACTCCCATATATCCACAGGAATTTCAGGATCGTAACAGGTTTTGATCTCGTCGATCACCCGTTGCATTAACTCCGTATTTTTTGTAATTATGATTGCGCTCATTCTGCTATACTGTTTGGTACCCGTCCTGCTTAAAATTTATAATCTTTATAGGTCTTCTTAAACTCCTCGTCATCAATCTTCGGGTTTACCTGTAAAAAATGATAATCGTACTGTTCGTACAATCCTTTATCATCTAATATTTTTATACTGATTGGTAAAAAATATAACTGATCAATGTAGAGCGTTACATGCTTGGCATAGGCATTAGGCACTTTTAATACCTGGCCTTTTTTTAAAATATCAAAATAATCATTCAGCTTTGGATTTACTTCCAGGATCATGTATTCACTTATGTGGAGCTTCCGGGCGATAGACGTGATGCTTTCATGATCTCCAACGGTGTAATTTTCATACCCAAAATCTTTATTGTCAATAATGATCTTATAACACGGACGGTTATTCACACGCTCTTCTCCTTCAAATTTAAAAAAGTTGTCAAACTTATCGAGGTTCTTTAAGGCAATATATTCAATGATGCTCGCGAAATAATCAACACCCATTTCGTTCAAAGTATGATGCTGATCCTGTCTCATTAAATAACCTAAGGGATCCAGGCTTAAATTTACATAAGGAAAAGAATTAGGCTTTACATAAGCCTTGTTGTTATTCCATCCGCTAACCCACAATAATTCGATGCCTTTTATGTACAAATAGATCTTTCTCGGCTTTCTGTTCAATTTAACCGAGGACTCATAGTGGTTAAATCCTTTTTTACCGCGTTCAATAATCTTCAGGCTGTACTTCAATCTTTCAAGCTCATTGATCGATTTCACCATCTTAAACACGATTTCCTTAGCTGTTGAAGGCTGTTTTTGAGCCAATAAACCAGCGCTTAAGAAAAGGCATAATGAAAAAGCGATATATTGAAAAAATCTGGTCCTAAACATGGTCTGCAAAGGTAAAATAATCTTTAATAAAATTGGTAGTTATTTAAACCTTATCTAAATAAATAACAGGCTGTTTAACAATTCTTTACCTTTTTTAAAGCGTCCTTTCGAGAGATGCAAATTTTACAGGTTTAAAAATCGTTTTGATTATAAAATATGGTGGGTAAGTTGTTGAATCTGTTGAAAATTCATAATTAATTGGTTCTTAAACGATTAGTTAAAACCCCTTTTTTTTGCTAAGTTTATACATAATTAACGTCAAAAAAGCGTTACATTCGAAGTCCGAAAATGTTACATTATACCCAGATAACAGAATTAATTACCGAGCTGATGTTCAGGCATGATTGTGTTATTGTTCCAAATTTTGGTGGATTTGTTGCGAGGAATTACAGTTCCAATTTCAATAAAGGAAGTAATATTTTATATCCTCAGACAAAACATATTCTTTTTAATAAAAATTTAATTCACAATGATGGTTTGCTGATCTCTGCCTGGATGCAAAAAAACAATGCAACCATTACAGAATCAACCAAACAAATTGAAGACTATAAAGATTATATACAATCCTTATTATCTGTTAAAAAAAGATTTGAATTAACGAACCTTGGATTGCTTTACATTGATGCTGAAAGTACCTTAAGATTTGAAGCAAAAACAGATGTCAACTTTTTATTAGAGTCCTTTGGATTTGAACCTGTGATTGCTAACGAACTGGTAATGGAAGTTGAAAAGCAGCCTGTGGCCGTTAAACAGTTTGAAGACCGGAAAATTGTTGTAGAGGCTGTTAAAAGCCCAAAAAGATCTTATTCAAAAATTCTTACTTTAGCAATCGGTGTTCCGGTGACGCTGGCTTTTTTATTATTTGCGGCTTATTCAAAGCCTATGAAACCATTATTGCAGTCGTCTTTTAATCCGTTTTATACTCCTGAAAAAACGTATTCTCCGGTAAAACAAAAAGATTCAAAAGCGATTTTTATTCATGACATTGAAAAACAATCCTTATTGGTTGATGCCAACGGATTTGCAACCTTTAAATTATCCGAGAATGGTAACGTCCTGGTTGCTTCTGTAAATGACAGCGTTGCGAAAACAGACAAAACCAATGTTGTAAAACCTTTATATGCTTCTTCAAAAAACCCTACTTCCTTTGATGCAAAATACCAGGTAGTGGTTGGTTGTTTTGGTGTTGAAGACAATGCGAATAAACTTGTAAAAGAATTACGGTCTAAAAATATCAATGCAGGTATTAGTGGGGTGAATCATAAAGGCTTGCATGTTGTGAGCTGCGGCGGGTTTAACGCAAAAGATGAAGCGACACAATTATTAGCAGCAGTAAAAAATGATTTCCCTAATGCGTGGGTCATGGTGAAATAAGTTACAGATTTTTAATACATATTTGTTTTTCTTCCGATTGTCTATACAATAATCTCCAATTCTCCTTCACGTCTTTCTTTTGTCTTTACACGTGCTTGCAAAATCACTATCTATTAAACAATTTATCGCACTCTGTTACGTTCTTTAAATGATAAGACATACAATCCAAAAGCGCTCATCATATTCAAATAGTTAAATTGTTTTTTATATATTCGCATAGTTGAGAAGTTTCGTCATATTTGTTTTTTGCATTTTTTTTGCCAGCTATTGCCTGGCTCAATCCGACACTGCAATATATAATCCCAAGAAAGAAATTATTTATGATGGAAAGCGTTACAGGGTTTATAACAGCTGGCTTTCGGTTGGCGCCGGCGCCTCCTACAATACAAAATGGCCAAAAGATGAAAAAAACATCGGTGCCGATTTCACTTTCCATTTAAAGCAGCATTATGTGAGATTTGGAGGCTTTATGAGTGGCTCAGATTTCACAGCCTCTAATAATTATAGTTTCCATTTTTGTTACGTCATACGCAAAGAAGCAGAGAAATTCAATTTATCCATCGCAGCAGGCCCTTCGTCTTCTTATTTTAGAAGGCCATTAAGCGATTCAACTAATTATAACCTGGCTACCGTGTATAATATGGTAGGTGGTTTTGCTGCCCTGGAAGCGGTTTATAAAATAAAATATGATGTTGGCCTTGGCGGACAAATTTTCTGTGACTACAACCAGGCCCAAATGGTATATGGCGTAAGGCTCATCGTTTATTTTTCCGGCGCGTACCGTGGAATAAAATATGGTTATGTTCCACCAAAAAAGAAATAATTCCATAACTGATTTTATCATTGTTGGTCAAGGCATCGCGGGCTCCGTAGTAGCATTAACATTAATTAAATCCGGGTATACCGTTTCTATCGTTGACCAACCCGGGTTGTCAAGCAGCTCCAAAATCGCCGGTGGTATCTGGAATCCGGTTGTTTTTAAACGACTAACCAAAAGCTGGATGGCCGATGAATTGGTTCCCGAACTACGTAATTTTTATTCGATATGGGAAAAAGAATTTAATACCGAACTTATCCAGGACCGTCATATCATAAAACCATTTACAGAAGAACAGGAAGAAACGCTATGGTTAAAAAAATCTCAGGGAGCGGAACCCGAAAATGTTTTTTTAGACTCTCACATTTATAAGAACCTTCCGGTAGATGAACACTATCATGTAAAGAAGTACTCCCGGGTTTTACAAGCGGGCAATTTGAATGTACCGCATTTTCTGGCTTGTACCAAAAAGTATTTAAAAGAGTATTATGAATTTCTGGAAGAAGCATTTGACCATGATCAGTTAAAAATAACAGATCTGGGTATTTCCTATAAATCACTCACGGGGTCTAATATCCTGTTTTGTGAAGGTCACCTGATCTCCAGTAATCCATATTTTAACTGGATTCCTATGAAACCGGCAAAAGGAGAAACTTTGACAATTTATAGCGAGCATATCCAATTAGAAAGTGACATTTTTAATAAGGGATTTTTCATCCTTCCATTAGGAAACAAACTTTTCAAAATCGGGGCTACCTATGAATGGCATACATTGAATGACATTCCAACGGAAGAAGGAAAAACTGAACTTCTGAAAAAATTAAACGCGGTGGTAACCACTCCATATCAAATCATTTCACATGAAGCCGGCGTAAGGCCTTCCGTTATCGACAGGAGGCCCGTAATAGGCAGACATCCGGAATTTGCCAATATGTATTTATTTAACGGGATGGGAACAAAAGCAGTCATGCTGGCTCCCTATTTTGCCAAACAGTTAGTGGAATCGATTCGTAACAATTCTAAAATTGATGGTGAAGTAGACCTGTCCCGTTTTGTAGTTTAATTCGCCAATGGATGGATGTAAATCAAAGATTTCCGTAAGTTGCAAATATTAAATATAACAGTCATTTTTTTGAAAATAATTTTTGTTTCCCAATTAAATCAGCTAATTTGGAGTGGTAAATATGTTAGCAGCTAAACCAAAAATAAAACTGATCGGTCGCAGAGAATTTGTCAGTTTCCCTATTTTAAACATCCATCATGTGGAAGCTAAAATTGATACAGGTGCATATACCTGTGCCATTCATTGCAAAAACATTGTTCTAAAAACCAACCTGGATAAGCCTATCCTTACATTTCAATTATTGGACAATACTATCTATAGTTTTGATGAGTTTACCAAGAAAAAAATTAAAAATTCTTTTGGCGAAATGGAAGAGCGATATATTATCAAAACACAGATCGTGATTGGAAAAAAGAAAATCAAAAGCAGCATTTCGCTGAGCGATCGTGAGAATATGCGTTATCCTGTTCTAATTGGCAGGAAACTTCTGAAAGGAAAATTTATTGTTGACGTCAACAAAATTTATACTAATGGTTTAAAACTAAATACACTCCTAAACACTTATTAAATGAAGATTGCCATTCTATCCCGTAACAGAAATTTATACTCAACAAAAAGACTTATAGAAGCCGCTGAACTAAGAGGCCATGAAGTGGTGGTACTTGACCATATGAAATGTGTTTTAGTGATCGAACAGAGCAGACCGCATATCTATTACAATGGGAAAGAAGTAGCTGATATCAATGCAGTGATACCGCGTATTGGTGCAAGCGCTACGTTTTACGGATCCGCAGTTGTTCGTCAGTTTGAAATGATGAAAATATTTACTGCAGTAGAATCACAAGCATTAGTACGTTCGAGGGACAAGTTGCGAAGCTTACAAATTTTAGCCCGTGCAGGAATTGGAATGCCTAAATCAGCTTTCGCCAACGAGCCAAAAGATATTGAATCGGTTATTGCAAGTATTGGCGGCGCCCCTTGTGTCGTTAAACTATTGGAAGGAACGCAAGGCATTGGTGTTATTTTGGCAGAAAATGATAAAGCGGCGAAATCCGTTATCGAAGCATTTTTAAAACTGGATGCAAACATGCTTGTGCAGGAATTCATTAAAGAATCAAAAGGTGCCGATATCCGGGTGTTTGTTGTTGATGGCCAGATTGTGGGGGCCATGAAACGACAAGCTAAAGAAGGAGAATTCAGAAGCAACCTGCACAGGGGTGGAACAGCCTCACTCATTCAACTGACCTCTGAAGAACGTGCGACCGCTATTAAATCAGCAAAAAAATTAGGATTAGGCATTGCCGGCGTTGACTTGTTACAGAGCGATCGGGGACCTTTAGTTATGGAAGTAAATTCTTCCCCGGGTTTGGAAGGCATTGAAGGTGCTACCGGGATTGATATCGCCAGTAAAATTATTGAATATGTTGAACGTAATGAGTTTAATGCCCCCGGTCAGTAATGGAAGATTTTAAGATAAACTCTCAAACCGTTAGCGCCGGGGAATGCAAACAAATTGTATTAAACTCTTACGAACTCCACACAAAAACAAAGATTGAAATTCCTGTTTTCGTTTTCAGGAGTAATAAAAAAGGCCCTACTTTATTGTTATCGGCGGGCATGCATGGAGAAGAAACGAACGGGATTGAGATCATCCGAAAAATTATTACCAGGGATGAAGTAAAAAATTTAAACTGCGGGAACGTCATTGCCATTCCCGTGATCAATAGTGTTTCCTTTCTATTTGGCAGTCGTGATCTACCGGATGGCAGAGACCTGAACCGTTGTTTCCCGGGCCATAAAAACGGTTCTTTCGGAAGCCGGATCGCGTATGACCTGATGAAACATATTGTACCACTCATAGACTTCGGCGTTGACTTCCATACGGGGGGCGCGAAAATCAATAACTCTCCCCAGATCAGGTGTGTATTTGAATTCCCGGAAAATGTGGCATTGGCAGAGAAATTTTCTCCTCCCCTGATCATTGACAGTTCATACAGAGAGGGAACATTCCGAAAAGAAGCCGCAAAAAAAAACAAACCTATTTTGGTATACGAAGGTGGCGAAAGCATGCGCTTTGATTATAGAGCCATTAATGAAGGCGTGAATGGTTGTCTTCGGTTGATGAGAAATTACAACATGATCGATATTCATGTGCCGAACAACCATGCTGTGAAAATTAAAAAAGATACCTGGATCAGGGCGAATGCCAGCGGGTTATTTCATATGAATGCGACTAACGGGGCTTATATATCAAAAGGAGATTTGTTAGGGGTGATCTGCAATCCGTTCGGAGAAATTGAACATAAGATCTTCTCTACAGCCGATGGATATATCGTTGGAATAAACAATCAGCCAGTGGTAAACCAGGGAGACGCCTTAATTCATATAGGAATGGAAGAATGAACATAAAGATTTTGAAGAATAGGATGAACACTTTTAAATGCTTTTTAAACTATGCACATATTCAGGTTTAATCTATGCCGTACATAAGCTTGTAAAAAAGCGGTATCATAGATACATCACAGGTCCTAACACTCATGTAATCATGAACAGATGCCTGGTTATTGGCATGATCTTTATTTTTTCTTCCAACATTGCATCAGCACAAAAACTTTCCGCCGGAAAAAAAGAAATTGAAGAAGAAGACTCCCTTCGTATTTATAAAAAATTAAAAAAATGGTCGTCCAAACACAGGGTTACCAAATGGGCTTATTCACTGATTTTCGTAGATCCTGAAGCCAAAGAATACCCAATCCAACCGGCATCAAAAGAAGTTAAGAATGTTAATCCGTACTTAAAATACAAGGGACGCATCATTCGCAATATTAATATTACCATCTACGATCCTTTCGGGCATAACGTAAACGATACGATCACCCGGCCCGTCAGCCGTTCTCAACGTTTCGGCAACAATGTTCATATGACGACACGGCAATTTGTTATTCAAAATAAACTACTGTTTAAAAATAATGACACGATTAACCCCCTGTCTTTGAGTGAAACAGAGCGTATTCTGCGGGAGGCAAGTTTTATAAATGATGCGAGGATTTACATCACCAAAACAAAAAGCAGAGACAGTGTGGATGTCAATGTAATTGTTCAGGACAAATGGCCCATCACGGTTCCTATTCTGGTAACCGATATATTTGTGGATGCCAGGTTCAGGAATTATAACCTGTTTGGTGCAGGTCAGCAATTTGAACAGTATGGACGATTGACCAAGCCGAATGTTTACGAGTTTAATGGATATTACGGTATCGCCAATATCGACAATACTTACATTTCATCCCGATTAGGATATTCCACCAATAAAGATGAAACTAAGGTTTCTCTTTCTTTTGACCGGCCTTTCTTCTCTCCGTTAACATCCTGGGCTGGAGGTGCAGCTGCGTCACATTCCTGGAAAAAATATGTCTATACGGATACCATTATTGGCGAATCCCGACAAATACCATTGAACAGTTTAGGTTATGATGTCTGGGCAGGGAAAAGTTTTAAGTTTAAAAAACTAAGTGAAGATCGAAGCTTTTTCAATCAAAGTACTAATCTTATTTTGGCCGGAAGGTACTACACCGCTACTTACCTGAACCGGCCTTCAGAAAGAATTGATACATCCAGATCTCATTATAACGCCAAAGCAGCCCTAGGCAATATTGGTTTTTCCGTACAACATTATTACAAGGATAAATACATATACCGTTTTGGGGCAAACGAAGACGTTCCGGAAGGCTTAATCCTTCAGTTTATTTATGGGGGAATAAAATATGAGTTCAAAAAAATAAGGTATTACACCGGTTTCGAACTGGCGAGGGCCAAACACTTCGAGCGCTTAGGTTATTTATCCGCTACCGTGTCGTATGGAATCTTTTTTAATGAAAAAGTAGCGAACGACATTACACTGAATTATAAATTGTATTATTTCAGTAACCTGTTAAAAAACGGTCGATGGTTCTTTCGTGAATTTTTAACGTTTAATTGCGTACACGGAGAAAATAAACTGGTGGGTCAAACTATCAATTTCAGCGGAGAGGAATTATACGGATTTGAAAACCGTGGTTTATCCGGTAATACAAAAATGACGCTTAACTCAGAAACAGTGGCCTACCTCCCTTATAAATTAATTGGCTTCCGTTTTGCGCCGGTGGTTACAATGGGTATTGGTATGATAGGGAGTCCGTCTTCACCTCTTGTGAAAAGTAATCTCTACCAGGCTTACACTCTTGGGGTGATGGTAAGAAATGAAAATTTATTAAGCAGTACGTTCCAGTTCGCTGTGGGTGCCTACCCTTTCTTTCCAAACGAAAATAAAGTCACATTAAAATATAATCCCATCACGAGCTTTACATTAAGAGTAAGGGCATTTAGTGTTTCGAAACCGGAATTTATCAGCTATTGATTTACCCGGTTACAACCTTATCCGATAAATTATTTTTAACGATCCAGGAATCGAGAGCTGAATTGAATTCTTTGTTTTCCTTCATCATATCAGTTCGAAGGGTAATGGCTTTTCTGTTGTAGTTGATGAAATACGTTAAACCATGCCTCGCCTCAATCTTTTCAATTTCCCTGGCTGAAGTCGTATGAATTTTATTGGTAGAAATAATTAACTGGTCGTCTTCCAACGCAACAAAGCAAAGATGTTTCGCTCTTCTCCAGAGAGTCACCACGATTTCTGTAAAAGCAATTAAAAAACACAAGAAAGCCATATATCGGATAATACTTCCCGAATAATATAGCAATACACCAAATACAGTAAAGGCAATAATCTTAATCAACCGTTTGGCTATTAAACCATCCGGAAAATAAGTAAATTTTTGCGTGTCTTTTTTGATCTGTGATAATGTGTAAGCTTCATAACAAGCTGCAAATACATAGAGAATTCCCATTCCTATAAAAATATAACGTACTTCGTTATACCCTATGAATTGCGTAAACACAAAAACCAAACTAATGACGATGATAGCCAACAGAATAATGTTTTTGAATAAAATGGAAAAAAGAGAATTCATTTGAGTGGGTTAAATTGAGAAAATAAATTAAAATACGTGCTTCTCGGCATGGTATGAAGAACGAACCAGGGCGCCGCTTTCCACATATCTGAATCCTTTCGATAAAGCAATCCTACCCCATTTTTTAAATTCATCAGGATGAACAAACCTTGCTACCGGTAAATGCTTTGGCGTAGGCTGTAAATACTGTCCAATGGTCATCACGTCACAATGTACTGCAGCCAGATCATCAATTGTTTCCAGTACTTCTTCTTCCGTTTCACCTAAACCAACCATTAAACCACATTTGGTTCTAACACCTGCCTCATGCAAACGTTTCAAAACTTCCATGCTCCGGTCGTACTTTGCCTGGATTCTCACCTGCGCAGTTAAACGTCTTACGGTTTCAATATTGTGCGAAACAATATCAGGCTTTACATCAATGATACGCTGGAGGTTTTCCCACTTACCTGCAAAATCAGGAATCAGGCATTCAAATTTTGTTTCAGAGCTTATTTCCCTGATGGCCTTAATAGTTTCGGCCCATATAATTGAACCTCCGTCTTTCAGGTCATCCCTGTCAACAGAAGTGATAACACAATGTTTAACACCCATTAATTTTACGGAATTAGCCACGCGCTTTGGCTCATCCCAATCTGCGGGTTTCGGTTTACCGGTTGCTACAGCACAGAATCCGCATGACCTTGTGCAGATATTTCCAAGGATCATAAACGTTGCTGTACCAGCACCCCAGCATTCACCCATATTAGGGCAATTACCACTTTCGCATATCGTATGCAGCTTATGGGTAGCAACAATATTTCTTACTTTTAGATATTCCTCGCCGATAGGCAACTTTACTCTCAACCAATCCGGTTTACGAGGTCTTTCAGGAATCAGGGCTTCGTTTGTACTTTCCATTTTTTTTAGAACCATTTTTTACCAAACACAAAACCAACGTATAAGGTTACTATAAAATTTTCTGCAGGGTTATTAGCCATTATCGGAAGCGCCTTTGGAAAATAGTCAAAGATCACACCCGTTTCAATGGCTTTTACTTTATTGGAATACGGTGCGTATTCAAAACTTAAATTAAGTTTGGCATATAATCCGGGATATACTTTCATTTCAGACATGCCGTCTACCAAAGGGCCTTTTCCGGAAATACTATCAATAGTATGAACTTCAGGATCATATTTGGTAGATTGCTGAAATTTATCGCCAGCTGACGTTTCGCGATACACCAGGATATAATTGGGTTTAGCGAAAGCCAGGCTGCCGCCCAGGTAGTAAGAAGTTCTTATTTCCACAGATTTCCTGTCAGATCTTTTGAAGATCGTGGTTTGATAACCCACACCGGCTCTAAACATTAAAATGCTATTCAGTTTTCCATAAATAAATCGCTTGGAGTTATCTGTATTACTGGAAATTTTAATTTCTTTAGGGTGCTTCATGTTCAACGCTTCCACCTCCAGAAGGCGCTTTCGTGTTCCTGTCACATGTTTTGCGCGCATCCAGTTAATTCCCAAACCACGGCTGTGTGCGAAAATCCCAAAAGACATTTCATTGCGATACAGGACATTCGGATCCTGGCCGCTGGCTAACGCCTGACTGGTGCTTTGAGAATAACCCAAAAAACTTAAGAAAAGCAGAATAAAACTATATGAAAAACACCTCTTCATCTGATCAACAAAAGTAATTAATAATTTATGAATTAGATACCTAATGCTTTATTATCTTTGAACTAAAACTTACATAATAATGACCAGTAAAGTAACCTATACAGGGCAATTAAGAACCGAAGCAACGCATCTTCAATCTAATACAACTATCTATACAGACGCTCCCAAGGACAACCACGGAAAAGGAGAAATGTTTTCTCCAACCGACCTGGTAGCCACAGCTTTAGCAAGTTGTATGATTTCAATTATGGGAATTGTGGCAATGAAAGAAGGAATTACGCCCGTAGACGGAACAATAGCTGAAGTCACCAAAATTATGTATTCAGAGCCAAGACGCATTGGTGAAATCCATGTCAAAATTACCTTTCCTAAATTGAATTTCACAGATAAGGAAAAGAAGATTTATGAAAACGCAGCATTTACCTGCCCGGTAGCAAAAAGCCTGCACCCTGATTTAAAACAGGTTATTGAATTTGTCTGGTAAAAAAACTAGATCAGTTATTCGCAGCTTCAAGAATTTCAGAAGCAGATATGCCACTATGCGAATTATGGTAAATACATACCCCGTTTTTAATTAGAAGTACCTGGGGAGAAGCATGTTCAACGTCAAACAAAGAAGCTATTTCGTTGGAAATGTCCCGATGGCTTAAAAGATCCAGGTAATAGGCCGGGATCTTTTCCTGATCCTGCCATTTGGATTCCAGGCGATTCAAAGCCATAGAACTAATAGAACATCTGGTACTATGCTTAAATAAAAGAACAGTCAGGCCGTTGCCAGATTGTTCAATTGTAGAATTTTTAATGTCTTTTAGCTGATTTATATCTGAAAGTTTATGCCAGAGCATTTACAGGAACCTAGACAGATTTTTTAGCAGAAGTTGAAGTATTAGCTTTAGAATAAGCAGGGCATTTTTCGTGCGATTTGCAAGAAGTTAATGACGCACAAAAAGCGAATAACAAGGCTGAAAGTAAAGCTAATTTTTTCATATTTTCAATTTTTAATAATAGGAATAACAAATATATATTAATTTCGCTAAGTACAAAAAAAAAGGCCAGCGAAAATCGGTTTTTTTTCTGAAAAACAATTAACAATAGTAATGTTTGATCTGATTTCCGATACTATCTGGCAAACGAAGCTAACAGAGGAGTTTGAGAAGCCCTATTTTAAAGCGCTTGAAGAATTTGTTAAAAAAGAAAGGTCGGCTTTTACTATTTACCCGAAAGAAAAAGAAACATTTGCCGCTTTAAATCTCACTCCTTTAAAGGAAGTTAAAGTGATCATCATAGGGCAAGATCCCTACCATGGCCCGCGTCAGGCCCACGGGTTGAGTTTTTCGGTAAATTATGGCATCAAGCCCCCTCCATCCCTGGTGAACATTTTTAAAGAGTTACGGTCAGATATCGGATGCCCGATGCCAAATCATGGAAATTTATCCGCCTGGGCAAAACAGGGTGTGCTTTTGTTAAATGCCACGCTAACAGTGAGAGCCGGGGAACCGGGAAGTCATCAAAAAAAAGGCTGGGAACTTTTTACCGATAAGATCATTCAAACCATTTCTGATGAACAGAAAAACTGTGTATTCCTTTTATGGGGCAATTTTGCAAGAACAAAAGCTCCCTTAATCGATTCTGGTAAACATCTAATTCTGGAAGCAGCCCACCCCTCTCCATTGGCAAGAGGCGCTTTCTTTGGGTGCGGTCATTTTTCTAAAGCAAATTCCTATTTAGAGTCAAAAAAAAGGAAAGCCATCGATTGGAATTTGCCAAATTATGATCTCTTTGAACAAGGGAACTAATTACTGGTAATAAATATCCTGTAGGATTTTTGTATTTATTAAAAATTATATTTATGTTTAAGAATCACTTTGCATAATTAATGGCCATGATTAGTATCCAAAAACAAGTTCTATTACTATCTGAATTCCACTTTAAGGAATTCTCAGAATACCTGTTAAATACAAATGCGGATCTTCCCCACAAATTAATTACGACCATACGTCATTCAAAAAAAAACCATGAATCTGACGAATTGTGCCAATTGATTTATGGTGATTCAGCAGAAAAAACCAAACGTAAGTTTCTTCAGCTAACTCATCATACGTTTAAATTAAGTGGTTTTTTAAGCCGGAATTATACCAATTACCTAAAACACAATTTACAGATCATTGAAGAGTTGTTGAGTAAAGGTGAAAAACGAAAAGCAAATGATATTGCTGAATGGTTATCTGATGTGGCAGAAAAAATTGAAGATTACACAACGTTAATCGAAGTCACTAAATTCTTTGCTCAGCAATGCTTTATTACAGAATCCAAAGACGCGAATAAATATCATAAAAAAGTAAACGAATACATTGAATGTGAGCAGATTAAAAATTGCATTTATTTATACCTGAGAGAAAATCTTTTTTTTAAAGGGAAGGAAAATATTTCCAAAACTCAGGCCAATAAGGACCTGGCCTTTTTTAATCAATACATTGAACACGAATCCAATTCCATTAATATATTAGCCCGTTTCGGAAAATATTATGAACTGAGTTTTTTAAGTCATCCCGATTTTTTTAAGCAGGAAACCCTGAAAGGCCTGGATGAATTGGAAAGGGACTTTTTAAATAATGCGCATGTCTGCTTTCATTATTTAGATGACATGTATTTTAAAATCCTGGGCCTTCGACTTCAGTTAAACGTTAATAATAACAATACGGAATCGATGTTACAGGAAGTAAAGAAAATGAATAACGTTAGCTCCTTCCTGAAATTCTGGGGAAGCTATATCAATATTCCTGAAATCTTCTCTTTTTCTGTGCAGGCGAGCCACTACATGAGCACCTACGCATTTATATTCCGGGAGGATTACCATAAAACACTACCGGGTGATATTAAAGAAAACATTTTATTCCTGAAACAAAAACTTGAATCGGAACTGGCAAAAAATTACTGGGACGATGGCGAATATCTGATAAAGCTGATCAACTTAAAATGTTTTTACTCTGCAGTGCTTTTAACCGGTGACAACGCGGACAAAGCGAAATCCGTTAAAATCCTGGAGGACACTTTAATTTCCTATCAGCAAATACCGTTTCAGAAATTTCTGGATGGCATGTTCGTTGCCTTGATTATGGGGTACTTTAGTTTACAACAATATGATAAAGTAATTTCTACCTATAAACGCTATAAGAAAATAACTTCAGAACAGATCGTTGTAAAAGAAAATGATTTAACCATTGACGCCTATTATTTTACATCCCAGTATTTGACAAATCAACGCAAGCAATACACTGAGAAATTAAAAACCACTTATACTGAATCCGCTGATTTTGCTCATATCAAACAATTGATCGCTGAGCTTGGCAGCTATTATAAGATTCCGGTTAGTTTTTAGGTGTGAGCGGGATATATATTCATATTCCTTTTTGCAAACAGGCTTGCAACTATTGCGATTTCTATTTTTCTACTTCACTTCAAAACAAAGAATTTTTAGTAAAAAATATTTTATCAGAGATAGATCAGCGGATCAATTACCTGCCTGACAAACAAATCCACACCATATATTTTGGTGGTGGTACACCAAGCCTGCTCTCTGAAAAAGAAACCTTTCTAATTTTAGAAAAAGTCTATAAACTTTATAAAGTTTCCAATGATGCGGAAATTACGTTGGAGTGTAATCCTGATGATCTGAATGAAGAAAAATTAAAAGAACTCAAACGGCTGGAAATAAATCGTTTAAGTATTGGTCTGCAAAGTTTCGATGAGGAAGAGTTGAAATGGATGAACAGAGCACATACCGCGCGTGAGAGCGAGTCCAGTATTAAAAGATCGCAGGACAGAGGTTTTGAAAACATTACAATAGATCTGATCTATGGTTCTAAATTTTCAAATCTGGCAAACTGGAAAAAAACACTGGATAAAACCATTGCTCTCAAAGTTCCACACATCTCCAGTTACAATCTTACCATTGAAGATAAAACAAAACTGGGGCATGATTTTAAAGTCAAAAAAGAAGTGGCCATTGATGATGAAAAAAGTTCAGAGTTATTTCTGGAAATGATTGATCGCCTGGAAAAAAATGATTTTATACATTATGAAATTTCAAATTTCGGGAAGGAAGGATTCTTCAGCCGTCACAATTCCAATTACTGGAAAGGAGAACATTATCTTGGCCTGGGGCCATCCGCACATTCCTTTGATGGCAAGTCCCGGCAGTGGAACGTAGCAAATAATAATCTCTACATCAAACAGGTATCAGAAAACAATCAGGCTTTTTTTGAAAAAGAAATCCTGACAGAAAAAGAACGGTTTAATGAATACATATTAACCTCCCTCCGGACTATCTGGGGTATTAACCTTGATTACCTGAAAACCAACTTTAATGCTGAGTTCGTAAAAGTTTTCCAGGAACAAATTGCTGAATATATCAGGCAGGATACAGTTGTCGTGAAAAATAAAACTTATACACTAACCGAAAAAGGAAAATTACTGGCAGATAAAATAGCAAGCGAATTGTTTGTGTAGCCATTCTATGCCTGTTGGCGAATCAGCATCTTTGAGGCCTTGAATCCGCCAATTGGCGAACAGGGTGACAAGTCAAAATCAGTTTGAGCGAAACAGAGAACGAGTCTATTCTTCTTTATTGTTCAATACATCAAATACTAAATCCCTTTCATAGCCTTTCGATAAAGCATAACTCATCAACTTATATTTAAGTTTCACCGGGTTCTTTTCTTTGATTAATTTACGTTTCATGTCAATCAAGCGTTTTAAAGTTTCCATGTAAACGGTCTCGTCTATTTGCTGCAAAGCCTTCTTTAAACAATAATCACTCACGCGTTTTTGCTTTAATTCCTGTTTGATTTTAATACGTCCCCATTTTTTTATCGAAAATTTTCCACGTGCAAATGACATAGCAAATCGTTCTTCATTCAAAAAATTTTCTTCGATCAGCTTAACAATGATGTTCTCCACCGCCTCCGGCCACAAACCCAGCTCGAATAATTTATCCCGGGCATCCTGCTGCGACCTCTCCTGATAGGCACACCAGCCCTGCATTTTCATCAGCGCCATGTGAGGATCTGTAATTTTTACCGTAGCTTTCTTTTCAAACACAAACAAAAGTAATATTTCTTTATATTTGGTAGGAAAATATGTTACAACTACCAACCGAATTTATAAACTCCATTTCCTGTTGCCAGGGTTTTGATGAAGAAGCATTTATCAATGCGCATCAATCCAACTCTCCTACCAGTATCAGGGTAAATCCTTTTAAACAAACACAGCTGGACTTTACGTTAGATAAAGCTGTTCCCTGGAGCCAGTACGGATTCTATCTTGATGAGCGTCCTAATTTCACACATGATTTGTTATTCCAGGCAGGCTGTTACTATGTGCAGGAGGCCGGATCGATGTTCATTGAGCACGCGCTTTCTTCCTGCGTTGATTTTAACGAAACGCTTTTAGCATTCGATGTATGCGCCTCTCCGGGTGGAAAGAGCACATTGCTTGCGTCGTTATTAAGTAGCAGCAGCGCATTAATCGCGAACGAAGTTGTAAAACAACGCGCGGAAGTTCTTTCTCAAAACATAACGAAATGGGGAACCTGCAATGTAGTAGTAACCAATAACGATCCCGGGTCGTATTCTGAGATCAATGACGTTTTTGATGTGATCCTGGTAGACGCGCCCTGCAGTGGTTCCGGGTTATTCAGAAAACAACATGATGCCATTGATGAATGGAGTCTGAATAACGTCAATCTCTGTAGTCAGCGGCAGAAAAGAATTTTATCGGATATTATTGGTTCCTTAAAACAGGGAGGTACATTGCTCTATTCTACCTGCTCATACTCTGCCGCAGAAAATGAAGAAATTGTTGACTGGTTAATTTCTGAATTCGACTTAAT
This sequence comes from Bacteroidota bacterium, assembly GCA_021155905.1. Classification (GTDB taxonomy): domain Bacteria; phylum Bacteroidota; class Bacteroidia; order B-17B0; family Aurantibacillaceae; genus UBA4416. The sequence goes on from JAJNBG010000025.1 coordinate 38,157, forward strand.
TAGTGTTCAAATACCGATTGACGAAAACTGGGGCGTCGTAGAAACGTCCAGTGATAGACATAGAGCATTCGGTTATAGATTCTACCCGGACAAAACACAGTCGGAAGGTTTTTTTTGTTCCGTTTTAAAAAAGCCGGGTGCCCTTGATAATCATCACCAGGTAAGAAAATCGAAGTATGAAAATTTTTCAGTTATCAAACCAAAAGAAAAAGAATGGTTTGTTAATTGGATACATGAGGTAGAACAACACCTCATTACTAAATTTAAAGAAGACTATTTACTGACCAATCAGTTAGTGATTGATTTCATTAACAAATATCCGCAACTCTATTATAAAAAAGTTGGGACAACCATTGGAAGTCTTATAAAAAATGAAGTAATCCCTCACCATGATCTGGCGATGAGTGTCCATCGGTCGAAAAGCATTCAAACAGTCGTTTGTAATCGGGAACAAGGCTTGTATTTTTTAAAGAAAAATTTGTCATCTATTGAAGGTAATAAGGGTTGGAACTTATTGACGTTTAATGGGTTTGGCCTTGGTTGGATCAAACATTTAGGAAATCGCTTAAATAATTATTTGCCGAATGAATTCAGGATTTTGAAATAATAATTAAATTAGTAATGTCACTTCGAGCGGAGTCGAGAAGCGTTCCCGATACAGCGCAAAAATACAGCGCTTACTCGAGCTGACAAATGTATATATTATAAATAAAAGACATATGTTAGGAAAATTCGGAGACATGATGGGCAAGCTGAAAGAAATGAAGCAAAAAGCCGATGAGATTAAATTAAAATTGGATAACACTATCCTGAATGTGGAAGGTGCCGGTGGAGACATAAAAATTTCCATCACCGGAAACAGGGAAATTAAATCACTAAGCATTGCGCCAGGCCTACAACACGGTAATACCGAAGAACTGGAAGAACAGCTAACCGTAACACTGAACAAGGCCTTGTTCAAAGCCAATGAGGTTAATGAGAATGAAATGAAGCAGGTGGCCAGCGGCATGTTGCCGGGACTGTAACTGATAAAATAAAAAAGGTCCATCTGCGATGAACCTTTTTTATTTTTAACTACCAAAACAAACTATAACAAATCATTGGCCAGGTTTGCCAGTTCACTTCTCTCGCCTTTCTGAAGGGTGATGTGTGCATACAATGGCTGACCTTTCACTTTATCAATTAAGTAACTTAAGCCGTTACTCTGGGCATCCAGGTAAGGCGTATCAATCTGGTAAATATCTCCTGTGAAAATAATTTTTGTGTTCTCTCCTGCCCTTGTAATAATTGTTTTTACTTCATGCGGAGTTAAATTCTGCGCTTCGTCCACAATAAAGAACATATTACTTAAACTACGTCCACGGATAAATGCTAAAGGACAAATCACAATTTTTTCATTCTCCAGCATTTCGTTAATTGCCTTGAACTCTTTATCTTTTTCAGAAAACTGACTTTTGATGAATTTCAAATTATCCCACAATGGCTCCATGTAAGGATTTAACTTAGAAGTCACATCTCCCGGCAGGTAGCCAATGTCTTTATTGCTCAAAGGAACAATAGGACGGGCCAGATAAATCTGGTGATAGTTTCGGCGTTGCTCCAGTGCACCTGCCAATGACAATAATGTTTTACCTGTTCCTGCAACACCCTGAATACTCACCAAACGAATGTCCGGATTCATGATAGCATCCAGTGCGAACGATTGTTCTGCATTTTTTGGAATAATTCCATAAGACGATGTCTTGGTAACACGCTTCAGGGATTTGGAAGACTCTTCATAACGCGCAAGCACCGAAGCGTTTCCGTTTTTTAAAACATAATAATGATTCGAATCCGGAGTTTCTTTTTTAAGCACATCTTTTGCCAGGCAGGATCCTTTTTCATAAATCTGGTTTATCGTCGTTGGATTTACTTTATCCAAGATTGTATTGCCAGTATATAATTCATCTACCGCCAATATTTTTCCTGTTGTATAATCTTCTGCATGGAGATTCAAAGATTTAGCTTTGATACGAAGGTTAATGTCTTTGGTAACCAATACAACTTTTCTATCCGGGTTTGTTTCGGCGGTATACAAAGCCGCATTCAAAATGCGGTGATCCCCTTTGCGTTCCTGGAAAATTTTCTCCGCATCAATCTGCGAAGAGTTATGCATTTCAATTTTAAACTTACCATGACTTTTTCCATTGATGGATGTCCATTCCTGTAAAGAATTATCTCCGGACATATTATCAACATAACGCGTGAATTCCCTGGCGGCGAAATTTTTCGTGTCATTTCCTTTTTTAAAATTATCAAGTTCTTCTAAAACAGTGATTGGAATTACCACATCATGCTCCTTGAAGTTCTTTATTGCGGTGTGATCATAAATAATCACGGAAGTATCCAGAACGAATATCTTTTTTTCGGTGCTTTTTGAAACTACTTTCTTTGCCATAACCTGAATTTTGATTTAAAGTAAAACTATCAGTTTTGAAGTGTTAAAATGTCAGCTTAACCAATAGAAATAAACACCAAGTTGTTTATACCGATTTGTTAAATCTTCCGGATTATTTCTGAAATAAATTCTAAATAATCCCATTTTATTATATTTACTAGATTAAATTATTACATAATGAGAAATATAAAAAGATTTAGCCTGGTGTTGTGCCTGATTTCGGTAATAGCACCATTTTTAAAGTTAAACGCACAAATTAATAAGTGCGGGACAGATGAAATTCACAGACAGCTTTTATTAAGCGATCCCGCATATGCACAGCGAATGCAGTCTTATGAGGATTATGTTGCCACCATCCAGCCCAGCCTTCAAAAGACTATGGGTGTTGTATATAAAATGCCTGTGGTAGTACACGTGATGCACAAGGGTGAAGCAATCGGGACGGGAATAAACGTAAGTGATCAGGCGATCAGGGATGCAATCCAGGATCTGAATGAAATGTACAGGAAAGTTCCGGGAACTGCAGGAGATGGGAATGGCGTGGATGTTGAAATTGAATATTCTTTAGCTGTCAGGGACCCTGCCGGAAACTGCACAAATGGAATTGTTCGCGTAAACATGACCGGCAACTCAGCATACATGAGTAACGGCGTTGACCGTTCATCAAGCGGTGGGATTAGCGACGCTTCCCTCAAAGCTATTTCTGTATGGAACCAAACCAAATACTATAACATCTGGTTAATTTCCGAAATCGATAATAATAATGGTGGTAGTGGTGTTCAGGGCTATGCCTATTTTGCGTCAAGCCATGGATCATCTGTTGACGGTGCTGTAATCCTATCCAGTAATTTTATTAGCGGTACTTCTACTACCGCAGCTCACGAATTAGGCCATTCATTGAATCTGTATCACACGTTTGAAGGTGATGGAACCGGAAGTACTTGTCCTGCCGCATCAAATGGCTGTGGTTCGGGTGCCGGCGACTGCTGTGGAGATATTCCCGCTCATATTCGTAGCCCTTATGATTGTGCTACCGGAATTAATGCCTGTGATGGAACTACTCAAAGGGACTTATTCATCCATAATTACATGGATTATTCCGATGATTTATGCCAGAATATGCTGACTGCCAATCAAAAAACAAGAATGGTGGCTGCTGTAACAGGAGTTAGAGCATCTTTTTTAAGCCCTGAAAATGGCGGCACCAATTTAAGCCTTGTGCCTCCTACAACTGCTGTGGTAGATTTTAAAGCGTCCGCTTCTGTCATTTGCGGAACCGGACAAACCGTTGATTTCATGGATATGTCCAGCTGCACACCTAATTCATATATTCCGGCTTCTTCTTATTCAGGTATCACTCATAGTTGGGTATTTACCAATGGAACAAATACCTACACTTCCTCTGCTCAAAATCCCTCCATTACATTTACCAATACTGGTACTTACACCGTGAGTCTTTCCATCACAAATGCATCCGGGACTACATCTTTAACAAAGCCTGGCATGTTGATTATTACCAGTGGCGCTCCCGTAGCGGGCTGTACACCAGGCACTACAAATGCCGGAAACTACTGGCAAACGATTTACAAAACTTCTTTTAATACGTTTAGCAGCTCAACCTCACAGTACGTAAATTCTGCTTATTCAAACCTTGCCTGTTCTTATAACACCACGGTTAATGCAGGCGGTACTTATAGCTTATCTGTTTCTGCAAACGCTGCAGGCGGAAGCGGAAACGAAGTTTTTGAAGTTTATATTGATTATAACAATAACGGTGTTTTTGCTAATCCTTCGGAATTGGTTTTTTCAGGTGTTGCCACAAGTAGCACTACTTCAACTTTTACTACCAATGTGACTATTCCGGGCACAGCTGTTCAAAACACATTACTGAGAATGAGGGTGATCGGTGAAACCGGCACTCTTTCCGTATCCGAGAGAACCTGCGGGGTTAATTTATTCATTGGTGACGTTGAAGACTACGGCGTATTCATTAATCCACCTGCCTGCGCTTCACCAAGTATTACTTCATCTACGGGTGCAACCAGATGTGGCACAGGAACTCTGACTTTATCAGCGACTACAAATTCAGGAACAGTGAATTGGTACACTGCTGCAACCGGCGGAACTGCCATAGCAACCGGTACAGTTTACACAACACCTTCCTTAACAGCAACCACAATTTATTATGTGGATGCAACGAGTGCAGGTTGTACCACACCTTCAAGAACTGCAATAACTGCCAGCATTAGTGCCGGTCCAACCGTAACTATTTCTCCTTCCGCAACAAGTCTTTGCTCGGGACAAAGCGTTACTCTGACGGTTTCCGGAGCTACGACTTATACCTGGGCTCCAACGGGTTCAGGAACAGTTAGCGTGGTTTCTCCAACTGCTACGACTATTTACACGGTTACTGGCACGACGGCAGGTTGCACAGGACCGCCTAAAACGGCCACAGTATCCATTAGCTCAGCATCTTCCTTACCATTAGTAGAAGATTTTCAGGGAACTTTTCCACCAGCCAATTGGTTTATTGTGGATGCCGGAAATGATAATGTGAAATGGAGCAAAGCTTTAAATGCCGGTGCACTCACCACGACAAACAGTGCTGTATTTGACAATTTCAATGTGGATGTGACAGGAACAAGGGATGAACTAAAAACTACTGTTAATCTTTCAGGTTTTTCTTCCGCAAAAATGACTTTTTACCGCGCTTACGGGCAAACTTTTACAACCCCAAATATTGATTCCCTGGAGATAAGAATCAGCACAAATTGCGGTTCATCGTCCACTCAGGCATACTACAAAGGCGGATCTCAAATCGCAACCGGTAACGGTAACGGAACAACCATTTTCGTTCCTACGGCTGCGCAATGGGCAAAAGACTCAATCGACTTAACTCCATACGTGGGACAAAGCAGTGTGATTGTTTCATTAATTAACCGATCTAATTATGGTGACGGTCTATATATTGACAAAATAAATTTAACCGGCATAGCTGCTACTACACCAACTGCGGCAATAACCTCAGCGAGCACAGGTTGTACCGGAACTTCAATAACTTTAACGGACGCTTCAATCGGAAATCCATCTTCATGGGCATGGACCATGGCCGGAGGTACACCAAGTGTATCCACTTCTCAAAACACTTCTGTTACCTATTCAACAGCCGGAGTAAAAACAATCACATTGACAGTAGCAAATGCCTCTGGTACCACAACAGCTACAAAGTCAATTACAATCACTGCTACACCAACTGTCGCTGCATCTATAACAAATACAACAATCTGTAGCGGAACTTCCGTAGTTGAAACCTTAACCGGTGCAACAACTTATACATGGCTTCCTTCAGGATCAGGTTCAACAAGTACTTTAACTCCAGCGTCAACCACAGTTTATACAATCACAGGTTCAACAGGAGGATGTACCAGTGCTCCAAGAACAGTAACCGTAAATGTTACGCCTACCCCAACCGTTAATATCACTGCTTCTTCATCAACAATTTGTTCGGGGCAAACAGTGACTTTAACTGCGAGTGGCGGTACAACTTATTCATGGGCACCGGGAGCACAAACTACCACAGTGATTGCTGTTAGTCCTACAGTAACCGCTTCGTATACTGTTACAGGATTTAATGGAAGCTGTAGTTCTACTAAAACTATTACCATCAATGTGACTTCTACTCCAACCGTGGCAACCTCCATTACCAATACAACTATTTGTAGCGGATCATCCATTGTTGCAACAGTTACAGGAGCAACTACTTATACCTGGTTGCCAAGCGGTTCAGGCGGAACAAGCACTCTAACACCTGCTTCAACAACAGTGTATACAGTGACCGGAAGTACCGGGGGTTGCGCAAGTTCAGCTAAAACATTTACTGTTAATGTAATCAACACTCCAACGGTTGGCATAAGTGTTTCTTCATCTACCATTTGTCCAGGACAAACTACTACCTTAACAGCAAGCGGCGCATCAACTTATTCCTGGTCACCTGGAGCGCAAACAACTACTGTTATTGCAGTTAGTCCAACCGTAACCGCTTCATATACGGTAACCGGATTCAATGGAAGTTGCAGTTCGACGAAAACCATTACCATCAATGTGACTTCTACTCCAACAGTGGCAAGTTCAATTACCAATACAACCGTTTGCAGCGGATCATCCGTTGTTGCGACACTAACAGGAGCAACCACTTACACATGGTTACCTAGCGGTTCAGGTGGAACGAGCACTTTAACACCTTCTTCCACTACAGTGTATACAGTTACCGGAAGTACAGGAAGTTGTGCGAGCGCTCCTAAAACATTTACTGTTAATGTCACCACAACGCCTACGGTTGGCTTGACGACTTCTTCCTCAACTATTTGTGCAGGGCAAAGCGTTACCTTAACAGCAAGCGGTGCTTCTACTTATTCATGGTCGCCTGGAGCTCAAACAACGACAGTGATCACTGTTAATCCAACAGGAACCAGTTCATATACCGTAAGAGGTTTTAATGGAAGTTGCAGCTCTACCAAAACCATCACAATCAATGTGAGTTCTACGCCAACTGTGGTAAGCTCCATTACCAACACGACGATTTGTAATGGAAAATCCGTAATTGCTACTGTTACAGGAGCAACGAGTTATTCATGGTTCCCAACTGGTTCAGGTAACACCAGCACACTAACCCCTTCGTCGACAACTGTATATACAGTTACAGGAAGGAACGGAAGCTGTGTAAGCGCTCCTAAAACATTTACGATAAATGTGAATGCTAATCCAACCCTAAGTAATACTGTAACCAGTGTAAGTTGTTTTGGTTTATGTGATGGCTCTATGACGGTTACTGCTTCCGGAGGAACAGGACCATATGCGTACAGCCTGGTGCAGGGCGCACCTGTTTGTGCAGCGACTACCTGTACAAATTTATGCGCTGGAGTATATACGTTGAACGTAACGGATATGAACGGATGTACCGCGACTTCAAACGTCTTAATTTCACAGCCAACTCAATTGATGGCTACCATTTCAAATACGAATGCGACTTGTGCAGGATGTACGGATGGTGCAGCTTCCGTTTTGGCGAGCGGTGGAACTCCGGGGTATTCATACACATGGTTACCGGGTTCCCAAACTACGCCATCCATCGCCAATTTAGCGGTTGGCTGTTACACAGCACAAGTGTTTGATAACAATGGTTGTGTAGTTACTGCCACAACATGCATCAGCTTCGGTACAAGCGTTGCTCAACTGCAAAATACCGGCAGCAGTTTAAGTATTTTCCCGAATCCAGGTAAAGGTGTGTTTACAATTTCAAACACTATCAAGACCGCTCAATTTGATGTAGTGATTATTAATGCTTTAGGGCAGACTGTAATGACAGAATCAGGTGAAAACATCAGCGAGATTGCTTTTGATCTGAGCACATACAGCAGAGGTATCTATTATGCCAAAGTAACCACAACAGAAGGAACTAAGCTATTTAAAATAGTTCTTGAATAGTAGTTATTTTATCAAACTTAAAAAAAGCCCTTGCGTGATTCGCAAGGGCTTTTTTATGAATAAACTGATCGTCAAATAGCAATACACTTTAAGTAAAAAGCTCCATGAAATTATCATGGAGCTTTTAGTTTATAAATTTGATGTTACATAGAAGTATTGAGCCGTTCCAGAAAGGCATCTTTTTTGCGGCGGCTTATCTCCAGCTGTGTACTATCACTCATGATCGCATAACCGCCATCTACTTTTAAAAACCGGGTCACATGGTTCATGTTAATTAAATGATGGTGATGGATGCGGATAAAATCATTCGGAGGAAGTAAATCTTCATAATGTTTCAAACTTGCCGATACCATTAATTTTTTTCCACCGGTTAAATGAAAGTTAGTATAACTCCCATCGGCTTCACAACGGATAATATCCTTGATATTTACGATTTCATAAGCATTGCCGGTAGGCAAGGTGATTTTATTATAATTGTCATCTGCCCGTTTTAAATTCTGAATCAGGAACTGTAGGTTGTCCATGCTGGGCATATTCGATGATCTCTTTTCAATTAAACGGTTAATGGCCGACCTTAATTCATCAATATCAATTGGTTTCAGCAGATAGTCACAAGCGCTGTATTTAATAGCCTTTAGCGCATGTCTGTCTGTTGCAGTCGTGAAAATAATATCGAACTTTGCACCCTGCACTTTTTCAAGAACATCAAAGCCTGTTCCATCCGGCATACTAATATCGAGGAACAATAAATTAGGTTTATGAGTGTTTATTAGCTCTACCCCTTCCGCGACATTCTTTCCCAAACCTAAAATAGTTATTTGCGGAAAATTATTCTTCAAAAGGTCAGCCAGCATTTCCCGGCTTTTCTTCTCGTCTTCTATGATAATAGCTTTCATAATTCAGTTTTTTGTGGTTAGTGATTATCGTTCGTATGGAATAAATAAATCTACCTGAGTTCCAACAGGTTCTTTTTTGTCATTATACAAATCTATAATATTTACATTCAAATTGGATTGGTGCAGATTATTTAAAATTCTTACCCTGTCTTTAGTAATCTTCATCCCCAGTGACTTATGACGGGCAGCAGGTTGCAGACTCTGAATAGCTCTTGACTTCTCACGTCCAATACCATCATCCCTGATGGAGATTTTCATAAACTGATTGACTACTTTAATAGATATGCTGATATGACCATTTCGCTCCTTTGGATTGATACCATGCAAAATGGCATTTTCCAGGTAAGGCTGAATCAACATCGGAGGAATTTCATCATAGTCACCATCGATCGATTTATCGACTTCAAAAGAATATTCAAACTTATCGTCAAAGCGCATTCTCTCCAACTCCAGGTATAACTCCAATGCTTCAATTTCTTCATTAATAGTGACCGTTGGTTTCTCAGAATTATTTAAAATAATACGTATCAGTTTTGCGAATTTGTTTAAATACTTAGCAGCCTGATCTCCTTTGCTGTTCAGGATATAATGCTGAATCGAATTCAGGGAATTAAAAACAAAATGTGGATTCATTTGTGCCCTCAGTGCTTTTAACTCAGCCTTCGAAACTTCCACTAACTGTTCAAACTCCATCTGCTGCTTTCGTTTAATCTGCATTAGCCTCAACCTGAATATAGCGATGACAAGTCCGGCACCAGATAAGACGCAGGCCATTATAAACCACCAGGTTTTATAAAACGGTGATTTTATAACAAAAACAAATTCAACGGGCTCGACGTTCCAGATACCTTCATTGTTGCAGCTTTTTACTTTAAAAGTATATTTCCCCGGCGGCAAATTATCGTATTTGATATAATTGATATCCGTGTGTGGACTCCACTCCTTGTCATAGTTTTCCAGCTTAAAGGAATACAACACTTTTTCCGGAGCCGTTAAACAAATACCATCGAAATAAAAACTGATATTATTCAAAGAATAAGGCAGCACCGATCCGCTCGCCAACGAGGTATCCATATAACCAATTTTTATATTGGCTATGTTTGTTTTAGAAAGATTATCGTTTTCAATAAATTCTTTTGGAGAATATTTAATCAATCCATTTACTGTGCCAAACCAGATGCTACTATCGGCATCCTCGTATATCCCATGTGAATTCGATTCGACGCCGGTGAATCCATCTGCCCTGCCGTACTTTGTGATATCTATCAAGCCGTATTGCAGTTTTTTGACATCAATTCTGTTAATGCCCTGGTTAGTGCCTGCCCATAAATAACTATTGTCTTTCGTAATATTGAGGGCATAAACCAACTCTGAACTTAATCCATCTTTCTCGGAAATAAATTTATAATTGTGCCTCTCCGGATTAAACATCAGCACGCCATTTAAAGTGGCGGCATATAAATTTCCCCGAGTGTCCTTACACAGATCCAACGCAGTGGTAACTCCGTTTGGCGAAGAAATTGCCTGTTGCCTGAATTGTTCGTTCTCCAATCTAAATAATCCGGCCAAATAAGTTCCGGCCCAAATATTTCCGTTATTGTCTTCGATGATACTCCACACTTCAAAACCCTCTTTATTATCCGTTTTACCGGGTATTTTATAATACGTAATAGCATACGACCTACCATGTTTTTTTATCGAGCAGACACCGTTTTGTCCTCCAACCCAAATGAGTCCTTTATTATCTTTATAAAAACAGTTAACAGGTACTTCCAGTTTGAAGGACGAACCAAATGGCAAATTTTGAATGACATCATTCTTGTAAACCGAAATACCTTTCTCTCCTCCAAACCAAACAGAGCCATCTTCAAAAGGCAATATGGCATTCACCTTGTTGCTTGGCAAACCTTGTTTGACAGAATAATTCTTAAAAAAACCGTTGGAAAATTTATAAACACCATTGCTCTCCGTGGCTATCCACAGGTTTTGATTAACATCTCTGATAATTTGAAAAATAAACGCACTACCCAACCCATGCTGCCTGTCATAAACCGTGAATCCTTTACCTCTGTATTTGAATAATCCGCCGTGTGTGCCTATCCACAAATTATCTTCATAATCAATTAATAAGGAGCGGATGTGGTTTGAGTTGTTATCAAAACCAATATTATAATAATCAAATTGTTTTCCGTTAAAGCTAATAAGACCGGTTTTAGACCCAATCCATACCGTTTCACTTCCCTGGCACAAGACACTGGTAATTTCTTCATCAATTAGTCCATTACTAACATGAAAAATATTCGTTACTTTTTTTTCGACATCTAATATGTATAAACCGTTATTGGTTCCGGCATACAATGTGCTTTTTTCTTTGTTCTCCGAAACGCTTGAAATGGCAATATCCTCAACAATGGCACGGAAAGTGTTTGAGTTCCCTGATTGTAAATACAATCCCTTGTTAGTTCCAATAATAACTCCAAGCTTTTCTGAGTATAACAAACAGGTAATGTTATAATCTTTAAAGAAAGGAACCTGGATCACTTTCTTTCCATCCCAAATACACAGTCCTTTATCGGTGCCGGTCCACAAACCCTTTTTTGGATCCAAGCAAAAACTCGTTATATGATTGGAAGGAAGGCCATCTTTGATATAGTAGTTACTGATCTGACCTTTTACTTTATCAATCACACTTAAACCGTCAATGGTTCCAACTGTAATTAAATGAAACTGATCCTCGATAATAGCATTCACATAGTGGTTAGCCAGGCCGTTTTTGGGAGAATAGTTTTGAAAGGTTTTCCCATTGAATTTACTTGCGCCACCATAACCACCACTCCACAAATATCCTTTGCTGTCCTGGTACATGGCAAAAATCTGAACATAAGGTAATCCGTTTTCTACAGAATAATTTTTAAAATTATACTGTTGTCCGTAGTATTTGAAAGGCAACAAAAATAAAAGTCCGGTAAGAAACAACTGGCAGGCTTTTATTTTAAAATTAGATTTCATAGTGGCATTACTAAAGTACTGATTAAATCATTAGTTTGCCTAAGTCTTTTGTAAGTGGTGTGTTTGACTTTGTAAGTGGATGGGAAAAAGCAATTTATTGTTCCTTAAATTAGTAAGCTATCTTTGTATTGTTTTAATTCAAAAAGAGCATGATTTCATTTCTTGGCCAGAACCCGTTGAAAATCAATAAATTATTTAATAAATATTATAGTTTTTGAACATGTATTTTTTGTACTTTCGTTAGCTTAAATTCAAAACATACTATGTTAACGTTCCTGAAGAAATTTTTTGGTACAAAATCAGAAAAAGATATTAAAACCATTCAACCGCTGGTTGATCAAACATTAGAAATATATCCATCCCTCGCTAAATTATCCAACGATGAATTAAGGGCAAAAGTTGATGGCCTGAAGAAAAAAATTCAGGATGCTATCCAAAAAGAACAAACAGAAATCAATGATATTAAAAGCCGTGTGGAAAAGGATTTTGAGATGGACATTGATACCAAGGAATCCCTTTATAAAGAAGTAGATGAACTTGAAAAAACCATTACAACAAAAATAGAAGAAGTGTTGAATGAAATCTTACCGGAAGCTTATGCTATCCTGAAAGATACATCCCGCCGCTTTTCGGAAAATGAAGAATTACTGGTAACAGCGAATGAATTTGACACTAAATTAGCGAAGACGCATAAGAACATTGAAATTCGCAGCGGACAAGCTGCTTGGAAAAACAAATGGATCGCGGCAGGAACTGAAGTACTGTGGAACATGGTACATTACGATGTTCAGTTAATTGGTGGAACCGTATTACACCAGGGGAAAATTTCAGAGATGGCCACAGGTGAAGGTAAAACATTGGTTTCTACTTTGCCGGTTTTCTTAAATGCATTATCCGGTAGAGGCGTGCATGTAGTAACCGTGAATAATTATTTAGCAAAGCGTGATAGTGAATGGAATGCGCCTTTATTTCAATTCCATGGTTTAAGCGTAGATTGTATTGACAAGCATGATCCTAATACCGAAGAGCGAAGACAAGCCTATTTAGCAGATATTACTTACGGAACAAATAACGAATTTGGTTTTGATTATTTACGCGATAATATGGCACGTGAATTATCTGACCTGGTTCAGCGTAAACATAATTTTGCGATCGTGGATGAGGTCGATTCAGTTTTAATTGATGATGCCAGAACGCCCTTGATTATTTCAGGACCTACTCCGACAGGTGATAAGCATGAGTTCATGGAATTTAAACCGCGTGTGGAAAAATTACTGGCTGCACAAAAATCGTTTGTGCAATTATGTTTAACCGATGCCAAGCGTCTATTTGCAGAAGGAAATGAGAAAGAAGCCGGCATCCCTTTATTAAGAGCGTACCGCGGATTACCGAAGAATGGCGCCTTAATTAAATTCTTAAGTGAGCCGGGTGTAAAAGCTTTACTACAAAAAACTGAAAATTTTTACATGCAGGACCAGCAAAAGGAAATGCATAAAATAGACGTGGATTTGTTTTTTGTGATTGACGAAAAAAATAATTCCGTTGATATGACTGAAAAGGGAATTGACCTGATCACCGGAACAACAGATGATCCCCATTTCTTTATCATACCGAATGTAGGTGGTGAAATTGCTGATCTTGAAAAGAAAACATTTGAAGACCCGAAAGAAAAAGCATTATTGAAAGAATCGCTTATGCGTGACTTCAGCGTGAAAAGTGAGCGGATTCATACGGTTAATCAATTATTAAAAGCATACTCTTTGTTTGAAATTGATCAGGAATATGTGATTGCTGACGGACAAATTAAAATTGTGGATGAGCAGACAGGCCGTATCATGGAAGGTCGTCGTTACAGCGATGGTTTACACCAGGCTTTAGAGGCGAAAGAAAATGTTAAGATCGAAGCAGCCACTCAAACCTATGCAACGGTTACCTTACAGAATTATTTCCGTATGTATAACAAGTTGGCGGGTATGACAGGTACAGCTGAGACCGAAGCCAATGAGTTCTGGGACATTTACAAACTTGATGTAGTGGTGATTCCAACGAATCGTGCGATTTCAAGAAAAGATGAGCAGGATTTGGTTTACAAAACCAAGCGTGAAAAATATAATGCAGTAATTGAAGAAACAGCAAAATTAGTAGCGGCAGGGCGACCTGTGTTAGTTGGTACTACCAGCGTTGAGATTTCCGAGTTATTAAGCCGTATGCTTAAACTAAGGGGAATTAAGCATAATGTATTAAATGCCAAATTGCACCAGAAAGAAGCGGACATTGTTGCGGAAGCTGGTCAGGCAGGTACTGTAACCATTGCAACCAATATGGCAGGTCGTGGTACCGATATTAAGTTAGGGCCTGGTGTAAAAGATGCGGGCGGTTTAGCCATTATCGGAACAGAACGCCACGAATCTCGTCGTGTTGACAGGCAGTTACGTGGTCGTGCCGGTCGTCAGGGAGATCCGGGAAGTTCCCAGTTCTTCGTTTCATTGGAAGATAATTTAATGAATCTATTGAGCGTGCTCAGAAAAAAGTAGAAGAGAATCATTTTGGTACACGTAAGCGCTTAATTGAATACGATGACGTTATGAACGCTCAACGTGATGTGGTTTATAAACGCCGTCGCAATGCCTTAAACGGAGACAGGATCAGTATTGATATTGCCAACATGATTTATGAAGTGGCTGAGAGTATTGTTACTGAATTCCATGTATTGAGAGATTTCCAGGGCTTTACATTTGAATGCATCAAAAACTTCGGAATAGAATCTCCTTTTACAGAAAAAGAATTTCTATCAGGTAAAGAAGAAGATTTGATCCAGAAATTATTTGAAGCGGGAGAACATCACTACAGAACTAAATCAGCTGAAATTGCTGAGATGGCATTCCCGGTGGTAAGGGATGTTTATACTAATCCGAATAATAATTTCGAGAATATTGTAACACCATTTACTGACGGTGTCAGAGGCATCCAGGTAATGGCCAATCTCAAAAAATCATTTGATACAAAAGGACGTGAACTGGTATCTGTTTTTGAAAAAACAGTGATCCTGGCCATGATCGACGATTCCTGGAAAGAGCATTTACGTGAAATGGATGATTTAAAGCAATCCGTTCAGAATGCTTCTTTGGAACAAAAAGATCCGTTGGTTGTTTACAAATTGGAGTCGTTCAATCTTTTCAGGGAAATGATTGCAAAAACAAGCAAAGACATTATTTCATTCCTTATGAAAGGTGGCTTGCCTATCGAAGATAACAATCAGGATAAACCTAAATTACAAAAAGCACAGTTTACGCAGGAACAGGTTCAGCAAAGACCTAAAGAAAAACTCATCGAAAGCAGAAGCGAAGAAGAGGCGCAGGAGCAACAAGAACCTCAAAAAATAAAGCAACAACCGATTAGAGTAGAACAAAAAATAGGCAGAAATGATCCTTGTCCTTGTGGCAGCGGTAAAAAATATAAAAACTGCCACGGTGTAGGAGTGGCATAAATTCTCTAAGAAAAAAATGGCCGCCTGTTAACTACAAGGCGGCTTTTTTCATTTCATCCCTTAATTAAAACCCTCAACTTTTTTCATAAATTACTGAATTTCAATAATTTATGTTTTTAGACGAGAAAGTCGGATCTCGTTTGTTAAAAACATGTTAATAATTGTAGTATTTTTATAACTTTATAATATACTTAATATTCTACTATGAGGTTAAAACTATTTTTATCCGTTTTGTTTTTTTGCACCATTACTAAAGCTCAAACCAACATCGAGTTGAAGGATTTTATTAATAAAAATACCGGTGCCATTAGAACCATACAAAAGAATATGCTTCGCGAAAATAACAGCAGTTATGTTTCCTCTTTTAAAGAGATCGTTAAAAACCAGGAAGCTTCGGTAAAGCTATATAGCACTGATAAAAAAGCCAGTGCGCATTTTGCTTTTTTAGTGAGAACAGAATGTTTAGATTATCTAAAAAAACATACTCAAAACACCGCAAGCTATTTTGAGATAACAGAATTAGAAAGGACTTTTGACAGATCTTCAGGTGAAAGTAACAAAATCCTTTCGCCTTCAGAGTTTAAAAGCATTGATGATATGGATGCAATAAATCCCCAAAGTCTTAACTCTCTTAACTTAATCGTTCAATAAATACCTATATGAAGTTTTTTACGAAATCTTTCAGAGCGCTTTTATGTGTTGTGCTTATACAACAGCTTGGTTTTGCTCAAACCTGTCCTACCTCAAGCATTACGGCCAGTTCAAATACAACCATATGCAGCGGACAATGTGCTAATTTAAACGCAAGTGTTACGGCCTTAAGAACAACCTCGACATATACTGTTGGAGCAACACCCTATGCGCCATTTTCATTTACGGCAGGCACTTCTATTATTGGAGCTATTGACGATACATGGAGTTCTGCTCTGAATATAGGATTTAACTTTTGTTATTTTGGAAATACCTTTAACCAATTAAAAATAGGCAGTAACGGTGAAATTACATTTGACCTTACAGTTGTTTCTAACACTCCGGGTTCTGAATTCTACACTATAAATAACGCCTTACCTAATTTAATTGAACATGCTCCTAATACGATTTGTGGGCCATACAGGGACATTGACCCTTCAGCTTATATTCCTGCAACGGTTACTTACACCACAACAGGTGTAGCTCCCTGCAGACGATTTATTGCAAGTTGGAATGATGTTCCGTTATGGGCATGTAATACCGTTACACCTAGAGCTACATTTCAGATAGTACTATATGAGAAGTCCAATATCATTGATATGTATATACAAAATAGTTTGGGATCATGTTCACCGGGGAACAATATTCCAGGTTTAATTGGTATTCAAAACGCGTTGGGAACTATTGCGGTCACTCCTCCCGGAAGAAACAGTACAACGGCGGTGTGGACTGGAACTAATGAAGCGTGGCGATTTACACCAACCGGCGCTCCGACCTTCACCGTTGCATGGGCCGGCCCCAATGGATTTACCGCTTCAGGCCTAACAGCTGCTCCCTGCCCTACTGCTACCAGTAGTTATACAGCAACAATGACAGAATCTAATTGTGGTGGTGGCACATCAACTTATACAAGCGCAGTTCAGGTATCAGTTACTCCAACCCCAACTATTTTAGCGACGGCGAGTCCGACGACGATTTGCAGAGGTGCTTCTTCAACTTTAACAGCAAGTGGCGCTACTTCTTATACGTGGATGCCTGGTTCATTAACCGGAAGTTCAATTACTGTTACGCCAACTGTAACTACTACCTATACTGTTACCGGAAGAAATGGTTCCTGTACATCAACACGCACCGTTAGTGTAATAGTTAATCCCAATCCTAATGTTACAGCCACACGTAGCCCGAGTTTAATTTGTGGCGCCGGCTCATCCACACTAACAGCCTCCGGAGCATCTACCTATTCATGGAATCCTGTTGGTTTAACAGGAAATCCAGTGGTAGTTACCCCGACAGCAACCACAGTTTATACAGTGATTGGAACCAGTACCTTAGGTTGTATAGGAACACGGACTTTAAATGTAATTGTGAGTCCAAGTCCAACAATAACTGCTTCTTCATCAGCGGCTACTGTTTGCGCAAATAGTACTGTTTCCCTGATGGGAAGTGGAGGAACTTCATACACGTGGACTCCCGGTTCAATAACAGGAGCAACTGTGGTGGTTACACCAACTGCAAGTACGACCTACACGGTCAGAGGAAGAAATGCCGCAGGTTGCATTGCAACCAATACCATTACTATTAATGTAACGCCCGGAATAACAGTCACTCCGGTAGCCTCTCCTACTGCTATATGTAGCGGATCATCTTCAACACTCACAGCATCAGGTGCAGTGACCTACACCTGGAACCCTGGTGCTTTAACAGGAGCTACTGTAGTTGTTACACCGACTGTTAATACAACTTATACCGTTATTGGAGTTGGTGCCACCGGCTGTTCCAATACCAGAACTGTGACCGTTGCCGTTAGAACTCCGACACTGACAGCAACAAGAAATCCATCTGTTCTTTGTATAGGAAATACGGCCACATTAACTGCTACAGGAGCGAGTACCTATACCTGGAATCCGGGAGCATTAATAGGCAATACAGTGACTGTTACTCCAACAGTTACCACTATTTATACGGTTACCGGTACCAATACACTTGGTTGTACGGCTACACGAACATTAAATATGCCCGTAAGCCCTACACCTACTATTACACCGTCAGCATCTTCTTCTACCATTTGCTCCGGATCATCCACAACTTTAACAGCGAGCGGCGCTGCAACTTATACATGGATGCCTGGTACATTAACCGGTTCAGCTGCCGTGGTGAGTCCTACTGCAAACACAACTTATACAGTTACCGGTAGAAATGCGGCTGGCTGTACTTCAAATTCTACTATCACTATTAATGTAAATCCTTCTGTAACCCTTACACCTGCTGCTTCACCAACCATTATTTGTCGTGGCAACTCATCTACCTTAACAGTGAGTGGTGCCAGTACTTATACATGGATGCCGGGTACATTAACAGGAAGTAATGTTGTGGTTTCTCCTACAGTAACAACTACCTACTCAGTAACCGGAACTGCTACAACAGGATGTACGAGAACTGCTACTTTAACAGTCAATGTATCTACTATTTCAGTTAATGCTACAAGTAATCCTCCTATTTTATGCTCAACGTCCTCGGCAACATTAACAGGAACCGGTGCTTTAACCTATACCTGGAATCCAGGAGGTGTAACCGGAAATACCATTGTGGTTTCGCCAACAGCTACCACAATATATACACTCACCGGAACTAATGCCATCGGATGTACTGCCACAAGAACTTTAAATCTTGTGGTTGGAGTAACGCCAACGGTTACGGCGTCTGCGTCATCTACCGTATTATGTTCGGGAGCGACTGTAACCTTAACCAGTAGCGGAGCAACAACTTATACCTGGTTTCCAGGTTCTGTTGTCGGCGCTACCATAACCAGAACACCAACCGCTAGTACAACCTATACGGTAAGAGGAAGAAATGCGTCAGGATGCATCGGGACAAATACTGTCTTTGTCCAGGTAAATCCAAGTCCAACAGTTACAGCTGTAAGTAACCCTTCGGTAGTATGCCCGGGAATTTCAGCAACTCTAACCGCCAGCGGAGCATCCACTTACACATGGAATCCAGGCGGCGTAACAACCAATACGATAGCTGTAAGCCCAACCGTAACAACAATATATACTGTTGCGGCGACTTCTTCACTGGGGTGCTCATCAAGCTCAACTGTTAACCTTAAAATTACTCCAAACCCAACAGTAATCGCAACCGCTTCACCAACCGCTATCTGTTTCGGTTCTTCTACTACCTTAACTGGTTCAGGTGCCTCATCATATACATGGAACCCGGGCGCTTTAACAGGAGCCAGTGTAGCTGTTAGTCCAACGACCAGCACTGTATATACTGTTACGGGAACTAATGCAGGCTGTTCAAATACAACCACCGTTTCAATCACAGTTAATTCAAATCCTACCATCACTGCTACTTCTTCTACTACTTCTGTTTGTCGGGGGGCATCAGCAACACTAACAGGCGCAGGAGGCATTACTTATACATGGATGCCAGGTGGTACTTCAGGAACTACAATTTCTGTTACTCCGACTGTAACTACAACCTATTCAGTTACCGGCACAAACGCTGCAGGATGTACCAATACGAACACCGTTACTTTAACAGTAAACCCAATCCCGACTATTACGGCCGTTTCTAATCCAACCATCTTATGTATAGGATCAACAGCTACTTTAACCGGTTCCGGTGCATCTACGTATACCTGGAATCCGGGTGCTTTATCAGGAACTACTGTTGCAGTTACACCATCTACAACAACTGTGTATACGGTAGCAGGTACTTCTACGTTAGGTTGTACTAATACAAGAACCATCAGCTTAACTGTATCTAATCCTACAATCAATGCAGTATCTAACCCTACTGTTTTATGTGCAGGATCATCTGCCACATTAACCGGTTCTGGAGCTTCCACATATACCTGGAACCCGGGTGCTTTATCCGGCGCGACAGTTGCGGTGACTCCAACCGCCACAACTGTTTATACTGTTGTGGGAACCACGACACTGGGTTGTACTGCGACAAGAACTTTAAACCTGACAGTCAGTCCTAATCCAACAGTTACTGCATCTTCTTCGCCTACAGCTATTTGCGCGGGATCGTCTGCGACATTAACCGGATCTGGCGCTACCTCTTATACCTGGAATCCCGGTGCAACAACAGGAATAACTACAGTTGTTTCTCCTACAGCTACCACTGTTTATACTGTAACAGGAGTAACCGGATCTTGTTCTAACACAAATACAGTTTCCGTAACAGTGAACGCAAACCCAACTGTAACTGCAGTTTCTAATCCTACAATTTTATGTATTGGATCCACAGCAACGTTAACCGGTTCAGGCGCTTCTACTTATACCTGGAACCCTGGCGCATTATCCGGAATCACCGTCGCCGTAACGCCAACAACCACTACTATCTATACAGTATCTGGAACTTCTGCTTCAGGTTGTTCTAACACGAATACCATTAGCTTAACAGTTAGTCCAAATCCGACGGTAACGGCTACTGCATCTTCTACTGCAATTTGTCCGGGGTCATCGGTAACCTTAACTGGATTTGGTGCATCCTCTTATACCTGGAATCCGGGAGCATTAACAGGATCAACAGTAAGTGTTAGCCCTTTAACCAATACGGCTTATACTGTAACAGGCGCCAATGCTGCTGGATGTACCTCAACCGGTACCATTGCTATTACCATCATTGCCACTCCAACAATTATTGCTTCTGTATCTCCTACAGTAATTTGTCCGGGAAGCACTTCAACATTGACAGCCAGCGGAGCTACTTCGTATACATGGAATCCGGGAGCATTAACCGGTTCTTCTGTTTCTGTAACTCCTGCAACGACAACTACATATTCTGTGGTTGGAACAAATACGCTGGGTTGTGCTACAACGCAAACTGTTTTATTAACAGTTAATTCGAATCCAACCATTACAGTCACGAGTAACCCAACTGTTATCTGTTCGGGCGGTGGCGCTACGTTAACTGCTAATGGAGGTTCAACTTATACCTGGAATCCGGGAGCAATATCCGGAACAACAATTTCCGTGACACCAACTATCACTACAACCTACTCTGTTACCGGAACAAGTACCCTGGGCTGTATTAATACAACAACCTTCAGTTTAGTTGTTAGTACAAATCCAACAGTTACCGCTTCTTCATCAGCTACAACAATTTGTGCCGGTTCATCAGCTACACTAACAGGTTCAGGCGCCACTTCCTATACATGGAATCCCGGAGTATTAACGGGGTCAATAGTAACTGTTAGTCCTTTAATCAATACGACATATACTGTAACAGGTGCAAACGCTGCTGGTTGTTTCTCTACAAATACCATTACTATTAATACGATTTCAAGTCCAACTGTTACGGCCTCCGCATCACCAACTTCCATTTGTGTCGGAAGCATTTCCACACTAACCGCTAATGGCGCAACTTCCTATACATGGAATCCAGGAGCATTAACCGGTTCTTCCGTTTCTGTATCGCCTACAGTCACTACAACTTATTCAGTGATAGGAACAAATACATTAGGATGTATGACTACACAAACTGTTTTATTAACTGTAAACTCAACTCCTACCATAACTGCAAGCAGTAACCCATCAGTTATTTGTTCTGGTGGTGGTGCAACACTCACCGCAAACGGTGGTTCCACTTATACCTGGAGCCCGGGTTCAATTACAGGGACAACAATTTCTGTGACACCAACTATTACAACAACTTATTCAGTTACAGGCACGAACATCTCCGGATGTAGCAATACAACAACCATCAATGTGGCAGTAAGCACAAATCCAACATTAACTGCCACTTCCTCGCCAACCAGTATCTGTGCAGGATCAAGCGCCACTTTAACAGGCTCCGGCGCAACTTCCTACACATGGAGTCCAGGAGCTATAACAGGAACAACAGCAGTGGTCAGCCCAACCTCCACTACCAATTATACTTTAACAGGCGCTAACGCATTAGGCTGTGTTTCAACTGCCACTGTTGATGTGACTGTAACGCCTTCGCTTTCTATTACTGCAATGAGTACCAATACATTGATCTGTAGCGGCAATTCAGTAGTATTATCCGCTCTTGGGGCAACATCTTATACCTGGAATCCTGGGAATACAAATGGTCCGTTAGTGATTGTTTCTCCATCCGTTACTACAATCTATACTGTAACAGGTAATAATGGCGGAACTTGTTCAGGTTCAGCCACTATTCAAATCAATGTAAATCCTACACCAACCGTTACTGCAACCAGTAATCCAACCATATTATGTAGTGGAGGCTCTGCTACTTTAACAGCAAGCGGTGCAACAAATTATATCTGGAACCCGGGCGCTGTTATTGGCTCTTCTATCGTTGTCACCCCTTCTGTTACAACAGATTACACGGTAACCGGTGTAACCGGCGCTTGTAGTAATTCGTTAACATTAAACTTAGTTGTTGGAACGAATCCGACTGTAACAGCAACCGCATCTTCTGATACCATTTGTGTTGGATCAAGCGCCACCTTAACCGGAAGCGGAGCGGCTACCTATACATGGAACCCTGGATCATTAACAGGAACAACCGTAACGGTTACTCCTGCTATAAACACAACATATACTGTTAGTGGAGATAATGGATCAGGATGTGTTGTTAACCAAACAGTTTCTATCAATGTAAATGCAGCGCCTTCAGTTTCAGTTGCATCCACAGCTACTGCGTTATGCGGTACAGGATCTGTTACTCTAACAGCAAGCGGCGCATCAACTTATACCTGGAACCCGACATCTGCAACTACAGCTACCATTGTTGATACACCTACTATCACTACAACTTATACCGTTACAGGATCTGACGCTATTGGATGTACAAATACTCAAACAATGACTATTACTATTGGAAATCCTTCCATTACTGTGATAAGTTCTCCTACTGTATTATGTATTGGTAGTACAGCAACATTAAGTGCAAGTGGAGCTTCATCTTATACATGGAATCCAGGCACTTTAACGGGAGCCAACGTAAGTGTAACACCAACTGTTACTACTAATTATACTGTAACAGGAACGGATGCCTTTGGTTGTTCCGCTACACAAACCATTAATTTAGTGGTAAGTAATCCAACCATATCAGCAACGGCCTCTTCCAATACAATTTGTGCGGGCAGCTCTGCAACATTAACAGGTAGCGGCCCAGCCAGTTATACCTGGAACCCGGGAAGCTTAACCGGTAACTCAGTAGTAGTTTCTCCTACCATAACCACAACCTACACAATAACACGTGTAAATGCAGCCGGATGTACCGCCAGTAACACTATTGTTATTAATGTGAATGCGACACCATCTGTTTCAATTGCAGCAACATCCACTGCACTATGCAGCTCAGGTTCTGTAACGTTAACGGCGAGCGGCGCTTCTACTTATACATGGGGCCCGTCACTTGCAACTACAACTACCATTGTTGATACACCTACTATTACTACAACCTATTCAGTAACCGGTTCGGATGCCTTGGGTTGTACAAATACGCAAACGATAACTGTTACTATTGGAAATCCTACTGTAACAGTTGCCGCTACTTCCACTTTACTTTGTCCTGGCGCAACCGCTACTTTAACAGCCAGCGGCGCAACTACTTATACATGGAACCCGGGTGCTTTAACAGGAGCGAGCGTTGCTGTTACTCCTACAACCACAACGACTTATACTGTTGATGGAGACAATGGTTCATGCCTAGGAACACAAACCATTACTTTAATCGTTAGTCCTAATCCAACAGTTACAATCAGCGCATCATCAAATACTATATGTGCAGGAACCTCAGCAACTTTAACTGCGGGTGGAGCTTCCACTTATACATGGAACCCGGGTACATTAACAGGAACCAGTGTTGCTGTTACTCCTGCCATTACTACTACTTATACCGTAGATGGTGGTAATGGTGCAGGTTGCATTGCCAGTAACACTATCGTTATTAATGTGAATGCAGCGCCTTCTGTTTCAATTGCGGCTTCATCTACTTCATTATGCGCTTCAGGTTCTGTAACGTTGACTGCAAGTGGCGCTTCTACTTATACATGGAACCCGACATTGGCGACTACTTCCAGTATTGTAGATACACCAACCATAACAACTACTTATTCGGTAACTGGTTCCGATGCAATTGGATGTACAGCAACTCAAACAATAACCATTACAATTGGAAATCCCACTATAACAGTTGCGGCTACTTCTACTGTACTTTGTCCTGGAGCTACATCAACCTTAACAGCCAGCGGTGCAACTTCTTATACATGGAACCCGGGTGCTCTAACAGGTACCAGCGTTGCTGTTACTCCAACAACCACCACAACCTATACTGTGGATGGAGACAATGGTTCATGTATCGAAACACAAACCATTACTTTAGTAGTTAGCCCTAATCCAACAGTTACTGCAAGCGCATCGTCTAATACTATTTGTGCAGGAACGTCAGCAACCTTAACTGCAAGCGGCGCTTCTTCTTATACATGGAACCCGGGTGCTTTAACAGGAACTAACGTTGTTGTTACTCCGACTATTACCACAACTTATACTGTAGACGGTGATAATGGTATTGGTTGTATTGCCAGCGAGACAATTACAATTAATGTCAATACCGCGCCATCTGTTTCAATTGCGGCTACTCCAACAATATTATGTGCGCCTGGTTCTGTTACTTTAACTGCAAGCGGTGCCACTTCTTACACATGGAACCCGACATCTGCAACTACTGCCAGCATCGTTGATGCCCCAAGTATGACAACTACTTACACTGTAACGGGTGCAGACGCTTTCGGTTGTTCTGATACACAAACGTTAACTATTAATGTTGGCTCTCCTGTTATTAATCTATCAAGTACTTCAGCAGGAATATGTATCGGAGCAAGTGCAACCTTAACGGCCAATGGAGCTACATCTTATACATGGAATCCCGGTGCTTTAACAGGTACCAGCATTACAGTGACTCCAACAACCACAACTACCTACACGGTGGATGGTGATAATGGTTCATGTACCGGAACACAAACCATCACACTAATGGTAAGTCCAAGTCCAACCATTATTACTTCTGCTTCTTCAAATACTGTTTGCGCAGGAACAACTACAACATTAACAGCAAACGGAGCGTCCACTTATACATGGAATCCGGGAGCTTTAACAGGAACTAATGTAGCTGTTACTCCTACCATTACCACTACCTATACAGTAGATGGAGATAATGGGCTAGGTTGTGTTACAAGCGAAACCATCATTATTAATGTAAACCCTGCTCCGTCTATTTCGATCACGGCTTCACCGGTTGCATTGTGTACACCAGGTTCCGTGACATTAACCGCAAGTGGCGCTTCAACTTACACATGGAATCCAAGCTCAGCTACTACAACCAGTATCGTTGATACACCAACCATCACTACCACTTATTCTGTAACAGGAACTGATGCTATTGGATGTACAAATACACAAACATTAACTGTTGCAGTTGGAAATCCTACTGTTACAATTACAGCAAGTTCTAATACAATATGTGCAGGTTCAACTGCGACTTTAACCGCAAGCGGAGCCTTGACGTATACATGGAATCCATTAGCAGTGTCAGGTAGCACAGCTACAGATTCACCTTCAACCACCACTACTTATACTGTGACGGGCGATAATGGAGGTTGTGTTTCTACAAGTACATTTGTATTAACTGTTCTCAATAGTCCAACGATCACTGCTTCCGCAAGTCCAACAACTATTTGTTCCGGATTATCTTCAACATTAACTGCCAATGGTGCTACAACTTATACCTGGATGCCATTAAGTATTTCAGGATCATCCGTTGTGGCCACGCCAACAACAAGTACGACATATACGGTATCAGGAGATAATGGTGGTTGTACATCAAGTGCAACTGTTATGGTTAATGTGAATCCTAGCCCTGCTAATGTAACTGCAACAGCGAATGGCACCCTCAACTGTATGACGCCTACCGTTGGATTAACAGGAAGTTCAACATCAACCGGCGTGATCTATGTGTGGGCTGGGCCAAATTCTTATACCTCTGCCGTTCAAAACCCGACAGATGTAACTGCGTCAGGTGACTATACGTTAGGTGTTATTGACCCATTATCCGGTTGTATGACAACTGCAACTACCGCGGTTACCGGCAATACCATTTCACCTATTGTATCTGCCACGGCCTCCGGAAGTTTAGGATGTAACGCGAGTGTTACGATCACTGCTTCAAGTACCGGTACTTTAAATTATAACTGGTCAGGACCTGCAAGCTTTACTTCAACCGTGCAAAGCCCAACAACATCTATCGCCGGTGACTATACTGTCGCCGTAACAGATGTTGCAAGCGGATGTGTGGGAACAGCCACGTTAACAGTAGGTACAAATACAGCCGTGCCAAACTTCACAGCAACGATTATCCCTGCAACTTGTACAGGAACCATTGCTAATAATGACGGTTCGATTTCTTTGGCTGGCTTTGCAACCAGTGATGCTTATGACCTTGTACAGGCATCGACTTATACCGGAAGTGCGACCTATCCAAGCGCTACGCCGATTCCGACATCAGGCATTATTACAACAACACTCAACAATCCTTTGGTGGCTACACTATATACAATCAGGGTGTTTAGTGCTAACGGATGCTTTGCGGATGTCACTTTAACGCTAACACCAACAACCTGTTCTTCTCCGGTTACGGTGTTGGGCATGACAAAAGCAGTTGGCACGCCGACTTTTGTAAACAACGATGCCTATAATGTTACTTATACAATTGTTGCAACAAATTCTTCGACGGTTAACCTGACAAGCTTTAGTATTTTTGATAATTTAGATAATACTTTCCCGCTTCCAACAACCTATACCGTGATATCGACACCTAGTGTTACGTCTCTAAACAGTAACTTAACCGTTAATTCAAGCTATAACGGATCGACGCAAACAGATATGTTGGTTTCATCATCCAGTACATTAGCTGCCGGAAGAAAAGACACGATTGTATTTACGGTTCAAATTGATCCAAACGGATTCTTTGGTCCGTTTAATAACTCAGCGATTGGATTTGGAACTGATAACGGCGTAGTTGTTTCAGATAGTTCTAATACAGGTTTCTCATGGGATCCTGATAATGACGGCGATCCAACAAACAATGACACCGCGACGGTTGTTTACCTGGCACCGAATTCAAACATTGCAGTTGCCAAGAGCGGAAGCGTTTCAGGAATACTGCCAGACAAAACACTGGATGTGACGTATACGATTCTCGTTAAAAATTTAGGAAACGATACCATCAAGTTTGTTCAGATATTTGATACTCTCAATATTCCAACACCTGCAACCTTCACGATTAAATCAGGCCCTTCAACTTCTGGTATTTTAACGGCTAATGGTAATTATAACGGGAACAGTGATATTGGTTTATTAGTTGCCAGTTCAAGCAAACTGGCTCCCGGCGAAAGTGAGACCATCACCTTCGTAATCAATATTACACCAAATGGCTTGAGTTCCATTACAAATGTGGCTATTGGCGCAGGCTTCGGTGCTGATGGCGGAATTGTCAGGGACTCATCCAACAATGGTAGCGACCCTGATCCTAATGTGAATGGCAATGGAACAGAAGTTGGCGAAAACGTTCCTACCATCCTGGAGCTTCCGGATGTGAATTTATTTATTCCTGAAGTATTTACACCGGACGGTGATGGTAAAAACGATTTCTTCGTCATCAAAGGTATCGAAGGACGAACAGTAAAACTGACAGTGTTTAACCGTTGGGGAAATACAGTTTATGAAAATGATGCCTACGACAATACCTGGGACGGCTTGCCAAACGTGAGTGGCTTGATCATTGGAAATAATAAGCTACCTCAGGGAACTTATTACTACATCGTTGAATTTGAAGATGAAGTGGACGAGCCTGTTAACGGCTATGTGGTATTACAGTATTAATTAGAAACATTTTTTTAAATAAAAATAAAGACAATGAAAAAATCAATCCTCCTGTTACTAATTGTGATGTTTAGCAGCATAGCTTCCAAAGCACAGTACGACGCGATGTTTACGCAGTACATGTTCAATGAAATGTATATCAACCCGGGCTACACTGGCTCTAAAGATGCCATGGCAGTCAACCTTACACACCGTCAACAGTGGGTGAATTTTCCGGGAAGACCAATCACGACATCTTTTACCCTGCATGGCCCTTTAGCTAATAACAAAATGGGCTTAGGTATTAGTGTCCTGAATGAACAGATTGGAAAATTGAATCGTAACCTACTGTATTTGAATTATGCATATCGCATCAAAACCGGTGAAAAAGGACATTTGTCTTTTGGATTAATGGGCGGGATACATAACCAGGTGAATAAATTATCTGAATTGAAATCAACTGAAACAGGTGATATCCAGATTTCGCAAAACACACCCAGTATCATGTCACCAAACTTTGGTGCGGGCATCTACTATTACACCAATAAATTTTATGCAGGTATTTCCGTTCCGAGAATGGTCGACGACACCTATTTATTTGATGCTACAACAGGAGATTTTGTCAAATCCAATCAGTTAAATGCCAGTAAATTTCATTACTATTTTACAATTGGAAATGTGTTTGAGCTCAACGATGACTTGAAATTCAAACCTCAGGCGATGGTAAAAATGGTTAACAATGCGCCACTGCAATACGACGTGAATGTGAATGTTCTAATTAAAAATAAAGTATGGGCAGGTGTTTCGTACAGAAGTAGTGCTGACGTTTCGGCTTTATTAGGACTGCAGGTAACGCCTCAGTTTTTAGTGAACTATTCTTATGACTACGCGTTAACCAAAATCCAAAAGTATTCTCAGGGCTCACATGAGATCACATTAGGTTATATATTTTCATACAAGCAACATAAAGTAGTAACGCCAAGATATTTCTAAGTTTATGAAAAAATCATTCATTTTATTTTCCATCATTTGTCTGTTTGCCAGCGAGGGTTTCTCACAAACAGCAACGATCAATTCTGCCAATAAATTATACTACCAAAAGTTATATGTGCAGGCCATTCCAAAATATGAAACTGTTTTAAAGAAAGACAGCTCGAACGCTGATGTGCTTATTAACCTAGGAGATTGCTATCGTTTGACAAATAACAACAAAGGCCAGCTCATATGCTATGGTAAACTGGTAAGATCGGGTAAAGCAGAAGATATTCATAAACTCTATTATGGCCAGGCCTTAATGGAGGCCGGAAAATATGATGATGCGAAAATATATGTGGATCAATTTAAAGCTGATCCCCGCGGCGAAGCTCTTGTAAAGGGGCTCAACAATTTACAGAAATTTTCAAAGAATGCAGACGCTTATAATCTCGCACCGTTCCAATACAATACGGAGTATGATGATTTCGCGGCTATGACTTTTTTAAACGATAAAATTGTATTTACCTCTACCCGGACCAAGTCAACATGGATTACAAGACGCCATGGCTGGACCGGTAATAACTACTGTCACATGTACCTGACTGAGAAAGATAATTTCGGAGAGTACGATACACCGGCCATGTTCATTGCGGAATATGCCACCAAATTCAATGATGGGCCCTTTGCTTCATCCAGAGACGGACAAACTATATTTTTTACAAGGAATGGAACTGTAAAAAAAGAAAAGAGCATAGATGGTTCTCAGAAACTGAAAATATTCCAGGCAACGATTATCAAAGATGATCTGCAATCTTTAATGCCAATGAAGTTTAACAGCAACGAATATAACTGTGCTCATCCTGCGATCAGCGCTGATGGAAATACTCTTTACTTTTCATCTGACATGGGTGGCGGACAAGGCGGCATGGATATCTGGTACTGTAAAAAAGATCCAAGCGGTGCATGGGGCAACCCAGTGAACATGGGCGAGAAAGTGAATACAAGAGGAACCGAGATCTTCCCGTCAGTTAGCGACGATAATTTTTTATACTTTGCATCCAACGGACATGAAGGATTAGGAGGACTCGATATCTATGAAACAAAAATAAGAGAAGACAAAGCCGGTAAAGTGTATAATATGGGCAAGCCTGTAAACAGTGAGCATGATGATTTTGCATACAATCTCAATGCGGATGGCAAAAAAGGGTTTTTGAGTTCTAATCGTAAAACTGGCGGAATGAATGATGACATTTATCATGTTGATGTATTGAGAAAAGTGACTCGTGGAAAAACGGTAAACTTCATCGTCAAGGATAAAGATACACAGGAACCGATGCCTCTGGTGAAAATCAAAATGAACGCGGATTCCTTTATGACGGATGATAAGGGTGCTTTCCAGACCGTTATTGAAGAAGATATTAATTACAAATTAGTAACCTCCAAAGAAAAATATTTTGAGATCATTGATTCGATTTCAACAAAGTCTTCTCCGGAAGAAGAAGAGTTTACTAAAGCCATTGACCTAGAAAAGGATCCTAACCTCACCTTATTAGCGGGGATTTATGATGCCAAAACAGGGGACGGGATTGAAGGTGTGAAAATTAAAATCAAAGACCTTGCGGCAAGCAATGACTTTGAACTTTTGAAAACAGAAAAGAACGGTGAATACAGGATGCCATTAAAAGGAAAAAAGATTGGTGATAAATTACTCTTTTTTGTGACCATTGAAAAAGAAGGATTTGTAACGAAAACCCTGAATTTTACCTATGACATTAAAAAAGAAGGCGAAATACAAATGAACGAACTGTTAGCTCTAACCATTGGAAAAGTGGAAGTAGGTATGGACCTTGCGAAAATGATCGATATCAAACCTATCTATTTTGACTTAGGAAAATCTACGATTCGTAAAGATGCTGCAACAGAGTTAGACAAGATTGTGGCAGTTATGAAAGAATACCCAGCCATGATTATTGAATTAGGAGCACATACAGATTGCAGGGGTGCAGCTGCCGCTAACCTTAAATTATCAGGCGGGCGGGCCAAAGCATCCGCTGCCTATATTGTAAAAAAAGGAATCGACAAAACACGTATTACCGGCAAGGGATACGGGGAAAGCAAATTACTGAACTCATGTGCCTGCGAAGGAAAAGTTAAACCAACCTGTTCAGAAGATGAACACGCTAAGAATCGAAGAACTGAATTTATTATTGTAAAGCTGAAAAATTAAAGCTAAAAATTCAGTCCTATTAAAATCATGAGATTAAAATTTCTGTTTGTCACCTTCTTATTGATTTTAAGCTGTGGCGGTTTTTCTACTGACATTACCATTGATGGATCTAAATTTACCATTAATGACAAAGTAAAAAACAGTGTAGACCTTAATGAAAACTGGCGCTTCGCTATTGGAGACAATCCGGATTGGGCAAGGCGGGACTTTGACCATAGTAAATGGGATACTGCGTATTTGCCAATTTCCATTGAAAGTTTAATTCCTTTCCATTATAAGGGAAATATTTGGTTCAGATCCACCTTCCTAATCACGCAAAAGGAACTATCCAAGTCACTATCCTTGATGGTTAAACAATTTGGTGCTTCTGAAATATATATTGACGGAAAACTCATCCGAAAATTTGGCGTAGTTGGAAACTCTTTAACTACTGAAGAAGATTTTAATCCGCAAAACATTCCCGAATCTTTTATAATTGACAGTCTTGGAACACACACCATCGCGGTACGCTATTCAAACCATCGTACTTTAAATGGGAACGAACCTGAAGCAGAACTGGCGGCCTTTGATTTGCATATTGAATTAACCGAGGAAGCCATGCTCGTTTATAAATTCAAAGAGTTTAAAGAAAGCATTTTGACTTCAATTGGTATCGGAGGATTTCTTTCTTTAAGTTTAATGAACTTTATTTTATTCCTATTTTATAAAAGGGAGAAAGCAAACCTCTACTATAGTTTGTTCAGCGCTGCTGTAGCAATCAGTTTCATTCTTCAATCTATTGAATTTAACAGCGGGTCTGCATCTACCGTAGTATTAATGAACCAGCTCAATGTCTGTTTTGTCTTTTTGTCTAACTTCTTTTTAGTAGCCTTAGTCTACTCATTTGTGTATGAAAAAAATCCTAAGCGCTTATGGATCATTCTTGCATTAACCATTCTTGGTTTGATCCTGGTGCCATTTGCTTACGACATTGCTGATACACTCAGTGTTATACTGAATTTGTATTGTGTGATTGAGATCATTGTGATTGTTTTGAAAGCGTATTTTAAAAGGTACGATCCGACAAAGAAAAAAAGAAAAAGACTCTGGATTGCGTTGGCATCCCTGGGAGCTTTGGCTTGCCTGGGATTGTTGATTCATAAAATGATCTCTATTGTGATTTTCATTATCCTCGTTCTGATCATAATATTACCTGTTGCAGGTCTGATCTTTATTGTTCCTGTGTATATGACCATCCGACATGCACGGAGTTTTGCTGTGACGAATCAAAACCTGGAAGAACAATTGATACAGGTAAAAGAATTATCAGCAAAAGCGATTGAACAGGAACAGGAGAAAAAGAAAATTCTCGAATCTCAGAACGAGCGTCTGGAACATATGGTAACTGAACGAACTGCTGAACTGGCGCAAAAAAACAGTGAGATCAAAGACAGTATCAATTATGCACAGCGCATTCAGAATGCCATCCTTACTTCAAAATCAGAGATCAACGAAACCCTGAAAGAATGTTTCGTACTGTTTAAGCCAAAAGATGTTGTGAGCGGTGACTTTTATTTTTATGTAAAAAAAGAAAACACAGTTTTAATTGCTGCAGCCGATTGTACAGGACATGGCGTGCCGGGCGCTTTAATGAGCATGATTGGAACAGAAAAACTCATTAGTGCAGCCATGGAAAGTACTAAACCTTCTGTTATACTAAATGCTCTGAATAAAGGAATCAAAACGTCCCTGCGGCAATCTGACCAGGAAGGATCCACTCGTGACGGAATGGACATTGCACTAACTGCCATTAATCTTGAAACAAAAGAAGTGAGTTATGCCGGTGCCAATCGCCCGATCTGGATCATCCGAAAGGAAAGTAAAGAAGTGGAAGAAATAAAAGCAACGAAAAAAGCCATTGGAGGCTTCACACCGGATGATCAGCACTTCGAGTCGCATGACATACAATTAAATTCAGGTGATACTTATTATTTATTCACAGATGGATATGCCGATCAGTTTGGCAATAGTGGAAAAAAACTAATGACTAAAAAATTCAGGGAGCTCCTGATTGAGATCCAGCATTTATCTATGGAGCAGCAGGAGAAATACCTGGATGATTTTATCGGGAACTGGAAAAAAGGCGTAGAACAAATCGATGATATTTTGGTAATCGGAGTGAGAATTTAAAACGTTATTCCAAATCCAAACATTTTAATCGGGTTAAATCGCCACTCAATTTCTGAAGTCCAGCTTTTACTATCGCGCACGGTTTCATGTCGCCTTGAGTAAGAAAAAATTGCTGAAAGCTCATAAGTTAATACGATATTTTTAGAGACCTTTATTCTAACACCTCCACCAGGAGCAATTCCAAATAAGTATTGTTCAATGTAAAATGCAGAGGAGGACGAAACAGGTATCGGACTAAAACCAGAGCTCAACCAGTAATTATTTTGAACCCCGGTAAACTTATCATAGTTAAATACGAGATCAGAAAAAATAAAAGGCTGCACTCTTTTCATTCCAAAACTTCTTTGATAACCAAACTTCAGATCATGATTTATTTTAATACCTGCATAAGAATAATCATAAGACATGTACTCATCGATGGTTACTCTTTCCATATCACTATATGCCTTCTGCGAATAGTCGAACGATATCCTTAATGCATTCTTCCCTGAATAAAACCTGTAGTAAATTCCGGGGAATACATTGTAACCGGTTTTATAGTAGGAACCACTTGAGGTAATATTGCTAAGTGGAAATTTTCCAGGGTAAACATTTGTTATGGAAAACAAATTCATGCCCAATTCATGTCGTGGACCACCATCTGTAGCTGTCTCCAATGGCTGCGCATTAAAAGTGAGAGGAAACAAAAAGGATAAAATAAACGATATAACTTTCCTCATGGCAATTAAAACAATTGAATTTGGGTCAAACAAAAAGTCCGAACATTTGTCCGGACTTTAAATATTAATAATTAAACTAAGCTTTCTGATACATCACTTCCTTCACCGCTTTCACAGTTCTTGCCACATTCGGCAAGGACGCTTCGATCAATGTCGGTGCATAAGGCAAAGGCACATCCGCTGCGGTAATTCGACGGATTGGAGCGTCCAGATAATCAAATGCATCTTTCTGAACACGGAAAGCGATCTCTGAAGAAATACTGGCCAGTGGCCATGCTTCTTCAACCACTACCAAGCGGTTTGTTTTCTTAACCGAGTTAATTACCGTATCGTAATCAATCGGACGAACAGTTCTTAAATCAATCACCTCTGCACTGATCCCTTCTTTTTCTAACTCTGCGGCAGCTGCTAACGCCACTTTCATAATTTTACCAAAAGAAACAATGGTCACATCCTTTCCTTCTCTTTTAATATCAGCAACGCCAATCGGGATCAAATATTCCTCTTCCGGAATCTCACATTTATCGCCATACATCTGCTCGCTTTCCATAAAAATCACGGGATCATTATCGCGAATCGCTGATTTCAACAAGCCTTTCGCATCATACCCATTAGATGGCACAATTACTTTTAAACCCGGGCAATTGGCATACCAGTTCTCAAACGCCTGTGAGTGCTGTGAACTTAACATTCCTGCACTGGCGGTTGGTCCCCTGAAAACGATCGGGCAGTTATATTGTCCGCCACTCATGCTTAAAAATTTCGCCGCAGCGTTGATTATCTGGTCAATCGCTACCAAAGAAAAATTAAAGGTCATGAACTCAATGATCGGACGCAAGCCGTTTACGGCTGCTCCTACCCCGATCCCCGCAAAACCAAGCTCTGCAATCGGTGTATCAATGATTCGTTTGGCGCCAAATTCTGCCAGCATTCCTTTACTTACTTTATAAGCTCCGTTATATTCGGCCACTTCTTCGCCCATTAAAAAAATGGTCTCATCACGACGCATCTCTTCGTTCATGGCTTCGCGCAGGGCTTCTCTAAATTCTATTGTTTTCATATGTATTGCAAAATTCAAATGTAAACAAAAAGCAATGGAATTAAAAGCGAAAGGCCAAAATATAGAAAACGCTTAAAAAGAAGATGATTTTACGGCAATCTTATACTTCTCCGGCCTTGTAAAATCCTCTCTTACAGATTTTTATGATTTACCAAAAACAAAGCACAATTTTGCCTGTAATTTCTTGATTTACCCCCATATTTTTATAAATTTGCTCACCTTTTTAAAAACACAAAAAATGAAGATATTAGTCCCGATTAGTAACGTTCCAGATACGACTACTAAAATAGCTTTTACCAACGGCGATACAGAATTTAACGCTGCCGGTGTTCAGTTTATCATTAATCCCTATGATGAGTGGTATGCATTGGTTCGCGCCCTGGAATTAAAGGAAGCGGGTAAAGCAGAAAAAGTAACCCTTATTCATGTTGGTTTAGCGGATGCTGATGCAACGATTCGTAAAGGATTTGCTTTAGGCGCGGATGATGGTGTTCGTGTGGATGCTGAAGGCCCGGATGCTTATTTTGTAGCGGAGCAAATTGCAAAATATGCGAAAGAAAACGGGTATGATTTAGTCATGACCGGAAAAGAAACCATTAATTACAATGGTTCATCAGTTGGTGCAATGGTTGCCGGCTTCATGGATCTTCCGCTGGTATCTATGGCAACAAAATTTGACCTGGATGGAAACAAAGCAACGGTTGAGCATGATGTTGATGGCGGAACACAGGTAGTGGAATGTGAATTACCATTAGTTGTGACGTGCGCGAAAGGGATGGCGGAGCAACGTATTCCAAACATGAAAGGAATTATGAGTGCACGTACCAAACCTTTAACCGTAGTTCCTGCTAGTGGTGCTGATAAATTAACTAACATTAAATCCTATACATTATCAGCAGGCAGAACACACTGCAAAATGATTGACGAAAATAACATGGACGAATTAGTTCATTTATTGCACACAGAAGCAAAAGTCATATAATAAGTTATAAGAGATGAGTTATTAGTTTTTTGAATTCTCAAAACAACGAAGCTCAAATAACAAACAACTAAATTTTAAAAATTATGTCAGTACTGGTTTACACAGAAATAAATAAAGGAAAAGTAAAAAAAGCATCCCTGGAAGCTGTTAACTACGCTTCAAAAATAGCTGAATTAACAGGATCAACAGTAACGGCTTTGGCAATCAATGCTGATGCTGCCCAATTAGAGGAGATCGGTAAAGCTGGTGCTAAAAAAATATTATCCATTAAAAATGATGCCTTAGCTTCATTAGATGGTATGCTGATATCTGCAACTGTTGAGCAAGCTGTAAAAGCAGAAAACGCAAAAATCATCATATTTTCATTTGACATTGTTGGCAAAGCAGTGGCTCCCCGTTTATCTGCCCGTTTAAATGCAGGTTTAGTAGCTGGCGCCGTTGATTACCCAACGGTGAATGGTAACAACCTTGAAGTAAAGAAAAATGTATTTTCAGGGAAAGCAACGGCTGTTTATTCCATCAACAGCGATCTTAAAATCATATCGTTATTACCAAATTCTTTCCCTGTAAAATTAGGTGAGAATTCTGCAACAGTAACTGAATTTAATCCGGAATTAAGTGGTATCAATTCAAGAATCGTTGTGAAAGAAAAAAAATCAAACGATGTAGGCGGAATGGTTCCATTGGGTGAAGCAGAAGTAGTAGTTTCTGCCGGTCGCGGAATGAAAGGCCCTGAAAACTGGGCTATGGTGGAGGAACTGGCGAAAGAATTAAAAGCAACAACTGCTTGTTCACGTCCGGTAGCTGATATGCACTGGAGACCACATCATGAGCATGTTGGACAAACAGGTGTGGCTATCCGTCCGAACTTATATATAGCCATAGGAATCTCTGGTGCTATACAACATTTGGCAGGAGTTAACGGTAGCAAAACTATTGTTGTAATTAACAGCGATAAAGAAGCGCCTTTCTTTAAATCAGCAGATTATGGAATTGTTGGAGATGCGTTTAGCATTGTTCCTAAATTAGTGGAAGCGGTTAAAAAATTTAAAGCGAATCAAAACTAAATCATACTTTTTTAGTATATTAGATACTCTTAAAATGGGAATGAAAAAAGTCAGATTAGAAATAGTTGGATTATCATTGGAGGTTTCGAAGCGCAGGCGATTGCTATTGAGCTGGAAAAGATGACTCCTACCCGCCCATTAACACATGATTTGTTTAAAGCATTCTCTGAAACATTCTCTATCGAAGTCACAGAGATCTTAATATACAATTTAGTAGAAGGTATTTTTTACGCGAAACTAATCTGTACGGATGGGACACGTGAAGTGGAAATTGATGCCCGCACAAGTGATGCGATTGCTTTAGCTGTTCGTTTTAACTGCCCGATCTATACCTATGAATTTATTTTAAAATCAGCCGGGATAGTTTTGGATGATGAAACCTTACCAGGCAGTGAAAGCACCGCCGTCACTCCTGTTGAAGAAGTATCTTCAACACCGGTATCAGAAGGTGAATACCAGTCCAAATCCACGGAAGAATTAAAAAATTTATTGCAAACCGCTCTGGATGAAGAGCAATACGAATTAGCTTCCAAGATCCGCGACGAGATTAATAACAGGAAACAATCTTAAATAAAAATTAAAAAAGACTATCTTAAAAAGGATAGTCTTTTTTTTGCCCAATATAAGCTTATTGATTGTGATGAAAACACCACGTCGAGAACAAAACTGAACAACTATGGACAGGAAGGTATGTGAATAATGTAAGTTATAACAACGGTTCTGTAATTTTTCTAAAAGCAAGGGATCTAATTTTGTTTTTAACTATTAGCATTGTAAATGCTACAATAACAAAATCTAAAAAATAAGATAATGAATCTAAAGAGAATATTCGGAGCCATTCTTACTATTCTCGGAATAGCAGGGCTCATCTACGTTGCTGTGCTATTTGTTAATACCTCCGGGGGCTCAAAAGATATTAAAGCCATTGTCATTTACAGCATACTTGGCCTTCTGTTTTTTATAGCCGGGATAAGCCTGGTGCGTACCACTAAAGATGAATCGTAGGCTACTCGCGTATCTCTTTTCCAACTCCACAGAATAACCAAATCAAACTATTCCGAACAGTCTTTTTTTATTAGGTTTATTAGCGCGAAAGATCTTTATTACTTTCCTTTCTTGTAATGAGGGAAGCCATAGTGCTGATGGCTAAAATCACCACAATCACAAGTAAAGCAATCAGTATCGGTAATTTATAAAAATCTGCAATCAGCATTTTAATTCCGGTAAAAATTAAGATCATGGCCAGGCCTTTCGACAGGTACCTGAATTTATCGATCATTCGGGCCAACGCAAAATATAAAGAGCGCAGCCCGAGAATAGCAAAGACATTTGAAGTGTACACAATAAACTCATCATGGGTAATCGCTAAAATAGCCGGGATACTGTCTACCGCAAAAATCAGGTCTGTGGTTTCTACAACAACCAGCACCAAAAACAGAGGAGTCGCAAAACGTTTGCCATTGTGTTTTACAAAAAAACGTCCTGCATGCATTTCATCGGTCACCGGGGGCATGATGCGTTTAAAGAATCTGACGACCGAGTTCTTTTCCGGGTCAATGACTT
Organism: Bacteroidota bacterium; assembly: GCA_021155905.1. Lineage (GTDB taxonomy): Bacteria > Bacteroidota > Bacteroidia > B-17B0 > Aurantibacillaceae > UBA4416. The sequence goes on from JAJNBG010000025.1 coordinate 76,789, forward strand.
TATCCTTTTGAGTAAACATTCTAAAGCCTGTATATATCAGGATAGCTCCGAAAATATAAATGGTCCAATGAAATTTTTCCAGGATGGCCACACCCGCAAATATAAAAGCGGCCCTCATGATCAGCGCACCGATAATTCCCCAGAATAAAATTTTGTGCTGGTGTATCGCGGGCGTTTTGAAATAAGAAAAAATTAAAACGAATACAAAAATATTATCTACACTCAAAGATTTCTCAATAACATAACCGGTCAGAAATTCCAGTGCTTTTGCTTCTCCCTGCCAGTAATAAATGAGTGCATTGAAGCACATTGCCAACGTGATCCATACGCCCGACCAGATCATCGCTTCCTTGATAGTAATCAGGTGTGCCTTACGATTAAATATACCGAGATCCAGTGCCAGCATGAGCAGCACAAAGGCGTTAAAGCCAATCCAGAAAATTAAATCGGTATGCATGTACGTCGTCTAATTTGTTTTTGATGAGGCATAAATAATACTGCCACCTAAAATTAAAACATAAAAAAATGTAAACTGTTATAGAAAATACAAATATTTTCAGCAGCTGTTATACCTTTTCGTTCTCTAACCCCTCTTCAAAACAATCCTAAAGGTGGTACCTTTATCATCACTGTTCAGTACAAAGATCTTCCCATCGTGATAATTTTCAATGATCCGCTTGCACAAAGATAAGCCAAGACCCCAGCCGCGTTTTTTGGTAGTGTAGCCAGGTTTAAAAACAGATTTATGTTTTGATTTGGGAATCCCTTTGCCGGTATCTTTTAAATCGATGGCGACACCTTCCGGAATATCAATGATCGTTACCCTGAATTCTCCTTTGCCGTCCATAGCATCTACGGCATTCTTACAAATATTCTCGATCACCCATTCAAACAACGGAACCGAAAGTTGCGCGTGAATTTCCGTGTCCGGAATTTCCAGGACATAATTTACATTCCTCGAAGTACGTTGTTTTAAATAATCCATCGCATTTTTCACAACAAGGCACACATCTTCATCCTGTAACGTAGGTTGTGATCCGATTTTTGAAAAACGATCCGTGATCATATTCAAACGCGTTACATCCCTGTTCATTTCAGTAACAATGCTCTCATCCATACCACTGGCTTTCAAATGATCAATCCACGCCATGAGTGAGGACAAAGGTGTTCCCAATTGGTGAGCAGTTTCCTTGCTCATCCCCACCCAAACCTGGTCCTGCTCTGCCTTGCGGGAGGTACTAAACAAAATGTAGGCGATCAATAAAAAGATGCCGATCACACCGAACTGGACATAAGGATAATATTTCAGCTGAGTTAACAGTGGCGATTGCTCATAAAAAATATAATTTTTAAATCCGCCTCCGAGATCGACCTCAATAGGAATATTCTGTAATTCCATTTCCTTAATAGTAGCCGTTAATTTTTCATGGGTATTTACTTTGAGTGAATCAATATTGCCTATGGCTAAAATGTTGGTCTTTGTTGAGTCTGTATAAATAACCGGTACTGCCGCACTATTGATGGCTACATCTGAAATAAAAGATCGGATCAGACTGTCGAACACCACTTTGATGTCAGAGAACAAACGACTGTCTTTATGGTACAAATAATTTTTTTTGCCTTTGTAATACTCAATGACTACAGGTTCGTACATGGTTTTCATATTCACCAATTCACGTTTCAAAGCGTCCTGATTATTTTCAATCGTTGAATCAAAATTCCTGCTTGCTGTGATATTACCTTCGTTATCCGTTAAGATAACCGGCACCGTGGTGTTGTCCTGTAATACTTTCAGTACAAACTCAGATACACTAAATACATCCGCGCTTAATTGTTTGGTAGCCAATGCATAAAGCTCTGCTTTTTTGCGTTCCTCCGTTTGCAGTTTTTGAAACAGGTCGTTGGTAAACTTCACCAATCCGGCTTTTTTCTGAACCGCTTCCGCCCACAACCGCACCTTTTTCTTCTCGTCGTTTTTTATATCATTCACCAGATGATTGGTGTACCACAAAGAAGTAAACACAATCAAAATGGCCACGATAAACAGTGCCCATTTCCATTGTTGTTTTTTAGAATATAAATTCATGCTGATACTAAAATAGAGAATATATAACGCTTCTCCAAGAAGGATATTGTTTTTAGAGGCAATTTAACCACTAAGTGATTGTTCCGTCATTACGAGGAGGTACGACGACGTAACCTCACATTTAGCTGTGTTTCAGATTGCTTCGTAAAGGAACACTCGCAATGACGAGTAAATAAAAAAGCGCAAGATAAATTGCGCCTTTTATTATTTCTCAATGTCCTTTGCGGTTAAGCAATTAAATCAAACCCCGTGTAAGGCACCAATACTTTAGGTATCTTAATTCCTGCTTCTGTTTGATTGTTCTCTAATAAAGAAGCGACAATACGTGGCAATGCCAGGGCACTTCCATTTAAGCTATGCGCAAACTGTGTTTTACCATTCGCATCTTTGTAGCGACATTTTAAACGATTAGTCTGGAATGTTTCGAAATTAGAAACAGAACTTACCTCTAACCAACGACCCTGTGCCGCGCTCCATACTTCTAAATCATAAGTTAAAGCGGACCCAAAGCTCATGTCTCCTCCGCATAATTTTAAGGTGCGGTAAGGTAATTCCAGTTCCTGTAACAAGCTGCTCACAAACTCACGCATGTCTTCAAGGATTTCGTAAGATTTATCAGGATGCGCTATTTGTACGATCTCTACTTTATCAAATTGGTGCAAACGGTTTAAACCACGCACATCTTTTCCGTAACTTCCAGCTTCCCTTCTGAAACAAGGTGTGTAACCGCAGTTCTTAATTGGCAAATCACTTTCCTTTAAAATTACATCACGGTACATGTTGGTGATAGGCACCTCAGCTGTTGGAATTAAATACAAATCATCCACCTGGCAGTGATACATTTGTCCTTCTTTATCCGGTAACTGACCCGTACCATAACCACTATCCGCATTTACTAAAATAGGTGGCTGTACTTCATTGTAGCCTTTAACAGTAGCCTTGTCTAAAAAATAATTAATTAAAGCACGTTGCAATCTTGCTCCTTTTCCTTTGTAAACAGGGAAGCCGGCACCGGTTAACTTAACACCCAATTCAAAATCAATCAAATCGTATTTGGTGGTCAGCTCCCAGTGAGGCGTGGCAGCTGCGTGCAATTTCGGAATTACTCCATGCTCATTCACCACTTCGTTATCTTCCGGAGTTTTACCAACCGGAACAGTTAAATTAGGCAGGTTCGGAACCGTTACTAACAGTTTATGAATTTCCTGTTCAATGTTTTTTAAAGTCTCATCAAACCCTTTTTCACTTTGTTTTAATTCCGCCGTCTTTGCTTTTAATGTTTCTGCTTCTTCTTTCTTGCCGGATTTCATCAACTCACCGATCTGCTTCGCTAAACCGTTCGCTTCCGCCTTGGTATCGTCCGCCTGGCGCTGCGCACTCTTGCGGTTATTATCCAATTCAATTACGGCATTGATAATGTTCTCCGCATCTTTGAAATTCTTAATCGCAAGACGTTTTAAAACATCTTCCTTATTGTCTCTTATATAACTTAATTGTAACATACGTTTGGTTTGAAAGGATAAATTTAATCTTTGTATTCTATTAATGAAAAAAATTAACCACATAGACACATAGTTTTACATGTCATGGGATTAAGCAAAAAAGGCGCTACGCTTTTTTAATAGGCGACAAGACTTTTAGTACAGAACTGTTCTTACTATGTACCAATGGTTAAAAATCAAAAACTCTAAAAAACACAAAAAGCCCACCGGTTTTGCGGAGGGCTTCAGGTGTTATAAAATAAGCTTCTTGTTATGCCTCTACAGGAACAACTGAAACGTACGATCTGTCGTCTTTTTGTTTTTTGAAAACAACTTTCCCGTCAACCAAAGCAAATAATGTATGGTCTTTTCCCATTCCAACATTTACTCCTGGGTTATGTTTTGTACCACGCTGACGAACAATAATGTTACCAGAGATACAAGCCTGACCACCGAAAATTTTAACGCCTAAACGTTTG